>CAKZZS010000065.1 GCA_937884975.1 uncultured Clostridia bacterium | reverse complement strand
GGCTTTCATAATATGGATCGTTCCAGTCGCAAACCGTCAAGAATGACTCTTTTACTCCTAAACCCCCTGGTACGGAGAATAAAGGGAAATCATGCAACTGTTATCAAATTGTTATCAAAGGAACCTTTGTGAAGCCGGAAAGCCTTGATTTTACTGAGTTTTTCGGCTTTCGTATCTCACTCCCACTCATAGAAATCCGCTTAATTCTTACAGTACATTCTTTAAGTATAAAGTTTTTACTGTAGTTTTTTGCACCTATTTTACACGCTTTATCTCTTTTTCAAACTTTTTAGCGTCAAAACAGCGTCACGGATTTGAAAGTTAGTTTGTGTTCTCTGTTGAACAATAATATTATATCATTTATCAACTGTAATAGCAACTGCAAAAATTTATCTATCCATTGAATCAACGCAGCTTAATACTGCCTTTTTAAGCTCTAAAACATCCTTGTATCGTTTGTCAGTTTGTGGATTTGTTCCGTTATTAATAAGTTCGATGATAGCTGTATTTTTTATGGAACTATAATTGGTTTTTCCTGTCAGAACAAAAACAATTAAAAGTGTTAATGCATATATTTCGTGTTCTATTGAATAGTTTTTAAAACCAGTAATCCTTAAAGAAGGATCATTAAGATATCCTTTGATTTCCGTATTTGTAGATGTTAAATCGCTATCTGGAATTTTAACTAATCCAAAATCCGAAATTTTGAAAACGGACCCATCAGCATATTCTTTAATTAATACATTTTTGGGGCTAATATCCCTATGAAAAATACCTTTTTTATGTAGTGCTTCAAATGCGTTTAATATTTTAACACAAATAAATCTTCTTTGGGGTAACGTCAGTTTAGCGTTGTTCTCATTTATATATTTTTCAAGAGTTTTATCCATGAACTCCATAATATATTCGTTTTTTTCGTCATCATAAGAATACACTTCTAATACATATTGAGAATCAATTTTTTGCATTTCTTCAAATTCCAACTTGAATCTCGATAGTTCTTTTTCGTTTAAATCATCTCTTGCCCTTTTTAGTGCAAAAAACTTATTATAAAACTCATCTTTGAATTTATATACATTCGCGTAGGAGCCTTCCCCGATTAGTTTTAGATTGGCATTGTAATGTATGTCGTCTCTTTTGATTTCAACGTGATCTATTTCCCTATAATCAAACACTTCACGCCCGGAGATTTTCCTGTGCGAATAAAGCTCATAACCATCGGGTTTGAGAAGATTATTAAACACATCTAAATACTTTCTCCAATTTCCGTTTTCTACTCTTACAACCGGATTGAGCATTTCACACATAAACCTTAAGAGTGGCTCATCTCCAAACAATCTTGTTAGTTGAAATCTTGGGTCAGAAAACACAAAACTAGAATCTATGTCTCCCCAACCCAAATGATTATAAATATCATATCTTGCGGTTGAATATCTTGAATCGTTAGATTCCAATTCATCTAAATTATATATTCTATCAAGGAATTCAACTATTTCTAATCTACCATAATATGGTATATATACTGTTTGACCCATTTCCATTTGACCAGTTTCCCAATTCTGGTACGGCTCATCAAATTCCTCATAGAATCCATTCTTGATAATATCTACAATATCCTGTCGAGTGACATCTGTTATCTTGTTCAACGCTTTCCCTTCCGATATAAATAATTCTTTACTGTTCAGTTTGATATAAAGCTATTATTTCGATTTGATAAACTGGCTTATCAGTGATAGTTAAAACTGCTGTTGAATCGAAGTCAAATGTATCTTCATCACCAATACCTTTAATTCCTTCAGTTAATTGAGTTTTTAATTTTTGATCCTTAAATTTAGTAAACACGGTATTCCTCATTAATTCAGTTCCGTTGGGAAAGACCCGTTTAACCTGTGCTAAACACATTAAATCAGCGCCAATTATGTCATCATATGTTGCTTGATATAAGTTTTCGGATGAGATATTGCCAAATACCGCAAAATCATCTTTTTCAAAAAGTATTTCTTCCCCATTAAATAGAGTTTTTATTGATTTTGAAAGGTTTAAATACTGTTTTGCATCAGATTTAGAAAAGCTTGTGTTGACACCAACTTTTCCTAAACTATCAACAAGAGATATTATCTCAGAAAGTTCATCAAACATTGCCTTAACAGAATTAATCTTAACATTGACAGGAAGCAATACAAAACTACCTGCTTTTGATTCCAGTAAGTCTTTAATATACTTTTTCTTTAATGATTCCACTACCAGACTTAAAATTGAAGTAACGGTTTGAACTTTCTTTACAGTAGTGCCCTCGTTTGTGCTATTTGTTTTGTTTGCGCCCACTTCAGCATCGGCAGATATTTTAAATATTTTAAATCCTGTCGACGCCGAGGCTTTTCCTTTTCCTGTCTTGGATTTTTCTTCAGTTTCCGATACAGATACTTCTTCGTATTCAGAGTAGCCACCATTTAAGATGGCATATATATCTAATAACCTGCTTTGATTAACATAATACGGAAAGAATAACTCTTTTTCTTTATCAGCCATTATTTCACTCCTCAACCCTGCATTTAAGTCTTAATTCATTTCGTTTTCTTAAATACAAATATATATTCGTGTTTAAAAATGTAAAAGTCGCTTGCTAATGCTCTATACCGCCAAATAGCTTTTTGATTTGCTTTGCCTTTTGTTTCATCAAAGTTTTTGACTAATATGGCTTTTAATTTAAACCCGCGCATCATAAACAGATTCATACAGTAAAAACCGAGAGGCACAATCTCACTATTAGCATATTTGTCGCCAATAACAACCGCACAATACCGATTCTTTTCAAGATGTTGCGCTGTGTTATCAATTACTTGACCGAAAGAGTCCAAAAAATCGTTCAAACTGCTACAATTAGATAGGTCGTTCTCGTTTTCGCTAAATTTTATAATGTCCCAATAAGGCGGATGATAAATAATAAACTGAACTTTATCTATGCCAAGTGATTGCATTTTTTCGGACAAGTCAACATTCCTGCTGTCGCCAATGATTATTTTACCTTTTGTTTTCGGGTTCTTTTCCTCAATTAATAATTCCTGCGAAGCTTTTGCAACATCTTCTTGCAACTCAATACCAATGGAGTTTCTCCCTAACCTTTGAGCTTCTATTAAAGATGTACCACCGCCTGAAAACGGATCTAATATCCAATCGCCTTTTTTAGTATATCTACGGAACAATTGATTTGGAATTTGAGGAACGAAATTTCCGTGATAACCGGCGTTATGAACGCCGCTTTTATCCCGTTTATCAAAAAACCACAAGGAATCAGTAAGAATATCCTCATATTCTTTCCAATTCTTCATATCCAAATCATTATATCTCGCCATAATTAGTCCTTACTGTTTGTTATATTTTAAGTGCTTTCTAAACTCAATCGGATCATACCAAAAGCAACCTATACAACCCGTTTCTGTGCCATCGTGGCTTTCGTTTCCAGCATAAAACGACATTGGATATCCCAATTTTTTAGCATCGTATCTTTTGCCGCTTCGTCTGCACTCCTTGCAGAACTGCCTTTTGGCATCATTAGCAGCCTTACTGAGCGGCTGAAAATCTTCCATTTTTTGAGTACCAACATTCATTGCGTTGCTATCATTTTTCCAACCGTTTTTATGGTCAACTTCGGGGTTTGATGTGCCAAGCACCACACAACGCTTTTGCCTATAGTGATTTTTAATATCACTTCGAATAGATTGTCCTCCTATCCAGTCGTCCTCGTCTCTAAAACCATCCAACTTAATCCTGTCAACGCTGTTTCCGGGAGTAACGCTTTTATCAAACTTAATGATATACTTCCTTGCGATAGAAGATTCTTTCCTGCACCAAGATGCGCCGTTTTGGAACATCAATTCTGCATATTCTCCAACAAATTCCGTTTTGGATACCCACCGGCTTACACCATTTTCATCTGGCTGTGCGAGTTTTTCAAAAAGGTACGGCTTGCTGCCTTTTATAAATGATTTCATAGTCTTACCACCTTTGTCGTTTATAGTCTAATTATAGCAGAAAAAAAGTAACTTCACAACAGCGAAGTTACTTTTTAATCAAGCAATGTAAGTATTCGGTAGTTTTGTCGGATTTATAGTTTCTGTTTTCATCAACATCAGCTTTAAATCTTCTATAATCTGTACTAAACTGCTGATATTCTCCGTATTTTTCCATTGTTTTGCGGATAACTTCAAATGGCATTAAACCTTCATTGTTATAGCTTAAGAAAATATAGTTAAATTCAGCATTTCTTAAAACCTCATCAAAAGCATCAACAACTGTTCTTGAAGAACAAAATGCACTTTTTTGCATTGTATAATCACGCAAACCGGTTTTTCCTCTTAACTCCGGATTATCATATCTCGCAATAGTTTCAAGAACATGATAATTAGTGCAATACTGTCGTGCATTATACGGTGGATCAAGATAGAGAATATCTCCTCCAATGCGTTTAATTACACTATTAATATCATCATTATGTACTTCGCTTTCTCTATCGCCGTCAATTATCGGAAGCAGTTCTAATTCAAATTCTTTTGCGGCAGATTTCTTAACTTTCTTCAAAAACGCGCCATAAACTGAAGCTGTATTTGCATATTTATCTATTGAGTTAATAAGGCTTGCAAGGAGATAAAAATATTGTGCCTCGTCTATCTCTCCGCAGTTTTTAAGCCTTTCCAATTCTATACGAATAGAATCACACTTTTTCCCGTTATAATCTGTAAAATATTGTCTGCCGCTACCAGAACCCGCACAGTAATTTTTATAAATAAAACCTTCTATTCCCGTTAATGCGTTTAAATCATCTACAATATTTACATCAAGCGGGGGGACATTACCAATAAGGTGCTTGTTGAGAACATAACTATAGTATTGAATATCGTTTGCTATTACACGGTAACCTCTTTCTTTAAAGGTTTTGCCTACAACTCCAGTACCCGCAAACAAATCAGCAAACACCTTCCCGTTAGCATCGCTTCCCGTAACTTGGGTTATTGTTTCGGTTAAGAAATCCATTAACGAATATTTAGAACCGATATAATTCATGTCCTCACCTCACTTCTCATTATACTATAACACATTTCGTGAATAAAATCCAGCAATTATTACAAATAAAAAAGTCAGCATTTTAGGGCTCTGAAACCCGCATGAATACTGCGTTTCAAAACGTCAAAATGAGGGTGGCAATGGTATATCATTACTACCCTCAAAAAACGCCTTCTAAATGCTTATTTGTTTATTCTGTTTTACAAAGACTGTAGTATATATAATTCTTGTAAAAGGATTATGGTATTAAGCTATTTTTATTGAATCTGCTTTTCTTTATTTCAATAAATGGTATCACTGATAACAAGGAACTAAATGCAACTGGAATTGTAAACAAAAAAAACAACATTGTCATAAGTGAACTATATTTATCATCAAGCCTTGGTATTCCGCCGTTAGCAATATAAGTATTCAGTGCTTCTGTTTCTGCCGATGAAAAATGAATGACTGCATAACCTATGCTTGCAGCAAGTGATGAAATTCCTGCTCCGATTTTGATAATGAAAGTCTGAACCGAAAAGAATAATGCAGTTGGTCTATTGCCCGAAAGTCTTTCCTCTAAATCTACTGCTTCTGATATTATTAAGGTTTGCACGCTCGTTCCGATACTCACACAACAACCGACAATTAAAGTTAAGATAAACATCATTACCATTTGCGGTATGTCTGTCATATTTTTAGGATATTTTAAGTAAAGTAAAAAGAGTATTATGTTAGGAAACACATTGATTAGATTTACAGCAACATATAATTTCCTTGTGCCTATTTTAGTAGTGAGCTTTGGCACAATTATCATTGATACAATCATTCCTACAAAACTTCCCGCACCTAATAAAATGGTATATAAAAGTGTTGAGGACGGATTTTTGCTTGCAAAATAATAAGCAACAAGCGGTGTTAAGATTACACCCGTCATTGATTTTAGGCTGCCGAGTATGCCTGATATGCTGATTTTTCTAAGTAACGGATTTGTGATGAAATACTTAAATTGATTCTTCTGCTGTTCAGTTTTGACGGCAACTCTCTGTGCAGAACCTATTGCTGTTAATTGAAACAAAATACCTCCTACTGCTGAAAACGCAGTAACCGTTAATAGAAACGCATTTCTTTCATCTATTGCACTTCCTCCAAAAGCAGCAGAAAGTGCAAAAGCGATAGGCTGAACAGCAAGAGTGCTAATACTACACGCCATTGTACCGATAGGTCGTAATGATAAGAGCTTTGTTCTGTCGCTTTCTTTGTCTGTCAGCACAGTCGGATAACTTATAATTGGTATATCGCCAACCGTAAAAACAATTTCCCAAATGATATAGAAAACAAATGCCGATACAACAATCATGATGTTCTTTAGCGCGCTATTGCTCTGAGAATATACGCCATTCGCAAAGCATAGAATTGTTAGTAATGCCGTGGGTATTGGTACTGCAAGTAAATAGTCCTTCAGACTGCGGTTATTTCTGTTAATAACCGCACCGATAAACGGATCCTTAACAGCATCAAAAATTCTTGTCGTGCTGAGTATAATTCCAACCCACATTGCAGGAATTAGAATAGTAAATTGCAAATAGTAGGCAAGTGAAGATGTTATTATTCCATAAAGAATGTTTTGTCCTGACAAGCCTAACAAATATCTGTTTCGCTCTTTCTTTGTATAAGTGTTTTCCATAACAATCTCCTTTACATACTTTTGGTATGTTTAATCATATAATATATACCGCAAGCCACAGCCTGCGGCATTTTTTAATGATTGAGTTCCTTATTCATATCGTCAAGAGCAGGGAAAATATTCGATATATCTACTCCGACAGTTTTAATAAGGTCATTTGCAAATTCAAACTTTTCTTTCATTTCCTCATTGCTGACAGGAAACACAAGAGGGCTAATCCACACATTTGCGATTAATGCAATCATTTCTGATAACTGTTTTGGGTAATTTGTATGGATTGAGCCATCTGCAACGCCCTCTTCAATAACGGGTAAAAAGGCATTGATGGCGATATCGTTTACATTTCTTAAAAGCAAATCGCTTAACATCTGCGGCATATTCTGAAAATGAATTCCCATTTTTCTGAACTCCTGCTCCTGTTTATCATTGATGGCTTCAATAAACATTCGCTTGAGTTTTTCAGCACCGTTTAAATTACTGTCCTTTTGTATGTTTTTCCACTTTGCTGAAAGCGAATTATTGGCAAACAGGCGATTACATACAGCATTCAATATCTCTTCCTTTGATTTAAAGTGATGATAGATAGCACCCTTTGTCAATCCGCCGAGATTATCAATAATATCTTGAACGGTTGTATGCTCATAGCCCTTTTCAATGAAGAGTTTCTGCGCTACATCAAGAATGAGCGTAACGGTTTCTTCCGGATATTTATTTCTACTCATATTGTCTCCTTACATACCGTTGGTATGTTTATGATAACATAATTCTTTTAGACTGTCAATATGACAATTCTTATTAATTTATTCAAAATATCTTTTCGGGATTTATAAGGCGATTTTTAGCAAAAAAGTATTGCTCAAGACCTGTAAAATTCGTGGTTTATCCGTTCAGTTTTTTAGTGACACATCCTACATCGTTTTAAGCAACGCTATCGGCTATAAATCAAAATGGCTTAATTTTAGGGCGAGATTTCACTCTCGCCCTCGTTGTTATACTGTATAAATGACTTCGTTATAAACAATCTCTCTTGCCTGATTTGTGATGTTGTTCATTGCTTGAACCCAAGCCATCATATCGTCTGCTTTGAGTTGTTCGTTGATTCCTTGCTGCTGTTTGAGCTGGTTCACAAGGCGGTCATACATCTCGGTTGCTCTGACGTCAACATCGTGCAGATATGAATTCAGTTTGCAGTTTGTTTTGAGATTGAGATAAAAGGATTTACGTTTTTTCTTGATATAATCAAGATGTCTTTGTCCCCAGTGACCGATTTCATAATTCGTTTCGGTGGAGATGAGGTTAGGGAGGTAAACCTCCCCAACCAGCGTGTAATCAAGTCCGTTATTCTTATCTGTAATTGTTTTTTTCATAATGATTTCTCCTTTTCATTTTTGTTTTTACCTTTTGCTTCTTCAAGTAATCTGTCGACATTTTTGCTGCCGAGCACCTTGCGAAGCAGTCGATAATCTGTTAACTGCTTGTGCAGTTTTCTGTTTGTCTTTTGATAGTTTCTGTTTGTATCCCTGAGTTCGGAATTCTCAAAGGCAAGATTTTGATTTGTGGCTCGTAGGGCTTTATTCTCACTCCTCGCCTGCATTAGCTCAACGAAAACTCTCTTAACAAATGCTTTCAGTTTCTCAAACTTTTCCTCAACACGCTCTTTGTAACTCTTTGCAGACTCCAACCTCTGAGGCTCAGGAAGTTTGTACTCCTCCTCAAACGCCTCATCGGTTGACAATACCGTTACCGTTTCAATCATTTTTTCAAGGTTGTCAGCCGTCTCTTTTAGATCTTCAACCTTGCCTTCAAGCTCGGCTAATTCCTTGCTGCGCTGTTCCTTTTTGAATTCCAACACGGAAAGGTGCTCGCGGTCATTACCCTGATTCTCCCACTCAACGCCCTGCCATTGCATAGCATAACTAAGGGCTTCTTTTTCGGATTGTAACCACGCCATTGTTTCCGTATCGCTCCTGCCGGAACCGACAAAGCCTTGCTCCTCCAGCGCCTTTTTCATAGATACACGGGTATCTAAACCACGGGTGCTTCGGGTAGTGTAAGGGATAAAATCAATGTGCAAATGGGGTGTTGCTTCGTCCATATGAAGTACCGCATTAAAGACGAACAGGTTTGGATTTCGCTCCTCAAACCGTCGTAAATAGTCCTCCAAAATCCGCTTTGCGAGTCTTTCGTTTGGGGAGCCTACACCCATATCATCACGGTTACCAACCTGCACGATTATCTCGTAAAAGGGCTTTTCCTGTTTACCTTTTTGAATGTGTTCAAGGTAATTATTAATCTTCCTATCAGCTCTTTTTTGCTTATTATTGTATCTCTCTAATGCTTCATCAAAGAGGATATGATAGGCTTCTTCGAGAGGAATATTTTTGTATTCCACATTGTTTTTTGTTCGTTCTCTGTCAACATTTTCGGCAATAAATTTTCGGTTGTTATGCTTCAAAACGCCCTTTCCGAGTTCAATGCTTATGCTTGATAAATACATATTTTTCACCTGTCTTTCATAGTTTTAATTTGTCTTCGTAAAATTCGAAATTTCTCGGTTCTGTTACTCTTGCCAAGAGTAACGCAATGGCACTTTTGACACTTACGTATCAAAAGTGCATTGCGCTCTGCGAGGCAAAGGCAACTCGAACATACAAAGACAACCATATTATTGATTTGACATCGGCGAAAAGATTGTTTATACTATGATTGCTATACATAGCATGGCTGTCCGTATCTGCGCCAACAGATACATCAAGGACAGTCATTTTCTTTTTCGCCTTTCATTCCGTAAAGGGTTCGGTTAATTAAACAGAGAGTGTCAATCAATTCCTCAGAGGGAGTTTCTCCCTGCAATGCTTTCAATTCTTGCAGCACTTCTTCAAGCTGTCGCTTCAGGGCGATATATACCTTTGGATTTCCTTGCACAACAACCTCTCTGTTCATCAACCTGTTCAGGATATAATCCTGTTTAGTAAGTCCCGATAACGCAACCGCTATGTCAAGCTGCTTTGCTTCTTCGGGTGATACTCTAAAGCCTACTGTAATACTCCGCCATCGGTTGTGTCTGTCTAAACGTTTAGCTGACATCCTGTTCTCTCCTTTCTGCATTCAGACGCTTCACGATGTCCTTTTGTGTTGAAGGAAACATGTGAGCGTAACGGAAGGTAATGTCGATACTTTCGTGACCGACTCTGTTGCCAATTGTTACCGCATCAAAACCCATATTGATGAGCAAGGACACATGAGAGTGACGCAGGTCATGGATGCGAATTCTTTTCACTCCGGTTTCAGCGCAGCCTCTGTCCATCTCGTGATGCAAATAACTTTTGGTTACAGGGAAGATTCTCTGATTGTTTTCAACGCCATAGATTGAATGGATATAATCCTGTATTTCTTCACAGAGGAAGTCGGGCATATCCACCTGCCGAACACTCTTATCCGTTTTCGGTGCAGTAATCACATCTTCACGCTTCAATCTTTGATAAGACTTATTTATCCTTATTGTCTTTCTTTCAAAATCAAAGTCAGCGGGTGTTAAGGCGAGCAGTTCTCCTACTCGAAGTCCGCACCAATACAGAATTTCAAACGCATAAAATGATAACGGTTTTTCCATCATAGCTTCTGAAAATTTCAGGTACTCTTCCTTTGTCCAAAACAGCATTTCCTTTTCGCTTTCCTTCTTACCGATTACGCCAGCCTTCCGAGCAGGGTTGCTCTTTAAGTCATACATATTAACTGCGTGATTAAAAATAGCGCTGAGCTGATTGTGAATCGTTTTCAGATACGTCAGCGAATAGGTCTTGCCGTTACTGTCCGTATGCTTTAGCAGTTCATTTTGCCATTGCAAAACATCTGACGGTTTTATTTCGTTCATCTTAAGATTTGCAAAGTACGGAAGAATCTTTTTGTCGATGATATTGTTCTTTGCCATCCAAGTATGTTCCCTTACCTTGTTTCTCAAATCAGAACGGTAGATTTCTACAAAGTCACCGAACAACATACTCATGTCGCCCGCCTTGTTGAGCAGAAACTCCTTCTCCCAGTCAAGTGCTTCATGCTTGGTCTTAAAGCCTCGTTTGGTTTTCTTGCACTGCTTTCCTGTCCAGTCCTTGTAATAGGTGGACACTCGCCAAGTACCACGCTCTTTATCTTTTACTACAGCCATTAAATCTCACCTCCATCGCTGTAATAATATTTCTTTTCAAAATACTTTCTGCTAACCTTGCCTCTGATTATGCTGTACCCTTGTTCCTTTAACTCTGCGTTCAGGGTTCTTACTACCTTGTACGCATAAGCCATTGACATTCCCAACTCATCGGCAATTTCTTTTGCTGTAATAAATGCACTACCGGTCATATAATCCCTCCTTTCTGTTTGGATTTTTGTTTTCGCCGTTCTCTCTGAATTAACTCCACTCCTCAAGGAACGGTGTTGTCTCGCTCGCTGCGGTAAACAGGTCGTGGCGTAATTATCAATTCAGACGATCATTAAGTTTTTATGTAATATACTGCGTAGCGCATTACAGCGACTTAAAGTATTTACTGTAATGTATTATAAACCAATAATTTCTGTTTGTCAAGTGCTTTTATAAAGTTTATTTAATTTCACTAAAGTATTTTATGTAATTTTTCTTGATTTCCGTTTTTCCCTGTGCTATAATGATAAAAAAGTAATATGGAGTGACTTTTATATGTTGATAGGAAGACGAATTCGTTTCCTGCGCCTGCACAGAGGCATGACGCAAAAGGAATTAGGAAAGGCTATCGGCTATTCCGATAAAACTGCCGATGTCAGAGTGGCGCAATACGAAACGAATACTTATGGACCAAAGGACAAGGTTGTTACCCTGCTTTCCTTAGCGTTAAATGTTGATGAATCTGACCTCAAAGTGCCCGATATCCTTCACTATGATATCTTAATGCATACCTTGTTCCGACTTGAAGATGAATTCGGGATTACAATTAATCCGGATTCCGATGATATTTCTTTTAAGTTCGTTGATAACACAATCAATAATCCTCTTTACAACGATTTACAGGAATGGAAGAAAAAAGCAATTCAACTCAAAAATGGTGATATTACCTTTGATGAGTATATGGAGTGGAAGTTACGCTTCCCCATATCCGCAGCAGTGGAAACACACGAAGAACTCAAAAAGCTTCGTGTGAAAAGAAAAGACGAAAATGAAAACTAGGAGAAAACCTGTTCATGTATAAAGAAGTTTTTAGGATGCCTACAACTATCACAATTAAGCAAAGAACATCCAGTGTTACAAACGCCTTTGTTAGCGGTATTATTCCTACAATTGAACCAACAGAAGAAGAAATAAAAAGTGTTTTGGAAGCTCTTGAAATAGATGTAAATCATGTTGTATGTGCTTATTGCGGAGATGCTTGCACTGAATGGGATCACTTTAGACCGTTGGTGCTCAACAAAAAGCCTACTGGATATATTTCCGAAATCAATAATCTTGTGCCTGCTTGTGGAAAGTGTAATGAAAGTAAAGGCAATAAACATTGGAAAAAATGGATGCTGAGTTCAGCTAAAAAATCTCCTTATTCTAGAAACATCCCCGATTTAGATAAGAAAATTGAATTACTTGAAAAATTTGAAAAAGAGTTCCAACCAAGAAAAATCGATTTTGAAAAAACAGTTGGAAGTGAATTGTGGAGTAAACATTGGAATAATTGCCAAAAAATTCACGACATGATGGGCGATAGCCAAGAATTATCAAATCAAATCAAAAACATAATTAAACAATCCATAGAATAAAAAATCCCCAATCATCTAACTTTCGTTAAATGATTGGGGATTGTCCTTTTTAGAAAAATAGCGTCATTTTAGCGTCACGGAATTGATTTTATCCTCGCAAACCGCCTATTTAAGCCGTTTTTTGAATTTTGGATATTATTCCCACTCAATAGTTGCTGACGGTTTCGGGGTGAGGTCAAAGAGGACTCTGTTAACGTTTTCAACCTCCGAAGTTATGCGCTGTGTTATATGTTCTAAAAGCTCAAAGGGGACGTTTTCAACAGTAGCTGTCATTGCGTCAACTGTATTGACCGCACGGATGATTACGGGGTAAGCAAAGGTGCGCGCATTGTTCTTTATGCCGACGGATTTGAAATCGGGAACAACCGTGAAATACTGCCATACCTTGCCCTCAAGCCCGTTCTTTGCAAATTCCTCGCGAAGAATGGCGTCGCTTTCACGGACAGCTTCAAGTCTGTCACGGGTAATTGCGCCAAGGCATCTAACGCCGAGACCGGGACCCGGGAACGGCTGACGGTAAACCATATTATCGGGAAGACCGAGAGCCTTGCCGACTACTCTTACCTCATCCTTAAAGAGAAATTTCAGCGGCTCAACAAGCTCAAACTGAAGATCATCGGGAAGTCCGCCGACGTTGTGATGAGCCTTTACGGGGCCGCTTTCAAGGATGTCGGGATAAATCGTACCCTGCGCAAGGAATTCAATGCCGTCAAGCTTTCTGGCTTCTTCTTCAAAAACTCTTATAAATTCTGCGCCGATAATCTTTCTCTTGTTTTCGGGCTCCGCAATGCCTGCGAGCTTATCAAGAAAACGGTCAACCGCGTCAACATAGACAAGGTTTGCGTCCATCTGATTTCTGAAAACCTCGATTACCTGCTCGGGTTCGCCTTTTCTCAAAAGGCCGTGATTAACATGAACGCAGGTCAGCTGCTTGCCGACAGCCTTGATTAAAAGAGCAGCGACTACGGATGAATCTACGCCGCCCGAAAGAGCGAGAAGAACCTTTTTATCTCCGACCTGTGCTTTGATTTCGGAAATCTGTTCTGCAATAAAGGCGTCTGCCAGTTCCTTTGTGTTTATACGAGCCATTGACTCGGGTCTTACGTTTGACATATTGTCCCCTCCGTTATTTTTATTGATAATATTATAAATCCTGCGACGTTTTTTTACAAGATAAAATGACAATAACTCACAGAAAATTTTTCGCTTTTGTAGACAGAATTTTTGTGCAGGTATATAATAATGAAAACAGGGGGTGAAACCATGCCGCAGATACTTGAAACGGTAATGCTCGTTTGCTTCGGGTTTTCGTGGCCGATGAGCTTAATAAAGAACATAAAGGCGAAAACCGCAAAATCGATGAGCTTAAAATTCATAATTCTCATAATACTCGGCTATATTGCAGGCATAGCGGCGAAGATTATTTCGGGACAGATAAACTATGTTCTGGCAGTTTACGTTATAAACCTGATAATTGTATCAATGAATTTGGCAGTGTACTTTATTAACAGAAAATACGATAAAATTTCGTGTGAATAGTTAATTGAACCGATATTCTTAAAGTTGTATAATACTATATTATATTCAGGGCAAAATATTTTTAAAGGACGGATAATATGGAAAACGTAGCTTCCGTGGCAAGACAGAACACTCAGGACGAAAAACACGTCAGAAAAAGTGAATTCATACTTTATCTTGTGGCGGTATTTTTCTATACTATGATGACGGGTATGATAGGCTCGTACAGAAACGCCTATCTTGTAAATGTAATTAAGGTTCCTGCAACCATGATGGCAAAATACAATTTGCTTATCAGTATTATCCCGTTTGCACTCAATTTTGTTATTACAATGTTCATTGACTCAAGAAAGGTCGGCAAGGGCGGAAAATTCAGACCCCTTGCGCTTGCCGTTGCAATTCCTGCCGGCGTGTTCCTTATGATGTCATTTGTAACGCCTAAAGGACTTGCAGGCACTTGGCTTATGGTTTACCTTGTAACCGTTGCCGTCTTTTGGTCGGTTTCGACTATGTTCGGCGACAGCGTAAATAAGGTTGCCTTGGTAATGACGCCGAACCTCTCGGAGCGTGACAGCGTTATTTCATTCAGAAGCATCGTTTCGGCTGTCGGTAATTCCGCGCCGCTGGTTGTAGTCCTTGTTATAGGTCTTATCTGGAAGGATGAGGGAACGCAGTACATTATCGGCGCAGGTCTTTGTTCGGTTATGGGCGTTATTACAATGCTTATCGGTATGAGAGCCGTTAAGGAAAGAATTACTTATACAAATGAGAAAAAGAATCCGCTTGTCGGCTTTGTTGACGTATTGAGGAATAAATACGCTTGGACAATAATCGTTTCGGATTTCTTAAAGAGCTTCCGTAATATCGCTACATTTATGGGCGTATTTATGGCTGCGGCTCTTCTCGGCTCGACCTCAAAATTCCTTCTGTTCGGTCTTCCCACAGGCATAGGCACCGCGGTCGGTATGCTTATAATCAATTTCCTTTTAAAGAAATTTAATTCAAGGGTGCTTTATATCGCAAGCGGCATTTATTCCGTTATTATCAATGTTGTTGCGTTTGTAATAGGCTATATTTATTTCAATAATCCAAGCTCGGCGCTGCAGATAGTGTTTATTGTTTCACTGTTCCTTATCGGTCTTCAGTTCGGCGCGTCCAACCTGCTTCCGTCTATGTTCCAGGCTGACGTTCTTGAGGATATTGAGCTTAAAACAGGCAAACGTCTTGACGCCTCGCTTCCGTTTGTCATCGGCATTTTCACAATGATAAGCGGAACTATTGCGAACACTCTTGCTCCGCTGGTTCTCTACGATGACCCGGAAAAGGGCTGGAGCTCGATTATTCACTACATTCAGCCTGCGTTTGACGGCGACGTACCCGTACAGAGCATGTGGACAAAGGTTTCAATGCTTTTCTTCTACACCGTTTTCCACGGCATTATGATGTTCCTTGCAGGTGTTCCGTTCTTCTTCTATAAGCTCACGGGCGAAAGAAAGGAAAAAATGCACGAAGCAGTACTCGAAATGCGCGCGAGAAATGAAGAGTCAAAGTAAATAAAAGCTTTTAAGGGCGGAGTTTATTCCGCCCTTTTTATATTTTTATACCATAACTTGTTGCAAAAGGTCGTATTATGTGTTAAAATGTACAAGTTGTTGAAATTATTTACGATTTGTCCAAACGGGGGAGTGGGAATGTTCAAACAGGGTTTTGACAATGAAAAATATCTGAAAATGCAGTCCGAACACATTAAGGAGAGAATTCAGAAATTCGGCGGAAAACTGTATCTTGAATTCGGCGGAAAGCTTTTTGACGACTACCACGCGTCAAGAGTTCTTCCCGGCTTCAAGCCCGACAGTAAAATAAAAATGCTTCTTCAGCTTAAGGATCAGGCAGAAATTGTTATTGTAATAAATGCTGCCGATATTGAGAAAAATAAAGTCAGGGGCGACCTTGGGATAACCTATGATCTGGACGTGCTTCGTCTTATAGACGCGTTTACGGATTTCGGACTTTTTGTCGGCAGCGTTGTTCTCACAAGGTTTGAAAACCAGACCGCAGCTGTTGAATTTCAGAAAAAGCTTGAAAATCTCGGCATAAAGGTTTACAGGCATTATCCTATTGACGGCTACCCGTCAAATATTCCCCATATCGTCAGCGATGAGGGTTACGGAAAAAACGATTACATTGAAACCCAACGCTCGCTTGTTGTCATTACGGCTCCGGGACCCGGCAGCGGAAAAATGGCAACTGCGCTTTCCCAGCTTTATCATGAAAACAAGAGGGGAGTCAAGGCAGGCTATGCAAAGTTTGAAACCTTCCCGATATGGAATATTCCGTTAAAGCACCCGGTAAATCTCGCTTATGAAGCGGCAACCGCGGACCTTAACGACGTAAATATGATAGACCCGTTCCACCTTGAGGCTTACGGAGAGACAACCGTAAATTACAACAGAGATGTTGAAATTTTCCCCGTGCTCAACGCAATGTTTGAAAAAATTTACGGCTCCTCGCCCTATAAATCGCCTACGGATATGGGCGTAAATATGGCAGGCAACTGCATTTTTGACGACGAGGCGGTAAAAAACGCCGCAAAGCAGGAAATTATCAGAAGATATTACACCGCGCTTTGCTCTGTAAGCAAGGGTGAACCGCACGCAGACGAGGAGGCTCATAAAATTGAAATGCTTATGCAGCAGGCAGGCATTTCAATTGACGACAGACCCGTTGTCAAAGCGGCTCTTGACAAGGAAAAGGAGACCGGAGCGCCGGCGAGCGCAATAGAGCTTCCCGACGGGACAATACTTACGGGAAAAACCTCAAATCTTCTCGGCTCGGCTTCGGCAATGCTTATAAACGCGCTCAAGCACCTTGCAGGAATTAGCGACGATATAATGCTTATTTCCCCGGTTGTTATTGAGCCTATCCAGAGTCTTAAGGTTGATCATTTGAGAAATAAAAATCCGCTTTTGCATACGGACGAGGTGCTTATAGCACTTTCAATTTGCGCGGCGACCAACCCGACGGTTCAACTGGCTTTGAGCGAGCTTCGCAAATTAAAGGGCAGCGAGGTTCATTCCTCGGTTCTTCTTTCGGAGGTAGATATAAATACCTTCAAGTGCCTCGGAATAAATATCACCTGCGAACCCAAGCACGAAAACAACCGTCTTTATCACAAATAATAAAAAAATTCAAAAATCGCTTTTATTCGGCGTATATTTGTGATATAATATTAAAGTTAGGCGTTCAGTTCGCCTGCACTTTGGGATTAAAATAAAGGAAGGGAGCATCGCGGTGGAAAAGTTTGTTATCGAGGGCGGCCACAGGCTTAACGGCGAAGTGACCATCAGCGGCGCAAAAAATGCAGTTGTTGCAATACTGCCGGCAGTTTTGCTGTCAGACGGTATTTGCCGCATTGAAAATATACCTAACATTTCCGATGTTACCACAATGATAAAAATTCTTCACGGTATGGGCGCAAAAATCCGTATGATTAACCCCACTACCGTTGAAATAGACCCGAGACCCGTCAATTCCCATATCGTCGAGCATGACCTGACAAGAAAAATGCGCGCTTCGTACTACCTCATCGGCGCTCTTTTAGGCAGGTACTCGAAGGCTTGCGTGGCAATGCCCGGCGGTTGCGATTTCGGCGTGCGTCCCATTGACCAGCATATAAGGGGCTTTGAGGCGCTTGGCGCTCAGGTAACGATGGAAAAGAACGCAATGGTAAACGTAAAGGCGGATATGCTTATCGGCACGTCGATTTATATGGACGTTGTAACCGTCGGCGCTACGATTAACGTAATGCTTGCCGCTGTTAAGGCAAGGGGACTTACAATAATCGAAAATGCCGCGAAGGAGCCGCATATAGTTGACCTTGCAAACTTTTTGAATACTATGGGAGCGGACGTGCGCGGCGCAGGTACGGATGTTATTAAAATCCGCGGCGTTGAAAGCCTTCACGGCTGTACCTATTCGATTATTCCCGACCAGATAGAGGCGGGTACGTTTATGGTTGCAACCGCTGCTACAGGCGGCAGAGTCCATATCAAAAATATTATCCCCAAGCACCTTGAATCCATTACGGCAAAGCTTGAGGAATGCGGAGTTTCAATTATTGAGGACGAGGACGGCGAGGGACTTGTCGTTTCCTCAAACGCAAATCTTGTCCGCTGTAATGTCAAGACAATGCCCCATCCGGGCTTCCCGACCGATATGCAGCCGCAGATGACCGTTCTTCTTTCCGTTGCGGAGGGAACAAGCGTTGTTTCCGAAAGCGTATGGGACAACAGGTTCAAGTATGTTGACCAGTTGACAAGAATGGGCGCGCTTATTCACGTTGACGGCAAGGTTGCTGTCGTTGAGGGCGTTAAGAAGCTTCAGGGCGCACCCGTAAGGGCGGATGACCTGAGAGCCGGCGCGGCGATGATTATTGCCGGACTTATTGCTTCGGGCACTACGGAAATTGAAAATATTGAGTATATCGACAGAGGATATGACAATATTGTCGGAAAACTCACTACTCTCGGAGCAAAAATTGACAGGGTTAATTTCCCCGACGGCGAAGCGCTCGTCAAAAATGTAGGTTAAATAAAAATAAAAGGCCGCCTTGAGCGGCTTTTTTGATAGGATAAAGAGGTAATAAAATGGCAAGGATTTGTCCGCTTTTTTCTTCATCGGGCGGAAATTCGTTTTACATATCGGCGTCGGGTAATTCACTGCTCATAGACGCCGGAATGAACGCAAAGCAAATTGAAAAAGCGCTTGAAAATATCGGTGAAAACGTCGATAAAATACGGGCAATTCTTATTACGCACGAGCACGGCGACCACATTAACGCCTTAAAGGTTTTTGCGTCAAGATATTCACTGCCCGTCTATGCGTCAAGGGGCACAATTGAGGGCATAACAGACGCAATTGACGCTTCAAAGCTTGATTTAAGGGAAATTGATTTTGACGGCTTTGAGCTTTCGGGCTTTGAAATCAAGCCCTTTCACACTTCACATGACAGCCGCGAAAGTAACGGCTACAGGCTTGAAACACCTGATGGCAGAAGCGTTGCGGTGGCTACGGATATGGGTTATGTGACGGATGAGGTCAGGCGAACTCTTTTGGGTTGTAACACCGTCCTGCTTGAAAGCAACCACGACTTGGGAATGCTTCGCTGTTCATCCTATCCCTACCACGTCAAGCGCAGAATTATGTCGGGTGTCGGACATCTCTCGAATGACAGCTGCGCCGAATTTGCAAAACAGCTTGTCGAAAGCGGAACAACAAGGCTTATTCTCGGACACCTGAGCAAGGAAAATAACGAGCCTCTTCTCGCCTACCAGACCACAAAGGCGGAGCTTGAGCTGATGGGCGCGGTTGAGGGCAGGGACTATTTGCTTAAGGTTGCAAAGCCCGTAAATGACGAGGGGGTAATAAATATATGATAAATGTTACTCTCATCGCTCTGGGCAGGATGAAGGAAGGCTATATGAGGGAGTTTGTCGCAGAGTACGAAAAACGCCTTAAAACCCTTTGCAAGCTTAATATTATCGAGCTTTCTCCCGTTTCACTGCCTGAAAATCCGTCGGAAAAGCAAATTGAAGCTGCGCTTGAAGCCGAGGCTGAAAAAATAAAAGCAAAAATTCCCCGTGACTCATATGTTTTGTCAATGTGCATTGAGGGCAGCCAGAAATCCAGTGAACAGCTTGCAGAGCTATTCAGGACGAAGGCGATTGACGGAGTGAGCAGCTTCTGTTTTATCATCGGAAGCTCCTTCGGGTTAAGCGAAAAAATCAAGGCACTTTCAAACGAGCGGTTTTCAATGTCAAAAATGACCTTTCCCCACCAGATGGCAAGGGTAATGCTTCTTGAACAGATTTATCGGGCGTTTTCGATTATTAGCGGAAGCAAGTATCATAAATAAAGGGCAGGGCACGGTCCTGACCTTTTTTTATACAGTTTTTATACAAAATGTAAAGTAATTTACTTGACAAATTGACATATTATTAGTAAAATAAATAGGATATTGTGGTTTAGTATATCTATAACAACAATATCAATGATATTTGATTATAACTTTCAGATATTGACAAACGAAAACTAAAGAAGGAGGAACGCTTTTTGGACAGACCATTTCCGTGGATTACCGTTATCGCGGTCGCTGTCGTTTTCGGCGTAATCGGCTTCATTCTCGGCCAGATTATCCGTAAAAGATTTGCCGAGGCTGCAATAGGCTCTGCAAAGGACGAGGCGGCGCGTATACTTAACCAGGCAATGACCGAAGCGGAAAGCCGCCGCAAGGAAATAATTCTTGAAGCCAAAGAAAAAATCCAGGCCGAAAGAACCGAAGCGGATAAAGAGCTGCGCGAAAGACGTAATGAGGTCAAAAGCCAGGAAAGAAGAATTTTTCAAAAAGAAGAAAGCCTTGACAAAAAGGTTGAGGCTATGGAAAAAAAGGAAGAAAATCTCAACAGAAAGCTGCGTGAGGCAGACGAAAAGCTCGTTGAGGTTGAAAGCCTGAAAAAGAGTCAGTTTGAAATGCTTGAAAAGATTTCAGGCTACACAAAGGAACAGGCAAAGACAATTTTGCTTGAAAATCTTGAACAGGAGCTTGTTCATGACAAGGCGGTCAAGATTTATGACTATGAGCAGAAGACGAAGGACGAGGCTGAAACAATGGCCCGTGAAATAATCGCCACTGCTATCCAGCGTTGCGCCGCAGACCACGCGGCAGAAGCAACGGTTTCGGTAGTCGCTCTTCCGAGTGACGATATGAAGGGAAGGATTATCGGCAGAGAGGGCAGAAATATCCGTACTCTTGAAACGATTACGGGCGTTGACCTTATTATTGACGACACGCCGGAAACTATCACGGTTTCCTGCTTTGACCCCGTAAGACGTGAAATCGCAAGACTTGCGCTTGAAAAGCTTGTTCAGGACGGACGTATCCATCCGACAAGAATTGAGGAAACCTATGAAAAGGCAAAGCGCGAGGTTGAGCAGACCATTAAGCAGACGGGCGAAAGGGCGGTAATTGACGCAGGAGTCAACAATATCCACCCTGAGCTTGTAAAGCTTTTAGGTAAGCTTAAATACCGTACAAGCTACGGTCAGAACGTACTTAACCATTCGCTTGAGGTGTCCTATATCGCCGGTCTTATGGCTGCGGAGCTCGGCGCCGACGTTAAGGCGGCAAAGCGCGCCGGACTTCTTCACGATATCGGCAAGGCGCTTGACCACGAGATGGAAGGAAGCCACGTCGAACTGGGCGTTGAGTACGCAAAGAAGTATAAGGAAAACGAAAATATTGTTCACGCAATTGCGGCTCACCACGGCGACGTTGAGGCAAGGACGGTTGTTGCCTGTCTTGTCCAGGCGGCTGACGCAATTTCGGCTGCAAGACCGGGAGCAAGGCGTGAGAATGTTCAGAACTATATCAAGCGTCTTGAAAAGCTTGAGGAAATCGCAACCTCGTTTGAGGGCGTTGAAAAATCGTACGCCATTCAGGCAGGCAGGGAAGTAAGAATTATGGTCAAGCCCGATGTTGTTTCGGATGACAAGATGATTCTTGTGGCCCGTGATGTTGTTAAAAAGATCGAGGATGAGCTTGAATATCCGGGTCAGATTAAGGTCAATATCATAAGGGAAAACCGTGCGGTTGACTACGCAAAATAAATTTTGATATTTTAAAAAAAGCAGAGGTTAGTTTGTTTCTTTCCTCTGCTTTAAAATTAGAGGGTAGTGCCTCGTAGAACGGAAAAAAAATGAATTCGAATGTAAGAATTCTTTGTGTCGGTGACGTCGTCGGCAGCGTCGGAACCGATTATCTTATGAAAAAGCTGCCGATAATTAAAAGAGAAAACAACATCGACGTTTGCGTTGTAAACGGTGAAAATTCGGCAAAGGGCAACGGAATAACCCCGTTTTCCGCCGAGCGGATTTTTTCAGCAGGAGCCGATTTTATCACAACGGGAAATCACGCCTTCAAACGAGCGGAAATGTACCGTTATTATGACGAGACGTTGAGCGTTATACGTCCTGCAAACTACAAGGACTCCGTTTACGGCAGGGGATACGCGGTTATTGACAAGGGCTTTGTGAGAATAGGCGTTGCAAATATTCTCGGCACTGCGTTTATGGAGCCGCTTGAAAATCCGTTTGACTGCGCCGACAGGGTGCTTGAGGAGCTGAAAAAAGAGGTAAATATAATCCTTGTTGACTTTCACGCGGAGGCTACAAGTGAAAAAAGAGCTTTCGGATTTTACCTTGACGGCAGAGCTTCCGCCGTTTTCGGAACCCATACGCATGTCCAGACCGCGGACGAGCAGATTTTACCGCTCGGCACGGGGTACATTACGGACCTCGGAATGAGCGGACCTATTGATTCGGTGCTCGGCGTGACAAAGGAAATTATTATTGAAAAATTCAGAACGGGAGTTCCCAAAAGATTTGAAAATCCCGAAACAGAGTGTGAAATACAGGGCTGTATTTTTACCGTTGACAAATCGAGCGGAAAAACCGTTGAGGTTGAGAGAATTAGCTATGACAAAATTTAAGGCTGTATTATCCCTGATTTTAATACTGAGTCTGTTTCTTGCCGCCTGCTCAAAGCAGCCGCAGGAGGTTACGACTGCGCCGTCGGGAATTTCGGCGCTTGACACGGACGTTGAGCAAAATGCTCTTAAGCTCCCGTTTTCCGTAAATGACAGCCTTAATCCGTTTTTTGCGTTAAGCGAGGTGAACAGCCAGCTTGACGCGGTACTGTTCCAGCCGCTTTATAAAATTGATTCGAATTACAATGAGGTCCCTGTCCTCGCTTCAAACGGAGTTGTGAAGGGAAATCTTATTACCGTAACGCTTAATGAAGCCTTCTTTTCGGATAAAAGCAGAATTACATCCGAGGATGTGGTTTATTCTTTTACGAAGGCGAGTGAGTCTCCGGCGTACGGAACGCTGCTTTCTTCAATTAAGTCCGCGCTTGTCCGCGATATGTCAACCGTGGTTTTTGAAATGGTGAGCAATAATGAATTTGCTCTCTCGCTTCTTACGTTCCCAATTGTTAAGAATATGACAGCCGAGGACGAAGACACGGTTCCCGTAGGCAGTGGACCGTTTGTAATGGCTGACTCGAACACGCTGAAAAAAAGCAGTGTGAATAAAAACGCAAAGCTTGAAAGAATTGAGCTTGTTGACGTTTCAAAGGCGATAAATGAGGCGTATGTGCTCCAGACGGGCGACATCAGCTTCTGCTTTGACTCGCTTCACGGCGGAGCCTATAACAAAATAAACGCCGTTACAAGAAGCGTGCTTATGAATAATCTTGTGTATCTGGGCTTTAACAGCTCGAACAGGGCGCTTGCAGACCCGAATGTCAGAGCGGCAATTGCCTGCGCGGTTGATATCGAAAAAATTGCGCAGAACGCTTATGGCGGAAATGCTGTTGCTTCAAGGCTTCCGTTTAATCCCAACTGGAGTAAATCCAAGGACGTGAACGCCGTTCTTAATGCGGCTTCCACTCTTTCGTATCTGGACAAGTCCGGGTACAATAAGCTCGGCTTTGACTCGATTCTCTCCAACGGCGAAACGCTTCTTGAATTCAAGCTTCTTGTAAATAAGGATAACAAGTTCAGGCTTGAAGCGGCGCAGATGATTTCCCAAGCGCTCAATGACCTCGGAATGAAGGTCACGGTTAATGCGGTAAGCTTTGAAAGCTATTCTTCGGCTGTTGAAAAGGGCAGCTTCGATATGTATATAGGTGAGGTCAAGCTCGGCGCGGATATGAACCTTGACACATTTTTCTTTGAGGACGGACTGTGCTCAATCGGAATTGACACCGAGGGTGAAAGCGCGCTTGCCTATTCCGAGGTTTTAAGCTCAAATATGACGGTTGAAGCTTTTTCGGGCGTTTTTATGCGCGATATTCCGTTCGCGCCGCTGTGCTTTAGGACGGGCGTTGCCGCTTATCTTCGCGGTGTGAACCTCAACATTGAAACGGACAAATGGTACTCAAATATTGAGCAGTGGAGTTATTGACTTAAAATGGACAGTAATACCGATATCAGATATTTAAAGGGTGTTGGCAGTGCCAGAGCCGCCGAGTTTAACAAGCTCGGCATTGACACTGTGGATGCTCTTTTGCATTTTTACCCGAGAGCCTATGAGGACTGGAGCAAGGTTGTGAAGATAGCCGACGCGCCCGTTGACGAATACTGCTGTATTAAGGCTACGGTTTCCCACGTCCCCACAAAGCATCTTATCAAGGGCGGAAGAACCCTTTACAAGGTTTCGGTAACAGACGGCAGGGGAATGTTAAACCTTACCTTTTTTAATAACAAATACATTCCGCAAATGCTTAAGGAAAACGAGGATTACCTCTTTTACGGAAAGGTTCAGTATTCGAGAATCGGCGTCAAGGAAATGCTTTCGCCTTTGTTTATGAAAGCGGAGGAAAACGATAAAATCAGACCCATTTACCACGCCACGTCAAAGCTTACGTCAAGAACAACCGAAAAGTGCGTAAATGAGGCTTTAAAGCATATTGACGAAATTATAGTTGACCCGTTGCCGAAGGAAATGCTTGAAAAGTACAACCTCTGTCCTTTAAAGGAGGCAATAGCTTCGGTACATTTTCCGTCAGATAACGCGTCCCTTGAAAGGGCAAGGCGAAGACTCATATTTGACGAGCTGTTCTGCCTTCAAATGGGACTTATCAGGTTAAGGGATAAGAACAGGGAAACCGAAAACAGGCACGTCTTAACACGAGACTGCTCCGAAGAATTTATAAAGGGACTTCCCTTTGAGCTTACCAATGCGCAAAAGCGCAGTATTTCCGAAGCCGTTTCGGATATGTCGGGTGAAAAGGCAATGAACCGACTTTTACAGGGCGACGTCGGTTCGGGAAAGACCGCGGTTGCCGCCGCGCTTATCTACACCGCCGCAAAAAACGGTATGCAGTCGGCTCTTATGGCGCCTACGGAGGTGCTTGCCGAACAGCATTTGAGAACCTTCGAAAAGCTTTTTAAGAACACGTCCGTTAGAATCGCGCTTCTGACAGGAAGCACAAAAGCAAAACAAAAGCGTGAAATAAAGCAGGCGATTTCGGACGGTGAAGCAGACCTTGTTATCGGTACTCACGCCATTATTCAGCAGGATGTCGAGTTTAAAAATCTCGGCTTGGTCGTTACTGACGAACAGCACCGCTTCGGCGTAAACCAGCGCACGGTTCTGCGTGACAAGGGTGAAAGTCCCCATGTTCTTGTTATGTCCGCTACGCCGATTCCGAGAACGCTTGCCTTGATTATTTACGGCGACCTTGATGTATCCGTGCTTGACGAAATGCCGCTTAACAGAAAAAAGACCGAAACGTATTATGTTACGGGCGAATATCACGACAGGATTTACAACTTTATTAAAAAGCACCTTGACAGCGGCTTGCAGGCGTTTATCGTCTGTCCGCTTGTAAGTGAAGGCGAAAGTGACCTGACGCCTGCAAAGGAGTATTACGAAAGGCTTTCTTCAACCGTTTTTTTAAATTACAGGGTCGGACTTCTGCACGGTCAGATGAAGGGCAGTCAGAAGGACGAAATAATGCAAAGCTTTGCAAAAAACGAAATTCAGCTGCTCATTTCCACCGTTGTTATTGAGGTTGGCATCGACGTTCCGAACGCGGCGCTAATCGTAATTGAAAATGCGGAGCGTTTCGGACTTTCCCAGCTTCATCAGTTAAGGGGAAGAGTCGGCAGGGGAAGCGTGAAATCAACCTGCATTCTCGTTTCCGATTCCTCGGGCGAGCAGGCAAAACAGCGCTTTGATATAATGTGTAAAACCACCGACGGGTTTAAAATCGCGGATGAAGACCTGAAAATGCGCGGTCCCGGTGATTTCTTCGGCTCAAAGCAGCACGGACTGCCGGAGTTGAAAATCGCTTCTCTGCTTACGGATAACGAGCTTCTTTTGCTTTCAAGAACAGCCGCAGGCGAGCTTCTGGCGGATGACCCGGAAATGAAAAAGGAAAACCATAAGCTTATCCGTCAACAGGTAAATAAGCTCTTTTCACAGCCGAGCATTTAGGCGCACTTGAAAAAAGACGGGCTTTGTGGTAAAATACAAAGTACGCGAAAAATAACTTTAATGTATAAGAGGAAGAATTATGTCCCTTTCATTATACAATTACACATATTTACTGGGTATTCAGTTTGTAAGATACGCAAAAAAACTGCTCAAACGTGCCGGCAGACTGGCTGTTAAGCCTTTTCTTGCCATAGGCGCGGCTTTTGTCATTGCCTTTAAGGCGGTTGACAGCTTTTTGCTTAAGACCTTTCACTCCGTTGCTTCGGAGGCAAAGGACTTTTTTGGGGAGATTATCAACACTGTCGGTATTCTTCGCCAGATAAAAAAAGAGGATAAGGCAAACTACAAGTCCTCTCTTAAGTACTACGTCAGAAAAGCGCTCGGTAAGCACAGGCGCGTATTTGTCTATACGGTAAATACGGTTCTTCCGATTCTCGCCTTTATTCTTATGATGGTTACCATTCGTTCGGTTGCCAATAAAACCTATGCTCTTGAGGTAAGGTATAACGGCGAAACGGTCGGATTTGTTGCAAACGAGGAGGTCTACCTTTCCGCCCAGAATGAGGCGCAGGAAAGGCTTGACGTTGACGAATTTACCCAGACGCAGACTCTTTCCCAGGCGAGCTATACCGTAAAACCCGTTGCGCTCAATTCTCTTAATGACGCTTCGACAATTTGCGACAGATTACTTGAAAATTCCGAGAACAATATTACAAACGCCTGCGGAATTTATATTGACGGCGAATTTCTTTGCGCGGTTAAGAATGAAACCGACGCAATAAGCGTTTTTGATAAACTGCTTGAGCCGTACGAAACGAATGAAAAAAACACTACCGTAGGCTTTGTTGAGGACGTTGAATACGTTCAGGGGCTTTATCCCGATAACGAAAGCATTATCTGGAACGCGGACGTTCTTCAGAACAGACTTAATACCACCAAGGTTGAGGCTGAATATTACACCGTCAAGGCAGGGGACTCGACCTCGGGAATTGCGGATATGTTTGACCTCAAAACCAGCGAGCTTTACGAAATGAATCCGGGCCTTGGCGAGGATGACGATATTTACGAGGGTCAGAAGCTTCTTGTTTCAAATCAGGTGAATTATCTTCGCGTCAAGGTTACAAAGACCGAAAAGAGAACGGTTACCGTTCCGTACAATACCGTTGAGGTTCAGAATTCCTCGCTTTACACGGGCACCTCGAGAACGATTACCGAAGGCGTTGACGGCGAACAGGTTGTAACCGAGCTTATTACCTATGTTGACGGCGTAAGAACCTCCGTTAAGGAGATTTCACGCGTCACCACCAGAGAAAAGGTTGATAAAAAGGTTGAGGTCGGTACAAAATCCCGTTACGGCTATTCTTACGGCTCAACGGATATCGGCTCGACTACAAGGTACGGAAGGTTTATCTGGCCGTGTGTCGGCGCAAGTATTATTTCTTCGCCTTACGGCTGGAGGTCAAGGGGCTTCCACACCGGCGTTGACCTCTGCAGACCCGGCGGCACTTACGGCGCGACAATTGTTGCGGCTGATTCGGGTACGGTTACGTCCTCGGGCTGGAACGGAAGCTACGGCAACTGCGTTATTATTGACCACGGCGGCGGAGTTTCCACTCTTTACGCCCACTGTTCCGAGCTTAAGGTTTCGGCAGGACAGTATGTTTCTGCAGGCCAGGTTATAGCGGCGGCAGGTTCAACCGGTAACTCAACCGGACCTCACTGTCACTTTGAGGTAAGAATAAACGGCTCCTCGGTAAATCCGATGCCGTATATTTCATAGCAAAGACTTAAGGAGAAAAGAAGAATGATGTGGTTTTGGCTTGCTTTAATTGCAATGCTTTGTTGGAGCGGAAGCGATTTGTTTTCAAAAATCGGTTGCGCAGACGCAAGGGATAAATACAGCCATTATAAAATGGTTACGGCTGTAGGCGTTGTTATGGGACTGCACGCCGCGTATGAAATTTTCATCGGCGGCGTTGAAATAAACGCAAATGTATTTATCAAATACCTTCCCGTTTCGGCGTTGTATATTGTTTCAATGGCGATAGGTTACATAGGACTTCGGTATATTGAGCTTTCGGTTTCCTCTCCTATATGTAATTCCTCGGGCGCGTTGGTTGCAATTATGGCTGTAATTATGGCGCTTATTAAAAAGCAGGAAATCGGCATGGTCCCCATGCAGTATGTTGCGGTGGCAATGGTT
This sequence comes from uncultured Clostridia bacterium, assembly GCA_937884975.1. GTDB lineage: Bacteria > Bacillota > Clostridia > Oscillospirales > Acutalibacteraceae > Fimenecus. The sequence goes on along the minus strand of CAKZZS010000065.1, from coordinate 26,717 downwards.
GTTGCAGGCGTTGTTGGACTCGGCTTTGTTGAATCGCGTGAGGACGACGAGCTTCGCAAGAAAAGACAGGAAAAGGCGAATTACAAATATGCAAAGTCACCCTTGGCTATTATTTTGCCGCTTATTTACTGCCTGCTTGACGCGCTTGGAACCTTTGCGGATAACAGGGTGCTTGAAACCCTTGACGAGGATTCGGCAAATGTTGCTTATGAACTGACGTTCCTTATTTGCGGAATTGCCGCGTTTATCTATGTTAAGCTTATTAAAAAGCAGAAATTCCTTCCCAAAAAGGAAGCGCCAAAATACCTCGGCGCTGTCTTTGAAACAGCCGGACAGTTTGCGTATATTTATGCTATAGCGGACACCCAACATCTTACAATGACCGCTCCGATGATTTCGTCCTACTGTCTTGTTTCGGTTATCTGGGGCAGGATTTTCTTAAAGGAAAAGCTTTCGTGGAAGCATTATCTTGCAATAGGTGTTGCTATTGCAGGCATTGCGATAATAGGCTTCTTTGACGAGGCGTAACGAAAAACATCAAACAAAAAGCGCTCAACCAAACGGTTGAGCGTTTCTTTTATTATTCCATTATGAAATTGTCGTGTTGCCTGCCGGGACAAAGCCTATCCAGAATTTACCGGTATTGAATTCAATTTCGTTACCGTTTGCATCGGTAAACTTGAACATATCGTGAGTTGAGCCTTTTTCCCACTTGATTTCCTCGTATGTTCCGTTTGAAATGTAATATCCGCTGCCGCTTGAAAGGTTCCACTCGGCGTACTTGCTGTCATAGTACGAAACGTTACAGGAAATGATAAGTACGTTTGAAACAGCCATCTGGTTTCCGTCTGAGTCAGTCATACGGTTGGAGTTCATATAGTTATAGTAAAGTCCGTCCGTTTCGTCATACTTGAAGGTGTGGTTATAGCTGTATGAGAAGGAAGCCGTAACCTCTTTGCATTCGCCGCCCGAAAGGGTCTTTTTGCTCTTGGCAAAGGTGAAGGGCTTTGCATAGTCCTCGTTAAGCTCTGTTCTTAAGCCTTTGTTTTCAATGCCCTTTAAAATCCATTCGCCCGTAGTATACGCGGTGTGCTCAAGCGCAACGCCTCTTGAACGGTCGCGCTCGTATGTTGCGTCACCGTTCTTATAGTCAAGATGGTCAATTGAAGAATCGCTGTTCATAAGATTATACGCATGCTTACTTCCGCCGAAATGTCCGTAAATTGCGTCAAAGGCTTCTGCAACCTCAATGTAATTGTTCCTTGCGCTTCTGCACGGACCGATTTTTTCAACTGCGGAAACATCGGAATAAATCCAAAGCATTCTCGTAATGCCGCCCTCAACAAGTCCCTCAACAACAATGTCGGGTGTGCAAAGTCCCCACTGCGGACGCGCGTCGGGATGGTTTTCAACCATAATTGCAAAGGGCCTTTTGCCTATTGCTTCTTCGTTTTCAAGCGGCAGACCCGTAAGAATATTGATGTTCTTCGGTACCGCTTCAGTCGTTGTTTCGGTAGTCGGCTGCGTGGTAGTTTCCGGCTCCTCTTCCTTCTTGCACGCCGTAAAGGGAATAACCATGCACAGCGCAAGCAGTATTACAACAAATCCTTTAATCCTTCTCATTTTTCTTTTCCTCCGTTTTGGGTTTGCTTTCTTCCTGGGCTTTAATGTAGTTCTGGAAAATCTTTTTCGTTTCCTTTTCATCAAAGCCTTCGGTGCTCTCCTTCTGGAAAGCTATTTTTAATGTCATCAAAAGCAGCTTGATGTCAAGCCGTAATGAATAATTCTGAATATATATAAGGTCAAGCTTAAGCTTGTCCAGCGGCGTGGTGTTATATTTGCCGTAAACCTGCGCGTAGCCGGTAAGACCGCCCTTGACCTTGAGCCTGAAGGGAAACTCGGGAATTTCCGAGGTGTAAGCCTTCATATGCTCAACTCTTTCGGGTCTCGGACCGACAACGCTCATATCGCCCTTAAGTATATTGAAAAGCTGCGGAAGCTCGTCAAGCCTGAACGGACGGATGAGCTTGCCGACCTTGGTGATTCTCTTATCGTTTGAGGTTGCGCCCTTGAAGCCGTCCTTATCGGCGTCAACTACCATACTTCTGAACTTAAGTATTTTAAATGAGGTGTTGTCAAGAGTCGCTCTCTTCTGCTTGAAGAAAACGGGACCTCCGTCCTCAATTTTAATTGCAACCGCAATTAAAAGCATAATCGGTGAAGCGACGATAATTCCGAAAAGCGAGAGGGCAATATCCATTGCTCTTTTCACCAGTCTCTGACCAAACGTCAGTCCGAAATTACGGCACAGTACAAGCGGAGTGTCAAATAAATCAACAACCGAGCCGCCGCGCATAATTACATCGGAAATTTTAGGCGTAACGTAAACCCTTACGGAATTTTCAAAGCAGAATTTAAGAAGAATGTTTCTGTTCTTCGCTTCAATATCGTAAAGGATGACCGAGCCGTACTGAAGAGCCTTTTGCTTTATCGTTTCAAGGTCGGAGTCTGCAATTGAAATATCCTCCGCTATCTGGAACTTCTCATATCTTGATTCAAAGTTGCTTCGCAGCTTGTAGTAGTGCTCATTGCCGACGATAAGGAGAATTTCTCTCGGCGGGAAAAGTCGGTAGAAAAGCAGGTCCGCAAACATTCCCCAAAGCACAAGCACCGCAATATCGGCGAAGAACAGGAAAATAAGCGGAGTCGGCTGAACCACTGCTCCGGCGATAAGGCAAATCTGCGCGTAGGCGAACGCCGTATTTATAAGGTTTGCAAGAAGCCCTGCAAAAAGCACGTCGGACAGCTTAAGGTGACCTATCTTAAAGCCGCCGTAGACGTTCTGAAGAATGATATAAAGAGCCGCGTAAACAGCGATTACAAGAAGATTACCCGGACCTCTGAAAATATTGTTGCCCATAATGCGTCTGTAAAAAGTGTACCAGACGTAGGCGTACATTCCCGTAATAACGGCTATATTCAAAAGCATTGTAAACGTGGTGTAAATGCCCTTGTACTCATTTTTTCTTTTCATTTATAACTCCCTTTGCCGTCCTTTAACGGCTGCCGCTCCAGAAGATATGACCCTTGATAAGCGCCGCGCGGCACATTGCCGCTTCGGCTCCTTCAACAAGAATAGGTTGAGCCGTCAAAAAGTATTCGCCCTCATTGACATTTGAAAGGTTAAGCCCTTCAAGCAACGCGACATTTTCGCCTAAAAGAAAGCGGTGAGCGCTGCCGTCGGAGTCGGTGGGTTCAATTGAAAGCGAATCGATGCCCAAAAGCTTACAGCCGCGAAAGGCGATTTCACTCGCCGCGCTCGGGTGAATAAAGGTTCTGCCCTTGCCCTTTAAAAGAACTCGGTCGCAAACCCTCGGGAAAAGCTTTTCAACGTCAGCGCCGGTCAGAAGACCTGCAGGCGTTTCAATTACCGTACACGGACCGATGAAGGTTTCAAGCCCGATTTCGTCAATCGAGCTTCCGTCACTGAAAAAGTGTAACGGGGCGTCAACGTGGGTGCCGTTATGAAGGCCCGTTGTCAGCTTTGAGAGGTTATAAGCCGAACCCTTACCTATTTCTCTGTATTTTTCGATTCTTGCCTCGGGGTCTCCCGGGTAGAGTTCACTCGATAAAATACCGCGTGAAATATCGATTATCTCAATAGATGGCATAAAACACACCTCCGATACAGAACATTATACTATATATTGACATAAAAATCAATTTTACTTTTATGTTAAATGACGCCCCTTTCGGGCAGAATGATTTTCCTGTCCGCAATAACAAGCTCGGGATTCTCGTTAAGCAGTTTTTCAAGAGTTTCGTTGTCAATGAAATCGGGGAAGTATTCGGTCTTGTTGAGAAGATCGTTGGGTCTGTATTTCGGCGAATGCGCGTCACTTCCGATGAAATCGACAAGGTTCAGCCGAAGCATTTCGCACGCGAGCGCAAAGCATTTTTTTCCGTTGCCGCCTGTAAGGGAATCGGCGTTTACCTGGAAAAGAATGTTCCTTTGAGCAAATTCATTGATGAATTCAGGCACTCTCAAAAAGGTTTCGTATCTTTCGGGATGGGCAAGGATGGGAACATAGTCACGTCTTATAAGCTCGTCTATCCAGCTTAAAGCCTCATCACAGTCAAAGCCCGAAAGCGAGAACTCGCAAAGCATATAACGGCTGTTGTTGAGAGTCACGGCATCAAGGTCGGGAGCGGAAAAAATTATTTCGTCAAGATAAAGCTCGCACCCCGCGAAGAGCCGAAGCTCGGACTCCTCTGCTTCAAGCTCGATTTTAAGCTCCTCAAGCTTATTGTCACGGTATCTTACAAAGCTTTCGACCTTTTCGTAATCCGCAAAATGCGGCGTTACGATAATATCCGTAATGCCCTGACGCTGCGCAATATGACAAAGGGAAAGAGCGTCGTCAATTGTTCTTGCGCCGTCATCTATTCCGTGAAGAATATGGCAGTGCATATCAACCATTATCTTCACCGCCCTTTTCCTGAACCGAATCCGCTTCTTTAACAACCGCTTCCTTTTTCTTCAGCGGCTTGTAAAGGTGAATAATTCCCTCGTCGTTAAGAGCCTTTATAGTGATAATTGAAAGCGGAAGCAGGAAGATGCCGAGTACGCCGAAAATCTGGGAGCCGATATACATTGCCATAAGCGTAAGGAACGGCGGAAGACCGAGCTGACCTGCAACAAGCTTCGGTTCAATAACCTGACGGATAACCGTAATAATTGCGTATACAATGAGTAAGCCTACACCAAGAGCATAGTTTCCCGTAATGAACGAAATAACTGCCCAGGGAATAAGAACGGAGCCTGTGCCGAGAACGGGGATAATATCGATTATCGCCGTGAGCAGGGCGATAATAACAATGTATCCGCCCGTGTAGATATTGAGAACCGAAAGCAACGAAAGACCTATAACCAGCTCAACAAAGGTAATTGTAAGAATGAGCGCGTAAGCCTTGCCCATTTTACCCAGGAACGAGAACACAAGCCTTTTTGCTTTTATAATCTTGCTGCTTTTTTCTTCGGAAAACTGGTTGAGAATAAAATCCCTGATATTCGGGTAATCCGAGGTCATAAAGCAACAGGTGATAATTGAAACAAGAATTCCTACAAGGACAAAGGGAATCTGCTTTGCCGAGCTTAATATTGACATAATCGGCGAAAGGAGGCTTCCGACGCTGAAGGATGAGGAGGATGCGCTCTTTTCAACCTGTTCGGCAGAAACAAAGGTGTTGTGAAGGAAATTGGTAATCGAATCGGAAAGCGTGGTTTTTACGCTGTCGGGAAGGAAATTGAGGTTATTGGCAAACCACTTTTTAATCTGGACAATAAATTCGGGGACGTTTTCGAATTTTGACATCAAAAACTGGAAAAAGCCCTTGAATTCCGAAACAACCCTTGCGCCGATAAGACTTACAACGGCAATGGCAATAAAAACAAGAAGCAGTACAAGAATTGTTGAAATCGCACCGCGTTTGAGCGGAGTTTTTCTGACAAGGAAATTGACGGGTCTCTGAAGGCAAATTGCCACAAAGAATGCAAATACAAACGGCATAAAAAGACCGAAGCCGTAGTGCATAAAAATATAGAAAAGCACAATAAGAATTGCAATATACACTACGTCAATTATAAACTTTCTTTTTCTTTCAACTTCGTTCATAGTGTCCTCCACGCCAAAAGGCAATGTAAAAAATAATATTATAATTATAAATGTTATTATATATTCTATACTATTTTTTGTAATTAGACAATGAATTATGGCAAAAAAATAATAAATTAGAAGAAATTTAATAAAAAATCTTTTAATAATCGAATTTTTGTGTTATTATATATTCCATAATTTTTTGCCATATATTAAAAAATGGCTTCAAACGGGAATTTTCAAAGGATAGGAAGTGAGTTTATGAAGGTTGCGGTAATCGGTTACGGTACCGTCGGAAGCGGCGTTGTGGAAGTGCTTATGAAAAATCATGACACTATTGTCTGCCGTAACAGCCTTGAAGAATTAGAGCTTAAGACAATACTTGATATCAGGGATTTCCCGTCTGACCCGAATGCGGATAAGTTTACAAAGGACTTTAACGATATACTTAACGACAGCGAAATAGGCGTCGTAGTTGAAACCATGGGCGGAGTTCACCCTGCCTACGAATTCACCTCGCAGCTTCTTTCAAAGGGAAAAAGCGTAGTTACCTCAAATAAAGAGCTTGTCGCCCAAAAGGGATATGAGCTTCTTTTACTTGCAAAGGAAAATAACGCAAATTATATGTTTGAGGCGTCGGTCGGCGGCGGAATACCGATTATAAGACCCATAAACAACTGCCTTTCGGCAAACGAAATTATTGAAATTGCCGGTATTCTCAACGGCACGACCAACTATATTCTCACAAGGATGATAGAAAGCGGCGCTTCTCTTGACGAGGCGCTTAACGAGGCGCAGAAAAAAGGGTACGCCGAAAAGGACCCGACTGCGGATATTGAGGGCATTGACGCCGGAAGAAAGATTTGTATTCTTGCCGACCTCGCCTTCGGTAAACATATTTATCCCGACCAGGTTTATACCTGCGGCATAAGGGATATAACGCTTGAGGATGTTGAATTTGTTAAAAGCTTCGGCGGCGTTATAAAGCTTATCGGCTCTGCCAAAAAGCTCAACGACGGAAGAATTTGCGTTCAGGTCCGTCCGTCCGTTATTCTTGATAAAAGTCAGCTTGCAACTACATCGGGCGTGTTCAACGCAATTCTTGTAAGGGGCAACGCTCTGGGCGACGCGGTCTTCTACGGCAGGGGCGCAGGAAAGCTTCCCACTGCGAGCGCGGTTGTTGCCGACGTAATTGACTGCGTCAGGAATTACGGCAGAACAAAAATGATTCCCTGGGCCAAAAACGAAAGGGATTTTGTCGCCGACAATTTCCTTTTGCCCTCACGCTTTTATGTAAGAGCATATAATGTTAATGACGGCTCACTTGCCGAGCTTGAAAGGGCTATAGGCGGAATTAAGGTGCTTGAAAGAAATAATCAGCGTTCCGACGAGTTTGCCTTTGTGACAGGGGAGATATGTGAAAGAGACCTTCGTCAAAAGCTCGGAAATATTGAGTCGGTTGAAATAAAATCACTTATTCCTGTTACGGATTATTGATATACGGGGGAAAGAATATGGCTTTGATAGTTCAGAAATTCGGCGGCTCGTCAGTCGCGGACGTCGAAAGAGTAATGAATGTCGCTGCAATTGTTACGGACACCTACCGCAAGGGTAATGACGTTGTGGTTGTTGTTTCCGCGCAGGGCGATACGACGGACGACCTTATTGAAAAAGCGGCTGAGATAAACCCGAAGGCTTCAAAGCGCGAAATGGATATGCTCCTTTCCGCAGGCGAGCAGATGTCAATTGCGCTTCTCGCCATGGCTATTGAAAAGCTCGGCTGTCCTGTTGTTTCGCTTCTCGGCTGGCAGGCAGGTATGACTACGGATTCCGCTTATTCAAAGGCGAGAATCAAGAAAATTGACACTTCAAGAATTATCGCGGAGCTTGACAGACACAACATAGTTGTAGTCGCAGGCTTCCAGGGACTTAATAAATACGACGATATAACCACTCTCGGCAGGGGCGGAAGCGACACGTCGGCGGTGGCAATTGCAGCCGCAATGCACGCGGACCGCTGCCAGATTTTTACGGACGTTGAGGGCGTTTTCACAGCCGACCCGAGAAAAATTCCCGACGCCATTAAGCTTAAGGAAATTACTTATGACGAAATGCTTGAGCTCGCAACGCTCGGCGCGCAGGTTTTAAATAACCGCTCGGTTGAAATGGCGAAAAAGTATAACGTTGAGTTAGAGGTGCTTTCAAGTCTTACAAAGGTTCCCGGAACAGTTGTCAAGGAGGTTACAAAAATGGAAAAAATGCTTATAAGAGGCGTTACAAAGGATACGGACGTCGCAAGAATTGCAGTTACAAATATACCAAATACACCCGGTATTGCATTTAAGCTTTTCGCAAAGCTGGCTCAAAAGAAAATCAATGTCGGCATTATCTTACAGTCGGTAGGACGTGACGGTACAAAGGATATTACCTTTACCGTTTCGAAGGACAACGCCGAGGCGGCTATGGAAGCGGTCGGCAACATATTCAGCATTGAGGAAAGCAATATTGCGTGCGACACAAACGTTGCAAAGGTTTCTGTTGTCGGCGCAGGTATGGAGTCGCACCCCGGCACAGCTTCAAGAATGTTTGAGGCTCTTTATGAGCAGAACATCAATATTGAAATGATAGCCACAAGTGAAATTAAGATTTCCGTTCTTATTGACGCGGCAGACGCCGACAAGGCAGTTGAGGCAGTTCATAAGGCATTTTTTGAGGAAAGAAAATAAGTGAATAATTGTTTGTCATTCTGAGCGAAGCGAAGAATCTCAACCAAAAAAAGAAGCCCTTTAGGTAAGGACTTCTTTTTATTTAAGACTGAAGATTTAAGAATGAATAATGTTAAAATTTCGGGGAAGCTACGCTTCCGACCCCTACAGGGTATGAGAATGATTATTACACTGTATAGGAGCGAGTCTCTGCGCCCACCCGTAATAATAAAAGGGAGCAGGCGTTTGAACCCTGCTCCCTTTTTAGGAGGATTACTTATTCATCAGTTTGAATAAGCGTATTTTGCGAGCTTTGCATTTACTCGTACCATTGTTTCTGTGTATAATGCGTCTTCTTCGGGTGACATTTCCATATCATCCATTTTGTCAAGACCGTCCATTGCTTCGGAATATTTTTGCATATACTCGGCGTAATCAACTAACATCGCGGCTGTGTTATCGGAGTTTTCATATTTTTCCATAAATGCAATATACTCATCAAAGAATGCCTCATAGTCCTCAAGGGCTTCTTTTATTTCGGGTCGAATTCCTGTCAGTTCACCGGCGCTCTCTTCGGTTTCTTCGTTTGATTCGTCTTCAGCGGAGGATTCTTCCTCGGTTGTATTTTCGGTTGTATCTTTGGCGTCTGTAGTTGTTTCAATTTGAGAGGGGTTTGTTGTTGGATTTGTGTCAACGGGTTTATCTGTTCCGTTGCCGCTGAAAGCCAATATTAAATACAGAATCCACGCTACCGCTATAATTCCGTATTTCAGCCACGGCTTCATATCTTTCTTTTTTAGGAGTATCAGTGTGAGGGGAAGTGGGAAAATGAAAATCCAACCTAAAACCCATAGCCAAGTTTTTCTTTTCTTCTTTTCTTCGTCTGTGAACCAAGTCGCGCCGCAGTCATTGCATACGCCGACGGTTCTGGTTACAATTTGTTTGGACTTTTTGTCGTTGAATTCGCCTTGATTTTCTCTTCTGAATGAAATATTGGAACTCCCGCATTTAGGACAACCTATCTTGTTAAGTTGCTCTTGCTCTTTTTGCATTTCAGCGGTTATTTTAGAACCGCAATACTCACAGGTTTTGCTGTTGCCGATTTCGGCGCCGCAGTTTTGACATTTCATTTTCTTATCTCCTTTAATAAAAAATGCGTACAGCTAAGCTGTACGCCAAAAACGCAAGCCCAACTGTCGCCAAACAATTACACAGATATGCAGTAATACCATATGCAAATTAGAGCATGCATTTTTATCAAAAGAGATAAAAATAGCATACGGCAATTACTGCTAAAATATTCACTTGTGTAATTATTTGGCAAATTTATTCTATCATTAAATAAGAGAATAGTCAAGAAATTAAAAACAGCTCCCCTGTGTAAGGGGAGCTGTCGAACAAAGTGAGACGGAGGGGTTGTAACAATCCCTCCACCGCTAAAGCGGTCCCCCTCCCTTTACACAAGGGAGGCTTAATAATTATATTCCAAACAATTCTTTCGCATTTTGATTTGTGATGTTCAGTATTTCCTGCGCCGTGGTGTTTCTGACCTCGGCGATTTTTTCTGCCGTATAGGGAATAAGCGTTGAATCGTTTCGTTTTCCCCTGAACGGGACGGGAGTCATATAAGGCGCGTCGGTTTCGATTAAAAGCCTTTCGGACGGTACTTCTTTTGCCACCTCGACGGGCTTTTTTGCATTTTTGAAGGTCACCGCTCCGCCGAGACCTATATACATTCCGAGTTTTACAACCTCTCTCATCATCTCGACCGAGCCCGAAAAGCAGTGAACAACGCCCTTCGGCTTATGCTTTTTGAGAATATTCAGTATATCCTCGTGACTTTCTCTGTCGTGAATTATGACGGGCAAATCAAGCTCTTTTGCAAGAATAATCTGTTCCTCAAGCACTTTTATCTGCGTTTCTCTCGGCGCCGAGTCGTAGTGATAATCGAGTCCGATTTCACCTATGGCGACAACCTTTTCGTGATTTGAAAGAGAACGGAAAATGTCGATATAGTTTTCTTTTTTTTCGTCCTCAATATCGAGCGGATGAAGACCGACTGCCGCATATATAAAAGGGTATTTTTCGGCAAGCTCAATTGCCGCATACGAGTTTTTTGTATTAGTGCCGCAGGTGATACAACCGCAAATGCCCCCCTCCGCAAAGGAGGAGAGCAGAGTGTCTTTATCATCTTTAAATTGCTCATCGTCGTAATGAGCGTGCGAATCGAAAATGTTAAAGTAATCCATTATCTTATCTTTGCGCCGTTCGGCATATTTTCAACAAATACAACCTTGACGTCATCCTCGCTGCAGTCGGCGGCAAGAATCATTCCCTGACTTTCAACACCGCAAAGAACGGCAGGCTTGAGGTTTGCAACTACAACTACCTTTTTGCCGATTAAATCCTCGGGAGAGTACCATTTTGCAATTCCCGAAGCAACAGTTCTCGGCTTTCCCGTGCCGTCGTCAAGAGTTAATTTAAGTAGCTTTTTTGCTCTTTTAATCGGCTCGCAGTCCTTGACTTCAGCCACTCTTAAATCAACCTTTGCGAAGTCGTCAATGCCTATCATAACGCCTTCGGGCTCCTCGGATTTTTCTTCTTTTTCAGCCTTTAACGCGATTTCCTCTTCAATTTCCTTGAGCATTTTTTCAGCGTCAATTCTGTTAAAGAGGGGAGTCGGGTCATTTACAACCGTGCCGACTTTCAGCGCGCCGAAGGATTTAAGACTTTCGTATGAGCTTTCCTCGCAGTTAATCTGTCTTAAAATCTCCTTTGCAGTGTCGGGCATATAGGGCTGAAGCTCAACCGCAATAAAGCGTATGCTCTCAAGAAGATTATAAAGAACCGTGCCGAGTCTTGCCTTTTTGCCCTCGTCCTTTGCAAGAGCCCAGGGTGCGGTTTCGTCAATATATTTATTAGAGCGTTTCGCAAGATTTACAACTGCTTCAACTGCGTCTGCTATACAGAAAGCGTCCATTGAAGAAGCAACCTTGCCGACAGACTCAAGAGCAGTTTTCTTTAATTCACCGTCAACCTCTTCTGTCGCTTCGCCGCTCTGAACAACGCCGTCGAAATATTTTTTCTGCATTGCCACGGTGCGGTTTACAAGGTTTCCAATTGTATTTGCAAGGTCGGAATTGTACCTTTCAATGAGAGTTTCGTAAGTCAGCGAGCCGTCGGAGGCGTGCGGAATTTCGGAGAGAAGATAATATCTCACCGCGTCAACGCCGAAGCGCTTTGTAAGGTCGTCTGCATAAATGACGTTGCCTCTTGACTTACTCATTTTATCGTTGCCGACAAGAAGCCACGGGTGACCGTAAACCTTTTTGGGCAGCGGCTCGCCGAGAGCCATGAGCATAATCGGCCAGTAAATCGTATGGAAACGGACAATATCTTTTCCGATAATATGAGCGTCCGCAGGCCAGTACTTTCTGTACTGCTCCGAGTTTTCTTGAGTATCGTAACCGAGCGCCGTGATATAGTTTGAAAGCGCGTCTATCCAGACGTAGATAACGTGCTTATCGTCAAAGGTTACGGGAATACCCCATTTGAAGGAGGTGCGCGAAACGCACAAATCCTGAAGGCCGGGACGGATAAAGTTGTTGAGCATTTCCTTCTTTCTGCTTTCGGGATAGATGAAATCGGGATTCTCTTCAATATATTTTTCGAGCTGCTTCTGGTATTTGGAAAGACGAAGGAAATACGCTTCCTCGCTTGCCTTTTTGACCTCTCTGCCGCAGTCGGGGCATTTGCCGTCAACAAGCTGGCTTTCGGTCCAGAAGCTCTCGCACGGAACGCAGTAAAGTCCCTCATAAGAGCCTTTGTAAATATCCCCCTGGTCATAGAGCTTTTTAAATATTTTCTGAACCGCCTTTTCGTGATAGTCGTCGGTGGTTCTGATAAATTTGTCATAGGTTGTGTTGAGTAAATCGCAGATTCCCTTTATTTCGCCTGCAACCTTATCAACATATTCCTTCGGCGAAACGCCTGCCGCCTTCGCGTAATCCTCAATTTTCTGACCGTGCTCGTCAGTGCCTGTCAGGAAGAAAACATCATAGCCCTGCATTCGCTTAAACCTCGCAATTGCGTCGGTTAAAACGATTTCGTAGCTGTTGCCTATATGCGGTTTTCTTGAGGTGTAGGCAATAGCGGTTGTGATGTAGTACTTTTCTTTGTTGCATTCACACATAGAAAATACCTTCCTTTCTTTAAAAATTACATTTAACTATTTTACCACAAATATATTATTTTACAAGTGGCATTATTTTTTGATTAAACCGAGTATTTCTTCGGGGGTGAAGATGTATTTTTTATTGCAGAAGTGACAGGTGACCTCTGTTTTTTCATCTTCTGCCATTTCTCTTAAAGCCTGTTCGCCCGTGCTGATTAAAGCGGCTTCCACTCTTTGTCTTGAACAGTTGCAGCGGTAGACGGGCGAGGCTGTGTCAAGCACGTCAAGCTCAAAATCCGAAAGAACCGTTCTGCAAATTTCCTCGGGAGTCAGTCCCTTTGCCAGCATTGTTGTAACGGGTTCGATTTTTTCAATGCACTTTTCAACTCTTTCAATTGTATTCTCGCCTGCGGTGGGCAGAAGCTGAATAATAAAGCCGCCCGAACAGATTATTTCTTCGGTTTTCGGGTTTACGAGAACGCCGAGTCCGCAGACTGTGGGTATTTGCTCGCTTATTGCAAAATACGAGGTTATATCCTCCGCAATTTCACCCGTGACAATGGGAACCTGACCGATATACGGCTCTTTTAAGCCTAAATCCTTTATTACTGTTAAAAATCCGTCCGTGCCGATAGCGGCGGCTACGTCAAGCTTCCCCTTATTATTCAGCGGCAAATCCACTCTCGCTTCGCCAATGCAACCCCTGACGTTTCCGCCGGAATCCGAAACGGCGATAACGCTTCCCGCCTTGCCGTTGCCGTTAAAGCGGACCGTTACGGTGTCGTCCCTGCCCTTTAAGGCGCTGCCCATAAGTGAAGCAGCGGTAAGAGTTCTTCCGAGCGCCGCCGAGCAGACCTTTGAGGTGTTGTGGATTTTTTGCATTTCTTTTACTATATCGGTCGAATCGACAGCCATCGCCGTAAGCGAGCCGTCAACCGAAATCATTCTTACAAGAAAACTCATTTTTACTCCTTTATACAAACAAAAACCGCGCGTTCGGTTTTTTTGTTTACGGGCTTGTCTGTGTAGCCGTCAAATATATTCTTAACATAAAATCCGCTTTCTTCAAGCAAATTCTTTAATTCGGTAAGCCCGTACGCAGTCTCGGTGAAATATTCCCCGGTCCTTAAATATGAGCCGTTTTCGTCCTCGGTGAAAAAGTCAAGACTGATATGCACGCTGTCGCCGTCTGGTTCATTCTGCCAGACACAATATACCTTTTCCGTGTCATAGACAAAAATATTGTCTTTAAGAACCTCTTTGTGCTTATACAGCGTGTTGACGTCAAAAATGAAAACGCCGCCCTTTTCAAGAAAAAGGGAAACCGTTTCAAACGCCTTTTTTACCTGCTCAAAATTATCGAGGTGGTTGACGCTGTCAAGAGTACAGACACAGGCGTTTATTGTGCCGTACAGGTCAAGCTCGGTCATGCTCTGATTGAGGAAAAGAATATTAACTGTGTTTTCGTTCGCTTTACCCATAGCTACGCTTAACATTTCCGCGCTCGAGTCGGCTGAGATTACGTCATAGCCCTCCTTTGCCAGCAGAACGCTTAATGTTCCCGTGCCGCAGGCATTATCAAGCAAAAGCCCCTTGCCTACGCCGTTTTCACGAAGCAAGGAGCAGATTTTTGCGCAAATTGAAGTGTAGTCAACATTTTCGGTCAGCAGGTCGTAAACGCTGCCGAAGGACGAATAACTCATTTTAACCTCTCAAAAATAGTGTCATATCCGTTTTCGCCGAACATAAGCGAGCGGTTGACGCGGCTGATGGTTGCGGTTGAAGCGCCGGTCTGCTCAACGATGTCCTTGTAGACCTTGCCCTCCGAGAGCATTTTTGCAACAACAATACGCTGGGCAATGGCGCTCAATTCCTTCATCGTACAAAGGTCGGTGAAGAAATCCGCGCATTCCTCCATTGACTGAAGCTGAAGAATACATTCATATAAAAAATCAACATTTGGATCTTTTTTTCTTTTTGCGGGCATTTTCTTTCCCCCCGGTAATTATATATTTAAGTGCCTGCGCATTCATATATTAGCACACTGAAGCGTAAAAGTAAAGTATTATTTATTTTAAGAAATCGAATCAGGGATTACAGAGAAGAACAACCGCGTGAACAATTCCGTCTTCGTCAAGCGAAACGGCAGTCGCCGCGTAAACATACTCACCCGAAAAAAGAACCTCGCTCTGACCCGGGTCATTCAAAAAGCCGTTTAAAAGAAGCCTTACGCCTTCGTCATTTTCATTCGTGCCTTTTGCAATACATTCGCCGAAAAGCGTAAAGGAAAGCTTCCTGTCGGAAAGGACGGTTGACGGCTTTTTGCCGTTAGGTCTTGTGTGACTGAAGGAATCGAGCGTTTCGTCGGCTCTAATTTTGGCGTTTGTGTGCAGACAGTCGTTCCAGTTAAGAGCGGACAGTCCGTTCTCTTTCCTTTTCTCGTTAATTGCGTTAAAAAGCTTTGCTTCAAATGCGGTCGGCTCGTATGAACCCTTGATTTCGGGGCAGTTGAGAATATTTAATACGGTTGTTTCGTTTTCCTCCGCCTGTAAAGAAACGCTTTCGGTTTCTGTTTCCGTTCCCTTTCGGGAGGTTGTTTCGTCCTTTACCGTAACGGTTTGCGACTGTATTTCGGGATTTGTCTGGATAACCGATACGGTTTCGCTTTTATTACTCTTTTCGGTCGGCTTTGAAAGGTCGCTTGACCTGTATTTATTTAAAACCGCGGTTAAAACAGCCGTAAGGATAAAGCAAATGGCAAGAATAACGATTTTTTTACTGTAACTTTTTTTCATAAAATCTACCTCGGTAACATTATATATTTTTCTCTTTCTCTTTTCAATGAAAAAAAGCACATTTTTTGTAAATATATTTATAAAACATATTGTCAAAATAGCACTAAATATGGTATAATAAATTGATTTTTATCAAAAATATTGCGTTACGGGTAAAATTATGCGTGAAAACAGTGAAACTAACAGACAGGACCTTTTAATCGGAAGAAATGCAGTTGCCGAGGCTATAAGAGCCGGCAGACAGATAGACACTCTTTTTGTTTTAAGGGGTGAAAAAAACGGCGCGGTCGGAAACGTAGTCGCCCTTTGCCGTGAGAGGGGAGTTACGGTTAAAGAGGTTGACCGTAAAAAGCTCGATTATATGTGCGGAAAGGAAAATCATCAGGGCGTTGCCGCTTACGTTGCCGCGCATGAGTACGCCGAGCTTGAAGATATATTTGCCCTCGCTCAACAGAGAAACGAAAAGCCGTTTATTATTGTCTGCGATGAAATTGAGGATCCGCATAATCTCGGCGCAATTATAAGAACGGCGGAGCTTTCGGGAGCGCACGGAATAATTATTCCGAAAAGGCGTTCCGCTTCACTTTCGTATGCGGTCGGGAAAACAAGCGCAGGCGCTATTGAGTATGTTCCCGTTTGCAGGGTTGCTTCACTGCCGGCTACGCTTGACCTTTTAAAGGAAAAGGGCTGCTGGATTTACGGCGCCGATATGAGCGGAAAAGACTGCAGGACGGTTGATTTTACGGGCGCGGTTGCGCTGGTTATCGGAAATGAAGGTAAGGGACTCGGCAGACTTGTAAAGGAAAAATGCGATTTTTTGGTATCGCTTAAGCAAAAGGGGAAAATAAATTCTCTTAACGCCTCCGTGGCGGCAGGGATTCTTATGTATGAAATAATGTATCAGAGAGAAAGCGAATTGGGGTGCTGATATGGCTGAAGAAAAAAAGAAAGGTTTTTTAAGCGACCTTGAGCAGTACGATGACGGCAGAATATGGTCTCTTGATGAAATTGACGCTCTTTTAGGCGGCGAAATTGTCCACGAGGAGCCGCTTGAAATCGAAAAGAGAAAAGCCGAAGAAAGTCGGGCAAAAGAAAAGGAAGAGAGAGAAGAGAGCCGCTCGGTCATTTCCGAAAAGGATGAGGACGGTCAGATAGGCTTTACTGAAATTGAGGTTTCTTCGGTAAATGAGCCTGAAAAAGAGGAACCCGAGGAAGAAACGCTGCCGTCGGAAAGTCAGATTTCGTTTGAAAAAACAAGAGTTTTCAATGAGGTTGACACGTCCGCAGGCTATAACGCAAATATTGAACATAATATAACCGACCAGCGCGTTGTTCACACCACAACCGCAAAGGACGATAACATTGTTTCGCGTTTCAACAGGATGGAGTCGGATAAAATCAGGGAGAGATTTATAAATCCCCCCGTAAAGGATATTGAAAAAACCGCGGACCACAGAGCTATTATTGATAAGCTTCCGCCAAAGACAATTGAAAGGGCGGGCTTCTTTGTCGAGGAGGGACAGAAGAACCCGACATCCGACCTTGACCCGATACCGACCATTGTCTCAGCCGATTCCGTTAAAGAAAAGGAAAAGGAAAAAAGCCCGGCGGATGAGGTTTACGAAAACCAGATAGTTTTTGAAGGCTACAACGACGGCGAAGAGGAAATCGAAAAGGTTGACGAATACGAAGCGGAGACCGAGCTTATACGCCGCCGTAAGGAAAAGGCAAAGAACTTTAAGCTTTTCCCGAACCTTCCCGAAAATGCGGACGAAGCCGAAGAAGATATTTCCGAAACGGAAAACGAGGAAACGTCGGCAGCCGAAACGGAAAATTACGCGTCCGAAGAAAATGAGGGCGAGCAGGCTCCCGTAAAGGTTGAAAGAAAGAAAAAGCCTTCCCCACAGAACGAAATTATTGAGAGGGAATATTACGGAGAAAAGGACAAAAAGAGCGTTAAGGATTTGCTTATAAAAAAGCGCAAGGGAGCTTTTACCCAGGTGATTATAAGCGCGGTTGCGTTCCTTATTCTTACGGTTATGAGCACTCTCGCCGGGGGCGGCGATTTCTCGCTTTTCAACGGCAGAGCGGAGATTTTCCTTGTGCTCAATATAGCTGTTGTTATTATCGCAGGCTGTTCTGCGCTTGACGTAATCGGAAAGGGCGCAAAAGGACTGTTCAGCCGTACTCCGAATACAGATTCGGCTGTGTTCGCTGCATTTGCCGCGGCGATTATTCAGGCAGGAGTTTCGTTTGCCTTTACCGATTCGGTTGAGTCCTCGGTTCATATCTATTCCGCAGCCGCGGTATTCACGCTTGTGCTTAATACAGCTGCAAGATATTTAAAGGCTTCAACAATTGAAAAGAATTTTGCCTACGTTTCAAGGGACAAAGATTTTTATACCGTTAAAAGCATTGAGGACGAGGACGCCGCGTTTGAAATCGGCAGGGGACTTTTCTTGGGTGACCCGGATATAAGATACAACGCAATGACGAGATTTGAGTCAAAGTACGTTGAAAATTCCTCAAAGAACGAGCCTGCCGCGCAGACGGTTATAAGGGCAATGCCCGTCACAATTATTCTTTCAATAGTTATCGGCGCTATTACCGGTGTTGTGACAAGGGATATTCCGTCGGCAATTGCGGCGTTTACGGGTACGGTTTGCTTTGCTTCCCCCGTCGGAGCCTTCTTTGCAAGCGCCGAGGTTTTCTCCTCAATGTCAAAGAAGCTTTCCGAAGAGGACGCGCTTATTGTAGGCTTCGACTGCGCGGACGAGCTTACAAAGGCAAACGCTGTTGTATTTGACGCGGCGGAGCTGTTTGACACCGAGCACTGCCAGAGCTATGGCTTTAAGACGTTTAATTCAATGCGTCCGGATGAAGCAATGCTCTATACGAGCGCGGTTATGATAGCCGCAGGCGGACCGCTTGCAAATCTTTTCCGTCTTTCGGTAATCGGTAACAGGGATATTTTCCCGACGGTTGAAAACCTCAACTATGAGGATAAGCTCGGCTGCTCGGCTTGGGTTGAGCACAACAAGAGGGTGCTTGTCGGCAACAGAGAGTTGCTGATAAACCACAACGTCGAGGTGCTCGATAAGGAATATGAGCAGAAGCTCAAGAAAAACGGAAGACAGGTTATTTACCTTGCGGTTGAACACGTTTTGTCCGCGATTTACGTTGTAGGATATGCTCCGGATGAAGAGGCGGCGCAGCTTTTAAGAAAGCTTGAAAAGAATTCGCTTCCGATACTTGTCAGAACCACTGACCAGAATATTACCGAGGAATTTATTGAGGAAAGCCTTGCCCTTCCGAGAAATTCCGTTAAGGTTATAAGCTCCGTTGCAGGCGAAATGTTCAGTAATATCTATGAACAAATCAGCGAAAAGGACGCCTCGGGTGTTCTTCACAACGGCACTCCTAAAGCATTTCTCAGGGTGTTCAACGCCGCTTATACTCTTATGGCAAGAGCGCAGATAGTTTCGATTCTCCAGTTTATCGGAGTCGGGCTCGGCGTGCTTATAATGGCGCTTATGGCATTTTTCTCGGCGCTTATGCAGGGCGGAGTATTACAGCTTATCATTTATGAAATAATCTGGACGGCTGCTACCGTTCTTATAACGAAGATTAAAAAATAAAAATACTCAAAAGAAGCATCTTCGGATGCTTCTTTTTATTTACACATAAAGAAAAATATGGTAAAATAAATATTTAGTTATATAAAAGGAGGGCAGTTATGGACGTAAGAGTAAACGATGTTCTTGAAATGAAAAAACCGCATCCGTGCGGCTGTAACAGATTTATTGTGGAAAGAATAGGAATGGATTTCAAAATCCGCTGTGAAAACTGCGCTCACGAAATAATGCTGCCAAGAGGCAGGGTTGAAAAAAATATCAGAAAGATTTTCAGAGACGGTGAAAGGGTATGACGGAAAAATTACAAAGCGTTGAAGACAGATTTGAAAAGGTGAACGAGCTTTTGTGCCAACCCGAAACCGTTTCGGACAATGAGCTTTATACGAAGCTTATGCGCGAGCTTAAGTCGCTTACTCCCGTAGTCGAAAAGTTCAGGGAGTATAAAAAAATCGAAGCCGATTTTGAGGAGGCGAAGCAGATAATTGCCGATTCCTCACTCGATAAGGATTTTCGCGATATGGCGCAGGAGGAATACGATTCTTCAAAGGAGAAGCTCGCCGTTTGCAGAGAAGAGCTCAAGGTTTTGCTTTTGCCGAAGGACCCGAATGACGAAAAGAACGTAATAGTTGAAATTCGCGCAGGCGCAGGCGGCGAAGAGGCGGCTCTGTTTGCAAATTCACTTTTCAGGATGTATTCAATGTATGCCGAGAGCAAGGGCTGGAAAATAGAAATAATGAACGAAAGCCCGACAGAGCTCGGAGGCTATAAGGAAATAAGCTTTCTTGTTGACGGCGACGGCGCTTATTCACGCCTGAAATTCGAAAGCGGCGTTCACCGCGTTCAGCGTGTGCCCGAAACCGAAAGTCAGGGCAGAATACAGACCTCGACTGTCACGGTTGCGGTTCTTCCCGAAGCCGAGGAGGTCGATTTCGAATTAAATCCTGCAGATCTTCAGATTGACGTTTTCCGCTCCTCGGGCGCAGGCGGTCAGAAGGTAAACAAGACCTCGTCCGCAATTCGCGTTACCGACCTGCCGACGGGTATGGTTGTTGAATGTCAAGACGAGAGAAGCCAGTATAAAAATAAGGACAAGGCGCTTGCGGTGCTTCGTTCAAGGCTTCTTGAAATCGAGCGCGAAAAGCAGCACGAGGAAATTGCGGGAGAAAGAAAAAGTCAGGTCGGCACGGGCGATCGAAGCGAGAGAATAAGGACTTATAATTTTCCGCAGGGCAGAGTATCCGACCACAGGATAGGGTTGACCCTTTATAAAATTGAAGCAATAATGAACGGCGATATTGATGAAATAATTGACGCTCTTATAACTGCCGATACGGCAGAAAAAATGAAGGCAGAGGAAAGTTAATTGTATACGGAATATATTGACATAAGAACAGATAGAAAAAACGCTCTTGAGAAGGCAAAACGGCTTATACTTTCGGGTGAGGTAGTTGCCGTACCCACTGAAACCGTTTACGGGCTTGCGGCAAACGCTTTTGACGAAAAGGCGGTTGCAAAAATTTTTGTTGCCAAGGGCAGACCGCAGGACAATCCGCTGATAGTTCATATAAGCGAGCTTTCACAGCTTGACGGGCTTGTTGAGGAGATACCCGAAAAGGTAAAAATTATGGCTGAAAAATTCTGGCCCGGACCTCTTACGATGATTATGAAAAAAAGCGGAAAAATCCCGTCTGCCGTTTCGGGCGGACTCGATACGGTTGCAATAAGAATGCCGAAAAGCGAGTACGCAAGGGATATTATTTCCTTCTGTTCGGTTCCGCTTGCCGCACCGAGCGCAAATCTTTCCGGCTCTCCGAGCCCGACAAGGGCGAAATACGTTATGGAGGATATGAACGGAAGAATTCCTCTTATAATTGACGGCGGCGAATGCGAAATCGGCGTCGAATCAACCGTTATCAGCTTTGTCGGTGAAAAACCGAGATTATTAAGACCGGGCGGAGTTACGCTTGAACAAATTGAGTCTGTAATAGGCAAAATTGATGTTGACAATGCGGTCCTCAATAAGCTTGAACAGGGGCAAAAAGCCGCTTCTCCCGGGATGAAATACAAGCACTACGCTCCGAAGGCGGATATAACAGTTGTAAAGGGAAGCCTTGAAGGCTTTTGCGATTTCGTTAAGGATAAAAACTGCTTCGTGCTTTGCTTTGACGGGGAGGAAAAGAATTTTAAAAACGCCCTTTCATACGGAAAAATCGACGACGGACAGTCCCAGGCAAAACGCATTTTTGATTCGCTTCGGGAGCTTGACGAAATGGGAGCGAAAACGGTTTATGCGCGCTGCCCCGATTTAAAAGGGATGGGACTTGCGGTTTATAACCGACTTATCCGCTCCGCCGGATTTAATATTATTGAGGTAGGAAAATGATTATTATCGGATTAACCGGGCAGACGGGCGCAGGGAAAAGCACCGTTGCGCAGCTTCTTAAGGAATACGGTTGCTATCACATTGACGCTGATGCGCTTGCAAAGACCGTTATTCAGTCAAGCGAAACAGTGCTCGAAAACCTGAAAAATGAGTTCGGAAACGGAATTTTCAAGGACGGCGCTCTTGACAGAAAGGCGCTTGCAAAAAAAGCGTTTTCGTCCTTTAAAAATACGGAAAAGTTAAATTCCATTACTCACCCTGCCGTAACAAAAGCGATTAAAAGCATATTGAAAGCGCAGGAGAAGCAGGGCGCAAAGGCGGTAATAATTGACGCTATCGCCTTAATTGAAAGCGGTGAAAACGAGCTTTGCGATTTTACCGTTGCGGTTGTGGCTCCCCGTGAGGAGAGGTTTAAAAGAATTATAAAACGCGACAAGCTTACCGCGCGTCAGGCGAATGAGCGCATTGACGCCCAGAAGGACGAGTCCTTTTATACCGAAAACTGTACCTATACGGTCAGAAATTACGGGGATTATTCCCTGAAAAAGGAACTTGAGCAGATTATTTCAAGATTATCTTGATAATGATTATAAAGATGTGATATACTAACAAATTGGGAAATTATTTCGGAGGTAATATATATGTTTGAACAGAAAAATGCAATTGACTCTCTTAAAGAGGGACTTTTCTATTCTTCCAAGCACGTCTGTGATGTTGTCAGCGAAAACGTAATCAATGCGGCTGACGATTTCTCGGAGGGCTATAAGGAGTTTATGAACGAGGCGAAGACCGAGCGTGAAGCCGTTATCTATTTTGAAGAGAAGGCAAAGAACGCAGGCTACGTTGAGTTTGACGCAAATGCAAAATACGTTGCAGGCGACAAGGTCTATTACAACAACCGCGGTAAGTCGATTATTCTTGCGGTTATCGGCAGAAGAAGCATTGCTTCCGGCGCCAAAATTGCCGCTGCGCACATTGATTCTCCGCGCCTCGACTTGAAGCCGAATCCGCTTTATGAGGACAGTGAAATGGCTCTTTTCAAGACCCATTACTACGGCGGTATAAGAAAGTATCAGTGGACTGCAATTCCGCTTTCAATTCACGGCGTGGTCGTTAAAGCCGACGGCGAAAAGGTATCCGTCAGAATAGGTGAGGACGAGGGCGATCCACAGTTTGTAATCACTGACCTTCTTCCCCACCTTGCAAGTGAACAGAACAAGCGCACTCTTGCAGACGGTATAAAGGGCGAGGAGCTTAATATTCTTATCGGTTCGCGTCCGTTCTCAAAGGACGAGGGCAGTGAAAAGGTTAAGCTTAATATTCTTAAAATTCTCAACAGAAAATACGGAATTACGGAAACGGATTTCCTTTCCGCGGAGCTTGAAATAGTACCTGCGTTCAAGGCAACGGATATCGGCTTTGACAGAAGCCTTATCGGCGCTTACGGTCACGATGACAAGAGCTGCGCATATCCTGCGGCGGAGGCCATTCTCGGCATAGAAAATCCCGAGTACACCGCTATTTCAATTCTTACCGATAAGGAAGAAATCGGCTCTGTCGGAAATACGGGACTTCACTCGGCTTATCTTAAGTATTTTATTGCAGATCTTGCTACAATGCAGGGCGTTGAGCCGTGGGTTGCTTTACGAAACAGCGAATGCCTTTCCGCTGACGTAAACTCCGCTTTTGACACAACCTTTGCGGATGTTTTTGAAAAGAGAAACGCTTCGCAGCTGAATCACGGCGTAGTCATCACCAAGTACACAGGCGCAAGGGGCAAGTCAGGCTCCTCCGACGCCTCGGCTGAATTTATGGGCAGAGTCCGTAAAATGCTTGACGAAAACGGCGTTGTATGGCAGATAGGCGAGCTTGGAAAGGTTGATATCGGCGGCGGCGGAACGGTTGCGCAGTATATTGCGGACCTTGACATCGACGTTGTGGACCTCGGCGTTCCGGTGCTTTCAATGCACTCTCCGTTTGAAATTATCGCAAAGACGGATTTGTATATGGCTTACAGAGCCTTCTGCGTATTCTTCAAGTAACTGAATCATTTCTTTGTTCGAAAAAAATCAATTAAGAAATGAGAGGTAATTATGTTACAGTATGAAGAATTAAGATTAAGACTTCTGGAAAATAAAAAGCCGCTTGAGGATTTGTCCGACGCGCTCGGCCTTGAAAAAATGAAGGAAGAAATTAAAAGGCTTGAGGATATGGCGGCAGAGGAGAGCTTTTGGTCTGACCTTGAAAATTCGCAAAAGGTGCTCCAGAGAACAAGCTCGCTTAAAAATAAGGTTGCTTCCTACGAAAAGCTCAAGGGCGATTTTGACGACGCACTTGTTATGATAGAGCTTGCCGATGAGGAGGGCGACGAAAGCCTGCTTGAGGAGTGCACAAAGGGCGTTGAGGATATTGAGAAAAAGCTTGACGAAATGACTCTTACAACGCTTCTTACGGGCGAATATGACAATAAAAACGCGATTCTCACCTTCCATGCAGGCGCAGGCGGAACCGAGGCGCAGGACTGGGCGCAGATGCTTTTCCGTATGTACTGCCGCTGGGGAGAAAGACACGATTTTAAGGTCAGCACGCTTGACTACCTCGACGGCGATGAGGCGGGAATTAAATCCGCAAGTATACTTGTTGAGGGTGAAAATGCCTACGGCTTTTTAAAGAGTGAAACGGGAATTCATCGCCTTGTGCGCGTGTCACCCTTTGACGCGGCAGGAAGACGCCACACATCCTTTGCGTCTCTTGAGGTTATGCCCGAAATTGACGACAGCATTGAGGTTGAGGTAAATCCCGAGGATATTAAAATGGACGTTTACCGTTCCTCGGGCGCAGGCGGACAGAAGGTCAACAAGACCTCTTCTGCGGTAAGGCTTACGCATATTCCGACGGGAATTGTTGTTTCGTGTCAGGTTGAAAGAAGCCAGCACCAGAACCGTGAGGTCGCTATGAGAATGCTTAAGTCAAAGCTGCTTGAAATCAAAGAGAGAGAGCACCTTGACAAGATTTCCGATATCAAGGGCGACCAGAAGGAAATCGGCTGGGGCAACCAGATAAGGTCATACGTCTTTATGCCCTATACACTTGCCAAGGATAACCGCACGGGCTTCGAAATGGGCAATATCAACGCCGTTATGGACGGCGATATTGACGGGTTTATTAACGCGTACCTTAAAATGGAATCCCAGAAAAAGCTCGGCACAATGTAATTTAAATAAGAAGCGTGTTCCTTTTTTGGAATACGCTTTTTGTTTACAGAAATCGATTATTATGATAAAATATAATTCAGATATACCAAAAGGAGCAATAACTATGACAAAAAAACTTCTATCTGTTTTTCTTGTGCTTATTTTGTCCGTTGCGTTGGTAACGCCTGCGTTTGCGGCGAGCTTTGACACGCTTATTAAATTAGAGGATACAAGCGCTTCGAATAGCCTGTATTCAAGCTATGCGACGGTTTATGACGCGTCAACGGGTAAAAGCTCATCCTTCAGTTACACAGTTCCCGACGGCGGAGCAACCGTTATTGTTTTTTACGGTGTGAGCGGCGAAACCTATCCTTCGGCAAGGCTTTTCAAAAGTCTTTCGGCTGCCTCTTGGGCAAAAAACGACAAACTGAATTTCATTTCAATTGAGTTTAGCAAGTCAAATCAGGCAGATGTCAAAAGCTTTGCTTCGAGATATGATACTTCGGGCGTTTTTAAAAAGTCTTATTATAACGCCGACGCGAGCTATCTTGCTACATGGTACAGCCACTATATAAAAAACAACGGCAATATGACAAATGTTACCGGTGAAAGCATTTCACACTGCTTTGTTATTCTCATAAGCAGTGAAAACGGCAAGAAATACATCCGATACGCTAACGACGGAGTGGATTCCGCTTCACAGATTTCCACTGCTTTAAGCAAATTTATGGATACCTCCTCGCTTGTGCCCGGAGGATATGAGGGTTACCTCAACTCGGGAAGCACTGCTTTGAGTAAGCTTTCAAAGGCGGAAATTGCAAAGCTTCTTATTGCAAATCCCCAAAGCAAGCCTTCAACGGATGCAGATTATTTTGACGTTCAACCCGTAACAAGCGGTTCTTATAAGACGGGCACAGTTAAAGCCGAATATCTTCAGGCAGCCGCAAACAGACTTTCAGCTTTAAGAAGAATTGCGGGACTGCCCTCCGTTACAATGGATTCGACTTTAAATGCACAGGCGCAGTACGGCGCGGTTTTGCTTTCAAATTCAAATTTCGATCATTATCCGGTTCAACCGTCCGATATGAGTGCGGATTTCTTTGAAAAGGGCACTTCCGCGACATCGACAAGCAACATCTCCGCAGGCAGACACCTGACGGCAACTCCCGACGGCTTTATGAAGGACGAGGGTGATAACAACCTTCCCGTCATGGGACACCGCCGCTGGCAGCTGAATCCCACTATGGCAAAGGTCGGTTTCGGTTTTGCTGTCAATAGCAGCAACGCCTATTACGACAGCAGCTATCAGTATAAATACTACACTGATGAGAAATGTCAGGATACAAGCGGAGCCGCCGTTGATTACAAGTATATTTCGTGGCCGGCTTCCGGTAATTTCCCGACACAGCTTTTCACATACGACACTGCGTGGAGCGTTACGCTTAACCCTGCGTATTATCAGACTCCCGATATTTCGAACGTTAAGGTAAAGATTACAAGGGCTTCCGATTCAAAGAGCTGGAATTTCTCGAACAGTGAAACCTATTCAATTACCGCTGACGGCAAGTATTTCACGGTTGAAACCAATAACTATGCGGTTGCAAACTGTATTATTTTCCGCCCCGACTCAACGGGCGATTATCAGGGAGTATATACCGTTGTGATTTCAGGTCTTAAGGACTGTTTCGGAAATGAGGTTTCTTTAAGCTATAAGGTTGATTTCTTCAACGCCGATGACTACGAAAATGTCAAGTCCGGTTTTGTAAAGGAAAACGGCAAGTATTATTACTATGTTGACGGCGTGAAGCAGACAGGCTGGCAGAATATCACGCGAGGCGACGGTAAAACCTATAAGCATTATCTCGGTACGGACGGCGCAATGCGCACGGGCTGGCAGAATATTAAAAATTCAAAGGGTGTTTCGTACAGATATTACTTCGGCACAAACGGCTGTATGGTAACAGGTTGGCAGAAAATAGCGAATTCCAAGGGAGTTAAGTATACCTACTACTTCCACACCAACGGCGTAATGCTTACGGGTTGGCAGAAGATAAAGAACAGTAAGGGCATTGCCTATCAGTACTATTTCAATCCCTCCAACGGAGTCATGCTCACCGGTTGGCAGAAGATAAAGAACGCAAAGGGCGTTGCCTATCAGTACTATTTCAACCCCT
>CAKZZS010000064.1 GCA_937884975.1 uncultured Clostridia bacterium | reverse complement strand
GTCAGCAAATGAGCAAGGCGAATTTGCTGTCGAATCCCTTGCTCTCCGTTAAAAAGAAATAAAGTCGCACAAGCGGCTCTTTTTTTATCAGTTCAAAATAATAATATATAATTCTTTTGCTTTACTCATCATTGAACAATTTAATTGAATGTGATATAATTTTTTGCGGTGAAACTTATGAAAACCTTTATCATCGGCAAAAATGAAGCCGAACAGAGATTTGACAAGTTCATATCAAAAACTGTCCCCTCCCTTCCGCAGAGTCTTATGTATAAATACTTAAGAACAAAGCGAATAAAGCTCAACGGTAAAAAAGCTGAGATTTCGACAAGGCTCAAGGAGGGCGATAAGGTTGAAATGTATATAAACGACGAATTTTTTGTAAAAGAAGAATCCGTCTATGATTTTATGCGCGCGTCAAAAAATCTTGATATCATTTATGAGGATGAAAACATAATTCTTTTAAATAAAAAGGTCGGTTTACTCTGTCATCCCGACAACCGCGAATACGTTGACACGCTAATCGGAAGAGTTAAACGATACCTTTACGAAAAAGGAGAATATAACCCTGACGAGGAAAGCTCCTTTACGCCGTCGCTTGTAAACAGAATTGACAGAAATACGGGCGGAATTGTAATTGCGGCAAAAAATGCAGTTTCGCTTCGGATTCTCAATAAAAAGCTCAAGGACAGAGAAATTGAAAAATACTACCTTTGCGTTATCCACGGTTTTTTAAACAAAAAATCAGATATCCTCAAGGGATACCTGATTAAAAACGAAGACAAAAATATAGTTAAAATTTATAATAAAAAAGTCGATAATTCAAAGGAAATCCGAACGCAATATAGGGTTCTTGAAGAAAAGAACAACCTCTCGCTTGTTGAGGTCCATCTTCTTACCGGCAGAACCCACCAGATAAGAGCGCACTTTGCCTTTATAGGTCATCCGCTTCTCGGCGACGGAAAGTACGGGACAAACGAAATGAATAAAAAATACGGCTACAAAAAGCAGTTTTTGTATTCATACAAGCTGAAATTCAATTTTACCACCGACGCCGGAAGCCTTAATTACCTGAACGGGAAGACCTTTCAAGTCGATGACGTCTGGTTTAAGGATGAATTCCGAAACGGCTTGTTTTAAAGCTCATCCCAGTCGTAAAAGCCGAGCTGCTCCTCGTTATAAAAGCTGTCGGGGAAATTGCCGTTTTCGTCATATAAAAATTCAATATATTCTTCATCGGCGATTTCAAGCATATTTCTTTCCTTCTCATTTGAAAAATGCTTTAAAAACTTTTTGCCGCCCTTGTTAAAACTGTTTTTTTCTGACATAAAAACCACCTCAAGAATATTATTTGAGGCGGTTTTTATTTTTATTCATTATTTTATCATTTCGTTGAACTGTTCTTCGTTTATTATTGTCACTCCGAGTTGAGTAGCCTTTGTAAGCTTACTGCCTGCGTCCTCGCCTGCAAGCACATAATCGGTCTTTTTAGAAACGGAAGAAGAGGTTTTACCTCTGAAACTTTCAATTATATCACTTGCCTGCTTTCTTGAATAAGTGGGAAGCGTGCCTGTTAAAACAAAGGTCAGTCCCTCAAAACGGTTATCGTTGAACTCCTTTAAAGATGAAGTGTTCAAACCCCTCTCTTTTAAATCGGCTATCAACTGCTTTGACTGTTCAAGGCTGAAGTATTCTTTGACCGATTCCGCCATAATTTCACCGAAGCCGTCAATAGTCAGTATATCCTCAACCGAAGCGTTGGCAATATTATCAAGCGAAGAAAACTTTTCGCTCAAAAGCTTTGCTGCCTTTTCGCCGATGTGACGTATGCCCAAAGCAAAAACAAGCTTTGACAAATCGTTTTTCTTTGACTGTTCAATAGCGTTAATAAGATTTAAAGCAGACTTATTTCCCATTCGTTCAAGGGAAGCAATATCGGGCGCTTTAAGGTCGTAAATATCCGCAGCAGACTTAATAAGCCCGTTATTCACAAGCGCTTCAAGCACTGCGTCGCCGAGTCCCTCAATATCCATCGCGTCACGGGAGCAGAAATGAATTAGATTTCTCAAAAGCTGGGCAGGACAGTCGGGATTAGTGCAACGAATCGCAGCTTCTCCCTCCTCCCTGAAAACGGGACCTCCGCATTCGGGACAGACTGACGGCATTTTAAAAACGGAATTTTCGGTATGCTTTGTAACGGAAAGAATTTCAGGAATTATATCTCCTGCTTTTCTGACTATTACGGTATCGCCTATTGAAATGCCTTTTTCGGTAATGAAATCCTCATTATGAAGAGTAGCACGGCTGACAGTCGAACCTGCAAGCAAAACAGGCTCAAGAACGGCAATAGGAGTAAGAACGCCCGTTCTTCCGACGGCAACCTGAATATCAATAAGCTTTGTTTCCTTTTCCTCGGGCGGATATTTAAAGGCAATTGCCCATTTCGGGAATTTGGAAGTACTTCCAAGCTCTGCCCTTTGGGAAAAGTCATTGACCTTTAACACCGCTCCGTCAATATCAAACGGCAAGGTATAGCGGATTTCACCGATTCGCCTTATTTCATTAAGGGCATCCTCAATATTATCATACTCGTTATAGAATGGAACCGTTTTAAATCCCAATTCCTTAAGAAAATCAAGAGACTGTTTATGCGAGGTAAGGGTAACGCCCTCAACCTGCTGAATATTAAATACAAAGATATCAAGTCCCCTTTTTGCGGTGATTTTTGGGTTCTTCTGGCGAAGCGAACCCGAAGCCGCGTTACGGGGATTTTTAAACGGCTTTTCACCGTTAAGCTCCTGCTGACTTACAACTCTTTCAAAGCTTTCCCGAGGCATATAAACCTCACCTCTGACCTCAATAAACGGCAGTTGTTTATTAAGCCTTAAAGGAATGCTTTTGACCGTTTTAAGGTTCGAAGTAATATCCTCTCCGACATTGCCGTCACCTCTTGTAGAGCCTCTTGTAAAAACTCCGTCAGTGTATTCAAGGGAAACCGATAAGCCGTCGATTTTAGGCTCGGCTACATAATGAGCAGACGGGAAAACACCCTTTACCCTTTTGTCAAAATCCCTGATTTCTTCTTCCGAAAAAGCGTCCTGAAGGCTTTCCATTCTTACTGTATGAACAACGCTTTCAAAGGTTGAATCAGCCTCTCCTCCGACTCTGTGCGTGGGGCTGTCAGCCGTAAGCAATTCGGGATATTCCTCCTCAATGCTTTTTAATTCACGCATCATCATATCATATTCGTAATCGCTTATTTCATTTTCGTTTTTGACATAGTAAAGGTAGATATGATGATTTAATTCATCTCTTAAAAACTTTGCCCTGTTCTTTTTAATTTCAAAATCAGACATTTTTTTCCTCCGAATACAAATGACTTTTCTTATAAAAATAGATTTGGTGATAATTTTGGAAAAGATACGCAACTCGCTTATAGTTTACACAATAGGCTCTTTTATTTATAGCATAATAGAAATCGTCTCACGCGGTTTTACACACTGGACAATGGTAATTGCAGGCGGCTACGTATTCATAATTCTATATCAAATCAGCGTCCTTACCGAACAAAGCTATTATACCACACAAATCGTGATTTTTACAGCAATAATTACTGCAATTGAGCTGATTTTAGGACTTGTTTTAAACAAGCTTCTTAAAATGAACGTCTGGGATTATTCAAACAGACCTTTAAATTTTTTGGGACAGATTAACCTTTTCAATTCGCTTTTATGGCTTTTACTGTCAATTCCGTGCGTAATAGTCTGTAAAATATTAAGAACGCTTTTTAAACGCGCCTGACTCTGAATACCTTAACGCCGTGCGACGGAACCGAAGCTTCAATTCTGTCTGTTGTTTCAAATGAGGTATTGTCCCATAAATCAATACATTCGTAATTTCCAGAAGAAGGTAAATCTACTGCAATTTTATTTTTCAGTTCGGAAATATCCGCTTTCATATTCGCCTCTTTCGGTCCCTTGTTAAAGAAACAGACGGCAAACTCATTATTTTCAAGCGGCTTTACAAGAACATCGTGAATAAAATCAGTCTTAACACGGACACACTGAATACAGCGCTTATCCTGATTAACTGAAATCAGGTTTTTGTTTGTTACTATTTTTAACGTTGTATTGTCCTCGTCTACGGTTCCGTCCGGACGGATAAATTTTCTTAAATCGTTACCGAGTATAAGAGGAGCATTCATCATACACCAGAGGGTAAAGTGCGCCTTATTCTCTTCAAGAGTAAGATTTCCGTTGCCGACCTCAAGCATATCAGGGTCATTAAAAGCGCCGACGCGAGAGTACTTATTAAGCTTGACGTTTACCTCATAAATTCCGACAACTGACGCCCAGAAAGGCTTTATATCGGGGGTAGTACGCCAGAGATTTCCTGCCTTACTTCCCCATCTCCAAGGCTTATTTAATCCCCACTCGCAAATCGAATAAACTATAGGCTTTTCGGGAACGTTGTTTTTTTCGGAAAAAAGCTTAGCCGCTCTTTCTAATTCCTAACCCATATTTATATACTGCCTTGCTGCGCTGTCCATTTTTGAACCGATGGGGTTTTTAATTTCAATTATATTTTTTCCGTTATTTAATTTAACAAAAAGTTGAACACGTCCGGATTTGCTCCACGCCTTTGTCGGCGGCGCAGTAAATTCATATTCTTCGCAACCGTTTACGGTTAAGGTTGCAAATTTTTCACTGTCACCGCTCTTTCTTACAATAACAGTCAGTATATATTCTCCGTCAACGGGAATTGAGTCAACATTAAATTGAACATAACCCAAATTATAATCAAGTCTGCCGATATAACTCCCCTTTTCGTCATTTAATACCTTTGCAGAGCCCGAAAGGATACAGTTTTCGGGATTTAAATCCAAAGAAAACGAACTGTCCTTTGAAGAAATAATAATCTTTTCGATTAAAGGAGCCTTTGAAGGAATTTTTTTATTATGACAAAAATCATATTTAAAATATTCAATTCCCCACTCGGCAAGAGTTTCTGCATCAATACGCTCATTACCCAGAGAAGCCGGCAAATCTTCACACGTCAAAGTGCCGTTTGAAGAATACAAGCCGACCTTAAGGCCCAATTCATTTATTCTCTCAACAAGATTTTTTATTCCGCTCGGAAATGAGGTCAAGTCGCCCTGGAGCTTACCGTTTTCATCACGCATTGAGCTGTGCCAGCAGTCATCAATATTAACATAATTATAACCTGCTTCAAGTAATCCGCTGTCCTTCATTGCCTTCGCGGTGTCATAAATCAACTGTTCATTGATATTGGATGCAAAAGTATTCCAGCTTGACCAACCCATAGGCGGAGTAAGCGCAACGCCGTTTGAATACTCCTCACCTGCTTTAATGTGGACATCAAAATAGGATAAAGCCTTTTTCACCTCGCACAGAGGGCAGATATGCTTTTTCTTTAAAAGCTTAACACCGCCGCCAAGTACTGCGGCTGAACCGACAGCAACGGCAGATGTTATACCGATTTTTTTCATAATCAATTCCTCACAAATCCTAATAATAAAAGGTCAGTAAAATCAATTACTGACCTTTTAAGTTAAATATGAAGATTATTCAGCTTCAGTTTCCTGCGCAGGAGCCTCTTCGGCAGCTTCCTCTGCAGGAGTTTCCTCAACGGGAGCTTCCTCTACGGAAGCTTCCTCTACGGAAGCTTCCTCAACGGGTGCTTCTTCTGCAGGAGCCTCCTCTACGGGAGCATCCTCTACGTGAGCTTCTTCAACAGCAGCCTCCTCCGCAGGTGCTTCTTCTTCAACTACGGGCGGCTCAAGAAGAGCTTTGATGGAAAGAGAAATTCTCTTCTTCTCATCATCAATTTCAAGAACCTTAACCTTAACCTTTTCACCCATCTTAAGCACGTCGGCAGGCTTGCCGATACGGGAGTAAGAAATCTGTGAAATGTGGATAAGTCCGTCAACGCCGGGAATAATCTGGGCAAATGCGCCGAAGGTTGTAAGACCGACAATAGTAGCTTCAACCTCACTGCCGACAGGATAATCTCTCTTCATGATTTCCCACGGGTTATCCTCAACCTTCTTATAGCCGAGTGAAACCTTCTTGTTTTCCTTATCAAGAGACTTGATGTAGACCTCGACTGTATCGCCTACGTTTACAACCTCTGAAGGATGCTTGATTCTCTGCCAGGAAAGCTCGGAAATATGTATCATACCGTCAACGCCGCCAAGGTCAACAAATGCGCCGTAGCTTGTAAGGTTTCTGACAGTACCTGTATAAACCTGGTTTTCCTCTGCCTGTGCCCAAAACTTTTCACGCGCTTCTCTGCGAGCGTCGGAAAGAAGAGCGCGGATAGAACCGACAACTCTTCTGCGTCTCTTATCAACCTCAATTATTCTGAACTTGACCTGAGTTTTAAGCATATCCTCAAGAGAATCGTTTCTGTTAGCCTTTGCAAGAGAAGCAGGGATAAATGCCCTGAAGCCGTTTGCAGCAACAAAAAGTCCCTTGCCGTCGCCTACGATATCGGTAACAGTGCCTTCATAGACCTTTTCCTCATCTGCGGCAAGATCTTCCCAAACCTTTGCAGCGTCATATCTCTTCTTTGAAAGAGTAATTGTGCCCTCTGCATCGTTTGTCTTCATAATGATAAGATTAATCTCATCACCAATTTTAACCTCATCTCTGGGGTCTACAGTAGGATCATTACTGTACTCGTTGAAGGGCAGATAGCCTGTCTGCTTCCTTCCGATGTCGAGCTGTATCTCAGTAGCCGAAATGCCAACGACAACGCCAACTACTTTTTGATCAGAGTTCATTGCTTCAAGATTTTCTTCAAGCATTGCCTCAAAGCTCGTATCTCCGTCAGCTACAGAAATAGGCTCCTCCTTTACTTCAGTTGTTTGTTCGTTTTTGATTTCGGACATTTTAAATAATACCTCCTTGATTACACCGTCAGGCGTCGAAGCGCCGGCGGTAACGCCGACCGAATTAAAACAGGAAAAGTCAATTGAGGAAAGCTCATTTGCCGTTTCGATTAAAAATGTGGGACAGTTTTTCTGACACACTGCTTTTAATTTTGCGGTATTTGAGCTTGTCCTGCCGCCGACTATAACCATGGCGTCGTTAGTCATAGACAGCCCATACGCTTCCTTCTGTCTTTCTTCGGTAGCATTACATATTGTATCAAAAATTATTGCATTTGTATACAAAAATTTTAATTTTTTTTCACATTTTTTCCATTCATTAACACTAAAAGTGGTTTGAGAAACCAAAATTATGTCATTTTTACCAAAAATTGGGTTATTTTTTAGTATTTCTTCAAGCTCTTCTTCGTTTTTAAAGACGAATGACTCGCCTTTACAGTAGCTTCTTATGCCCACAACCTCGGGATGAGTAGAATCGCCTGCGATTAAAACAACCGTATTTTCGTTTGAGTTTTCGGAAACAATTTTATGAATCTTAGTGACAAAAGGACACGTAGCATTACAGGAAGGCTTACCGCTTTCCTGAATTTTTGATAGCATATCCTTTGTAACGCCGTGAGTCCTGATTACTACAAGGGAATCATCGTCCGCTTCATCGGGCGAGTCAATAATTCTTACTCCCCTTTTTTCAAGGTCGTTTATTACGGAAGGGTTATGGATAATAGGCCCTAACGTACAAACCTTTTTACCCTCGTCAACAAGAGAATAAAGCATATTAACGGCTCTGTCCACTCCAAAGCAGAAACCGGCAGTTTTTGCAAGCGTTATTTGCAAAGCTCTTCCTCCCACATAGCGGTAATGTCGTTCATTATCCTTTCGGTTGCCCTTGTAAGTTCATCCTTACTCTTTTTATCGGAGAAGCCGAACTCGCTGTTTTTAATAACTTTACCGTAAACGACGGTAATTGTATTCTTTTCATTATCCTTGCAAATAGCAACGGGAATGACATCTGCTCCTGTCTTTTTTGCAACATAAGCAGCGCCGTTTTTTCCCTGCTTGGGCTTACCCTCCTTTGAACGGGTGCCCTCGGGGAAAATCGCAAGATTCTTTCCGCGTTTAATAAGTTCAACGGAATACCTGACGGCATTTATATCCATTTTTCCCCTGCTAACAGGAAAAGAATTGTTATGCTTCAAAGCCCAGGAAGCTATCGGGTTTTTAAAAAGCTCTTCCTTTGCCATAAAATGAATTCTCGGTTTAACGCCGAGAGCCACAACAATGGGGTCGGTAGCGGAAATGTGATTAGGACAGACAATTATCGGCTTTCCGTCAGTGGGAAAATTCTCCTGACCCTTATATGTAACGTGGAAAACGCATTTATTAAGAAAGAAACCTACAGGTCTTATAGCAGTATGAAATTTGTATTCCCGAAATACGGAATAGTCAAATTTTTTAGCCATTATATCCTCTCCCTGATAACATTTACTACGGTGTCTATGGACTGCTCAAGGTTAATATCGGACGTATCGACGATTACGGAATCCTCGGCAGGCTTCAGAGGCGCAATTTCACGGTGAGAATCCTGATAATCGCGCTCCTCAAGCTCCTTGAGAACATCCTCATATTTTAATTCCTGACCTTTTTCAATAAGCTGAAGATAACGTCTTTTTGCCCTCTCTTCAGCAGAAGCAGTCAGAAAAATCTTAACCTGAGCGTCGGGAAGAACGACAGTACCGATATCTCTTCCGTCCATAATACAGTTATTTGCCTTTGCAATATCCCTTTGTAAATCAAAAAGGAAATCCCTTACCTGCTGAATTGCAGAAACATTTGAAGCAGCCATAGAAGCCTCGGGCGTTCTTATTTCGTCGGAAACATCCTCTCCGTTAAGATAAACCCTCTGCGTGCCGTCAATGAATTTAAGCTCAACAGTAATCTCGCTCAAAATCGGTACAACCTCGTCTGCGGAGTCAGTTTTAACGCCTTTTCTTAATGCGTAAACACCGACAGAACGGTAAAGCGCCCCTGTATCAACATAGATATAACCAAGTTCCTTTGCGGCAGCTTTTGCAATAGTGCTTTTTCCTGCGCCGCCGGGTCCGTCAATAGCAATATTTATCATAATAATTCTCCTTTTATTTTATAGATTAACACCGGCAAGATAACCGGTTGAAAAGGCAATTTGCAAATTGAAGCCGCCTGTATAAGCGTCAACGTCAATAACCTCGCCGCAGAAATAGAGGTTTTTACAAAGCTTTGATTCCATTGTTTTAGGGTTTATTTCTTTGACTTCCACACCGCCGGAGGTGATAACCGCCTCCTCAATAGGGCGAAAATCCGTAACGGTCAGTTTAAAATCCTTTAAAAGGTCGATTATTTCAAAGCGCATTTCCTTTGTAATCTGGTTTGCTTTTGTTGCAGGATGAATACCGGTCAACTTAACAAATACAGGTACAAGTGACTTTGGCAAAAGAGAATTCATTATATTTATAATCGCCTTTGAAGGACTTTCTTTAAATTCACGTAGTAATCTTTTGTCAAGCTGTTCGTTTGTCAAAGCAGGCTTTAAGTCAATATGTATTTCATATTTTCCGCTCTTCATTTCTCTAATATGGCTTGAAGCGCTTAAAATCACGGGACCCGAAACGCCGAAATGAGTGAAAAGCATTTCACCGAAATCGGAATAAATCTCCCTGAATTTTTCAGTATCAAAAACGGTTACTCGAACGTTTTTTAAAGACAGTCCTTTAAGAAGCGAACAAAAGCCCTCGTGACATTCAAGAGGAACAAGGGACGGCTTTGGTTTAACAATTGTATGTCCTGCCTGACGGGCAAAATTATAGCCGTCGCCCGTTGAACCGGTTAAGGGATAGGATTTTCCGCCTGTGGCAACAATAACCGCATCTGCAAGATACTCGTTGCCGCTATCACATTTAACGCCTTTAACCGTCTGATTTTCAATTATAAGCGATTTGACGGTTTCCTGAATACGTTTAACACCCTTGCTTTTAACAAAGCTATTGAGTGCGTCAACAATATCGACCGCCTTATCGGAAACGGGAAAGACTCTGTTTCCCCTTTCGATTTTAAGCGGCACTCCGAGAGACTCAAAGAAGTCCATCGTGTCACTCGGCATAAAACGGGAAAAAGCGGTGTATAAAAATCTCCCGTTTACGGGCACGTTTTCAATAAGGTCGTTAAGCATAGTGCAGGCATTTGTAACGTTACACCTGCCCTTACCCGTAATCATAAGCTTTCTGCCGACTTTTTCGTTTTTTTCAAAAAGAGTAACCTTATTACCGTTATTAGCGCAAATGCCCGAAGCCATAAGTCCGGACGCACCTGCACCGATGACAATTACACTTTTATCCATGCGGTTACTCCCTTCAAAAAAATGTTCATAATATTATAATATTTTTTTACTTAAATATCAAGTGAACCGAGCTATTTTATAATAACTGCGTTCTCGGTTTGTTCTCTGCCGCAGGGAAAGGTTTTTGGAGTAAAGCAATAAAACAAATCGGTTATCTTACATTCAAGCGAATAAAGCTTTTTTGCGTCTTCATCGGCGTTATTGAAATCGGAATGAAGAGTATAAATTGGC
The DNA here is from genome assembly GCA_937884975.1 of uncultured Clostridia bacterium. Lineage (GTDB taxonomy): Bacteria > Bacillota > Clostridia > Oscillospirales > Acutalibacteraceae > Fimenecus. The sequence continues at coordinate 123,115 of CAKZZS010000064.1, read as the reverse complement.
TTTGAGGAATTTTTCTTTACATTTTTCAGTATTTCCCTGCCCTTTTCGTTAAAACCGAGAACTCTTATATACGGCGGAACAGAAGCGGTGTATTCGTCGCCGATATTAAAAAGCGCATTCATAACAAGTCTTTTTACGCGAGACATGGTATAACGCTTTGTCTTAATAAGAGAATATAATTCGTCAAGAGAACATGCGGACGAAACTGCAGAAAAAAGTCTGTTTTCAATTCCCTCGCTTAAATCCTGAACAGAAGAAAAAGAGTTTCTGTTTAAAATACGAAGCATTGACAAAATGGTTTTTTCGTCATTATAAAGACTGACGGGCGAAACACCTTTTTCGTTTGCTTCCTTAAGCAAACGGTATGAGGAAGCAGGCATACATTCTGAAATATCGGTTTTTCCGAAGCTTTCTCTGATATAGCCGGCTGAACAAAAACCGTCCTTTGAAAATTTATCGGTATGTTCAGCGCCCTGTCTTTTGACAGTAAAAGGAACAATATCGCTGTTAAGCTTATTTAACGCCCGTATATATTCGACTCCGAGAACATTATTAGGTGAAGAAAGAATATCGGCATACTCTTTTCCGAGTTCACTTTCAACAAGTTCACTAAAGCCCTTGGCATAGGAAACGCCCGAAGAAAGAAATGAGGAAATATCATTTTCACCGTCAAAAGAAGCTATTTCCCTGAGCTTTTCAATTTCTCCGCATTCGCTTCCGAAGCATAACGAATCGACAACTCCGAGCGAATGAAGTATGGAAACCGAACCGAAAGCAAACTTTTGCGCAGAAGAAAGTACAAAAGGCGCAGGCAGCTCCAGAACCAAATCAACGCCGTTATTTAATGCCTGCTTTGCCCTTATGTGCTTTTCCAGAAAAGCAAAATCACCGCGCTGAACTACGTTGCCGCTCATTACGGCAACGATACCGTCAAAACCTTTTTCTCTGATTTTATCTATATGATACTTATGACCGTTGTGAAACGGATTATATTCAGCAACAACACCGCATACACGCATAAATAAATTCTCCCGAAATATCTTGAAAAATATATAACTTAAGTATATAATACAATAGTTATGAAAACTAAACAAGTATTTTTTTAAAGGAGCGTAAAATGAAAATTCTCGTTATTAACGCAGGCAGCTCTTCGCTTAAATATCAGCTTATCGATATGGAAAACGAGCATCTGCTTGCAAAAGGTATTTGTGAACAGATAGGCGACGATAACGCAACGTTTACCCACAAGGTTGAGGACGACGAAAGCAAGAACATTAAAAAGCTTTCCTACGCAATGCCCGACCACAGCGCGGCAATTCAGCTTGTGCTTGATACTCTTGTTGACGAAACGCACGGCGTTATCAAATCAATGGATGAAATCGGAGCAGTAGGTCACAGAGTTCTCCACGGCGGCGAAAAATTTTCTTCTTCCGTCCTTGTTACCGAAAAGGTTAAGGAAACAATTAAAGAATGCTTTAAATTCGGTCCTCTTCACAACCCTGCAAATCTTAAGGGAATTGAAGCGTGCGAGGGTATTATGGACGTTCCGCAGGTCGCAGTATTTGATACGGGCTTCCATCAGACAATGCCCGATTACGCATATATGTATGCGCTTCCCTACGAATTCTACGAGAAGGACGGCATAAGAAGATACGGCTTCCACGGTACAAGCCACAGATTTGTTTCGGGAAGATGTATTGAGCTTCTCGGCGGCAAGGCAGAAGGCACAAAAATCGTTACCTGCCACCTCGGAAACGGCTCTTCGATTTCCGCAGTTAAGGACGGCAAGTGCTTTGATACAACAATGGGTCTTACCCCTCTTGAGGGTATTCTTATGGGTACGCGCTGCGGTTCAATTGACCCTGCTATTGTTACTACTATTATGGAAGAACATAATCTTTCTCCGAAAGAAATGGATAACCTTATGAATAAAAAGAGCGGCATGCTCGGTCTTACAGGCACATCCGACAACAGAACAATTGAACAGAGAGCCAAAGAGGGCGACGAAAGGGCAAAGCTTGTTGAATCAATGCTTTGTCATCAGCTTACAAAATATATCGGCGGTTTTGCTGCTGCTATGGGCGGAGTTGACGCTGTTGTATTCACCGGCGGTATCGGTGAAAATAACCCGCAGTACAGAACAAGAGTCGGCAAGCTTCTTGAATTCCTCGGCACGAAGGTTGACGAAGAAAAGAACAACTGCAGAGGCAAAGAGGTTGAATTCTCCGTTGAAGGTTCAAAGGTTAAGCTCTTTGTTATCCCGACTAATGAGGAACTTGTTATTGCAAGAGATACGCTTGCAATTGTAAACGCTCTTTAAAATATTTAAAAATGAAGCCGTATGTTTTCACATACGGCTCTTTTTTTACGGCAATTGAGTCAGGGCTTTGAATTCATACCCGTTTTTTCTGGCGTAGTCGATTATATCTGCAAGTGCTTGTGCATTATCGGACGAAACCGAATGAAGAAGAATTACCGCTCCGGGATGAAGCCTTGAGGTAACGGTGTCAAATGCGTACTGTTTACCCTTCTGGTTATTTACATCCCAGTCCGCATAAGAGCAGGACCAGAAAACACATTTAAAACCGAGTGAATTTACAAGGTCCATCGAGCTTTCGTTGTATTCACCCTTCGGATACCTGAAATAAGGCGAGGAATAGTTAAACTCGCTTCTCAGGTAATCGTCCATTGCCTTAATTTCATCTGCCATCTGCGTTCTTGATATTTCGGCAAATGACGGATGGGTGTTTGAATGATTTCCGACTATATGGCCGTCGTCTATCATTCTTTGAATTAAATCCCTGTTTTCTTTAACCTCATAAAGAGTACAAAAGAATGCCGCAGGCACATTTTTTTCTTTAAGAACATCAAGTATTTTTGATGTGTTTCCGTTTTCGTATCCGCAGTCAAACGTCAGGTACAGCCTCTTGTCTTTTGACTTATTATCGTAGCAGACAGCATCCCAGTTCTTTTCATCAAACATATTCTGAAAATCAACTGAAATCTGATTCGGCTTTTCATCCTTTGCAACGCCGTAGCTGTGAGATATTTTTTCAGTGCTCAGTCCCCTTTCGTTTTCAGGGTCTATCACTGAAAAGTTGTTCAAAGTCTTACTCTTTGAAGAATTCACGGGTTCGGGATCAGCGTCAAGTGTGGTTTGAGTGCTGTCCTCTTCAATAGTGGGATTACTTTCTTCCGACGAGCATCCGACTGCAAAAAGTAAAATTAAACATAAACATAAAAACAGTAATAACTTTTTCATTTTATTTCATCATATTCTGCGCGTTACTCATCATATCAGTAAGAGCGCTTCCTGCCTTTTTAACAGTCTTTTTAATTGTACGCTTCATTGACGAGCCTGTAACCGCATTTGTAATGGCAGCAGCCGCGCCGCCGACAGCCATTCCTGCGCCGATAGCCTTAAGTGTATCGGTTGTTGTTTTATTCATAATTTCCTCCTTTCATGCGTTCTGAATTATTTTTTACATATTATAATTTTATATACTGATATTTTTTTTACAATTTATTTATATTGAAATTATTAAAAAAATTTGTTATAATCCATTAGCATACGCGGGTATGGTGGAATTGGCAGACACGCAAGATTTAGGATCTTGTGCCGCAAGGTGTGCAGGTTCAAGTCCTGTTACCCGCATAAACGGAAAGACCGTCACGAGACGGTCTTTTTCATTTACAACATTATATTAAGGACTTGAAGCGTAGGATTCGAGTGTTAAGAAAACAGTCCGTTGGACTGTTTTTAACGAGAATGTGCGAAGGCATAAGCCGAGCACGCAAAGAATTTTAACAAAATTCTTTGTCAAGTCCTGTTACCTGCACAAAAAAACACCGACATTTGTAGGTGTCTATATTTTAGTTCATTATAAAACAAACTTTTCAATTGCAGCTGCGACTCCGTCACGGGCGTTCGACGCTGTTACATAATCCGAAATATCCTTAATTTTACTGTCCCCGTTTTCCATTGCGACTGAAACGCCTGCAAATTCAAGCATAGGAATATCGTTAAGCGAATCACCTACGGCAAGAACCTCAAGGGGCAATATACCGAGCTTTTTACAAAGATAATCCATCGTCTTGCCCTTTGTCGCTTCAATATTTGTCATTTCAAATTCATTTTTAAGAGCGGAGGTAATGTAAAGTCTGTCCGAATAGGAATTTATAAACTCCCTTGATTTTTTATAATCGTTTTCGGTATTAAAGAAGCCTACTATAAGCTCGGTCGATTTTCCGTATATTTCATCAAGAAGATTTTTGTGGACGGTTGTATTGTTCATATAATCGTCAATAAACTCCTGCGGCAAGCCGTGATTATAGTAATAACGAAGCCTGCCCTCCTGCGTCGCAATTGAGCCTTCAAGATACAAATTATAGTAAACCTCGGTGGTGTTAAGATAATCAATTATTTCCTTTGTTGTTTTATAATCAATAAGCTTCTCATAGATAACCTTACCGTTTTTAACGTCATAAACCGCTGCGCCGTCCGAATACATAACATAATCAATAAAGGGAATCTGTTTTATAACGCGCTCAATAACAGACAGGGTTCTGCCCGTTGAAATTACAATTTTAACACCGTTTTCGTGCGCCTTTAACAAGGCGGCTTTATTTCTTTGGGAAACCGTTATATGGTCGGGAAGCATAAGAGTTCCGTCAAGGTCAAGCGCAATTAACTTAATATCCATAATAAATCCTCCGACGGATATTTTATCACATTACAAGCAGATTATCAACGAAATAAAATACGGAGTTACCGTAATGGTAACTCCGTAATCTTTCTTTATTATTTACTTATTCGTCATAATTCAAAAATTGAATATTTAATATAAACGGAAGTTCAAATAATAAGGCTATAATAACCAGAATTAAAGTCATTATAAATAATACAAGAAATTCGGTAAACGAGCTTACACTTGAAACCAACTGAAAAGCGACAGCAATAAACTCGGCTATTTTGATAAAAAGATGAATTATTAAAAATTTAAAAGAAAAACTATATCTTTTCGTTAAAAATAATAATAACGAAATAGCAAGAAACGGTAAACTGATAATCTCAATAATCAAGACAGAATTGCTCATTCTTAGGCTATCACTAACCAAAGAAAGAATTTGCATTGCTGATGAAAGACATAGAAGTATTAAGGAAATTGATATTAAATTTCGCAGTTTAATCTTTTTATCGAGCAGTAATAATGAATATGAAATTGCCGCTAATATGGCGTAAGAAAATCCAAGGATATCAGATATATCGCAAAAATAATGAACACCTGCATAAATAAATGAAATAAACAGATAAGTTATCAAGCAAAAGATTGTTATAAAATATCTTCGAACATATAATTTATCAAACAGTCTGCTCATTTATTTCACCTTCTTCACTCAAAGATAATAGCTCATCAAATTTTTGTCAGTAATTTCAATTTAATAACTGACTCATATCAAAGCCGAATTTAACAACAAGTATTAAATCCGGCTGATATGAAACTATTTATTCAGTACAAGTTTTTCCGGGTTTTTAACAAAGGACCTTATCAACGTACCGCAGTCAAGACAGAATATATGATAAAGTCTTTGAGATTTAAAAGTCAGCGCATTGTTTGCCTGGACACTGCCGTAGCCATCCTGAAAACCTATCACATTTTTTATACTGCCGCAATTTGGGCATCTTACAAATTCATTTTCCATAGCTTATTCCTTCGTATTATCGGATACGTCGCCGATGTCAATTATTGTTGAGCCGCCGCCTGTAACCTTGGGAAGCTCGCCGTTCCATTTTTCTATCTTTTTGTTTTCAATTACGCGGTCCGTAAGCGAAGCGCTGATGGTCTTATTTGCTTCAGCCTCTGCTTCTGCCTTGATTTTTACGGCTTCTGCGGCAGCCTCGGCATTAGTAATAGCCGTTCTTTTTTCGGTTTCAGCCTTTAAAAGCTGCTGCTGGGCAACCTGTTTTTCCTCAATTGCGGTAATAAACGCTTCGGAAAAATCGAAGTCAATTATATTCACGTCGGTTACATATAAACCAATTGAATTTAACTTTTCGTTCAGCCCGGTTACAAGTCCTTCGGAAATCAGAACACGGTTTGTAACGCTTTCTTCCGCTGTATAGGTTGCCGTAATTGCCTTAAGCACCTCGTTTACGGCAGGGACAACCAGCACGTTTTCATAGTCGGCGCCGATGTTTTTATAAATGCTGTAGCTCTTTGAGGTATCAACCCTGTAGTTAATCGCAAGAACGGTCTGAACGCTCTGAAGGTCCTTTGAGAACGCTTCGGTCGAAACCTCAAGCTTTTGAATTCTGTTATCAATTTTTACAACATTCTGGACAAACGGTGCTTTTGCGTGAATACCTTCCTGCAAAACCCCCTCTTTAACCTTACCGAGAGTAACAACTACGCCCGTGTGACCCGCTTCAACAACAGTAAAGCTGTTAAAAGCTATAATTACAAGTAAAAGAATTATTGCAACGGGAACAATTGCTTTCTTTGCATTGAAGTTAAAATTAAATTTTTTATCCATTTTTATTCCTCCAGTAATTTTTCAAGAAAACCGTCCGCCTGACGTTTATATTCGGATGCAATAAAAGTCAGCACCATAACCGTCAAAGCGGTGTTTAACCTTTTATATGCGTTTTTATCCGTAATATCGGAAGAAGCGGTAACCTTTTTTACAACCTCTTCGATATTATTTGTATCATTCGGTCTGTAATCTGTTTCGGAAAGAATTTCACAGAACATATCGTAGAGCCTTTCCTCCGAAATAATATCGTCGCTTTCGTCATTTGCGTTGCCGTTTACTGCCTTCATCAATTCGCCGATATTATCTATCTTCATACAGTCCCTTAACGACGAAATCAAAAGTATACGAGCAAGCTGTCTCTCCCTGTATTTCTTATTAACAGGTCTTGCGACAAAGCCCCTTTTAACCCAGTTTTGAATAGTTGACGCTTCAAGTCCCGTAATCGTGCAAACCTGACCGAGCGTTAAACCGTCCGTAGCCTTAATAAGCGGCTGGAAAAGAGAAAACATACCTTTTTTCCCGTCATATTCAATTTTTGTACCCGGAACAAATTGTTGCGGCATTTTTATTCATCTCCTCTAAAAGTTTACTTGATTATATCACAAGTTCATATGACTGTCAATAGTATTCTTATGATTTTTTAAAAAATATATAAAAAAAGCACCTGTAAAACAGGTGCAAAGCTGGAGTGGGTGGAGTTGAACCACCACGGCGTGAGTCAAAGTCACGTGTCCTACCGCTAGACTACACTCCAATATGAATTTGAACAAAAAAATAAAGGGTGGCTAATCGGATTCGAACCGATGGTCTCCAGTGCCACAAACTGGCGCGTTAACCAACTACGCTATAGCCACCACAAAGCGCGCTTGGAGGGATTCGAACCCCCGACCCTCTGCTTAGAAGGCAGATGCTCTATCCTACTGAGCTACAAGCGCACATACACGCTTCCTTAAGCGCTTAATTATTATATCCATCCCCATTTGATTTGTCAAGTGTTATTTAGAAGAAAAAGCAGGTTTGATTAAATAAAATCAAGCCTGCTTTTATATTTAGAGATTATTCAGCTGACTGTTGTGCAACTTCTTCGTTTGAAGAACGAACCTTTTCGTAAATAGGCTCAAGCTTTTCCTTTGTAAGCGGATAAGCAAATCTGTAAAGCAGCCAGATAAGCGTGTATGTAATTGCAGGAATTAAGGTGCAAATCATCAGTATTCCTTCGCTGACTCCCTGCTTATAACCTATCTTGGTCATTTCCTCGGTGTAACCGACATTATTGAGAAGCATAAGGCCTACATAGTCGGCAATTGTCTGTCCGAGCTTGCGCGAAAATGTATAAACCGCGTAAATTGCACTCTCGGAACGAATACCGGTTTTAACATACTGATAGTCAATTACATCGGCAACTACAGCCCAGTTTGTAATTGAAACAAACGAATAACCGAATCCTATTACAAACAAGACTATCATAAACAGCCAAGCCTGATCACGGCCTGGTTTGAATATATAGCAAAATACTGCAGCCGCGGCGGCAAACATCGAGCCAAAGCCTGCCAATTCTTTTTTACCGAATCTTTTAACAAGCTTCGGTGTAAAGAGAATCATTATTGCCATCGGGAGATACTGCGCTATTGAACCGATAATATTAAGGTTTGTATTCTCAAAATAGTTCTTATAAAGATATGCGTTATATGAAGCAAACTGAAGCTGACCGCTGATAAGAACTCCCGTAACGGCAAGAACAATAAACGGTCTTGATTTGAACATTCCCTTATATGCTTCCCTCATATTTATATGAGGATTTGCTTCGGACTTGACTCTTTCCTTTGTTGATTTGTAGCACGAAAAATAAAAGATAATCGCAAGAACGCACATTACAAGCGCAAACTTGAAAAATCCGCCTGCATTTGCAGTATTGTAGCTTGTTCCGTCGGGACGGATGTGCTTATCGTAAATAATAAACGGAGCAACAAGAAGCGGCGCGGCTCCTCCGATACCTCCGCCTATTGAACGGAAAGTAGAAAGAAGAGTTCTTCCGTCCGGGTCATCGGTAATAACCGATGCCAACGAACCGAAGGGAACGTTGATTCCCGTATACATCATACCGAACATTATGTAAGTGACATAAGCGTAAATAAGAATAATTACGGGATTACTTGTATTCTTCGTTATATCGTAAAAGCACAGTAACTGCGCAACCGCTACGGGAATTGCTATCCATTTGAGATACGGACGGAATTTTCCGTCTCTTCTCGGCGGACGTTTTGCAACAATAGCGCCCCAGAGCGGGTCGTTTATCGCATCCCACAGCCTTGTAATAAGAAACAGTGTTGCAACCTTATTTGCGGCAATTTTCAAAACATCCGTATAGAATATCTTTAACGCGTAAGAAACATAAGTAAGAACGAACAGGTTACCTGCGTCGCCGAGCATATAGCCCATTCCCTCTTTTATTCCGATTTTATTCGGATGCTCCTTTTTTTCGGCAGTCGGCTGAACATTTACGTTTTCAGTTTTTTCCATTTTTATTTCTCCCCCCTGCTCAACTTAACCTATTGCAACAAATTCAGCGCCTGTAAGACGGGCAAAAAGCTCAATATCTTCTCTGTCAAGAGCGGTTGATACAACCGTGTGATGAGCGCCGCCAGCTTCAAGCCACGCCTTGACGCCGTTTTCAAAGTCAGGCTTGATTTTCCACATAATTCTTGCAACGGGAAGCTTGGGCATGGGTTTCGGCTGTTTTACAAGCTCAATATCCGCACAGATAATTCTGAAATGATCGCCCATATCGGTCATACAAACCGCAACCGCGTCTCCCGTAATGCCGTCAAAAACAAGTCTTGCAGGGTCTTCTCTGTCGCCTATGCCGAGAGGATGAACCTCAATTTTAGGCTTTGTAGCGGCAACCGACGGGCAAACCTCAAGCATGTGAGCGCCGAGCACAAGCTCTTCTCCGTCGGTATAGTCGTATGTATAGTCCTCCATAAACGCCGTGCCGCCTTCTTTACCCTGCGCCATCTTTTTAAGAATAGTTGTAAGCGCGGCAATTTTCCAGTCACCCTCTGCGCCGAAGCCGTAACCGGCCTCCATAAGGCGCTGAATTGACAAACCGAAAAGCTGCTTCAAGCCGTACAAATCCTGGAAATTGGTAGTAAGAGCAGTATAGTTACCTCTGTCAAGAAAACGCTTAAGAGCAATTTCGTATTTTACCTGTTCTTTTACTGCGTCAATATTATCGGTGTTAAGCTCGTACTTTGAAATGATTTCATTATAAAGAGCGTCGGTTTCACTTTCGGTAACAGCCGCAATTTCCTTAACGATATCGCCAACGGCATAATAATCCGTCTGCCAGCCGAACTGAATATTAGCCGCAACCTTATCGCCGTCGGTAACGGCAACCTCACGCATATTATCGCCGAAGCGGCAGATTTTTACCTGCTTGCTGTAATCAAGAGCAACGGCAACGCTCAGCCATTTATTGATTTTTTCAATAACGCGCGGCTTTTTATAAAAGCCTACAACGGTATATCTCGGGATATTAAGCCTTGTAAGAATATGAGCAAACTCCCTGTCGCCGTGAGCCGCCTGATTAAGGTTCATAAAGTCCATATCAATTTCGTCATACGGAAGCTTTTCATTAGCCTGGGTATGAAGATGAAGCATTGGCTTATTGAGGATTTTAAGACCGTTAATCCACATTTTTGCAGGGCTGAAGGTGTGGCACCAAACAATAATTCCGACGCATTCGTCGTCAAAATTGACCTTTTTAACCGTAGACGTGATTTCATCGGAGGTTTTCATAACGCCCGAAAAAACGATTTGCGCGTTCTTGACGTTTTCGTTAAGAAAATCAACGATTTCAATGCTGTCCCTTTCAACCTGCTTTAAGGTTTCGTCACCGTAAAGAAACTGGCTTCCGGTAAGAAAATAGACCTTTTTCATCATTTATTCTCTCCTTGTCCGTAATATGCATTTTTACCGTGCTTGCGGAAATAATGTTTATCTAATAAATACTGGTCAACCCGTTGAGCTGACGGATTTATTTGTACTGTTTTAATCGCCATTTCGGCAACCGCTTCAAGCGTTACGGCATTTTCAACCGCCTTTTCGGGAGTCTTTCCCCAGGTAAACGGTCCGTGGTTCTTAATAAGAACCGCAGGAATAGCCTCATAGTCAAGATTTTTGAAGGTTTCAATTATAACCTTTCCCGTATTTTTTTCGTATTCGCTTTCGATTTCTTCCTTTGTCAGCGCCCTTGCGCAAGGAACGTCGCCGTAAAAGCAGTCAGCATGAGTAGTGCCGAAAGCGGTTATACTCTTGCCTGCCTGGGCAAAGGAGGTCGCGTTAAGCGAATGGGTATGAACCACTCCGCCGATATTCGGAAAGGCCTTATAAAGCTCAAGGTGAGTCGGCGTATCGCTCGAGGGATTAAGCCTGCCGTCAACCTTGTTTCCGTCAAGGTCAACCGTAACCATATCGTCGACAGTCATTGTTGAATAATCAACTCCGCTCGGTTTAATGACAACAAGTCCGCTTTCACGGTCAATTGCGCTGACATTTCCCCAGGTAAGAACGACGAGATTTTGTCTTACAAGCTCCAAATTCTGCCTGAATACGCGTTCCTTCAGTTCATTGAGATAGCTCATATTATCACCTATTTATAAAGAATTTCAGTCATCTTTTTCTCCGCTTCAAGAAGCTTCTCATAGGACGCAAGATATTCGTTAAAGCCTATTGCGCCTTCCTTTACGGGGTTAGTAACCTGCGACAAAGCAGAAGAGAAAATACAGTTATCAAGATAATCCTCAAGGCTCATTTCGTCCTTATGGGCGGTATATGAAGCCAGAATAGCCATTCCCCACGGTCCGCCCTCGCCTGCGGTTGAATAAACCGTAACGGGCGCGCACATAGCGTCAGCCATAACGCTCTGACCTACCTTGGATTTTACGAAACCGCCGTGAACGGCAAGCTTTGTAAGAGTGAGCTTTTCGTTTTTATAAAGAATATTCATTCCTATACGAAGCGTTGCAAGCGCAGAATAGAGGTTTGACCTGAAGAAATTTGCAAGTGAAAAATCGCTGTCATTTCTTCTTATAACTGCCGGAACGCCGTTATTAAGAGAGGTAATGCTTTCACCTGAAATGTAGTTAAAGCTCGTAACTCCTGCGCAGTTAGCGCTTCCCTTTGCGGCTTCATCGTAAAGCACGTCATAGACCTTACTCATAGGAAGCTTATTTCCGGATGCAGAAGAAAACTCACTGAAAATTTTTGCCCACGCGTCTATGTCCGAGCAGCAGTTATTACAGTGAACCATAGCTACGTCTTTTCCGGTAGGCGTTGTGACAACGTCAATTTCGGGATACCAGTTTTGCATTGGCTCGTCAAGAACTGCCATTGCAAAGACGCTTGTGCCGGCGCTGACGTTACCAGTAAGGGGTCTTACGCTGTTTGTGGCGGTCATACCCGTTCCTGCGTCGCCTTCGGGAGGACAGAAATTAACCCCCGGCTGAAATTCTCCCGACGGGTCAAGAAGAAGAGCGCCCTGCTTTGTAAGAGAGCCTGCGTCATCGCCTGCAAGGAGTATTTCAGGAAGAACGTCACGGATTTTCCACTTGAAATAATGGATTTTTACAAGCTCGTCAAACCTGTTGAGCATTTCTTCGTCGTACTGAAGAGTTTTGCTGTTCACCGGGAACATACCGCTTGCGTCGCCGATACCGAGAACTCTGTTACCCGTAAGAAGGTAATGTATATGTCCTGCAAGAGTATTAAGATGGCAAAGCTGTTTAACGTGAAATTCTTCATTTAAAATTGCCTGATAAAGATGGGCTATGCTCCACCTTTCGGGAATATTAAAGGAGAATTCTTCGCTTAATTTTTTGCTCGCCTGACCTGTTATTGTATTTCTCCAGGTTCTGAAAGGAACAAGCAGATTATCCTCCTTATCAAACGCCATATATCCGTGCATCATTGCCGAAATACCGATAGCGCCTGCAGTTTCAAGCGGCATATTATATTCTTCTCTGACATTGGTTTTAAGAGAAGAAAAACAAACCTGAAGTCCTTTTATTATATTTTCAAGAGAATAAGTCCAGATTCCGTCAACTAATTCGTTTTCCCAGGTAAAGCTGCCCGAGGAAATGGGATTGCACTCGTCATCCGTAAGCACAGCCTTTATTCTTGTTGAGCCGAATTCAATTCCTATATACGTTTCGCCGTTTTTGATTTTTTCGGCGATTTTAAGCTTATCCATCATAATTCTCACCCCGTTAAATAATATATTCTTTTATTTCGTCAATAAAGTCAAAATCAAGTATTGCGCTCATTTCACTCCCGTTTTCCGTGTAATTTTCGCTGAGTACAACGCCGTCCTTACGGATTCTGCCTGCAATGCCGCCCTGCGAAAAAGGAATAAGAAGATTAACCTTTCTGCGCTTATTAGGTAAAAGCTGCTGAATCCTCAATAACAAATCGGGAATGCCTGCGCCCGTCTTTGCGCTGATACAAACCGAATTCATAAGGGATAAAAGCTCGGTGTTTCCGTCAAGCAAATCGCACTTATTAAGAACGGAAATAATCGGTTTATTTTCACAGCCGAGGGAATTTAAAAGGTTCATTGTAACGGTAAGATGCTCATTGAATTCGTCACTTGAAACGTCGCAGACATTGAGAATAAGGTCTGCATTTGACGCCTCCTCAAGAGTTGATTTGAATGCTTCGACAAGATGGTGCGGAAGTCGTCTTACAAGTCCGACGGTATCAATAAGCATAACCTCCCGTCCGTCAAAAAGGACAAGCTTTCTTGCAGTCGGGTCAAGGGTGGCAAAAAGCTTATCCTCGGCAAGAACTCCTGCATTCGTCAGGTAATTCATAAGGGTAGACTTTCCGGCATTCGTATAGCCGACAAGCGCAACCGTTTCAATTCCGTCCTTCTTACGTCTTTTTCTTAAGGAATTACGGCGTTTTTCAAGCTCGCTTAACTGAACCTCAAGGGAATGAATCTTTTCCCTGATATGGCGCCTGTCAACCTCAAGCTTTGTTTCGCCGGGACCTCTTGTGCCGATACCTGCGCCAAGTCGGGACAACTGCTTTCCCCTGCCCGTAAGTCTGGGGAGAGAATATCTCAACTGCGCAAGCTGAACCTGTAATTTACCCTCGCTTGTTCTTGCGCGTGAAGCAAAAATATCAAGAATGAGAGTGGTTCTGTCGACTACTCTTACGTCAAGCGTGTTTTCAAGATTATTTATCTGTGACGGGGTCAATTCGCTGTCGCAGATTACAAGGTCAATTTCCTCATTTTCGCAAAGCTCTTTAATTTCTTCAAGCTTTCCTTTTCCGACATAGTTTGCATCGGCGGAGGAATCCCTTTTCTGGCAAACCTTTGCAACAACCTCGGCGCCTGCAGTCAAAGCGAGCTGTTCAAGCTCGTCAAGAGAGGCATCGGCGTCAAATAAGCCCGTATCAACCGAAACAAGAAGCGTTCTTTCCGGTTTTTGAATATTATCGTGTAATTCCATATATCAGTTCCTGTTTGTACCAAGAATATCTTCTCTTGAAATAAATTGATAACCGTTATTAAGCAGTATTTCCATTTTTTCAAGCGCAGCGCCGGTACCCTTAATAACACAGTTTACGGGGTCCTCTGCAACCTGTGTTTTAATTCCGATTTCCTCTTCAAAAAACTTATCAATTCCGTAAAGCAGAGCGCCGCCGCCCGTAAGAGTAATTCCCGTTTCCTGAATATCGCCGACAAGCTCGGGCGGAGTGCCTTCAAGAATGGAATGTATTTCCTCACACATTGCGTAAAGCTGTTCAATAATTGCATCCTTTATTTCCGCGGACGTAACCTCAAAGGAAATTGGCATACCGTCAAGGTTACTTTTCCCCTTTGCGACCAGAGCCAGCTCCGCTTCTCTGTCAATAGCGCAACCGAGCGTGGTTTTCAGCATTTCTGCAGTACGAAAGCCGACGATAATATCCCTGTCCTTTTTCAGATGCCTGATTATAGCCTCGGTCAAGGCGTTGCCTGCGCCTCTTACGGAGCTTGAAACGGCAATGTTTCCCATTGTTATAACCGCAATATCCGCAGTGCCGCCGCCGATATCAATAATCATTTTGCCTACAGGCTCCGAGTCCGAAAGTCCCGCTCCGACGGCAGCCGCAAGAGGCTCCTCAATAAGGCAGGCGGAAGCCGCGCCCGAAGCGGTAACAACGTCAAGAATAGTCCTTTTTTCAAGATTCGTTACAGAGCTTGGCATACAGACAATTACGTTCGGTTTAAAAATTTTATTCTGGCAAATTTTATTTATAAAAACAGTCAGCATTTTTTCACAAGCGGAAAATGAAGAAACCGTCCCGTTTTCAAGCGGTTTTATAACATAAATCGAATCAGGGGTTTTGCCGAGCATTTCATAGGCCTTTTTACCGACCGCAACAAGCTCATCGGTTTCACTGTCAAAGGCAATTGCAGTAGGTTCGGAAAGAACGATACCCTTGTGTTCAACAAAAGCAATAACCTTTGTAGTGCCTAAATCAATGGCAATTTTAGTGCCTATCAAACGCTTTACCCCCTTTTACCATATAATTAGTTAAATATTAACATAAATATAAAAAAAAGTAAACCCTTCAACCAAAGGTTAAAGGGTTTAAATTTTATGGGATTATTCAAGATTAGCCTTAAGCGTATTAAGCGAATCAACAAGCTCATCGGGAAGCTTATCGCCGAACTTCTTGAAGAATTCTTCAATGCCTGAAGCCTCTTCCTTCCAGAGGTCCTTATCAACGTCGAGAATGCTTTCAAGGGATTCTTCGGTTACCTCGCCCTCAAGTCCTTCAAGGTTAATGTCCTTTGCATAGGGAACGTATCCGATAGCGGTTTCCTTAGCGTCAACCTGATTTTCACAACGCTTGATAATCCATTCAAGAACGCGAAGATTATCGCCGAAGCCGGGCCACATAAAGTTGCCTTCATCGTCTTTTCTGAACCAGTTGACGTTGAAAATCTTGGGAGCCTTATCGGGATCAATAGTCTTACCGATGTCAATCCAGTGCTGCCAATAGTCAGCCATATGATAACCGCAGAACGGAAGCATAGCCATAGGATCGCGACGGACAACGCCGACTGCTCCTGCAGCTGCCGCAGTAGTTTCGGAAGCCATTGTTGCGCCTACGAATACGCCGTGATCCCAGTCTCTTGACTGATAAACCAGCGGAGCAAGCTTTGCGCGTCTGCCGCCGAATACGAAAGCTGAAATCGGAACGCCCTGGGGATTTTCAAACTCGCTTGAAAGGCAGGGGCAGTTTTCAGTAGGAGCTGTGAAACGGCTGTTGGGATGAGCAAGGTTCTTGCCCTCTTCCTTCCACTCTTTGCCGTTGCACTTAATGCCTGTCCACTCCTCTGCATTTTCGGGCGGATTCTTGTCAAGACCTTCCCACCAAACGGTGTTATTGTCAAGATTACGGGCAACGTTCGTAAAGATAGCGCCCTTCTTGGTTGACTGGAGAGCATTGGGGTTTGACTTTTCGTTAGTTCCGGGAGCAACTCCGAAGAAGCCGTTCTCGGGGTTAATTGCATAAAGTCTTCCGTCGGGACCTTTCTTAATCCAGGAAATGTCGTCACCTACGCACCAGACCTTATAGCCCTTATTTCTGTATGTTTCGGGAGGAACAAGCATAGCAAGGTTTGTCTTGCCGCAAGCTGACGGGAAAGCGGCGCAAACATACTTAACCTCGCCCTTGGGATTTTCAATACCGAGAATGAGCATATGCTCTGCCTGCCAGCCCTCGTTCTTACCCTGATAAGAAGCAATACGAAGAGCAAAGCACTTTTTACCCAGAAGAACGTTTCCGCCGTAAGCGGAGTTAACGGAGATAATCGCGTTATCCTCGGGGAACTGACAAATCCATCTGTTTTCGGGGTCAACGTTTACCTTACAGTGAAGACCGCGTACCCAGTCATCACTGTCGCCGAGAACGTCAAGAACCTTCTTGCCGACACGAGTCATAATTTCCATATTAAGAACAACGTAGATAGAGTCGGTAAGCTCAATACCTGCCTTTGCGAGAGGAGAACCTATCGGTCCCATTGAATAGGGAATGATATACATTGTTCTGCCCTTATAAGAGTCACGGGCAATATCGTAAAGCATTTTATATGCCTTTTCGGGGTCCATCCAATGGTTAGTCGGGCCTGCGTCCTCTTCTTTTCTTGAACAGATAAGAGTTCTGTCCTCAACGCGGGCAACGTCGTTGGGAGCGGTTCTGTGATAATAACAGTCGGGAAGAAGCTCGTCGTTAAGCTTAATCATTTCGCCGGTTCTGACTGCCTCGGCTCTTAATTCCTCGATCTGTTCCTTGCTTCCGTCAATCCAGACGATTTTGTCAGGCTTTACAAGCTCTATCTGCTTTTCAATCCATGACAGAATGCTCTTGTTGGTTGTAAGTGCATTTTCCATAATAAAAACTCCTTTAAAGATTTGAACATTTCATTACAAATAACATTATATTATATTTTAAAAAAATGTTCAATCATCAATTTGTTAAATAATAGACAATTTAAAAAGTTTTTTTGTGCAATATATCTTTTGAGTTAAAATACAGGGTTGTCAATAGGCATTGTAGCGTAAGCATTAAGGCTTTGAGAAGCCACATTCCCCTTTTTGAACTCGTAATAAGCCTGCGAGCCTATCATAGCAGCGTTGTCGCCGCAAAGGGAAAGCTCGGGAAGAAAAAGCTGCCAGCCGTGCTGAACAGACAATTCCTTCATTCTTCTTCGAAGAACGGAATTCGCGCTCACTCCGCCTGCAAGCGCAAGCTTCTTATAGCCGAATTCCTCCATAGCCTTAACGGTGTTTTTGCACAGGCAGTCGGTTACGGCTTTAAGATACGAGGCGCACAAATCCTCGCGGTTAATTTTTTCACCCTTTTGTTCGGCATTGTGAATGATGTTTATCGCCGCGGTTTTTAAACCCGAAAAGCTGAAATCGTATTCGCTGCCGTCAACTCTCGGATGCGGTAAGCAATAAGCCAAATCGTTACCGTTTGCGGCAATTTTATCAAGATTTACGCCACCCGGATACGGAATGCCCATTGCTCTCGCAGCTTTGTCAAGGCACTCGCCTGCCGCGTCATCACGCGTTTTCCCGATTATTTTAAACGAAGTATAGTCGTCAACTGTAACTATATGACTATGTCCGCCCGACACGACAAGACACATAAATGGCGGTTCAAGGTCGGGATAGGTCAAGTAATTTGAAGCAATATGTCCTCTTAAATGGTGAACAGGAATAAGAGGCAGTCCTGTTGCGAGAGACAGTCCCTTTGCAAAATTCACTCCGACAAGCAAAGCTCCTATAAGTCCCGGAGCGTATGTAACGGCTATAGCGTCAAGGTCTGAAAGCGTAACAGACGCTTTTTCAAGCGCTTCGTCAACAACAGCGGAAATAGCTTCAATATGCATTCTTGAAGCGATTTCGGGAACTACGCCGCCGAATATCTTATGGCTTTCAATTTGAGTTGCAACAACGGAGGAAAGGATTTTCCGTCCGTTTTCAACAACTGCCGCGGCAGTTTCGTCGCAAGAGGACTCAATTGCAAGAATCTTCACCTTTTTCACCGTCCTTTTTCTTTTTGAAAATGATAAATTTACTGATAATAAAATTAGTTGTAAGAACAACAATTCCGGCAATAAGCTTTGTTGTAAATTCGCCTGCAGGAAGCGTTTTTCCGAATGCAGAGAGCGTCCATCTGTCCGCGCGGATAACGTCCATTCCGAATTTCATTATTGCAAGCTCAAGCAATAGCGAGAAAATACGACCTGCAAAGAACATTGTAATCTCCTTTGCAACCGTTTTCTTTTGAGAATCCTTACTCTCAAAGACAAATATTTTATTTGTCACAAATGCAAACAGAACCGAACAAATCCATGCAATTACTGTCGAAACCTCATACCCTATCCCGACTGCCTTACACAAAAAGTAAACGGTGAAATTTACAACGGTAGTGAGAAAGCCGAAAATAAGATACAGTATTGCCTGTTTATATTTTTTGAATAAAGCTTTAATCATACTTAAAAAACAACGTATAAAGAAGCGCGTTTTCATCGGGCTTTGTGTAGAAATTCTTACGCTCGCCTACCAGTGAAAACCCATTTTTTTCATATAAACCTATTGCAGAGATATTACTCTTTCTTACCTCTAAAGTCAAGTAAGACGCCCCGGACTTTAAGCAAATGTCAATTAGCGTTTTTAAAAGAAGTGAAGCAACTCCCTGTCTTCTGTAATCGGACGAAACGGCGATATTGGTTATAAAAACCTCGCCGAGAATATTGTTTGCGCCGACATAGCCTATAACCTTTCCGTCCTTCTTTGCGGTCAGAAAAACTGCCGTGGGATTAACGGTTTCTTCAAGCAGGGTTTCTTCGCTCCACGGCGAAGCGAAGCACTCCTTTTCAAGAAGCGCAACCGCTTTTACATCTTCCCTTGTCATTTTTGAAACCGTCATTTTTTAGCCTCATACCAGGTTTTTCCGACTCCGACATCGGCAATAAGCTTAACCTTAAGCGAAACGGCATTTTCCATTTCTTCCTTAAGAATTTCGGCTGCTTTTTGCGCCTCGTTTTCGGGAGACTCGACTATCAGTTCGTCGTGTATCTGTAAGATGAGCTTTGAACTCATATTCTCATTTTCAAGCCGCTGATAGGTTCTTACCATTGCGATTTTAATAATATCCGCCGCTGTGCCCTGAATTGGCATATTTCTTGCAACTCTTTCACCGAAAGCGCGCAGCATACCGTTTGACGAGGAAAGCTCGGGAAGATAACGTCTGCGGTTAAAAAGAGTTGAAGCAAAGCCGTTTTCCTTTGCTCTGTTTACAACGTTTTTCATATACGAGTCCACGCCCGAATAGTGATAGAGATAATCCTTAATGTACTTATCCGCCTCGGCTCTGGTTACGCCGATATCCTTTGCCAATGAAAAGGCGCCTATGCCGTAAACGATACCGAAATTAACCGCCTTTGCCCTTGAGCGCATTGTGGGAGTAACCATCATAAGCGGCATATTGAAAACCTGCGAAGCGGTAACGGCGTGGATATCAACGTCATTATTAAATGCATCAAGCATAACCTTATCGTCCGCGGCGTCGGCAAGCACACGCAGTTCAATTTGGGAATAGTCCGCATCAATTAAAACCTTTCCGTCCCCTGCCTTAAAGAATTTTCTCATTTCCCTGCCAAGCTCCTGCCTAACGGGGATATTCTGAAGATTCGGCTCGGTTGAAGAAATCCTACCTGTTCTCGTTTCGGTCTGTTTAAAATTGGAATGAATTCTGCCGTCGGATTCGATTTCCTTTAACAGTCCCTCGCAATAGGTTGAAGAAAGCTTTGAAAGAGTTCTGTATTCAAGTATATCCCTGACAATTGGATATTCGTTTTCAAGGCTCTCAAGAACGTCCGCATTAGTCGAATAACCGCTTTTTGTCTTTTTCTTTGCAGGGATTGCAAGTCTTTCAAAAAGGATAATGCCAAGCTGTTTTGGCGAGTTTATGTTAAACCTTTCCCCTGCCTGTTCATAAATTCTTGACTGAAGTTCATCTATTCTGCCCGAAAGCATTTCGCCGAAATCCTCAATACCCTTCCTGTCAACCTCAAAACCCAAGGTTTCCATTGAAGAAAGCACCTTTGCAAGTGGCATTTCAATATTGTAATAAAGGTTTTCCTGATTATTTGACGTAATTTCGGCAAGCATTTTTTCGCAAAGCGGCATAAGCGAGCAGGCATTTTTTGCCCTTTGTTCAAGCATTTCAGGACAATTTTCAACCGTAATCTCATTAACCCCATATTCACTCTTAAGCCTCGAAAGCTCATAGCTTGTTGACGAGGGATTAAGAACATAGGCGGCAAGAATCAAATCAGCCTTTACATTATTTATGGTTTTGCCGATTTTTTCAAGGTAATTGTAAAGCGGCTTAACGTCAAAGACGATTTTTTCCTTTGTTGCGTCCTCAAAAAGCGAAGAATAATCCTTTATTTCATTTACTTTTCCGTCAGCAAAGCAAATAACGGAAAGTGAATTTTCGTTTATTTCATAATCAACATAAACCCTTTTTGCGTTTTCAAAGGTTTCGTCGCTTATATATTCGGCTTTATAATCCTTTTCTTTGATTTCGGAAACATTATGAACAGTTCCGTCATTGTTCAGTGAAAACTTTTCTATCATGGAAAACATTTCTAGCGAAGAAAGAATTTTCACAGCCCTGTTATTATCAGGCTCGGACGGGATATAGGTGTTTAAATCCGTTTCAACCGGCGCTTCAAGACAAATCGTGCCGAGCGTGCGGCTTAAATACGCCATATCCTTATCGTTTTTTAGCTTTGCCCTGACGGAGTCTTTAACATCAATTGAATCAATATTTTCATAAATGTAGTCGATATTATTAAACTTTACAATTAAGTCGGTAGCCGTTTTCTGACCGATGCCTGCAACACCCGGTATATTGTCGGAGCTGTCACCCATAAGAGCCTTAATATCAATTAACTGTTTCGGCTCTACAAAATAATCCTCCTTAACCTTTTCTTCATTATAAAAGGTCGTCTGCGGTCTGCCCATCTTTGTAGCGGCAAGGAGAACGGTTACATTATTATTTACAAGCTGAAGAGAGTCCCTGTCGCCCGTTGCAATATAGCAACGGTTTTCATCCTTACAGACTGAAGAAAGCGTACCGAGAATATCGTCCGCTTCATAGCCTTCCTTTTCAACTATTTTATAACCGAGAGAAACAAGTAATTCCTTAAGCACGGGCATTTGCTCGGCAAGCTCGGGCGGCATACCCTTTCTTTGAGCCTTATATCCGTCGTACATTTTATGCCTGAACGTAGGCGCCTTCAAGTCAAAGGCAATTGCCACGGCGTCTGGATTTACCTCCTCTTTAAGCCGAAGAAGAATATTGAGAAATCCGTAAATACCGTTTGTAAATCTTCCGTCCTTTGTGGTGAGCAGTTTAATGCCGTAAAAGGCACGGTTAAGTATGCTGTTTCCGTCTAAAACTAAAAGCTTCATATTACACCGCCGAGTTATTTTTTTAATATTTTACCACAAATTTTGCCTTTTGGGGTGAAAAAGATGAAAATTTATGCTAAAATACCTAAAAAGTTTTATTTAAGGAATGAGCCGGTTGAAAATAGGTAATGTGGAAATAAACGGAAAAGCCTTTCTTGCGCCTATGGCAGGAGTTGCGGATATGGCTTTCAGGGAGCTTTGCGTTGAATACGGCGCGGCGCTTGTTGAAAGCGAAATGGTAAGCAGCAAGGGAATAACCATGACCGACAGAAAGTCAAGAGAGCTGCTCGTTCTTTCGGAAAAGGAAAGACCTGCGGCGGCGCAGATTTTCGGATATGACCCGTTAATTATGGCACAAAGCATTGAAGCAGTAATGGAATTTAAGCCCGATATTATTGATATAAATATGGGCTGTCCTGCGCCGAAAATTGTGAATAACAAAAGCGGCTCGAGCCTTTTGAGAGACCCCGTTCTTGCTGAAGAAATTGTAAGAGCGGTTGTTAACGCTTCCCCTGTCCCCGTAACGGTCAAGATGCGCGCCGGCTGGGATAAGGACAGTATAAATGCGGTTGAAATTGCAAAAAGAATTGAAAATGCAGGCGCTTTGGCAATTACGGTTCACGGAAGAACTCGCGACCAGATGTATGCGCCGCCCGTTAATCTTGATATAATCAGAGACGTTAAAAGCGCTGTTTCAATTCCCGTAATAGGAAACGGAGATATAACGGACGGTTTAACAGCCGCCAAAATGCTTGAATACACAAACTGCGACGCCGTAACGGTCGGCAGAGGCGCTTTGGGCAGACCTTGGATATTTTCACAGATAAACGCCTTTCTAAATCACGAAACGCTCGTCCCCGAGCCGCCCGTTTCGGAAAGAATGAGAGTAATGCTAAAGCATGTAAACAGGATATGCGAATACAAGGGCGAAAGAATCGGTATCAGAGAAGCGCGAAAGCACGCCGCCTGGTACACAAAAGGAATCAGAGGTACCGCAAGGTACAAACGGGAAATATGCGCAATTGAATCAATTAAACAGTTAGAGGAAATCGCATACACAATAGTAGTTGAAAACCAATAAAAACAAGCCGTAATCCCTTTTGGGGACTACGGCTTAAATTTTTAATTACGCCCAAGGGTCGTCCGAAGCAGGAACTCTTATATCGGAAAGGAAAAGAATTTCCCAAAGATACCAGATATCTCCCTTTCGCCGAAGTTTAACCTGACGGGGTGAATCGGCTCCGGATGAAGTAAGATACAAAACCGCATATCCCTCGTTATCATAGGAATACGGATTATCACTTACCTCAATTTCAAGTGACTGCGGAAGAATGTAGGAATTTTCACGGCTTGTACCCTTGAAATAAGAACGGGGAACATAGCTTTTTCCCACAAGTCTGTCGCGGATAAATTGCTTTTCAAGATTAGAAAGATCAGCAGGTCCTTTAAGATAATTTATCATCTCATAGGTTTTCTCTGCATCCCTTTCATAATTACACAAAACCGCCACTGCAAGCGCAGCCGTCTGAAAAGGCGTAGTCATTTGAGCAGCCTCAAGTGATTTTAACTGCTCAACATTTTCGGGGATTTTTTCAATAGAAATAATTTCTGTTTTATTCATCAGAACTTACCTCCTCCGCCTCCGTGCGAGGAACCCGAAGAAGAAGTGTGAACCGAGCTTCCGCCCGAACTGCTGCTTTCGGACTGAATCTTTACCTTTGTAACGGTGGAATAAAGGAAATTGTCGTACGAATTGGTCATATTCAAGCTTCCGGGTACAAGATAATCTCTTGCGTCTGGATTAAATCTGACAGCCTTAACATACGAATTTCTTATAACAAGCGAAATTATAAGAGAAATAACCAATGCAGCTACAACGCATATAGCAACAGTCTTTATCTTATCGCCCGTTGTGCGTTCATTCGGATTGTATCCGTCAATGGTATTGTCAACGTCATACGCCTCTCCGCTTCTTGCCTGAACAACTAAATCCTCAACCGTATTGGCAAACGTCAAAAAGGCATCGTAGTAGTCGCCATCAGAAAGATACGGAACAATTTCATCTCCGAGATAGGAAATACCGTAATCGGTAATGGCAGTAATGCCGTAACCCGTGGTGGAAATATACCAGTCGCGGTCTTCCATACTGATTAAAAGAAGGCAGCCGTCATAAGTATTTCCAAAGCCGTAGCCGTTGTAATCATAGTAATCGTCGGCATAATCCTGAACGCTTTTTCCGTCAAGCCCGTTGACAGTGACAACAACAATGTCAAAATTAAGCTCATAGCTCATATTTTCAAGCTTTTCGCTCAAGGAAGCAAACTCACCCGTTGAAAGAAGCTGCGCTTCATCAACAAGCAACGGCTTATCGCTGTCGGCAAAAACAAGTACTGGAAGCGTAACAAGAAGAACAAATACAATTATCAAAGAAATAATCTTTTTCATATCACGCACCCCCTTACAGTAAACCGAGCAGCTTCGACACAAGAAGCGCGCCTGCCGATAAGCCAACCGAAAGCGCGGCAAAAAATCCGCCGAGCTTTGCCTTACTGACAGGAAGATTACCTATAAACTTACCCGTCTGACCGTTCATTGCAAAGGTGTACTTGGTACCCTGATATGTAGTATTTAATATCCACACGGGATAAAGCGCATACTTTGAAAAGCCCTTAAGCACCTGAACAGAGCTGTTTTTAGGGGTAACGCTTGAATAACCAGAAACAGTTGAAGCAAGAGTACTCTCTGCACTGACCTTTACGCGCTGATTTGCCCTGGGAATGCTTTCTTCCTTTCCGACGTCGTATTTATCGGCAAGGAAGCCGGCAAGATAAGCCGTCTGGAAATCAACCGCATCCTTAAAATCAAAAGGTTCAATTGACTCCATAAGGTCGTCGGGCATTTTACTTGCGCCGTCTACGGGGATGTTTTCAAAGCTCATATTACCCTTTCTGAAAACATCATAGTGGTCGGTTTTAGTATAGTTATACTTCGAGTCACTCCAACTGCTGACTTTGGTCGCGTCAAAGGAAACCTGCGCGTCAATATCAGAATCGAAAAGCCAGAAAGGAACGTATAATCCACTGATTTCATCAAGATGATTTTCGCTCTTAAATAAATTGGGAACAAACTTTTTTGAGTTAACGTATTTCTTAAGACTCTCCTTCGCCTGAGTCTTGTCAAGCTTAAACGGAATAACGTAATCGGGCTTCAGAACGCCCGAAAGTCTTCCCGAAAGAACAACCGGGTTATCGCAGTAAGGACATTTTGTTGCCGCAGTATTTTCGTCGCCGACTATTTCACCGCCGCAGGACTTACATACAAATACCCTTAGTCCTTCGTCATTTGTTTCATCCCATTGCTCGGACCCCTTTTCCTGCCATTCAAAGCTGTCGGCAGGCTGGGAGTTGAGAACCTCATCCTTACTTTTAAGAGCGGCAACGTCAAATTCGCTGTCACAATAAGGACATTTCATATTCTGAACTCCCGGCTCAAACTGAATCGGAGCGTCACAATGAGGACACTTATAATTTAATAATTCAGCCATATCCATCAAATCCTTCCGGTAATGCTAAAGTAAGTCTGATTATCCGATAGGCTTACCGCATTCGGGGCAGAATTTGGGCGGATTTGCAGGATCATAAGCAGCGCCGCAGTTTGCGCAGTGAGAACCAACCGGCTTTGCCTTCCCGCACTGCGTACAGAAGTTACCGTTATTTGTAGCTCCGCAAGAGCATACCCAACCTTCTCCGGCAGGAGCTGACGGTGCAGTCGGAGCAGCCTGTGCAGGTTGCTGACCTGCCTGATTACCCATTGCAAAAAGATTAGCCGCAGAGCCGCCTGCGTTCATAGCCATACCCATACCGATAAAGCCGTTCATAGCGCCGCCTTCGTTTCCGGCTGCTGTTCTCATAGCGTCTGCCTGTGCCATAGCGATGTTTGCGCCAGCCATATTCGGGTCGCGAAGAGCCGCAGCGCGCTGCATCTGCTTGATAGCCTCCTGATCCTCTTCGGGAAGAGTAATCGGATTAAGAGCAATTGAAACAACCTCAAGTCCGCGAAGCTCGCTCCATTTAGCGGAAAGCGCTTCGTTCATTGCGTTTTCAAGGTCGGTAGCGTGAGTAGCTATCTGGTTAGGTCTGATTTCAAGCTCGGAAAGCTTACCGAATGCAGGCTGTAAAGCGCTTACAAATTCGGTCTTAAGCTGCTGGTCAAGCTCTTCTCTCTTATACTCGCTCTCTACGTTGCCGCAGACGTTTGTATAGAAAAGAATGGGGTCAACAATTTTATAAGAATAGATACCGCTGCATCTTACGGATACATCAATATCAAGACCTATCTTTGAGTCAACAACTCTGAAGGGAATGGGGCTGGGAGTGCCGAATTTATTATCAACAAGTTCCTTTGTATTAAAATAATAAACTCTCTGGTCCTTACCCGTATCGCCGCCGAAGGTAAACCTTCTGCCGATATTCTTAAAGGTGTTTTTAATTGACTCGCCGAGAGAGCCTGCAAAAATGCTCGGCTCTGAGGAAGAATCGTAAGTAAATTCACCGGGCTCTGCGCAAACCTCAACGACCTTACCCTGCTCAACGATAATCATACACTGACCGTCGGCAACGGCAATACCCGAGCCGTTTGAAATAATGTTATCGCTTGCCTTTGTGTTTGAGGAACGGTTGCCGATTCTCTTCTGTCCTTTAACAACCATTATATCCTTATCAATAGCTTCACAATAGAAGAATTCCTTCCACTGATCCGCAAGGTTGCCGGCAACAGCGCCTTGAGCTGCTCTTAATAATCCCATAATTAAAACTCCTTTCGTTTTAAAAAAATTGATTACGAAATTTTGCGTATATTTAAATCATAATATACCAAATCTATTATATTATATAAGCAAAAAAAATAAAACAGTAACACTTAACAAACATTTAGTGAAATTTTTGATAAAAATGCCGTCAGAAACACTCATTTCCGACGGCTGAATTTATAATTCCCATTCTTTTATATTCTTTGCGTCACTGTAAAATGCGACGTAGCTTTTATGCCTTGAAGCAGAAATTTTTCCGTTTTCAACGGCTTCAACGATTTTACATCCCTTTTCACAGGTGTGAGAACAAGAGTTAAATTTACACTGACCTAAATATTCTTGAAATTCGGGAAAGCACTCGGCAATTTCATCCTTTAAAATCAAATCGTTTTTTTCAAAATCAAGTGATGAAAATCCGGGAGTATCGGCAAGATAGCCTCCGCAAAACGGAAAAAGCTCAACCTCACGGGTGGTGTGCCTTCCCCTTCCGAGCTTGTCGCTGTATTCGCCTGTTTTAAGTGAAAGAGAGTCATCAAGTAAATTAAGCAGAGTGGATTTTCCGACAGCGGAATTGCCCGTAAAAACGCATATTTTTCCGCTGACAAGCTTTTTTACCTGTTCAATTCCCTCTCCGTTTAAAGAAGAAACGCAAACCGTTCTTATTCCCGCAGAAGAATATATACCATTTAATTCGTCCGCTGAAGCTAAATCTGTTTTAGTAATTATCAGCAAAGGCTCAATTCCCTTATGAAACGCTATTGCAGTCAGCTTATCAATAGTAAGTGTCGAGGGCTTCGGATTCACGGTTGAAACAACAATTGCCATTATATCGACATTTGCAATAGGCGGACGGATAAGAAAGTTTTTTCTTTTTTCAATTTCGTCAACGGTATTTTCCTGATTATCATTGACGGTTATTGTAACTCTGTCTCCGGCGAGAGGAGTTATTTTCTGCTTCCTGAACACTCCTCTTGCCTTACATTCGAATATGCCAAGGGCGGTTTCCACATAGTAGAAACCGCCTATTCCTTTAAGTATAAGTCCTTTTTGCCGTTCGCTCATCTTATTCGGTAGTGTCTTCGCTTGTAATTTCTTCGGTTACGTCGCTCGTTTGCTCTTCGGGACCGGAGCTTATAACAACAACTATTTTCTTATCCACCGGATATTTTGTTCCGGCGCCGCCTGTCGGGTCAGTGGAAATTACCCTGCCCTCTTCAACGGTATCGCTCGACTCGGTCTTAAAGGTGTAGTTAGTAAAGCCTGCCGCTTTAAGAGCGCTTTCAGCCTCCTGCTTGAGCTTACCCTCAAGAGCCGGGAGCTGAACGCCGACTTCCTCCTCATAAGGAGTTTCCTTTCCGTCGCTTACAACTCCGGGAACCTTTGTAAAGTCAATTTTACATTCGTAAATTGTCTTATCGTTTGCGGTAACAGTAAAGGTATTGTCCTCACCGGAGCCTTTAACTTCAATGCTCTTTGACTTACCGCTGAAATAGATGTTCTTTTCGCTCTTATAAAGAGTATCGTTAAGGTAATACTTAATTGTTCCCGATTCGCCCGTTCCCTTGCCGGGAAGGTTAAAGGTTACGGTTGCGGTTGAAGACTCGGGAATACCGTTTGAAACCTTTATAGTAACCGTCTCTCCCTTTTCAAGAAGCGAATCGCCGTCAGGGCTCTGGGAGGTTACCATACCCTTATTCTTTTCGTCATTAACCTCTTCTATCTTACAGACAAGACCGACCTTTTCAATAAGCTCCTTTGCAATATCGGCGCTGTCACCGACAACTGCGGGAACCTTAACCATATCCTCACTTTCATCCGTTGCAACATAAATTGTAACGGTTGAACCTCTTTCGGCATAGGTATTTTCCTCGGGGAAGGTCTGGAAAACGAAACCGGGAGTCTGAAGCTTATCGTATTTTTCAACTACGTTTACCTCAAAGCCCTTTTCGGTAAGTATCTGCTTTGCTTCCTCGGCAGTTTTGCCTATAACGTAATCTACAAGAACATTGTCGTCATTATACGCGATTTTAAGGATGACGGTAGAATGCTTCTTTACCTTTGCTCCCTCATTGGGACTCTGCTCAAGAACCGTTCCGAGCTCCTGGGTTTCATCGTTTACGTTCTGGGTTTCAAATTTAAAATCGGCGTATTTTTCATTCCCGACAATTTCTTCATTATAATTAAGACCGACAAAGTTAGGAAGCTCAACTCTTCCCATAAACGAAACCATAAGTATAACAACAAGCGCAAGCACGGCAAGACCTGCCGCAATGCCGCCGACAATTGCTATCGCCTTTTTCTTTGCTTCGTCATCATTGTTTTCTTCATTAACGGCTGCTGTCTGCGGCTTAACGGGAACGTTATTGCCGCGCTGGGCGCCGACATACTTTGTAGGCTCTCTGTCAACAAAATATGAATAGTCAAATTTTATCGACGGATTTTTTCTGAACTGGTCGATATCCATAAGCATTTCAGCAGCGGAATGGTACCTGTCACGGGTATTCTTCTGCATTGCGCGCATCGTAATCTGCTCAAGACCTATCGGAATTTCGGGATTTATCTCCCTGGGACGCTTTGCCTCCTGCTGAAGCTGCATAATGGCAACCGAAACGGCGCTGTCGGACTGGAACGGAAGCTGGCCCGTAAGCATTTCATAAAGAACGACGCCGACGGAGTAAATGTCAGCCTTATCGTCGGTTACCTCGCCTCTTGCCTGTTCGGGGCTGATATAATGAACGGAACCGATAGCGCTTTCGGTAAGCGTTTTTGTGTCGCCTCTGCTGAAACGCGCAATGCCGAAATCAGTAACCTTGATAGTGCCGTTCTGGAGAAGCATAATATTCTGGGGCTTAATATCGCGGTGTATAATGCCCTTGTCGTGAGCGTGCTGAAGCGCGCGGAGAATCTGGGTAAGGAAATGAACTGCATCCTTCCACTTGATATATCCCTGCTGCTCAATGTACTCCTTAAGCGTAATACCTTCAATGTATTCCATTACGATATACTGAAGTCTGTCGCCGAAGGAAACGTCATAAACCTTGACTATGTTCGGATGGGAAAGAACTGCAATTGCCTTGCTTTCATTTTTGAATCTGCGGCGGAACTCCTCGTTTTCAAGAAGCTCCTGCTTGAGAATTTTTATAGCGACAATTCTGTCGTCGATATTATCATACGCCTTATAGACGACAGCCATGCCGCCGACGCCGATTATTTCTTTAATTTCGTAACGACCGTCAAGTCGTTTTCCGCAATAATTATCCACAATAACACTCCTTTATCAATATGCCAAGGCAACAACAGTGATATTATCGCCGCCGCCGTTTTCGTTTGCGCGTTTGACAAGACTTTCGGCATAGCCGTAAAAGCTGTTTTCGGCGGTGATTTCTCTTATCTCGTCAATATCAACGTAATTTGTAAGACCGTCCGTACAAATCAGAAGCGTGTCCTCCGCCTTTAATTCCTCAACGCAAAAGTCAATATCAATATCACGGTCGACACCGACTGCGCGCGTAATAATATTCTTTCTCGGATGGTGCTTTGCCTCATCCTGAGTTATTTTTCCTGTTTCAACCAAATCCTGAACCATCGAATGGTCACGGGTCAACTGGGTCAAATCGTTCTCGTGAAGAATGTACGCTCTGCTGTCACCTGCGTGAGCAATAAACGCTTCATTTTCCGCAAGCACGCACGCAACAACGGTTGTTCCCATTCCCTGAAGCTCGGCATTTGAGCTTCCGATTTCGTAAACGCTGACATTCGCGGCGGTAATGGCGGCAAGAAGCATATTTCTTATTGACGTTCCGCTCATACTGGCACGGTATTTTGAAGTAATCTGCTCGGAAATGATTTTAACGGCTGTGGTTGAAGCCACATTGCCTCCTGCCGCGCCGCCCATTCCGTCACAGACAACCGCCCATGCGACGCCGTTCGGAAGCTCGCCGGCAGCGTAGGCATCCTGATTTGACGCACGGACCTTACCCGTATCCGTTTTTGCAACTATTTTCATCGGTTTTCACCCCATTTTGGACTTAAACAGTCCCTGTACTTTGCCTTAACTGACCGCAGGAAGCGTTTATATCGCTGCCGAGAGTACGCCTTACGGTAACCGCAAAGCCGCGCTTCTCGCAAACTGACACAAAGCTTTTCAGCGATTCGGCATCGCTTTTTTTATAATCCCGTTCCTTTATTTCATTAACGGGAATTAAATTTATATGACATAAAATACCCCGAAGCCTTCTGCAAAGCTCCTCGGCATTATCAACGCTGTCGTTGACGCCCTTTATCATTGCGTATTCAAAGGAAATACGTCTGCTTGTTTTATCCGTATAAGCTTTACACGCCTTTAACAGTTCGTCCATATTGTACTTTTTTGCAACGGGCATTGTTTTTTGTCTTATTTCATCATTCGGCGCGTGAAGCGAAACGGAAAGAGTCAACTGGAGATTTTCATCTGCAAGCTTATAAATTTTCTCAACGAGTCCGCAGGTCGAAAGCGAAATATGACGCATTGAAATATTCTGACCCTTTTCATCGGTCACAAGACGTAAAAATTTAAGTACGTTTTCGTAATTATCAAGCGGCTCGCCCGTTCCCATTAAAACTATATGCGAAACCTTTATGTTCAAATCCCTCTGGGCGGTGAACACCTCGCAAAGCATTTCACTCGGGGTAAGATTTCTCTGAAATCCGCCTATAGCCGACGCGCAGAAGGAACATCCCATTTTACAGCCGACCTGCGTGGAAATACAGATAGAGTAACCGTATTTGTATTTCATAACAACGCTTTCAACCGTGCTGCCGTCGTCAAACTGAAAAAGATATTTTACAGTGCCGTCTATTGAAGAAACAAGCTTTCTTAATATTTTACAGCTTTTTATTTCAAATTCGCTTTCAAGCTGCTGTCTTAACTGCTTTGAAAGATTTGTCATTTCGTCAAAGGACATTACGCCTTTTTCATGTAACCAGTCGTAAACCTGACTGACGCGGAAGCGCTTTAGTCCTATATTATTGAATATGGCTTCAAGCTCCCTGTAATCGAGGGACCTTATATCTGTTTTACTCACGGATAAACCTCGCATAATAAAAACCGTCGGAGCCGTACATCCCCGGGAAGATGTTTACTCCTCCGTCGTCGGGATGAAATTCCTTATGCTCATTGAGAAAACGGAAACAGTTGTCCTCGTTCTCCTTTTTATTGAGCGTACAGGTTGAATAAATAAGCGCTCCTCCGCTTCTGACATACCTTGAAGAAACGGTCAGTATATTGTACTGCATATCGCATAGATTGTCAAATTCCGAAAGGTTTTTGAAGCGTATTTCCTTTTTTCTTCGGATGACTCCGAGACCCGAACAGGGAACGTCGCAGAGAACCTTATCAAAGAGCGGAAAAGACGAATTAAAAACTGACGCGTCATTTTTAATTGCGGATATATTAGTTAATCCGAGCCGAACGGCACCGTTTTTTATTAAGCTTACGCGCTGTTCGTACAGGTCACAGGAAACGATTTTCCCCGTGTTATTCATCATTTCACAAAGGGTAAAGCTTTTTCCGCCCGGTGAGGCGCAAACGTCAAGTACGGTATCGTTTTCTTTAACATTAAGCGCCTTACAGCAAAGATAACTCGAATAATCCTGAACGTGGAACAAGCCGTCTTCAAACGCCTTAAGATTTTCAAGTGAAATATTACCCGAAACTATTAGTACGTCTTCATCCTTTTTTTCGGTT
Organism: uncultured Clostridia bacterium; assembly: GCA_937884975.1. GTDB lineage: Bacteria > Bacillota > Clostridia > Oscillospirales > Acutalibacteraceae > Fimenecus. Next base: position 90,996 of record CAKZZS010000064.1, on the reverse strand, counting down.
TTTACGCCTTCTTTTTCAAATAAAGAAATGAGTTCTTCGGCATTTGTTTTAAGCGTATTGACCTTTAAGAAAATCGGCGCCGCGCCAAGAGAGGACGAAAGAATATCAACCGCATTTTCAATCCCGTAATTATCTATATAATGCTTTGTAAGAGCCTTCGGACAAGAATACTTTATACTTAAGTCAAAGACCTCGTCTTCAGTTTCGGGATAAGAAAAACCTTTTTCACTTATTCTTCTCAAAACCGAATTTACAAGCCCTGCGGCATAGGAAAACTTTGAGTTTTTAATAATCTTTACGCTCTCATTTACAGCCGCAAAGGAAGGAATTTTATCAGTAAAAAGAAGCTGATAAGCGCCGAGTCTTAAAGCCGTAAGAATTTCAGGCTTTGTTTTTTCAACGGGCTGCTTAAGAAACTGGGAAAGAACATAGTCAATAGTAACCTGTCTTTCAAGAGTTCCGTAAACAAGGTTGGTAATAAGAGCGCTTCCCACGTCAGAACCTGATTCCTTTAACGCGCTGTCGAGGGCAATATTCGAATAAGAGTTATTCTTATTTATTTTAAGCAGTACCTTATACGCCGCCGCTCTTTCGTTCATACTAACTCCGTTTTCTCATCCTTAAAATAAGTCTTAAAAGATTTGCAAAGGTTGTAGCCGCAGCCGCAACATAGGTCATTGCCGCAGCCTTAAGCACCTTTTTTGCGCCCTTGTGCTCTTCCGCCGTCAGCATTCCCGTTTCTTCAATTACCGTAAGCGCCCTCTTTGAAGCGTTAAACTCCACGGGAAGAGTTACAAGCTGGAAAATAAAAACAAGTGAATAAAGCAAAATACCGATAATGATTAAAGATTCAAAGCCGAATACATAGCCCAAAAGAGCAAGAGGAAGACCGATTCTTGAACCGATATTGCATACGGGAATAATCGAATCCCTGATTTTAATGGGCGTATAACCCAATGCGTGCTGTGAAGCGTGACCTGCTTCGTGACAGGCAATACATACAGCCGAAACCGACGCATAGTTATAAACTCCCTCGGAAAGTCTAATAACCTTGCTCCTCGGGTCATAATGGTCGGTAAGCTCGCCTGCAACAGGCTCAATTCTTACGTCGGTAATACCGTAATGGCGTAAAATATTTTGCGCCGCTGCCGCTCCGGTAAGACCTTTTGAATTTGCAATTTTTGAAAATCTTCTGTAATTGGATTTTACCGATGACTGAACAATAAGCGAAATAATAATCATCGGTACAACAAGAACAATATAATACCAGTCAAGGTAAAGCATACTGCCTAATGTATCCATTGTTTCACCCCATTATAGTTCCTTTTGAAATTTTATGACCACGAAGATAATCGGAAACGGACATTCTTTTCTTTCCCTCGGGCTGAACGGTTAAAAGCTCAATTGACGTACCGTTCGAGCACGCGACAATAAGCCTTGAATTGCTTTCGATTACCGTACCCGGAGCTTTATCCGTTTTACCTCCAACTCTTGTTTCCCAAAGCTTGAAACGAGTGTTTTCAAGCAAAAAGGAAGCAGCAGGCCAGGGATTAAGTCCCCTGACTTTATTATGAATTTCAGTTGCCGTTTTATTAAAATCAACGGGAGAAAAGGATTTGTCAAGCTGTGTGACATAGGTCGCCTTTTCATTATCCTGTTTAATTCTCTTTAATTCGCCGTTTTTAATAAGATTTACGGTTTTTTCAAGTACATCCGCTCCGATAACCTTAAGTCGGTCAAAAAGCTCCCCTGCCGTTTCGTTTCCGCCGATTTCGGTTTCACTCTGAAGAATAATATCTCCCGTATCAAGACCGACATCCATTTGCATTGACGTAACGCCGGTAACGGTTTCGCCGTTAATAATGCTCCACTGAATGGGCGCCGCTCCCCTATATTTAGGTAAAAGGGAGGCGTGGATATTGATACAGCCGTGTTCAGGGAAGTTGATAATCTCTTCCGGCAGGATTTTACCGTAAGCGGTAACTACTATCAAATCGGGTTTAAGCTTATTGAGTATTTCAAGAGCCTCGCCGTTGCGAAGCGTTTTCGGCTGAAAAACTGGAATGCCGCGCTCGGTTGCGCAAACCTTGACCTCGGAAGGAGTCAAAATCTGTTTTCTGCCGACGGGCTTATCCGTTTGCGTGAATACGCCGACTACATCTTCACCCATTTCAACAAGCTTTTCAAGGCACGGCACCGCAAAATCGGGCGTACCCATAAATACTATTCTCATTCTTCTTCATCCTCATTTGAAGGATATTCCTTAATCTGATCCTCGGTTGCAAGTCTGTCAATAAACAGAACGCCGTCAAGGTGGTCAAGCTCATGACAGAAGGCTCTTGCCTTAAGTCCTTCTCCCTTATAAAGGCACCAGTTGCCGTCACGGTTCTGCGCCCTGACTGTAACGGACATAGGTCTGAAGGTAACGTTATTTCTTCCCGGGAGTGAAAGACAACCCTCTTCTTCACACTGGGCGCCTTCTGTTTCTACAATTTCGGGGTTTATAAGCTCCATTATGCCGTCACCCGTGTCAATTACTACGACACGCCTTAATACTCCTACCTGAACCGCCGCAAGTCCGACTCCGTTTGCAAGATACATAGTATCCGCCATATCGTCAAGCAGCGTAAAAAGCCTTTCGTCAAACTTTTCTACCTTACGGCTCTTTTTTCTGAGTATCGGGTCGTTGTCTTTTCTGATATTTCTTATACCCATTTCTGTCCTCCGTTAAAATATGGTATCGGGATTCATATCCGCTATTGCCGTAACGCCGTTAAAGTCCTTTTCGGATGAAAAGTCCTTAAGCAATACCGAAATCATTTCCCGTGTTCTTTTATTATTACGGCATTTAATAATAATTCTGAACCTGTATTTTCCGCCGACTCTTGAAACGTGCGGAGCAATAGGCCCTAAAACAATAATCTCAACATCCTTGAATTCATTGGCGTTAAGTTCTTTAATTTTATTTAAAAAATACTTTGAAGCTGACGAGGTTTTTATTTCATCCGTGCCGACAAATCCGACGGTGCATATATCGCAGTACGGCGGATATATCATAGCCTTTCGTATTTTTATTTCCGTGTTGAAAAATGCGTCATAGTCCTGTTTGACGCTGTATTTAATAATCTCATTTTCAGGGAAAGAGGTCTGAATAACCGCCCTGCCCTTTTCATCTCCGCGTCCGCTTCTTCCCACAACCTGGGTAAGAAGAGAAAAAGTTCTTTCGGCACTTTTATAATCGTCATTAAAAAGCATCTGGTCAACGCTGATAACTCCGACAAGAGTGACCGACGGAAAATCAAGTCCCTTTGCAACCATCTGCGTGCCGACTATAATATCGTATTCCCCGTCCGCAAACGCTTTAAGGCTGTTTTCAAAGGCGTATCTGCTTGAAGAGGTGTCGGTATCAAGTCTTAAAACTTTTGCCTCCGGAAGTATTTCGGAAAGCTCCTGTTCGATTTTTTGCGTTCCAGTACCCGAAAATTTAATTTCCCTTTCGCCGCATGTCGGACAAACATCCGTAAAAGGCGTGCTGTAACCGCAATAATGGCACATAAGCCTGCCGTTACGGGTATGGTAAGTAAGAGAAATACTGCAATTCGGACAGGTCATAACCGTTTTACAGCTCCTGCAGGAAGCAAAGGTATTAAAGCCGCGCCTGTTGAGAAGCAATATTGACTGCTTTTTATTATTGAAATTTTCAGTCAGAGCCTTTGCAAGGTCGGGCGTCAGATTACCCTCGGCAAGCATATTTTCACCGACTGCGGTATCTATTGTTTCAACCTCAGGCAAAACGGCGTTTCCGTAACGCTCGGTAAGAATATTCAAAGAATATCTCCCCTGCTTTGCGTACGCATAGGTTTCAACCGAAGGCGTTGCGGAAGCGAGAAGAAGCAGTGAAGAATGAAAATTCGTTCTGAATTTTGCAACGTCACGGGCGTGGAACCGCGGCGACATTTCCGATTTATATGTATGCTCCTGCTCCTCGTCCATAATTATAAGTCCGACGTCCTCAAACGGAGCAAATACGGCGCTTCTTGTGCCGAGTGCTATTTTAGCCTCGCCGTTTTTGACGCGTTTCCACTCGTCAAGGCGTTCACCCATTGAAAGAGCGGAATGAAAAACGGCAACCTTATTCCCGTATCTTGCATAAAACAGGTCGAGCATCTGGGGAGTAAGCGAAATCTCGGGGACCATCATAATAACCCCTCTGCCGTCCTCAATAACCTTGTCAATAAGCTTGAGAAAAACCTTTGTTTTCCCGCTTCCCGTAACTCCGTAAAGCAGTGAAATATGCTTATTCTTATCACGGTATTCGTTTAAAATATTTTTAAACGCCGCGTCCTGTTCATCGGAAAGAACAATGTTTTCTTTATTTTGGGCGACTGCATAACGCAAAGGACTTCTGAACGCTTCATTGTCAAAAAGTTCGACAACATTTCTCTTTGCAAGAGTTGCAACAACCGCAGGCGTAACACCCGTAAAATAGCAGATTTCCTTAACGTCTCCCGAACCGATGTCCCGAAGAAGCTTAACAACGCTCATTTGCTTTGAAGTAAGCTTAAAGGGTATCTTTTCATCCTCAAATTCACGCGTAAGTCTTGCCATTTTAACGGTCATATCGTTAATTTTTCTTACGGCGTCAACATTTCTTACAATAACACCTTTTTTTAAAAGCTCGTCAATTACACGGCTTTCCTTATCAAGTCCGAGGTCCTTAAGTATTTTTTCCTTTTTGACGTATTTTGAAGCGTTTTTAAGGTAGTTATAAACCTCTTTTTGAATTTCATCAAGAGAGTCGATATTTTCCTCATCGACCTGCGCCGCAGCGTAAAGCGAAACAAAATTAAGACCTATTCCCGACGGCAGGCATACCTTTGCCGCATCATAAAGAGTACAGAAGGTATGCTGCTTAAGCCAAACCGCAAGATTAAGCATTTCACAGTTGAGCAGCGGCGCCTTATCGGGCACCGCCGCTATTTTTTTAAGGTCTTTATCCTCGGAAGAGTCGGTAACGGAAAACACAAATCCCTGTCTTTTAGTGTTTCCCCTGCCAAAGGGCACAATAACCCTGCAACCGACCTTAACAAGGTTTTCAAGCTCGGTCGGGATAAGGTAATCAAATGCCTTGTCAAAGCTGTATGTCGCCGCTTCAACGGCAACCTTTGCAATTAAAAAAAACATTTTTTCACCTCCCGAACCGTTTTAATAATAATTAAAGATTACGAATCTCCTCGGGCTCTACTATTTCATATTTTCCCTCAAGAAAATCGTCAAGCGCAAGGCTTACGGGCTTTTCTATAAGAATTTCGCCCTCATCCTCTGCCTGCTTTGAAATCTCTCTCGCTCTTTTTGCAGTTGCCGTTACAAGTGAATAACGGCTGATGTGGTTCTTTAAAACCGGAGCTAAATCTGGATTAAACATTTTTTGTTACCTCACTTATGTAATTTTTCATTCTTGATGATTTAAGCTGTTCCGCCCTTATTATGGACAAAACATCGTTGACCGCTTCGTCAACTTTATTGTTAATGACAATATAGTCATAATTTACGCTTCTTCTGAACTCATCTTCGGCAATAGTCATACGTCGAAGAATGTCGTCTTCCTTATCCGTATCCCTTGCCCTTAATCTTTTTTCGAGCTCCTTAATTGACGGCGGCAAAAGGAAAATGCTTACGCTTTCGGGGTAAAGCTCCTTGATATTCGCCGCGCCCTGAACCTCAATTTTAAGTATTACGGTTTTCCCTTCGTTAAGCCACTTGTCAACGGGCGCTTTTGGGGTGCCGTAAAAATTCTGGCCGTACTGGGCATATTCAAGTATTTCACCGTTATCGAGCTTGTCCTTGAATTCCTTAAGAGAGGTGAAAAAATAGTCAACGCCCTCTTTTTCCTCGTTGCGTTTCTCTCTTGTGGTAAGCGAAACGGATTTCTGAAGCGATTTGTCCTTTTCAAGCACGTCAAAAAGAATTGTATCCTTGCCTGCGCCCGAAGGACCCGAAAAAACAATTAAAATACCCTTACTCATCCGCGTCATCCTCCGTTTGCTCCATATTAAATCTTGCGGTTATGGTTTCACTCTGCAAATAGGAAAGAACAATATGGTCGCTGTCCATAACAAGGACAGCTCTTGTTCTTCTTCCCTGAGTCGCGTCAATAAGCATATTATTAGCCTTTGCCTCGCTGATAAGCCTTTTTACGGGCGCCGAATCGGGAGACATAACGGAAATAAGCCTTGAAGCATTTACTGCATTTCCGAAACCGATATTAACAAGCTTCATTTGTCTTATCCCCCTGTGAATTACTCGATGTTCTGAACCTGTTCTCGGATTTTTTCAACCTCGCCTTTAATAGTTAAGACACGTCTTGTTATTTCAACATCCTGCGCCTTTGAGCCTATTGTATTCGCCTCACGGTTTATCTCCTGAACAAGAAAATCCATTTTTCTGCCTATTGCGTCGGTAGAATCAAACATCTCACGAAGCTGTGAAATATGACTGCGAAGCCTGACGGTTTCTTCAGCCACGGCAATTTTATCCGCATAGATGGCGGCTTCCTGCAAAAGTCTTTGCTCGTCTACGCTCACGTCGCCGATAAGTTCACGAATACGCGCTTTGAGCTTTTCGTTATATTCGCTTACGGTTTGAGGGCTTCTCTGTTCAATAAACGAAACGCATTCAATAATCGTGTCCGCTCTTGAAAGAATATCCTCCTTTAGCTTTTCTCCCTCTCTTTCACGCATTGAAATAAAGGAAGCGATAGCTTCAGCCGCAACTGTTTTTACGGCGTTCCAGATTTTATCCTCATCCTCGGGAAGCTTATGAACCGTAAGCACGTCGGGATAACGTGAAACAGAGGTTACGGAAACATCCTCGCGAAGCGAATATTTTTCGCAAAGGCTCTTAAGAGCGTTTATATACCCTTGGGCAAGCGCGTAATTGACGCTTACCTCAACATTTTCATCCTCGGGCATTTCAATTGAAACGTAACACTCAATTTTTCCCCTGGAAATAAGCGACTGGGCAAAGCTTTTTAGCTTTTCTTCAAGAAAGCCGAACGTCCTGGGCACTCTTGCGTTAAATTCAAAATACTTATGATTTACACTTTTTATCTCTACGGTAATATTCATCGCGTCAACTGCCTGCTGACTGCGTCCGTAGCCGGTCATACTTTTAACCATATTTATCTCCGAATTTATTTAGTTCTCTTTGATTTATTGTCAATTCCTGCGGCAATTTTGAGTTTTCTTACCTCATCGTCGGTAAGATAACGGTACTTACCCTGGGCGAGCATTCCGAGCTTTACGGGACCGACGGATACCCTTTTAAGGCGCGCAACCTCTAAAGAAAGCGCCTCGCACATTTTTCTTATCTGTCTGTTTCTGCCCTCGTAAATGGTAATGCTTAAAACTACCCTGCCCTCCTGCTTTTCGAGGACGTGAACCTCGCTGGGCATAGTAACCCTGCCGTCAATTTCAATGCCGGTCGAAAGGGCTGTAATCTGGGACTCGGTAACAGACGGTCGCACCGTCACTCGGTAGGTTTTCGGGACGTGCTTTTTAGGGTGAGTTATGGCGTTTGCAAGCTCGCCGTCATTTGTAAGAAGCAAAAGTCCTTCGCTCTCTCTGTCGAGTCTGCCTATGGGATAAACTCTTTTTTTAACATCGCTTACAAGCTGGGCAACGCAGTTCCTGTCACGCTCGTCATTCATTGTGGTAATAAAGCCGCGCGGTTTATGAAGCATTATATAAATGTTTTCACTGTCAACCGTAATTTTTTTACCCGAAACAGTCACCTTATCCCTTTTCGGGTCAACCTTATCGCCAATTGAAGCTACAACGCCGTTGACCCTGACCTTGCCCGAAGAAATCAGTTCCTCGCTCTTTCGCCTTGAAGCCACACCGTTATCAGCCATAAATTTCTGAAGCCTGACTTTACTTTCCGCCATATTATCTCCTGAATATACTCTTTAAAAAATCAAAAATGCTTTTCTTCTTTTCCTGTTGATTTTTTTGCACCTTTACCGCTTTAACCGCGTTTACCGACTGAACGCTCAAAAGGTCAACCGTATAAAGCAGTTTTCCGTCCTTTGAGTAGTAATAAACAGCGCCGACCTTCTGACCCGATTTTACGGGCGCATAGAGAAAACTGTCAACTGTTACAAGCCTTGTAAACTCGTTTCCTTTATTTACAAGAACGGGAAGGCAGGCGCATTCGACGTCCACAATTTTTCTTTCCCCTCCCGTAACTCTTACTCCAACCTCGGTTAAATCGCAGTCGGGTAAAACGCACCTTTCAAAGCCGTAATCAAAAAGCTTTTTGTGGTCCGCCCAGTCGTCGGGGTCATTGAGCGTAACGCAGATAAGCGTAATACCGTTGCGTTCACACGCAGAAACAAGACACCGTCCGCTTTTCTTCGTAAAGCCCGTTTTAACTCCGAAAACTCCTTCAACCGAACCGAGAAGCTTATTGTGATTATACAGCGTATGCTCCGTTTCGGGATTACCGAAGGAAACGGTTTTGCTCTTGCTTGAGCAGATTTCACGAAAGGTTTCGTTTTTAATCGCGAAAGAAGAGAGCAAAGCCATATCGTAAGCGGTGGAATAATGGTCCTTTGCGTCAAGACCGGAGGGAGTGACAAAGGACGTATCGTTCATACCGAGCTTTTTTGCCCTTTCATTCATCAAAACGGCAAATTCTTCAATGCTCCCGGATATATCTGTTGCCGCAACATTTGCTGCGTCATTACCAGAAGAAAGAAGCATTCCGCACACAAGGGAATAATAATTGACCTTGTCGCCCTTTTTAAGTCCCATTGAAGTCCCTTCAACCTTAATGGCGTTTTCGCTGACGACAACAACCCTTTCGGGACAACACTGCTCAATAGTTATAAGAGCAGTCATTATTTTGGTAGTCGACGCCATGGAGAGCTTCTCGTGAGCGTTTTTTTCAAAAACAACCTCGCCGTTATCAGCGCAAATAAGCACCGCGGCTTTAGCGGACACAGTCATTTTTCCCGACGAAAACGAATTTATCGGAAAACAGAAAAGCAATATTAAACTGAAAACAAATGCAAAAATACGTTTCATTACCTCACCCCATAAATAAATATGAGGCGAGAGAAACTATAATTCAGCGTTAATTATTCAGCCGCAGGCTCATCCGTAACGGAAACCATATCAGCGTTCTGCTTTGCTTCCATTTCTTTCTTTGCCTTATTGACAACGCTGTTGACCTTATCAAACATTTCGGGAACAAGGTTGACAACTCTTTCAGCCGCATTATCAAAAGCAGTGATATTTTTAATCGTAACCTCACCGTCACTTACAACAAGGAAAGCTACGGGAGTAATTGTTACGCCTGCTCCGCCGCCGCCGCCGAAGATTTCCTTTGAAGCCTTTGAGGGGAAATCGCTGCCGCCGGAAGCAAAGCCGTATGTAACCTTTGAAACAGGGATGATTGTAAGATTTCCGTCAATATTCATCGGCTCGCCGATAATAGTGCTGACGTTTACCAAATCTCTTACCTTCTCGATAGTAGTTTCGAGAATTCCTGCTGCTGACTGTTCCTTCATAATGAAGCACCACCTTATTTAGTATTATTTGTTTTATTATTTTTAATAGCTTTCGGTTTTGATTTTCTGTAAAACTTTAAAGCTACTTTAAACAGCATTCTGAATGCAAATGTAATTAAAGCATTTGTGAAAAATATGGGTCTTACGGAGAAAGACACCGCAAAACGGGCAGTATTTGAATTACCTATAAAATCAGGCTCAATTACGCAGTCATACTTTCTAACGGGGAAAGAAGAGCAGATATAACCGTAAAGAGGAAATACCTTTTGACAAATCCTGCCGTATTCAAGCGCGGTTTCGGCTGCGTCATGGTTTTTGGCAACGCTCATCCACAAATAAAGCCTTTGGAAAATGAAATGCTTTTTAAAGGAATGACCCATCTTTTCCGCAGAATCAACGGTATCCTCAAGAAGCTTCATAACGCCGTCAAAGCCCTGATTTTCATAAAAGTTTTTGAACATTTCGACGATTTTATTTTCGCCCTTTTCCTCGGGTTGCTCGTCCTTTTTTTCTTCTTCTTTTTTCTTTTCTTTCTTCTTTTTCTCTTTCTTTGGCTTCTTTTCCTTCTTTTCAGGTCTCGGATAAAGCGGCACCCTTATAAAAAGCCACTTAACATCCGAAACAAACCCGTCAAGATATTCCGCATTGACCTGAATTTTAATACTGAAAATCAGCACAAAGAAGGCGATAATTCCGAGAATAGTGTAAAGTACCGGCAAATCCTCACCCCCCTGTTATTCTTCGTTCGGTTCTTCTTTATTTTCATTTATTATTTGAGCCTGTTCGGCTTCGTTTTCAATGTTTTTATTCGCATCATTTTCGGGAAGCGAGGGTAATTCGTCAAGTGACGAAAGCGAAAAGCACCTTAAAAACTCCGGCGTTGTCCCGTAAACAAGAGGTCTTCCCGGCAAATCCAGTCTTCCCTTTTCCTCAATAAGCTTTTTCTGACAAAGCGAGGATATAACGCCCGAGCAGTCAACTCCCCTGACCTGTTCTATGTAAGACTTCGTAATAGGCTGATTATACGCAACTATTGCAAGCACCTCAAACGCCGCCTGCGAAAGCGGAGTATTCCTTTTTATTTCAAGCACGCTTCTTATTAGATCAGCGTACTGAGTATCGGTCGAAAGCTGATATTTATCCTCAAGCTTAAGAAGTCTCAGTCCGCTTCCCCTTTCCTGAAGATTGGCTTCAAGATTGAGAAGCAACTGTTCCGTAAGCTCGTCCTCAATGCCGAGTGCTTCAGAAAGTCTTGATAATTCAATAGGCTCGCCGTAAGCAAAAAGAATTGCTTCACAAGCCGCCGTAAGTTTATTTGCGTTCACGTCCATTCCTCACTGTCAGTTAATTCCATATCCTCGTCGAGAAGCTCGATTTCAGCCGTGCTTCCTTCGCCGAGAACCTTTATTTTTTTAAGCTTTGTCATCTCAAGCACCGCCAAAAACGTTGCCACTAAATCCGAACGAGTCTCGGCGTCCTCAAAAAGAGAATTGAATTTTGTCTTCTTTCCCTTTCTCAATTTTGAATAAATTGAGCGAAACTTTGAGCTTACGGAGACGATTTTCTTTGCGACAATACCCGAAAAAGCGTCAATACTCGGCGGAAGAAAACGAAGTCTTTTTCCCGCGGCTGAAATATAAGCCGATATAAGCTCCTGCGCCTCGTGGAGTCTTGTATAGGTTCTGTCCGGCTCTATCTTTTCCATATCCCTGACAAAACGGTTAAACCCATCGGTGTTCTCACTTAACTGCTTTGCAACCTCTTTACAGGTTTGATAAGCGATAAGCTCACCCTGAAGCTCGTCCTTTAACTGCTCGGCTTCCTCGTATTTCGGAAGAAGTGAAACGGTTTTGATATATATAAGTCTTGCCGCCATTTCAATAAACTCACTGGCAACATACATATCCGCTTCCTGCATGGAGTTGACGTATGAAATATACTGGTCAACAAGCTCAACAATGGGAATGTCGTTAATATTCAGTTTGTGTTTTGAAATGAGGCTTAACAGCAGGTCAAGAGGACCCTCAAACACCTCAAGCTTATAATTCAATTGCTCCATTATTTGAGCAAACCTCCAAACGGCAGAGCCGCAACATAATTCAACGCGTTAAAAAGAATACCCGAAAGCCACGAAAGCGGCTTTGAAAGCGCGCCGGTCAGAAGCAAAACAAAGATAGCGATTACAATATATCTTTCATACTGCATTAACTTGTAGTAATACTTATCGGGTAAAAGAGCGCTCAAGACCCTTGAACCGTCAAGAGGCGGAACGGGTATAAGATTAAACACCGCAAGGCTGACGTTTATAAGAGCGGCAAAATACAGAAAGCTGTAAACAGCGCTCCAAAGGACAGTTACAGAAGCAAAATGCGCAACCGCCTGACCTAACAAAAGGAAGAGAAACGCCATAATAATATTCGATATCGGACCGGCAAGAGCGGTAACAGCCATACCGAATTTAGGGTTTTTGAAATTCCTTGAATTGACGGGAACGGGCTTTGCATAGCCGAAGCCGACAAGAAGAATCATCACCGCGCCTATCCAGTCAATATGAGCCATGGGATTTATAGTAAGTCTTCCCATATTTTTTGCGGTATTATCGCCGAGCTTATAGGCGACAAGCGCGTGGGCATATTCGTGAATAGGCAAGGTGCAGAACACAACAAACGCCATTGCGAAAACATAGGTTATAATTTCGGTTACATCCGCGCCGCGGATAATATTAAAAAGCATAGTTATTTCTCTCCGATAACAATTCTTTGAGTTCCGCTGTAATCAGTAACGGAACGCGTTTTTTTGCATACTTTCGAAAACAGTTTTTCAATTTCTCCCGACTGGGTTTCTCCGCATTCAACAGCTATAAAGCCGCCCTCTTTAAGGCAGGGAAGCCATTTTTCACTTATAAGTCGGTAAAAGACCAGTCCGTCCTCTCCCCCGTCAAGCGCCATCTTTGGCTCCATAAGAACCTCTTTCTGAAGAAACGGAATTTCATCGGTTCGAATATACGGAGGATTTGAAATAATAAAATCGGGCTTTTTATATTTTTGACAGTCGGAATAAAAAATATCCTCGTTTACAATGCGGGCGTTTTTTATTCCCGAAGAGTTTTTTTTAAGAAAGGAGAAAGCCTTTTCGCTTTTTTCAAAAAGATAAACTTCGCTGTCAGGAATAAGCCTTGCAAAAGTCAGACCTATACAGCCGCTGCCTGCGCATAAATCAAATATAACGGAATTTTCCCTTCCGGAAATGAGTTCAAGACTTTTTTCAACAAGAATTTCAGTTTCGGGACGGGGTATGAGTACGCCATCACCTACCTCATATTCAAAGGAGTAAAATTGCCATTTGCCGATTATATACTGAAGCGGAACGCCGCCGAGTCTTTTTTCAAGCGGCAGTTTAAGAATATCAAAATCAATTTCAAGCTCGGGATTATTTATCCTTTTAATCCTGTCAACGCCGAAAAAGCTTTCAAAAAGGCAGTCAGCTTCAAACGAAGGGTTTTCAATTGAGCCTTTTTCAAGCATTTCTACGGTAAGGGCAAACGAATCAGATACCTTCATCATCCGTATCCTCAAACCTCGGCATTAACTCAATATCCTCGGCTGAAATATCCTTCTTATCATCTTCAAGGCCGTAAAGTGCGACCTTAAGGGAAGCAATGCCGACCTCAATTATATCGTCGGTAGGCTCTTTTGTGGTAATTCTCTGCATCCAGAGTCCGGGAGCGGCGAGAACGGAAACAAAAACGTTATCGTGCTTTGCAGCGTATTTTATAAACTCATATCCGAGTCCCATAACAAACGGCAGCACAAGAAGCTTAACAAGAATCCAGAGAGGTCTTGAAACCGTTGCAAGATTCGGGAATATAAGCACAAGACAGGAAGAAACCGCAATACTTAAAATGAGCATTACGAAAATAAAGCTTGTGCCGCATCTCGGATGGAAACGGGTCTGCTTTCTGACATTTTCAACTGTCAGCTCAAGTCCGTTTTCATAACAGAAAATCGATTTATGCTCCGCGCCGTGATACATAAATACGCGTTTAATATCCTTCTGGAGCGAAACTATCCACATATAGAGGACAAAAATGATTATTCGAAGTATTCCCTCAAGCAAGGGATGAATTTTTGAAAGCGTATCGTGAGTGATGTATTTGTCAAACAAATCCACTAACAAGGACGGAATATAAATGAAGATACCGACCGAAAGGCATACGCTTAAAATAATCGAAACAACGGAAATAACCGTCATCATACCCTTTCCGAAGTGGTCGCCTATCCACTTGTCGAGCTTTGACTCGTTTTCGGCTTCCTCAAGCTCGGAAAGACCCGAAAGCTCGGCGGATTTCATAAGGTCCGAATAACTGTCAATAAGCGTTTCAACAAAATTGATAACGCCGCGGATAAGCGGTATATTGGCAATTTTTGTTTTGTCCCTTAAATATTTTTTCTTATTTAATTCTTTATGAATCGAGCCGTCGGGAAGCCTTACGCAAAACGCCTTGCCCTTCGGTCCCTTCATAACGATACCCTCAATTAGCGCCTGACCGCCGACAGAGGAATATTTACACTCTTTTTTAGCCATTTTATTCTCCGATTACTGTTTTACAGTTGCATTAACTGCAATTTCATATTTACCGTATGACCAGCAGGAATCGCTGCCTTTTACATAAACTGTCGCTTCAACGGTATTGCTGCCTTCCTTAATATCCTGATTTGAAAGGTCGATTTCAGCGTAAATATCGGAATTCGTAAGCTTCTGGAGCTGTTCCTCGGTTCCGATAATGGTAACGGAATCAATTTGCTTTCCGTCGGTCTTGCAGTCAAATCCGTCAGGAATATTTTTTAGGGAGATATTGCTTACGGGAATTGAATAAGTGCTTGAAGAAAAACCGTAAGCCTCAACTACAACTCTGACCTGCTGAACATCGCTGACAACGCTGTAGTCGGAAATATCCGTCGTGGTGAAATTAAAAGTGTTTTGACCTATACTGATGGAAGAAAAATCAATAGTCGCGACACTGACATTCTTAACCTCATCAGCCGTTTCAACGGGTAACGCAACCTTAAGCTCCGACGGTGAAACCGTAAAGTTAAGGGGCGAATTTATAAACGCCGAAGGAGTGTTCTTAAAGGTAACGGTTGTTTCAAGAGAAACTACCTTGAGAACGGGGACCGTAAGCGTAATATCCTTTTCGTCAACATTGGTTGAAAGGTAGTCGGTGGTCTTTGCGCCCTTGAAAATAATTTTCGGGTTAAAGGTTGAGGTTGAATTGAGAACCTCGTTTACATCAACAACCGCCTGTACTCCGGAAACGGAGTTTACCTCCGAGCTCGGTCCCGAAACGGTAACCGTGTTCTGCGAAAGAACGTAGGTTCCGAGCATCAGGTCCTCGGAAACAAGACTCTCAAGCTCGGTATTGACTACGGGTTCAACCGTAAACTCTCTTTTCGAAAGGGAATCGAAAAATACGTCAATGTAATCGCTCGAAAGACCGACAATATCACAGTCTGCGCTCGTAGTCGCCCTAACCGGCAGGGATTTCTTACCTGCGGAGTCAACATAGTTTGTCTGGGCGTTTACGGAAAATTTACTCGGGTCAAGCGTCTGAAGAACAAATTTTTTACCTGAAACCGTAATATCAACCTTAAACTCCTTCGTTCCGAAAATCTCAAGACCGAGCTGCGAGGGAACGCTGTTCTCAAGGTCAATTGTAATCGGAACGTCCTTTATGACCGTGGTTTCAATAGGACTTTTGTCAATAGCTATCCACATCCAGAGTCCAATTGAAATAATAACGGAAAGAACCGCAATGAATTTGTTATTCATAATAAGAGCGGAGAGCTTGCCTTTTTCTTTGAACATTATTTTCCCTCCTCCTTATTCTTTTTTCTGGTTCGTCTTGAATCCTTTTCAACTCTTTCGGCGGAAAGGAACTGATTTGTAAGAATTTCACGAAGCTCGCTTTCGGAAATGCCGTGCTTAAGTCTTCCCTTATATGCAAAGGAAATAGAACCGGTTTCCTCGGAAACGACAACTATAATCGCGTCGCTTTCCTCGCTCATTCCGATAGCCGCGCGATGCCTTGTGCCAAGCTCACGGCTGATATTGGAATTAAACGTAAGCGGAAGAATACATCCTGCCGCGGCAACTCTTGAATTACGGATGATAACCGCACCGTCGTGAAGCGGAGCCTTCGGATAAAAGATGTTTTCAAGCAGCTCCGGCGAAACGGACGCGTCAACAATAGTACCCGTTTTTATTATTTCACCGAGGTTTGTATCTTTTTCAAAAACTATCAGCGCGCCGGTTTTTGTATCCGAAAGATCGGAAACAACCTTGCATACCGAGTTGATGGTAATATTCATTTCTTCCTGACGCTTTATGTCCTCACGTCCGATTTGAAGAATATTTCCGAGATTAAAAACGGAAGTCCTGCCCACGCTTTCAAGGGCGTTTCTTATTTCAGGTGTGAAAACGATAACAAGAATGAGAAGAAGATTTCCGAAAAGCATGCTGAAAAGGTACGAGCTTGCCTGCATCTTAAGAAGAGTAACAATTGCAAAAAGAACGGCAAGAAGTAAAATTCCCTTTACCAGCTGCATAGCCTTACTGTCACGGATAAGCTTTATTGCTCCGTAAAGGATAACCGCAACAAGCGCAATGTCAAGTAAATCCGTAAGCCAGTTAAAGCCCTTGAGCACGCCCCACATTTCATTTATGAGATCATTGAAGCTCAAATCTATAATCATTTTTTCACCAGCCTTGTAAAAAAGTAAAATACCGAAATGGGCAGAAAAATATAAACACTACTGCACATTACGGTATATTATATCATATATTTATTTATTTTGCAATTTATAAATGCAATTTAAAGTAAAATAAATATCACCTTTTTTAGTGAAAATTGACGGAGAAATTCGAACCGTTCCGCCTTCAAGCGTATTAAAGCTTTTATGGGCGATAAAAGCGCAATGATACCCTGCCCTTACGCATATATCCTTTTCGGCAAGAGAAAGAGCGACAAGCTCGGACTGAACACCTTTTATATTAAACGACAAAACCGGCGCAAGACGTTGGGAATCGCAGAAGGACGTGTAAAGAATAACGTTCTTCATTTCTCTTAAATTCTCTTCAAGAAGCTTTAAAAGCGAATATTCGTGGGAGTAAATATTACCCATTCCGATTTTGTTTATTTCATTAACTGCAGGCGCAACGGCAATTATGCCCGAAGTATTCATAGTTCCGCTTTCAAATCTGTCGGGCAGAAAATCGGGTTGGAGCGCAGAAAGAGAATTGCTCCCCGTTCCGCCCTCAATAATTGTGTCGAAATTTTTATCGGAATTTATTATCAAAGCGCCTACTCCGACCGGCGCGTACAGTCCCTTATGAACGGCAACGCAAAGATAATCGATTCCAAGCTCCCTTACGTCAAGCGGAATAATCCCTGCGGCCTGCGCGGCGTCAACAATCAAGGGAACGCCGTATTTTTTACATATTTGGGAAATCCGTTTTATCGGAAGAAGGAAGCCGAAAACATTGGAAGCGGCAGAAATTACAACGGCGCAGGTTTTTTCGTCAATGAGCCTGTCAAAATTTTCAACAGTTTTATCATCGCTGTTAATGTCGATTCCGGCAATTTTATAATCGCAAACGCCCTCGTTTTTAAGCTTTTCAAGAGGTCTTATTACCGCATTATGCTCAAGCGATGAACAGACAAAATTTCCGCCGTTTTCAGAAAGTCCTTTAATACATATATTCAAAGCTAAAGTACAGTTTTGAGCAAAGACAACGTTTTCAACGCTTTTCGCATTAAAAAAGCTCCTTAAAGCTTCCCTTGAACTATAAATTGCCTCCCCCGTTTTTACAGCCATTTTATAACCGGACCTGCCCGGATTCGCGCCGAAACGGCTCATCGACTTTTTTACGCTTTTGAAAACGCATTTCGGCTTTGGATAAGTGGTTGCGGCATTATCAAGATAAATCACCTTTTACTCACATCCAGAACGTTTATCCCTGCTTCTTTGAGCAGCTTTATGCATTTATCCGCTTCGTCGCGTACCGTAACAACATAGCCGCAGCCTATGCGCCTTTCACCCGAATATCTTTGTATACCGGAATTGACACCGTTTCTTTTAAGAATATCCTTGGCTCTTGCAGCATTAGTCACGCTGCCAACCGCAAGTGAATACATAATTTGTCACCTCGGTTACATTCTATGCCGAAATCAAGCCAAAGTGAAAGCCCTGTCTTTCGGCAGGGCTTAAATGATTATTATCTTACCTTCATACCCGTAAAGACCGCGTACGCAACCTTTGTGCCGAGTTCATCGTGAATATCGACCGTAACTGTTGTAACGCTCCTGCCCTTTTTAACGGTATTCGCTTCGGCAATGAGTTTTTTGCCCTTTGCAACGCCGAGATAGCTTATGGAGCTGTTAATCGAGACGGTTGTAAGCTCGCCCTCATTTACAGCAACGGCACCGGCCAGATCGGCAAGAGTAAAGGTTGCTCCGCCCATAACGTGATTATCCGCATTAAGGTGCTTTTCGCTAATGTCAAGAGAGCAAACGGCAGTGCCGTCAACCGCCTTTTCAATTTTGATTCCCGTTACCTCGGTTGCATAAGTGTCGTCTTTAAATGTGTTTTGCGCCCAGAGAGTATAATCCATAATAAAACTCCTTTACTTATTTCTAAATTGTTCCTTAAGCCGCAAATCCTTTGCAAGTATTTTCTTACGCAGTCTCAAAGAATTCGGCGTGACCTCAAGAAGCTCGTCATCCTTAATAAATTCCATACACTGTTCAAGGCTAAGGTTACTCGGAGGAACAAGCCTTAACGCGTCGTCCGAGCCTGAAGCGCGCGTATTAGTCAGGTGCTTCGCCTTGCAAACGTTACAGGTAATATCCTCATTTTTAGCGCATTCGCCGACTATCATACCCTCGTACACGTCAACGCCGGGACCTACAAAAAGGCGTCCTCTGTCCTGGGTATTGAAAAGTCCGTAGCCCGTTGTCGTTCCCGTTTCGTGAACAACAATTGAGCCTCTTTCACGAGTCTGAATATCGCCCTTATATTCCTCATAGCCTGCAAAAAGGTTATTCATAATTCCGTTACCGTTCGTGTCGGTCATAAACTCGGAACGGTAGCCGATAAGTCCTCTTGCAGGGATTTTGAATTCAAGATGAGTCGCTCCGCCCTGACGCGCGCCCATATTTTCAAGCTCGCCCTTACGCGAACCGATTTTTTCCATAACCGCGCCGACATACTGTTCGGGAACCTCTACTATAAGAAGCTCCATAGGCTCAAGGGTTTTTCCGTTTTCTTCCTTCATTATTACCTTCGGTCTTGAGACCTGGAATTCATAGCCCTGACGGCGCATTGTTTCAATGAGAATTGAAAGGTGCAATTCGCCTCTGCCCGAAACCTTAAAGGTATCCGTGCTTTCGGTTTCCTCAACGCGCATACTTACGTTGGTTTCAACCTCTTTAAAAAGTCTGTCGCGAAGATTACGGGAGGTGACGTACTTACCCTCTCTTCCTGCAAACGGGCTGTCATTTACAATAAAGTTCATTGAAAGAGTCGGCTCGTCAATTTTTACAAAGGGAAGCGGCTCAATACATTCGCTGTCACAAATCGTTTCACCGATATTAAGGTCGGAAATGCCCGAAACGGCAATTAAATCGCCTGCCGCAGCCTCCTCAACCTCCTGCCTTTTAAGTCCTTCAAACACATAGAGCTTTGAAATTTTAACATTTTCCTGACTGCCGTCGGTTTTGCAAAGGGTAACTTGCTGATTTCTCTTTATTCTTCCCCTTTCAACCCTGCCTATGCCGATTCTTCCGACATAGTCATCGTAACCGAGAGAGGAAATAAGAATCTGTACGGGAGCTTCGGTAACGCCCTCGGGAGGTTCAATATTTTTAAGAATCGAGTCAAGAAGAGGACGCATATCGCCCTGTCTGTCATCGGGGTCAAGCGAGGAATAGCCGTCTCTTGCGGAAGCGTAGACAACGGGAAATTCAAGCTGGTCCTCGTCCGCGCCAAGTTCAATAAACAAGTCAAGAACCTCGTCAATAACCTCTGCAGGTCTGGCTCCCGGGCGGTCAATTTTATTTATAACAACGAGAACGGTTTTTCTTAAATTAAGCGCCTTTTTAAGTACAAAGCGCGTCTGCGGCATACAGCCCTCGAATGCGTCAACAAGAAGCAGAACACCGTCAACCATTTGCATTATGCGTTCAACCTCACCGCCGAAATCAGCGTGACCGGGAGTGTCGACTATATTGATTTTAACGCCGTTGTAATGAACGGAGGTATTTTTCGAAAGAATAGTTATGCCTCTTTCTCTTTCAAGGTCGTTTGAGTCCATAACCCTTTCCTGAACCTGTTCATTTTCACGGAAAGTACCGCTCTGACGAAGCATCTGGTCAACAAGAGTTGTTTTACCGTGGTCAACGTGAGCGATAATCGCGATATTTCTGACATCTTCTCTTTTACTCATATTCTCACCCGTAAAATGATTTTAAAACTCAAATATTATACAACTATATATTAACTTATGCAAGCATTTTTCACAAAAATTATATATATTTTTTGTCTGTTTTACATTAAAAAACGGCTTGAAAATTCAAGCCGTTAAAGGACAATACAGAAAAGAATGTTTGGCAGCTAAACACCGTATTTAACTTTTATTCGTATTAGCTTTTCACACATCGGCTTTGCAAGGAGCAAGGCAAAAATAACGTTTGAAACTGCATAAACAATTGTGTAGGGAATTGCGGAAACAATTGCAGCCTTATACATTTCTATCTGAAAACCCTGCTGATACCAGAGCACTGTCCAGATATCCATTATCAGTGAATAAAAAACGCCAGCGAATGCGAGATAGGTTATTAAAAGCGCCTTATTTTTATTAAGCGGCTTTTCCATTAAGCCTGCTATAAAGCCGAGCATACCCCACGCAAACATCTGGAACGGAGTCCAGGGACCCTGACCGAAGGAAATATTTGAAATAACCGCCGAAAAGGCGCCCGTTAAGAAGCCTGCCTGAGGTCCTAAGGTCATACCCGTAATTACTACAAGAAAGGTAACGGGTTTAAAAATCGGAATCAGTCTTCCGACTGCGCTCAAGGCAACCATTACCGCAACAATTACAAGCCGCCTTGTACCCGTATTTTTACTTTCAATTCCGCAAATAAAAAGCACAAGCGAAAGCAGAGTCAGAATAAGGCTTGAAAGCGCGTAGCTTTTACCGTTTGCGTAAAACGAACCGAAAATGACTACAAAGGGCATAAGAATACACGGAAGAAGAACGCTCAATATCTTTTTTGCCTTTTCACTTTTTATTGAAATCAAGTCTTCTCACCGCCGTTTCTTACTATCATTTCAACGGCTTCTTCGACAGAAACAACGCCGTCATAAAATCCCCTCGTCATTCTTGAAACAGGCGTTGTATAAAAGCTGTTTTTAGAGAAAAACAGATGCGTTTCATCCTCGGACACAACACGCCCCCTGAAAAGAAAGGCGCATCTGTCGGAAACAAGGGAGGCAAACTCCGTGTCATGGGTGACGATAATGACCGTAACTCCCTTTTCCTTAAGGCTTTTAAGCACCTGCGCATACTGCATTTTAAAGCAGTTGTCAAGTCCCTTTGTAGGCTCGTCAAGTATAAGAAGCCGCGGCTTTTTTGAAAGCACCTTTATAAGCGCAACAAGCTGCTGTTCACCGCCGCTTATATCATAGGGATGTCTTTTTGACAGATATGATAAATCAACAGGTATCAGGTCAAATGACGCTCCCACCTCTTCAAGCTCTTCTTCAACGGTATTTTTAAGAAACACCGTTCCGATATCCTGGGGAAGCACAGAAACGCAGTTTATATAAAGCGAATTATTCTTATAGTCGCTTATCTTTTTGTCAAAAACCTTTATTTTTCCGCTGTAAGGCTTAATAAGACCTGCGATACAGTTCATAGCGGTTGTTTTTCCGCTTCCGTTAGCACCGAGACATGAAAAGATTTCACCCTCAAAAACAGTAAAATCAATCCCCTTTAAAACGTCCTCGCCCTGCTTTGAATACCTGAACCATACGTCCCTGACCTCAACCGCCTTTTTTGCAGACAGCTCGGGTTTTTCAGCAGTGAATACGGATATACCGTTATTGAAGCTCTTTTCTATGAACTGCTTTCCCTCATTGACGGTCAACGGGCAGGCGCAGGAGCTTTTTACGGACTTAAAAAGCCTTACGGGAGCAGGCATATATTCAAGTATCTTATTGTCTTTTTCAAGCGAGTCTATTGCCCTTGACGGCTCATCGCAAACCGTAATTTCGCCGTTTTCAATTACAAGAAGCTTATTCCCGAGGCTTATTAGCTCATCGAGTCTGTGCTCCGAAATGAGGACGGTTATGCCCATTTCGGTATTGAGCTTTTTAAGAACGGTGATAAACTCTACCGCGGCAACGGGGTCAAGCTGCGCAGTAGGCTCGTCAAGAATGAGTAAATCCGGCTGCATTACGGAAACAGCCGCAAGGTTAAGCAGCTGTTTCTGTCCTCCCGAAAGAGTCTGCGTCCCCTGCTCAAACAAATCCGAAATGCCGAAAAACTGGGCAGTTTCGGCTATTCTTCGGCTGATTTCATTTTTTTTAATATTCATATTTTCAAGCGCAAACGCAAGCTCGTGATACACCTTATCGGTAACTATCTGCTGTTCTGGGTTTTGCATAACGAAACCGATTTTACGCTCAAAACCTTTTTTGTTCTCATAAAGCTGCGAACCGAGAAAGCTGATTTCTCCGTTCATTTCTCCCCTTAAGCAAAGAGACGGTTTGAGCGCTCTTAAAAGGGTTGTTTTTCCGCTTCCCGTCTGTCCGCAGAGCACGGCAAAATCGCCCTTTTCAAGCGTAAAGGACACATTTTCAAGGGTATTCTTTTCATTCGTGGGATATTTAAAGCTTAAATTTTTGACATTAAGTATTTCCACCTTAATTCCTCCCTTATTTCAAGAATACTCGGCATAAGACACAGCAACGCAAAGCAAAAATAAACCGAAAATGAGATTAAATTGAGCTTTGCGCAGACAAATTCGGGATAAAAAACAGTGCCTACGGCGTTTGTAACCTTACCGTAAACAACAACCGAGAAAAGTAAAAGTGTAATTAACAAATAGAAAAGGTCGAACTGCGTAAAGGCGAAAAAAGAAAATGAAGTACGCCTTTTTTCGCTGTATCCCCTTGCGGACATACTGTCGGCGGTCACTATTCCGTTTTCGAGCGCCCATGTGACCATAATCGAAAAAATCCTCAAATTGCCCTTAAAGCGGTCAACGAGATTTCCGTCATAAAAAAGTCCCATCGCCTTTTGCGCTTGCTTGACCTTCTTTTGCTGGGCAATAAAAAGCGGAACATACCGTAAAGCCATAGATAAAAGCAAAGCGCTTTTTGACGAAACGGTGCCGAAAACATAAATAAGTTTATCGCTTGTCATAACGAGAGAAAATGCGGAAAACAGGTAAATTACCGCCGAAAAGGTGCCTGCCATGCAAATACCGTAAAGAAGCGCTTCAAGGGTTATCGGATTATCGTTGACAACAAAAAGAGGAGTAATCCCCCTGTGGTTGAAAACGGGATTTATTAAAGCGGAAACGATAAAGAGAATGAAGATATAATAATGCCTTTTGGTGTTTTCGTTTTTGCTTTTAAGACAGTAAAGAAGAATTGAACAGATAAGAGAAATGAGCGTGATAATAACGTCCGTACCGAATGCAGCCAGAGCGAAGACAAGCAAAAAGTACAGAAACATTACTATAGGGTTAAGTTGCTCAATTTTTTTCATACTCTTTCAAATCGTTACCTATGTCACAGGTATACATCCACTGTATTTCATCGCCGTCGGAAAGGACGTACTCGCCGCATCCGACTGACGGAGTTTTTCCGTTGACAAGATACATCCAGCCCGACAGGTCGCCGAACTCAAATTCGTAAAGATTATCAATGCCGCTTATATAGTAAGAGGCGTTATGTTCAAAGGGAATCCCGGCTTGCATAAGCGCCTGGGAAAGGACGTTGTAAACGGTGTCATTTTCATTTATTTCAATTTCGGTTTTTGGGAGAATAATGGGGTCTTCGGGCGCATTTTCCCTGCCCGAAACGGTATCACACCTGACCTCAATCGAAACAACGCCGACTGTATCGGTCTTAACAACCGAGGAATTGTAGTAATCGTCAGCCGCGCTGATTTTAATAAAGAACAGGCTGACAACAGCTATTAAAGCCGCCGCGAATATGACAATAAAGTTTTTATAATTTCTCTTTTTAAGCGCGAAAAATACAACCGAAACGAGGACTGCCAAGGCAAGTATTACGCCTGCAATAATAAGCTTTATTTTCCCCTCACGGGTAAGTGAAATGGAAGCGATGGCCTCGCCGTTTTCAAAGGTAATCAGTTCATCCGAGGCACGGTTTTGTTCTTTTTCACTGAAGCTTTCCGACTGTTGAGAAGAATCGGAAAAATCGGTTGTGTTACCATTGCCGTTGCTTTCATTTTCAAAAGCTGTCTGCGTCTGTTCTTCGTTACCGGGAACGCTTGTTATTTCAGTCTGTCCGGCATAGGAAGAAACAGAGGTAATGTTTTCCTGTGACTGAGAATCAGTTGTTCTTTGCGCAGTAGTTTTTTCGGGTTTTTGAGAAGAAGATGTTGTTTTTTCGGTAACGGTTTCGTTCTGCGCTCTGTTATACGGCTGTAAGGAATAGAAAGCGCCGAAACGATTAACAAAGCATTTGTAAGCGACAAAGGCGTTAAGCGCCTGGGAGGTTGCGCTGTTATTTGAGTCACCGCCCAAAACGTGAGAAAAGCTTCCGTCTGACTTTTTAAACTTTAAAAGTCCGTCAAAAGCGCTGTTGGAATTTTTTATAAATCTCGAATCGGAGTCAGGGTCAATATTAAGCGAGCAAAGCGCAATAATTACCTGGCAGGTGCTCTCTGCATTATTAACGCCGTAGCTTTGAAAAGTGCCGTCCTCATTTTGCCTTTCTGACAAAAGATTTACGGCTTCGTCCATTTCGCTCTTAAAGGAAGAGTAAAACGGATAAAGCGATTCAAGGGTCATGGCGGTAACGTCGACGTCACTGACAGAACCCGAATTCGCCCAGCCTCCGTCATCGTTTTGCATGGAAATAAGCTTCTGCGCAAGTGAGTAAGGGGTATATTCGCTGTTTTTACAGCCGTTATTGAGTAGATGCAAGCCGAAAACAAGGCTCATTATCCCCTGCTTGCCGATTGCTTCATCGGCAGTTTCTTCGACATAATTTTTTGCCCATCTGTCCTCGGTTCCCATAGCAAGGAACATAAGGGCAAACTTTTCCCTTGTTGTAGCGGAATAGACAGTGTTGTTTTTCAGGTAATCAATAAGCTTATTTTCATAATTATCAAGGCTTAGTTTATCATTATTCCGTATAAAGGAAAGCACATACCACTCTCCTCCGAGCGTCATTTCGTTTTCGGAATAATAATCAACTAAACCCTGTTTGCCCGAAACGCCTTTTTTGGTTCCTTCGGACGAAACAATACCGCCGATAAAGGTATTGACTTCATCGGCGGTTTTCCCCAAAGCAGCACAGTTAACGTAGCCGATAAGCAAAACGCATATCAGTAACGAACATATAATTTTTCTGCCAAGGTTATGTTTCATAATTATTATTTATAAGAGGTATATCCGAGTGACTGAAGAGTGGCGTCGGAATTCTTCGTGATGTAATCGTTAAGCTCCCTGAGAGCGTGAGCCGTCTGAGAAGACATAAGCTTGCCTGCATCCGAATCGGTGTATCTTGTGCCTGCGCTCTTGGAAACGGTGATAGCCTTTGAGTCCGTATAAGCGCGCTTGCTCATAGTTGCGGTAGCGCCGCCGATTTCGTCAGCCTTTCCGTTTTTAATTGTCTTGTAAGCGTAAATTATTTCCATTTTGTCGGTTACATTCTTCTGAATTTTAACCGAAATACGACTCTGGAAATCCTTATTATCCATAATGTATGATACGCTCAGCTCATCATTTCCTGCGTCATATTCAAGGCAGCAAAGCTTTCTGCCCGTGCCCGAGGAAAGAGTATCGAAAGCGTAAATATACTGCTTTGACTTGCTGTTATACTGACCGAGCTTTGCATAGGAGAGAAGCTTGTTATAGCTTGCAACATAAGCCTTTATCTGCTTTGCAGAAATGTAAACTCCGTCATAGTCAAAGAAATATTTATTTCCGTTTATTTTCTGCCAACCTGTGAGCATTACGCCGTTGGTGTGGAAATAATATTTATATTTTCCTATTGTCTGCAAGCCGGTGCGCATAACGCCGTTATCACCGAAATAGTACTTATAGGTCTTGCCCTTGGAATTGGTGATTTTCTGCCAGCCCGTACGCATATAGCCGTTTGTGCCGAAATAGTAAGTATATGCCTTACCCTTCGAGTTCTTAATCGACTGGAAGCCTGTACGCATTACGCCGTTGTCGCCGAAATAATATTTATAAGCAACTCCCTTGGAGTTCTTTATATTCTGCCAGCCCGTAAGCATTACGCCGTTAGTGTGGAAATAATACTTATAGGAAACACCCTTGGAGTTCTTTATGTTCTGCCAGCCCGTACGCATTACGCCGTTATCGCCGAAATAGTACTTATAAGCAACGCCCTTGGAGTTCTTTATATTCTGCCAACCCGTACGCATAATTCCGTTGTCGCCGAAATAGTGCATATAAGTATTTCCGTTGCCTCTCTTGAGCTTCTGCCAGCCGGTAAGCATAACGCCGTTATCGGCAAAGTAATAGTAATAAGTCTTGCCGTTGGCTTCTGTCTTTTTCCAACCCGTATACATAACGCCGTCAGCGTCAAAATAGTACTTATATGTATTACCCTTTTTGTTTGTTACGCTCTTAAGTCCCTTAAGCATAACGCCCTTGCCGTCGAAATAATAGAACTTGCCGTTATCGTTGACAAACTCATTTCTTGCCATTGCTCCGTTTGACTTGAAGTAATGCTTTACTCCATCAACCGTCTGCCAGCCTGTCTGCTTAACGGAATCCGAAAGAAGGTAGAAATTGCCGTATTCGTAATCAAGACCCGTAAACAGTCCTTCAACAGTGAGAGCAGGAGGAGTGATAGTATGACCGTCGAACTTTGCGCTTACGATATGACGGTTTTCATCTTCAACAGTAACCGTTGCTTTACCTTCACTGTCGGTTACAAACGCAGTTTCAACGCCGTCAATTGTAATAACAGCGCCCTCAACAGGCTTCTGAACGGGATTCCAGTTTTCGTCATAAGCGGATTCGCTTAAAACAACCTCAAAAGACTCGCCTGCAGTAGCGTCAACGCTCGTCTTATCAAAATAGCTGAACAAATCCGAGTAATACTGGGCATCCTTATAGGAGAACGCATAAAGAGCGTCGCCCTCGTTAAGAACATCAGTAAGGCTCCAGGCGGAATTATTATTTATATAGTAGCCGTAGCTTCCGCCGTTTTCAACGCCCCAGAGCTTCTTGATGCTCAGTCCCCACTGGGTAGTCTGGTTCTCGTAACCGTCACTGCCCGTAGGATACAGCTCGGTATGCGTAATAACCAAAGCATCGTTTACCGTAAGTGAACCGTCACCGTCAACGTCGGTAACAAGTATTTTGGCGTTACAAACCGCAAGAACACCCTCGCTTGAAAGAGTGACCTTAACCTTAACGCCGCTTTCTGCCGCAAATGCAAATAAAGCAAATACGTTTGTCATCAGGCAAATTGCCGCAATAATGCAAAGTGCCGATAACGCTTTTGATTTCTTCATAAACAAACCAACCTTTCTAAAAAAATAAGCGCTTTTGTAAAAACAAAAACGCAACACAAATAAGCCATAGTCAAATGGCTTAAATCGGTTACGCCTTCATTGCCCAAGGCATAGCAAATGCTAAGAACCGCGCCTGCGGGAAGTATTCCGACTTGAAAAGAAATTATCTTTAGTTACGGTAATGGCTGTTGCGACGGATTTTCACCGAGATTCCCTATTACATTTTACGATTAAGTAAAAAGACCGCAGTACAAGTATTAACTTTGCAGTTTTAATGTTATCACAACAAGGCTGCAAAGTCAATAAAGAAAAATGAGGACGAGTTAAAAAACTCATCCTCATTAAATATTAACCGAGAAAATCCTTTAATTTCTTACTGCGGCTCGGGTGACGCAGCTTGCGAAGCGCCTTTGCCTCTATCTGACGGATACGTTCTCTTGTAACGCCGAATTCCTCGCCGACTTCTTCAAGAGTACGCTGCCTGCCGTCCTCAAGACCGAAACGAAGCTGAATAACCTTTTTCTCTCTGGGAGTAAGAGTGCTCAATACATCGTCAAGCTGTTCCTTAAGAAGCATCATTGAAGCCGCCTCCTCGGGCGCAAGGGCGTCATCATCGGGAATAAAATCGCCGAGATGGCTGTCCTCCTCCTCGCCGATAGGAGTTTCAAGGGAAACAGGCTCCTGCGCAACGCGCATAATTTCGCGTACCTTGTCAACAGGCATATTGAGGTATTCGGAAACCTCCTCGGCAGTCGGGTCTCTGCCGTTTTCGTGGAGAAGAAGAGTAATTGTCTTTTTAACCTTATTTATCGTTTCAACCATATGAACGGGAATACGGATAGTTCTTGCCTGGTCGGCAATTGCTCTTGTAATAGCCTGTCTTATCCACCAGGTTGCGTAGGTTGAAAACTTAAAGCCCTTTGTATAATCGAACTTGTCAACAGCCTTCAAAAGACCGAGGTTACCCTCCTGAATCAAATCAAGAAACTGCATTCCCCTGCCGACGTATCTTTTTGCAATACTTACAACAAGACGGAGATTCGCTTCCGCAAGGCGTTTTTTAGCCTGCTCGTCGTTATCGGCAATTCTTGTTGCAAGCTCGATTTCCTCTTCACTTGTAAGAAGCGGAACGCGTCCGATTTCCTTAAGGTAAGCCTTGACCGGGTCCTCAATGCCCTCGTTCTTTGAATCGGCAGAGCCGGAATCGGAAACCTTTTCGCTTTCAACCTCAAAGGAGATATCGGCAAGCGCCGCGTCACCCAGATCGTCGATAATCTGGATATTCTGCGACTCAATTGTGTCATAAATCTTGTCCCACTCTTCAATGTCGAGGTCCATTTCAACAATGACGTCGTCAATTTCGTGAGTGGTCAGTTTTCCCGTTGCCTTGCCCTTTTTGAGCAACGCTTCAAGCATATTGTTTTTCGTTGAATTCTGTTCCATTATACTTTCCTACCCCTTTATGTAAATTTATTTATTCCCGAATTCTTTGAACGCGTTCAAAAATTCATCGTCATCCATATCCTTTGCGGCTTTACGCTCGCTTTTATGTTTCTCCGAAAGAATTGTATTTATACAGTCTTCGCACTCCTTTAACGTTTTTCCGACAGTATCGGACATAGTCAGAAGCCTTGAATAAGCCGCGGTTTCTTCATCGGTAAAGGACTGGGAAACAACCGTTAAGTCAAGCGACTGCTCATTTTCAATTCTTTCGGACAGCACCTTAAAAATATGAGAATTTACAACCGAAATAAAATCATCGGGTGTAATCTTTCCTTTAAGCGCCTTGTAGCAGTCGGGACTGAAAAGGAAATTTGCGATTAAATGCTCCTCCGCCTTGACAACCGCAGGATGCCTTGTCCTGTCGGGATTAACGCTGTCCTTCGGAGCAACGGTTGAACGAACTATATTTTTAAAATCAATTGTTTTTTGCTTTCTTGAATTGGAAGCGCGTTTTCTTGAAATCTGTTCGTCAATTGCGGTTTTGCTGACTCCGAGTTCACTTAATCTTGTTGCGTAAATATCCCTTTCAAGAGAGTTGTCAAGGGACGCAAGTATATCGACCGCGGCGTTAAGATAATTGAGCTTTCCGTCGGAGGTTGTGATATCAAAATTATGCTGCGCGTTGAGCAGTTTAAATTCGATATCGTTAGCCGCTCCCTCAATAATCGAACGGAAATAATCCGCTCCGCAATTTTTTATTATTTCATCCGGGTCCTTACCGCCCTGAAGGTGAAGCACTTTTATTTTTATTCCCGTCCTTGAGAAAATTCTCAAAGCCTTTTCGACCGCCTTTTGCCCTGCCTCGTCGTTATCGTAGCAAAGGTAAACGGTGTTTGCATAACGGGTTATGAGAAGCGCCTGTTCCTCAGTCAGCGCGGTTCCGAGTCCTGCAACGGCATTATCGAAGCCTGCCTGATGAAGCGAAATGACATCCATATTGCCCTCGCAAAGTATAAGTCCCTCACGCTTTGAGCCTTTGGCGAAATTGAGCGCAAAAAGGTTACTGCCCTTTTTGAATACAAGAGTGTCGCTTGTATTAACATATTTTCTCGGGTCGCTTTCGTCAAGACGCCTGCCGCTGAAGGCAATAACATTTCCCCGAATATCGATAATAGGAAACATTGCGCGGTTTTTAAAAGCGTCATAATAGCCTTTAATGCTTTTTCTTATTACGTTAGCGCCGAAAAGCTCCGCGTCATTATACCCGAGACCTTTAAGGTGCTTATACAGTCCGTCATTAAAATTTTCGGGAGCAAAGCCCAGACCGAAATGACGAATCGTTTCGTCCGAAAGTCCCCTGCCGTGGTAGTACTCAAGGCACTGCTTACCCAGAGGCGAATAAAGTGACTTATAAAAGAACTTTGCCGCTTCACGGTTAATTTCAAACATACGAAGCCGCTGCTTTGTAAGCGTGGTGTCAAAATTCGTTTCGGGCGGCGCCATTCCTGCCATATCGGCAAGCTGCTTAACCGCTTCAACATAATCAAGATTATTTATGTTTTTTATAAAAGTAATGACGTCTCCGCCCGAGCCGCAGCCGAAGCAATAATAAGACTGGGTTTCGGGATAAACCGTAAAGGACGGAGTTTTTTCATTATGAAAGGGACAAAGTCCCGTTAAAATTCTGCCGCGTCGGCGTAATACAACATAAGAGGAAATGACCGCTTCAACGTCGGTTTTACTTCTTAACTCTTCAAGATAAGCATCGTTAATTGCCATATTACCGCTCCTTTCGACAAAATTTTATTGGAATCGATGTACTGAAAACAGTACGTTAAAAATCAAGCGCCTCATTCCATCCGCTGGGAATGAAAAGCTTATTGTAGACCCTTAAAACGTAAATATCCGACATACTTGCAACGTAGTCGCACGAAGCTCTGTCGGCTCCCTCGGTATTTGCAATTGGCTTATACATTTCCGGCAGCTCTTCGGGGTGAGAGCAGAAATAATTGTAAAGCTCAATAATAAGAGCCTCCGCCTTTTTCTCCTCACCCTTGCAGACGGGATTTGTATAAACGTTTTTAAACATAAAGTCGGTCAGTTCCTTAAATGCTCCCTCGGTCTGACTGTCCATTTTAACCGAAGAAACCGTATTGTTTATAACCGAGGTGACAAGGGTGTTAATCCTGTTGGATTTTGTCTGACCGAGAACCTTTCGAATTTCAAAAGGAATATCGTCATTGCTTATTACCTTTGCCCTTATTGCGTCGTCAATATCGTGGTTAATATAGGCGATTTTATCCGCGATTTTAACGAGTCTGCCCTCCAACGTATCGGCTTCCTTACCGGTTGTATGGCATAAAATGCCGTCGCGTACCTCGTACGTAAGATTTAAGCCTTTGCCGTCTTTTTCAAGTCTGTCAACAACCCGAAGACTTTGTTCATAATGGCGAAAACCGTTTTTATAAACGGAGTCAAGCGCCCTTTCTCCGGCGTGGCCGAAAGGAGTGTGTCCAAGGTCATGACCGAGAGACACAGCCTCTATCAAATCCTCATTTAAAGCCAAGGCTCTGGCAATAGTTCTCGCTATCTGGGAAACCTCAAGCGTATGGGTAAGACGAGTTCTGTAGTGGTCGCCCTCGGGCGAGAGAAAAACCTGGGTCTTATGCTTGAGCCTGCGGAAGGACGAGGAATGGATAATTCTGTCTCTGTCACGTTGAAACGCGGTTCTTACGGGGTCCTCGTTTTCAAAAACTGCCCTGCCCCTTGTATTTACGCAAAGGAAAGCGTTTTCAGAAAATGTATCCTCTTCGATTTTTAAGGTCCTTAAACGGATTTCATCTGACATTTTTTCACCCCTGAAAAAAGGTTTTCGATTATATATACTAAATAAATCTCCGAATTCCTCTAAAAAAATAAAAAAATTATATTTCGGCGTATTTTTTGTCTTTTTCGGTTAGTGAAAACAAGCCTGCGGAGGCTTCGACAATTTTTGAATTAAGAGAGGAAAACTTTTCCTCGGGAACATATCCCGAAACAGACACGTCATCAAGAAATTCACTGTTTTCGGTAATGGCGCCGCAGTCCTCAAAAATTGAGTTCACCTTTCCGTAAAATGAATAGTCGCACTTTAAATTAAAGCATACGCAAAGGGACATTTCAGCCTTTTTTGCCTCTTCAACCGAAAGCGACGCAGTGTGGGAATACGCCCTGACAAGTCCTCCGCCGCCGAGCAGTATTCCGCCGAAATAACGGGTTACAACAATGCAAACGTCCGTCAACTCATTCTTTTCAATCACGTCAAGCACCGGAACGCCAGCCGTACCCTGCGGCTCTCCGTCATCGGAATAGCGTTTATAATTGCCCTCACGAATTTTATATGCAAAGACGTTATGGCGCGCGTCAAAGTGTTTTTGCTTTATTGACGCAACAAAGCTCTCCGCTTCCTGCTTTGTTTTAACGGGCTTTATATAACCGATGAAGCGCGAGCGTTTTATTTCATATTCGACATTTGTTTCGTTTTTAACGGTAAAATACGAATTCATTTTTATTCCCCATAAAGAACAAAAAAGACGATACACAGAACGTATCGTCTTAAATGTTTTTGCTTATTTACCCAAATTAAAGCGCTTGTTGAATCTGTCGACGCGTCCGCCTGTATCAACGAGCTTCTGCTTTCCGGTAAAGAACGGATGGCAATTTGCGCATACGTCAACGCGAAGGTCCTTCTTTGTAGAACCTGTTTCATAAGTTGCGCCGCAAGCACATCTGATTACCGTAGGCTGGTAATTCGGATGAATTCCATCTTTCATGACTGTCACCTCTTTCGTTGTACAACGCCGTATATATTAACATAAACAAAATAAAAATGCAAGCATTTTTTAAATTTTTTAAATATGTCAGCTTAATTCAAACTGACCCGTATAAAGCTGGTAGTATTTACCCTTCTGTTTTAAAAGGTCGTCGTGGTCGCCTCGCTCAATAATTTCGCCGTTTTCAAGCACCATAATCGCGTTTGAATTACGGACGGTTGAAAGTCGGTGAGCGATTACAAATACCGTTCTGCCCTCCATAAGTGCGTCCATACCCTTTTCAATAAGGCGTTCGGTCCTTGTGTCAATGGAGCTTGTCGCCTCGTCAAGAATAAGCACCGGCGGATCGGCAACGGCAGCCCTTGCGATGGAAAGCAACTGACGCTGACCCTGACTTAAATTCGCTCCGTCGCCCGTAAGTAAGGTGTCATATCCGTTGGGAAGCCTTGTGATAAACGAATGGGCGTTTGCAACTTTTGCAGCCTTTATAACGTCCTCATCGCTTGCGTCGAGCTTACCGTAGCGGATATTTTCCATAACCGTACCCGTAAACAGATGGGTATCCTGAAGAACCATACCCAGTGAGCGGCGTAAATCCGCCTTTTTGATTTTCTGAATATTTATTCCGTCATAGCGTATTTTGCCCTGCTCAATTTCATAAAAGCGGTTTATAAGATTTGTGATGGTTGTCTTTCCTGCGCCGGTCGAGCCGACAAAGGCAATTTTCTGACCGGGCTTTGCGTAAAGGCTTACGTCATTGAGGACCGTCTTTTTACCGTCATAGCTGAATACAACGTTTTCAAATTCAACCTTGCCCTCAAGACGTCTGTAAGTAACCGTTCCATCGCCGTGAGCGTGCTTCCACGCCCATAAATTAGTACGTTCTTCGGTTTCACGAATCTCGCCTTTTTCGTCAATAAAAGCGTTTACAAGCATTACATATCCGTTATCGGTTTCTTTCTTTGCGTCAATGATATCAAAAATTCTCTCCGCGCCTGCAAGCGCCGAAAGGATATTATTAAACTGCTGGGAAAGATTTGTGATAGGCTGGGTAAACTGCTTTGAATAAAGCAAAAACGAGCTTATCGTACCGACAGTGATATTTCCCGTTATTACAAGGAATCCTCCGAAAACGCAAAGGGTCGCGTAATTGATGTAGGAGAGGTTGCCCATAATAGGCATAAGAATTGAGGCAAAGGTATTTGCGCTTGTTGCCGAGCGGCGAAGATTTCCGTTAAGAAGATTAAAACGCTCAACGGTTTCACCCTCGTGATTAAATACCTTTATAACCTTTTGTCCCTCAATAGTTTCCTCAATAAAGCCGTTTGCTATTCCAAGGTCCTTTTGTTGCTTTCTGAAATAGGTTGAGCTTTTGCCGCCGAGCTTTTTTATAATAAGTATCATTATGACGACAAAAACAACTATCCACAGCGTCAGCCAACGGCTTAAGATAAGCATTGCAAAAAAGGTTGCAACAACGGTAAAAAGGGACTGGATAGTCTGGACTATTGTCTGGCTTAAAAAGTTCCTTACTGTTTCAACGTCGTTTGTAAATCGGCTCATAAGCTCTCCGTGGGTGTGCGAGTCAAAAAAGCTTATGGGCAAATCCTGCAAAGCGTCAAACAAATCGCGCCTTATTGCGTTTACCGTTCCCTGGGAAATATAAAGCATTATCCGCTGATATGAATACGAAGCAATAACGCTTGTTAAAAACAGTCCTCCCATAAGGCAAAGAGCCTTTATTATTGGCATCATTGTGCTTAAGCTCGGGCTTTGACCGATAAGCGGAACAACGTAATTATCAATAAGCGGTTTCATAAAGAAGGAGGAAGCAACAGTTCCGAGCGAAGAAATAAGAATCAGGAAAACAACAAGGAACAAAACGCCCTTTTTCTTTGAAAGATAGGAAAGCATTCTTGAAAGAGTGCCTTTAACGTTTTTCGGCTTCTGGAAACCGTGTCTGTTAGGTCCCGGCATTAAACTGCACCCCCTTCGCTTACAGCGCCCTGCTGTTGAGAAAGATAAACCTCTCTGTATATTTTATTGTTTTCAAGCAGTTCTTCGTGAGTTCCGACAGCGTCAATTTTTCCGTCGTCAAGCACAACTATTCTGTCGGCGTCCTCAACGCTTGAAATCCTTTGAGCGATTATTATTTTTGTGGTATCGGGAATATTGTTTTTAAAAGCTTCTCTTATCTTTGAGTCGGTATAGGTATCGACTGCGCTTGTGCTGTCGTCAAGAATAAGAATTTTCGGCTTTTTGAGCATTGCTCTTGCAATACAAAGCCTCTGCTTCTGACCTCCCGAAACATTAACGCCTCCCTGACCGAGGTCGGTGTTATATCCGTCTGGGAAGCTCATTATAAAGTCGTGAGCCTGCGCCGCCTTACAAACCTCGACTATTTCCTCCTCGGTGGCGTTTTTATCACCCCAACGGAGATTTTCAATAATCGAGCCGGAGAAAAGCACGTTTTTCTGTAAAACCATACTTACGGCTTCTCTTAATTCATAAATGGTATAGTCCTTGACATTTCTGCCGCCTACTCTTACCTCGCCCTCGGTTACGTCGTAAAGGCGCGGAATGAGTGAGACGAGCGTGGTTTTTGCGCTTCCCGTTCCGCCGATAATTCCAACCGTCTGACCTGCTTCAATTTTAAGATTTGCGTTATCGACAACGTTCTTCTGTCCGTTTTTATCATACTTAAAGGAAACATTTAAAAATTCAATTTCTCCGTTTTCAACCCTCAGGCTTTCATCCGCTTCGTCATCATTCAAATCGGACTTTTCGTTGATGACCTCTTTAATTCTTGAAACGGAAGCCTGCGCCATAACGAACTGAACAATGAAAACGGTTATGAAAATCATTGACATAAGAATTGTCGAAACGTAGGTTACAATTGAAGAGAATGCGCCGACCTCAAGCTCATTGCCGATAATAAGCTTTGAGCCGAGCCAGTAAACGGTAATAAAGGTGCTGAACATAACAACGCTCATAAGCGGAGTTGCAATAACCATTATTTTTTCGGCGTAAATTGCGGCGTCCTTAAGAGCGTCATTCGCCTTTTTAAATTTTTTCTTTTCGTAATCCTCGCGCACAAAGGATTTTACAACCCTTATTGCAATAAGATTTTCCTGAATGGAGCCGTTAAAGCCGTCAAACATTTTAAACATTCTTTTAAAGCGTTTAAGAGCTATGGGGCCGATAATAAGAATACCGACTACGATAAGCGGAATTACAAAAAGGAACACAGAGGACACCTTTGTATTTATCCTGAAGCACATTATAAGCGCAAATACAAACTGAACCGGAGCGCGGAAAAGCATTCTCAGGCACATCTGGAAGGTGTTCTGAACCATTGTGATATCCGTTGTAAGCCTTGTAACAAGCGAAGCTGTGCTGTACTTATCAATATTTGAAAACGAAAAGTTCTGGATATTTTTATACATTACGCTTCTCAGTTCCGTACCGAAACCCATTCCGGCAACCGCCGCAAGACGGGCAGCGAGCGCGCCGCAGGAAAGCGAGCCGAGCGCCATAAGCAGCATTTTTGCTCCCGTTACATATATGTAATGCATATCGGAATTTGCAATTCCGTTATCAACGATATCGCCCATAAGCTTCGGAATGGTCAGCTCAAGCCACACCTCGCCTATCATCAGAAACGGACAGGCTATAGCCTGCCATTTATATTTACTTGCGTATTTGAACAGACTGAGCATTGTTACCTCCCGTATGTTTTTTGTTATTATATTATTTTACTAATTTACCATATTAAAGTCAAGAAAAAAGGAATGATTTCTCATTCCTTTCAGCTGATTTTTCCGTTTTTTACATTTTCAATTGCGGTTTTTTCAAGTCGGGATACCTGCGCCTGACTTATCCCGATTTCTTCGGCTACCTCCGTCTGGGTTTTACCCTGCATAAATCTTAAGGATAAAATCTGTTTTTCCCTGTCCGAAAGGTTTTCAAGTCCCTGTTTAATGGTGATTTCCTCAAGCCAGTCTGTGTCCGTTTCGGTTGAAGCCACCTGGTCAAGCACATAAATCGTATCCCCTCCCTCGGAGTAAACGGGTTCATAGAGGGAAACAGGCTCAACTATAGCTTCAAGCGCCATTACAGCCTGGATTACGCTTACATCAAGCTTTTTTGCAATTTCTTCAATGGACGGCTCTCTTCCGAATTCGTTTTGAAGCTGTTCCTTAACCTGCATAGCCCTGTACGCTGTATCCCGAAGAGAACGGCTGACGCGAAGAGAGTTGTTGTCCCGAAGATAACGCCTGACCTCACCGATAATCATAGGCACGGCATAGGTTGAAAAGCGGACATTCTGGCTTAAATCGAAATTGTCAATAGCCTTCATAAGACCGATACAGCCGACCTGGAACAAATCGTCCATTTCCTCTCCCCTGTTTGAAAAGCGCTGAATAACGCTTAAAACCAGTCTCAAATTTCCGCAAATAAGCTTTTCTCTTGCATTTTTATCGTTGTTCTCTCTGTATTTCTTTAGTAATTCAATTTTCTCCTTTTCTTTTAAAACCACAAGAGAATTGGTGTTCACTCCGCAAATTTCAACCTTGTTATATTGCATTTAATCATTCCTTTTATAACGAATATGTAAATGCAAAATGACGAAAAGGAAACTAAAAGTATTATTGGCAAAAATAAACTTTTTATTTATATTTTAAAAATAAGAATTTTTATCTTGATTTTTTGACAATGATACTATATAATAAGTCACACAAATTGAACAAGGACGTTTAGCTCAGTTGGTAGAGCATTCGCTTGACGTGCGAAGGGTCAGCGGTTCAAGTCCGTTAACGTCCATAAAAGAAAAACACCTGCACAAGCAGGTGTTTTCTTTTATTACTATGATGTAAAAACGGACTTGAACCCTTTGGGATTCGAGTGTTAAGAAAACAGTCCGGTGGACTGTTTTTAACGAGAATGTGCGCAGGCGTAAGCCAAACACGCAAAGAATTTCAAAGAAATTCTTTGTCAAGTCCGTGGTTGGATTTAAATGAATGTTGTTGAGGGCATTGTGCAATCCCTCCGTCGCATAAATGCGACACCTTCCTTTACACAAGGGAGACTTTTCTGTAGGTTTAGATTCTTCGCTGACGCTCGGAATGACAATGATTATAAATGTTTGGAAGCGAAGCTTCCTAAAACCACACCGTCAGGTGTATTTCACTCGTTTCGGATGAAACGAATTTCACATTATTGCAAAACAATATTTCACGAATTCGCAAGAATTCATTTCTCGGGCGGATGATATCCGCCCCTACGGTTTTGTTATTTTTATTCTTCCGTCTGTTTGCCTAAAAATGTTGCGGCAACCTGGACAAGCTTGATATCCGTCTGTGACGGGTAATTATCTTTATTACTAAAAAGCATAATTACCGCGCCCGACAAATCTCCGCTGCCGATAATCGGATAAATCACGCTCGCCTGTCTGTCTACGCCGTCAACGGGATATATCTCATTTGCGCTCGGTGACGCGATATAGCTTGAACGGCTTTCCATAAGCAATTCAACCGACTCCGAAATCCTTTTTTCGAGAACCTCTCTTTTAGGCAGACCCGAAGCGGATATAACGTGGTCACGGTCACAAACGATAATCGGCTGATTTGTTGCGCGAGATAAAACTTCCGTATACTGAACCGCAAATTCGGTAAGCTCGCCTATCGGCGAATACTTTTTAAATATAACCTCGCCGTCGCTTGCGGTAAATATTTCAAGCGGATCACCTTCTCTTATCCTCAATGTTCTTCTTATTTCTTTAGGTATAACAACCCGTCCGAGATCGTCAATTCTGCGGACTATTCCTGTTGCTTTCATAAAGCACTTCCCTTTTACTGTTTTTTTCAAAATTAGTTTTTACACGTCGGGAAGATTTATTCAAAAAATAAACGCAGTCAGCTTTATTTGCCGACTGCGTTAAATTTTTATTCGTTTTATTCAGTAGGAGTACCCGTCGGAACGTCACTGTCAGGTGACGAAACAACGTCCGAGCCGCTTTCGGAAGAAGGAATTTCCGTATTAACGGGTGCTTCCTCATTTTCTTCGGGCTCTTCTTTCTCCTTTGTTTCGGGGACATAGTTTTCGTCCATAATTTCGTTAAACCTGTCGCCCTCGATCTTTTCAACCTCAATAAGCTCCTTTGCAACAAGGTCAAGCTTATCAATATGGGAGCGGATAATATCCTCGGCGCGCTTATAGGCATTTGTAATTATCTCGTTTACCTCTGCGTCAATTGCAGCAGAAACAGCCTCGGAATAGTCGCGCATATGATTATAATCCCTGCCGATAAAGATTTCATCGTTATCTTTACCATAGTTAATCGGACCGAGCTTTTCACTCATACCGTATTTTGTAATCATACTCTTTGCAATATTAGTCGCTCTTTCAATATCGTTTGAAGCTCCGGTGCAAATATCGCCGATAGCAACCGCTTCCGCAACACGTCCGCCGAGAAGAACAACAATTTCGTCAAGCATATGAGTTCTTGAAATATGAGTATTATCGTTTTCCGGACGGGAAAGCGTAAAGCCGGCCGCCATACCTCTGGGGATAATCGAAATCTGCTGAACGGGATCCTGACCTTCA
Source organism: uncultured Clostridia bacterium (assembly GCA_937884975.1). Classification (GTDB taxonomy): domain Bacteria; phylum Bacillota; class Clostridia; order Oscillospirales; family Acutalibacteraceae; genus Fimenecus. Next base: position 51,753 of record CAKZZS010000064.1, on the reverse strand, counting down.
AGATAGTAAGTGACTATCGCATGACCCGCCTCGTGATAAGCTGTAATACGCTTATCCTCCGGAGTCATTCTGTGGCTCTTCTTTTCCGTACCTACCATTACCTTAATAGTAGCCTCGTCAATTTCGTTCATTGTAATGGCTTTTTTCTTACGTCTTGCGGCAAGAAGCGCGCTTTCGTTAAGAAGATTTTCAAGGTCTGCGCCCGTAAAGCCGACTGTGGAATGAGCTACCTTATTAAGGTCAACATCCGGCGCAAAAGGCTTGCCCTTTGCGTGAACCTTAAGGATATCCTCTCTGCCCTTGACATCGGGAATACCTACTGTTACCTGGCGGTCAAACCGACCGGGACGAAGCAATGCCGGGTCAAGAATGTCGGGACGGTTTGTTGCGGCGATAATTATTACGCCCTGATTTTTTCCGAAGCCGTCCATTTCAACAAGCAACTGGTTAAGCGTCTGCTCACGTTCATCGTGGCCGCCGCCCATACCTGCGCCCCTGTGACGTCCTACGGCGTCAATTTCATCAATAAAAACAATTGCGGGAGCGTTCTTCTTTGCCTGTTCAAAAAGGTCACGGACTCTTGAAGCGCCGACGCCGACATACATTTCAACAAAATCCGAACCCGAAATCGAAAAGAACGGTACGCCTGCCTCGCCTGCTACAGCGCGAGCGAGAAGAGTTTTACCCGTACCGGGAGGGCCTACAAGAAGCACGCCTTTCGGAATTCTTGCGCCAAGGTCATTGAACGCAAGCGGATTTTTAAGGAAATCAACAAGCTCTGCAAGCTCCTCTTTTTCCTCGTCTGCGCCTGCAACATCTTCAAACGTGGTTTTATTATCCTCGGAATTGAGCTTTGCCTTTGCCTTTGAAAAGCTCATCGCCCTGTTATTCTCGGACGAAATGGTCTGGTTCATACGCCTGAACATAATATAGACCACAACAATGCTCATAAGAACAAGAATCGCGTAGGGTATCATCGAAATCCACCAGGAGTTTGACGAACCCGAAATATAATTCGCCTTAATCTGGCTGTCGGGATTATTGCGGTTATACTCCATTACCGAGGAATGTATATCGTCAATGAAAAGACTTACATTCGGCACGGAATATTCGTATATCTTATCGTTTTCACCCTTAAGCTTATAGCGAAGTCTGCCGTTTGAAAGGTCAAGGTCATATTCAGTTACCTTTCCCTCGTCAAAAAGCTGTACCATCTGATAATACTCGGTCTTCTGCTTTGTCTGCTGATTTGTAAAAAACATAATGCAGCCGATAAAGAGCACGGGTATAAGAATATACGGTATTAAAGCTTTATAGTTAAATTTCTTTTTGTCCAACGTTTATTTCACTCCTAACTCAAGACTCTTCATTTTCGTATACGGACGGCTTAAGTATGCCGACATAAGGCAAATTGCGGTAGCGCTCGGCATAGTCGAGTCCGTAACCGACAACAAACGCGTCGGGTATTACCGCGCCGTAATAGTCCGCTTTTATATCCGCTTCACGCCTGTCTGGTTTGTCGAGAAGCGTACATATTTTAATGCTGTTCGCATTTCTTTGTTTAAGAAGCTCGGTAAGATAGCTTAAGGTTCTGCCCGAGTCAAGAATATCCTCAACAATAAGCAAATCCATATCCTCAACGCTTCTGTCAAGGTCCTTGATTATCTTGACATTTCCCGAGGTTTTTGTTCCCTTGCCGTAGCTTGAAACGGACATAAAATCTATTTCACAGGGAACGGTTATATGCCGCATAAGGTCTGCCATAAAGACAACGGAGCCTTTAAGAACGCTTACAAGAACAAGGTTTTTATCCTTATAATCCTCGGAAATCCTTTTTCCGAGAGAAGCAACTGTTTTTTCAAGCTCTTCCTTTGAAAGCAAAATCTCTTTAATATCCTCTTTCATAATCATTCCCCTTTTTCCAGTGTAATTATGTTTTTTGTGTCCCTTGTAATTTTAACCCTTTCGTCAACACAGAGTCCCTCGACAAGGAACACGCCGTTGTCATCGCTTAAAACGGCAATTGAATTTCTTTTTTCCAAGGGGATTTTTTCCTCAAGGAAAAGCTTTTTCAAAGATTTTGAAACGCCTCTGTTCTTCGGTCGGATGCTGTCGCCGTCCATTCTTGAACGAATTACAACGCTGCCTTTGATTTTATCACAGTCAAAGGCGTTTTCCAATACGTTTTTTTGAACAAAGTGTAAATCTTTTTGATTAAAAATATTAAATTTATAAATACCGACGGGAGTTTGAATTTCAGTGTCGAAATTTTTTAGTTTAACCTGCCACGCGGCAGTTATTTCCTTCTTTTTTTCAATAAAGAAGCAGTTATCGCGGCAAACGGCGTAATATTCGCCGTTGAGCTGAACCGCGCCGCCTTTTTTGTCAAAAAGCATTTCGTCAATAAGTTCAAGCTGCTTTTTATCGGGAATATACCCCGACGCGTCGGAGCACATTTTAACAATAACCCTGTATTTAATGCTCTGCGCTTCCGCGCAAAGGGAATCGGCAGGGACTTTTCCGTTTTCGCAATAAAGAGAAATAAAGCCCGAAGAAAGCTTTGAAAGATACTCTTCATCGCTTTTCAAATTGTCAAGAGTTCGGTTCATAAGAGCCAAAAACTGCTCGTTTATTTCCGTCATAACGGGAAGAACGCCGTGCCTGATTTTATTTCTCGTAAAAACGTCGGAAAGATTTGTGCTGTCGGTAACGAAGGACAGAGAGTTTTCACGGCAGTATTCCTCAATTTCGTCGCGAGAACAGTTTATAAGAGGTCTGATAATATTATCCCTTTTTGCAGGAATCGAGCAAAGCCCCTTGAGTCCCGTACCCCTTGAAAGGTTAATAAAAAACGTTTCAACCGCATCGTTTAAATTATGGGCGGTTGCAATTACTCCGTCTTCACCGGCAAGGGAAGAAAAGAACTCATAGCGAATACGTCTTCCGCATTCCTCCTCGCTCTCGCCCGTTTTTTCGGCTTCTTTCGGAACATCAAAGCGAAGCGTTTTTAACGGAACGGAATGTTCTTCACAAAAGCATCTGACAAACTGCTCGTCCCTGTCCGCCTCCTGACCCCTGATACAGTGGTTAATATGGGCGGCAATAAGATTAAGAGAATACCTTTCCTTCAGTGACAGAAGAATATGCGTAAGCGCAACCGAATCAGCGCCCCCAGAAAGACCGACAACTACTGTCTGCCCGTAGGAAAGCATATTATATTTTTCTATAGCAGAAGTGACCTTAGCTGTCATTTCTAACTTTCTCCTTATTACTGAAAAGAGTGTAGTCCGGATCCCAATTAAGCTTAACCTCGCCTATATCGCCGTGACGGTTTTTACGGATAAGCACCTCCGCCTCATTGACGCTGACATTTTCCGCGTCAACGGGTTCATTGCTGTCATAGTAATCCTCACGGTAAAGCATAAGAACAATATCGGCGTCCTGCTCAATTGAGCCGGATTCACGAAGGTCTGCAAGCTGCGGCTTATGCTTCTGTCCCCTGACCTCGGTCGCACGCGAAAGCTGCGAACAGACGACAACGGGAATATTAAGATCTTTAGCCATAATCTTTAGCGAACGCGTAATGGCGCTGACCTCATTTGTTCTTGAATCGGAACGTCTTGTATTTTCTCCTTGCATCAGCTGTAAATAGTCAATGAATACGCAGTCTACGTTCTTAAGGCGTCTGACCTTTGCTTTCATCTCACTGACGGAGGTTTCCGCGCTGTCATCAAAATACAGCTCGCAGTCATTAAGAGACGCCGCCGCCTGCGCAAGCCGCTGCCACTCATTTGAAGAAATTTCGCCGTTACGCATCTTTTTGCTGTTTACTCTCGCCTCGGTCGAAAATACGCGCTTTGCTATCTGCTCGTTTGACATTTCAAGCGAGAAGAAAAGCACCTTTTTCTTCGCTTTAACCGCAACATTTCTTGCAACATTGAGAATAAAGCTTGTCTTACCCATTGCAGGGCGCGCGCCGACAAGCACGAGGTCGCTTTTATTAAGACCGACTATCATCCTGTCAAGGTCGGTAAAGCCGGTGGGAATGCCCATATACTTTTCCTTGTCGGGAGAAGAGAGCTTCTGGAGGCTGTCATAAACCTCGCCCGTGATTATTTCACCTAATTTAACGGGTCCTGAGGTACTCTTTCCCTGACGGATATCATATATTAACCGTTCAGCCTTATTAAGTATATTATCCGACTCTTCGCCCTCGGAGGAAGCGGAATCGATAATATCTCTTCCGGCAAGCATAAGAGCGCGTTTGCGATAGTTTTCCGTAACAATTCGGCAATAGCTTTCAACATTTGCCGCGGACGGAAGATTACGCGCAAGCTGAAGAAGGTATTCCTTGCCCGAAGCGTCGTCGTAAGTTGCATCCTGCTTTAGCTTTTCAAGCACAACCAACGGGTCAATTGTTCCGCCGGAAGCGTCAATGGAAAGAATGGCGGAATATATTGCACGGTGCTGCGGAAGATAGAACGAATCGGGCTTTACAGTCAACACCACAGCGTTAAGACACGGAGGGTCAACAAGAATCGAACCGAGCACCGCCTGCTCCGCGTCAAGATTAAACGGAAGCAAGGAAGCGTCAAAATCAAAGTTATCTGACATTATTATTCACCTACCATAACGGTAATTTTACAGCTTATTCCGTTGTAAAGCTTAATTTCGGCAGGATATGAGCCGAACTGCTTTATATCTTCAACCGTAAGCTTTCTGCGGTCAATTTCAATTGAGTACTGTTTTTTGATAGCCTCGGCAACATCCTTTGAGGTTACGGAACCGAAGAGTCTGCCTGCGGAGCCTGCCTTTGCTTTAACATTTACGGTTTTACCCTCAAGCATTTTCTTTATGTCGTTAGCGTTCGCTATATCTACATCAATTTTATGCTGATTTGAAGCCTCGCGGTTTTTAAGCTCGGTAAGAGTCTGGGCGTTTACTTCAACTGCAAGTCCCTTCGGAAGAAGGAAATTTCTTGCGTAGCCGTCGCTCGCCTTAACTTTTTCACCTTTTTTGCCGAGACCTTTAACGTCCTGATTAAGTATGAGTTCCATTAGTTATTACCTCCGTTGGAATTATTATCGTAAAAGTCAATTGCTTCCTTTAAAAGAGTTGCAGCCTGTTCAAATTCCTCGCACTCAAGCTGACAGGCAGCCATTGTCTGATGACCGCCGCCGCCGAGACGTTCCATAACAAGCTGAACATTCACCTTTCCCATTGAACGGGCGGAAATATTTATTCTTCCGTCCTGCTTGAAAAGAACATAGGAAGCGTTTATATCGCTTATATAAAGCATTTCGTCAGCCGCCTGTGAAGCAACTATTCGAAGCTCTTTAATCGAATTGTCGTTGACATAGGAAATTGCAGAGTTCCTGTAGGTGACGGCTTTTGAAACAATTTCATTCTTTTGTTTATTGGTTTCAATTGAATTTGAAAAGAACTGCTTAACCTCAACGGTATCCGCTCCCCTGCCGCGAAGATAAGCCGCGGCTTCAAAAGTGCGCACGCCCGTACGAAGAACAAAATTCTTTGTATCAAGAGCAATACCCGAAAGAAGCGCGTTTGCTTCAAACTGACCTATGACGGGCTTCTTTGAAATATATTGAGCAAGCTCGGAGACCATTTCGCACGTTGAGGAAGCGTGAGGCTCGTGATAAAAAATAACGGCGTTCTGTATGTAATCAACTGTCTTTCTGTGATGGTCGATTACAACAACCGTTTTAGCCTTTGAATACAAATCCGGACTTTCAACATAATCCGGTCTGTGAGTATCGATTACAAAAAGAACGGTTTTATCGTCTATTTCAAATTCGGCTCTTATGGGGTCGATAAACGCCTGGGAATAGCCCTTTTCTTCAGCCATATTGATAAGCGAAGAAGCAAGCGAGGTCTTTTTGTTTACAACAATTTTTGTTTCAACTCCGAGCGAAGAAATAAGCTTATGCAGTCCTATAGCGGCGCCTATTGCGTCAAGATCGGAGAAACGGTGTCCCATAATATAGACCTTTTTATAGTCCCCGACAAGCTCCTTAATTGCGTTTGCAACCACTCTTGTGCGGACCTTTGTGCGTTTTTCCATTCCGTTTGAAATACCGCCGAAGAAATCGAAGCCGCTGTCAGTACGGACAGCCGCCTGGTCGCCGCCTCTGCCCAGAGCCATATCAATAGCCTGTCTTGCGTCGTTTTCACATTCCTCAATATTTCCGCTTCTTCCGACACCTATTGAAAGAGTAACGCCGACAATATGGTCATTATAGGAAAAGCTTCTTACCTGTTCAAGAATATCAAAGCGCTCATTTATAATCTGTCTTATATACCTTTCCTCAATAACGGCTATAAACCTACCGTTACCAATACGGCGCAAAAAGCCCGAATACTTGCCGAACCAGCTCTCAATAAGCTTTTCAACGCCGCTTGTAATTTCCGCAAGCTCGCTGTCCGAATATGAGTTATACAAATCCTCAATACTGTCGACGCTTATGAGCATTACGGCAGGATGGGCAAGGTCATATTCAACTTTGATATTTTTAAGAACGGTATCCTCATTGAAATACAGCACATACAGGTCGCCGTCGCGCCTTGTGACGGGATTCTGGAAAAGTGTATACTTTTTCCCGTTATACTCTATATCCGTGCTCGTATTCAGTTTAATTGAGTCAATGCCGAGTCCGGACGTAAACTGTTCAATGGTCGTGTCCTCAATGACAATATCCTTTCCCATAACGTTTTCCGAAAACCGCGAATTGTACCATACTATAACGCCGTTTTCGTCACTGACAAGAACGGGCATCGGAAAGCTGTCAAGCAGATCCCTTCCGCTCGGGTCGAGAGAAGAGTTGACCGCCGCGATATCGGAAAGCATATTTTTGAAGCTGCGTCTGTCCTTTATCACAATAAGAGTGGCAAGCAGTCCCGTAAGAATAAGACAGCCGAGACCTATTTCAAAATAGTAAAGCATTGTCACTGCGCTTAACGCAAGTGTAAGGACAATAAGCAAAATCGAAGGATAGTGCTTTTTTAAGATGTACTTAAAACTCAAAACTCAAACCTCCATAATCACGGGTAAAATCATCGGATTACGTTTTGTTCTTTCATATACAAGGCGTGAAACCTCGTCACGAATTCTGTTTTTAATGCTGTTATGGTCGGTAATTCCGTCATAAAGGCAGTCGTTAATGACCTTTTCGCAGGAGACGCAAAGCGTTTCAATAAGCTCTTCGTTTTCACGCACATAAACAAAGCCTCTTGAAATAACCTCGGGACCGTTTATGATAAGTCCCTGGGAAACGGTGACGGCAACAACGATTATTCCGTCAACCGAAAGACGTTTTCTGTCCCTTATAACAACCGAGCCGACGTCGCCGACTCCGTAACCGTCGACAAAGACCTTTCCGGCAGGAACCTCGTTTACAACGCTGATTTTGTTTTCGGTAATTTCAACCTGCTTGCCGTTATCGGCAATTATAATATTGCTTTTGGGAATTCCCATTGCCTGGGCTAAAGCGGAATGACTGCGAAGGTGCTTCTGCTCGCCGTGAACGGGTATAAAATACTTCGGCTTTGTAATGCCGAGCATAAGCTTTAATTCCTCCTGACAGGCGTGTCCGGAAACGTGAACGTCATACATCTTTTCGTATATTACCTGCGCGCCGAGCTTTAACAGCTCGTCGACAACTCTGCCGACCGTTTTTTCATTACCGGGAATAGGGGTTGCGGAAATGATAACATAGTCATTTGGAATAATTGACACGCGTCTGTGCTCGCTGAAAGCCATTCGGTGAAGCGCGCTCATAGGCTCGCCCTGACTGCCGGTGGTGATTATTACCATTTTATCGGCAGGGAAGCTGTTCACACTGTCAATGCTTACAAGCAGGTTATCCGGCACCTTGAGATAGCCGAGAGAAGCCGCCTTTTCAACGACGTATTCAAGGCTTCTTCCCGAAAGAGCAACCTTTCTACCCGTGTTCTTTGCGATATCCATAATCTGCTGAACACGGTGGATATTTGAAGCAAAGGTGGCAATAATTATACGCCTGCCCTTTGCCTTGTCAAAAAGGGTCGAAAAGCTTTCGCCGACCTTGCTTTCGCTCTCGGTAAAACCGGGTCTTACTGCATTTGTCGAATCGGACAAAAGGCAAAGAACGCCTTCTTTTCCGAGTTGGGAAAAACGGGCGAGGTCAATAATTTCACCGTCAATGGGAGTCGAATCGATTTTAAAGTCTCCCGTCTGGATAATTACGCCCGCCGGCGTTTTAATCGCAAGACCTATGGAATCGGGAATTGAGTGATTAACGTGTATAGCCTCAACCTCAAACTTACCGAGCTTTACCGTGTCCCCTGCTTCAATGCAGTTTATTTTCACATCGTCAAGTATACCGTGCTCATCGAGTTTTCCCTCAATAAGACCTGCGGTAAGCCTTGTGGCATAGACGGGAACATTGACGGTTTTGAGAAGATATACAAGTCCGCCGATATGGTCCTCATGACCGTGAGTTATAACAATGCCCCTGATTTTATCGGCATTTCTTTCTACAAAGGTAAAATCCGGAATAACAAGGTCAACGCCGAGCATTTCCGTATCGGGAAAGGCAAGTCCGCAGTCGACTATGAACATATCGTCCTCATACTCGTAAAGCGTCATATTCTTGCCAACCTCGTTAAGTCCGCCGAGGAAGGCAATTTTTACGGGCTTTTTCTCTTCAAAGGAGTTTACCTTACCCGTTTTTTTAACGTCTTTTTTAACCCTTTGAGTCCTGACCGTTTTTTTAACGGTCTGACGCGGGGAAGTGTTTTTATTTTTTTGCATTATTCTCTCCTTAAAAATCAAATCAATATGTAGGCAAACGGCTGAAAACAGCCGTCATTGTTTGAAAATATAAATTATAATTTTGCTATTTTTAAATAATACTATAATTTACACTCAATTGTCAAGTACCGCCGTCCGGGTGAAACGAAGAGATTCTGTCAATTATTTCACTGCATAAATCCTTTGCGGTTTCACTCTCAAAGCTCTCTGTCAGGATTTTGACCTTTTTTCCGTCCGTATCGGGAAGCACAATTGCCTTCGCTCCGTTTTTAATAAACGTAATTCCCTCCGTAGGCGTTCCGACGTTTTCCATATCGGAAAACATACCGAAAAGCGCTGTCGGAGAAAAATCAATTGCCGCTTCGCCCTTTGAAAGATAAAAATCGGGCACGTCCTGCAGAAGGAATGACAGCGTTTTCCCCTCCTCGTGCATAAGCGATAAAAGACGCACCGCCATAAAAAGCGCGTCACGGGTCCAGAGCTGTCCTCTTGCCTTTTCACGGGCGTTTTCGTCAACGCCGTCCGCGCTCGAGGAGCAGTAACGCACAACATTTCCCGTATGAAGCGAAGCCATAGCGGAATAAACGGGCGGAGAGAAAAAAGAAAGAGAAACGTCCCTGCCGCTTTTTGTTTCGTAAAACAGGAGTGCGGAAAGTATTTTTTCACGTGAATATTCAATGTTATTTTCAGTAACAGATATTTCAGTTCCGTCGTTTGAAATGTGAATGGTTATCCCGTCGCCGATTTCACCCTCAAGCCGTCTAATACAGTCGCCGAGCACGAGCGATATTTTTTCGTTATCCGTATCGATATTCACCTTTATTTTTGAAAGCGAGCTTTCGCTCTGTCTGAAAAGAACGGAGCTATACATAAGATTAACGCTTTGCATTTCAACAGCGTGCTTTACCTTTTCTTCACTCGCAAAGCAGTAGTCCTTTGTCTTAAGAATTGACGAAAGCTTTCTTTCAAAATCCCTTTTCAGAGGAAGACCGCCCGTGGCGCTTAAGCTTATACTTACGTTTTCACCGCTCGTCTTGATAAAAACTCCGACGGGAAGAGAACAGAAATAAGTGTAAAACGCCATCTGGGCTTTAAACGATTCTCCGAAGCTCCAAACCTGGGCTCCGGTCTGTTGAAGTCCCGACATAAGGCTGTATAAAACGGAAACTGACTTCTGGCTTGAATCGGTTGCAACGGCGATTTTTCCGCCCTCAAGCGCAGTTCCGAGAGCGCAGCCGAGCTCAAGAGCAAAAAACGGGTCAACGTCCGGAATAAACGAATTTGAAACGTCGTTCACCCTGTCGGTTTCCATATCCTTGGTAACGCTTCTGACAACCGCAAGACCGCCGCATATCTTTTTGTTTTTTGCAATATGAACGGACGAATAGAGCACCGTGCCTTTGCCGACGGACGAGGACGAGCCTACGCAGCTGAACGGATTAAGTCTTACGTCGTCTTCAATTTTAGCGTTTGCGCATACAACCGCTTTTTCCGCTCTGCAGCCCGAGCCTATCCTTGCGCCAGGGTATATTACGCACGAATCAATAACGCTGTTTTCCCCGATAGTCACTCCGTCGCATATTACGGAGTACTTTTTAATTTTAACATTGTTACCTATTTTAACATTTTTACCTATATAAACGAAGTCCGATATATCGAATTTTCCTCTCGGGACCGAATCATTTTTCGGCATTTTTGAAAGTAAATATGAATTGCATTTTATATAAGATTCGATTTCCCCTACATCGCACCAATATCCAGTTTCGTCAAAAGAAAAAACAGGAAGCTTCTTTTTCAGAAGCAACGGAAAAAGATTTTTTGAAAAATCAAACTGCTGGGAATCGGGAATAAAATCAAGCGCCGCTTCACTTAAAACATAAACTCCCGTATTCGCCCTGTCAGTCACCGCCTGGGACCAGCCGGGTTTTTCAAGAAAACGCGTTATTCTTCCGTTTTCATCAGTTAAAACAAGTCCGTATTCTCTCGGGTCATTGACCTTTGTGCAACAGACGGTTGCAACGGCGTTATTTCTTTTATGAAAATCAAACAGCCTTTTCAAATCAAACTCACAATAAGCGTCACCGCTCAAAACAATAAAGTCCTCTTTTATATTTTTTGCGGCATTTTTGACCGCGCCTGCGGTTCCGAGCGCGTGTTTTTCATAGGAAAAGGAAATCTTTAAATCGGTTTTATAGTCTTTGAGCGCTTCTTCTATTTTTTCACCGAGATATCCGAGCGTTAAAATAACCTCTGTTACGCCCTGCTTTTGTGCCGTATCAAGAATATGAAAAAGAATAGGTTTATTCCCGAGCATTACCAAGGGCTTTGGAATATCCGACGTGAGAGGCATAAGACGCGTACCTTTCCCGCCTGCAAGTATTACAGCTTTCAAATAATCACCTCATAAAATATTTATTATTTTAGTATTGGTAAATTGTATTGAAATAAACAAAACAGCCTCTCAAAATGAGAGACTGTTAATTCTGTTAAGATTCTTCACTTCGAACAAAATGACATTTATTTTACCTCGGCAATAGTCACGCCGTTTTCACCCTCGCCGTATGTACCGAGCCTGAAGGTCTTTATATGACTGTGCCTGCGTAAATATTCGGTAACCGCCGAACGCAACGCGCCCGTTCCCTTTCCGTGGATAATTGTAAACTCATTAAGTCCCATCCGAAGCACGCTGTCGATAAAATAATCCAAATCAAGGAGCGCTTCGTCAACGGTTTTTCCCCTTAAATCAATGCTTGTTTTTACGGGCGTTTCATTTCGCCTTTCTGGAACTGTCCTGCCCTTATGCGGCTGCGGTTTTTTCTTCTCGCTGACTAATCTTACGGATGAAAGCGGCGTTTTCATTCTCATAACGCCTACCTGAACCTCAAGCATTTCGTTTTTATCGGGAAGCGAAACTACCTCGGCATTTCCCGAAATGGAGCGGACATAGACTGTGTCGCCGATTTTAAGTTCACGCGGAAGGACGTAATTTTCGTCATCCTCGTCAAACGCTTCAAAATCGCTTTCGGTCGAGTCGTCAAGCACGCCCATCTGCTTTTTCATAGCGGCTCTCGCCTTTCTTGCAAGCTCCGAGGCGTCCTTGGTTTTCTTTTCTTCCTTTTTGAGCTGTTCTATTTCAAGCATAACGCTGTTCGCGGCGCGGCGCGCATTTTCTACAATGCGTTTCGCCTCGCCCCTCGCCTTTTCGATTTCCTCGTTAGCCTTTTGCTTCGTTTCTTCCATTACGGCGTCTGTCTTTTCCTTTGTTTTTGAAAGCTCCTCGCGAAGCCTTTCGGCAGACTCCTTTTCCTTTTCCATTTCCTGCTTTGTCCTTGTAAGTCCCTCGACAACATCCTCAAAACGGGTATTTTCGCTTGATACAAGCTCCTTTGCGCGGTCAATGACGCTTTCTTCAATGCCAAGTCGAAGAGAAATCGCAAAAGCGTTACTTCTACCGGGAATACCGATAAGCAGTTTATAGGTAGGCCTCAGCGTTTTTACGTCAAATTCACAGGAGGCGTTCTCGACAAGCGGCGTGCGAAGCGCATATTCCTTAAGCTCCGAATAATGCGTTGTCGCGGCTGTTTTGGCGCCCTTAAGGCGGATGTTTTCAAGTATTGAGGTAGCAAGCGCCGCGCCCTCAACGGGGTCGGTGCCTGCGCCAAGCTCGTCTATAAGGACAAGCGAGCTTTCATCGACCGTTTTCATTATATCGACAATATTTGTCATATGAGCGGAAAAGGTTGAAAGCGACTGCTCAATGCTCTGCTCGTCGCCGATATCCGCAAGCACGTTTTTAAAAACGGAGATTTTACTGTTTTCTTCACACGGAAGCATAAGTCCGCATTCCGCCATAAGCGTAAACAGACCGAGAGTTTTAATTGAAACGGTTTTACCGCCTGTGTTCGGTCCCGTTATTACAAGCGTGTCAAATTCTTCGCCGAGACGAATATCAATAGGCACAACCTTTTTTTCATCAATGAGCGGATGGCGCGCTTTTTTAAGCTCGATTATCCCCTCGTCATTTATTATCGGGACATTTGCTTTCATCTTATAGGCAAGAGAGGCCTTTGCAAAAATAAGGTTTAATTCAACCGCATTTTCATAGCTTTGCTTAATCGAATCGGCAAAGGAGCCTGCTTCCGACGACAGCTCATACAAAATGCGTTCAATTTCATCCCGTTCCTTCTTTTCGAGCAGCTTTATTTCATTATTTGCTTCAACAACCGACGCAGGCTCAATGAAAACAGTCGCGCCCGAAGATGAGGTATCGTGAACCATACCCGGGACGTCCGCTCTGTGCTCAAGCTTTACGGGCACAACGTATCTTCCGTTTCGCTGGGTGACTATGTTCTCCTGAAGGAAATTGCGGTAATACTGACTGGAAATCATCTTGTCAAGCTTTTCGCGAATTCCTGCGGTCTGCGAGCGGATTTTACGCCTTATGGAGTTAAGCTCCGGCGAAGCGTTATCGCTCATTTCGTCATCGGAAATAATGGCGTTTGTAATTTTTTCTTCAAGATATTTGTTGGCAGTTAAAGAACCGAAAAGTCCGTCAATTGCAGTCTTTACTCCCTCGCTTTTTTCACGCCAGGAAATAATCGCCCGTATTGCAGACAAGGTTGAAGCGACGTCAAGCAAATCTCTCATTGAAAGCACGCCGCCCGAAGCCGCCCTGAAAAGCGGATTATTGACATTTTTCAGTCCGCCGAAGGGAGGTCCGCCGAATTTTGCAAGCAAAATGAAAGCCGCCTCGGTTTCACTCATAAGAAGGCGAGCCATATACAAATCCGGGTTGGGCTTAAGTGACAGCGCCTTGTCCGCCGCGTCCTTGCAGGCGGTAAACGAGGCGAGCATTTCAAGCACCTTCGGTAATTCAAGCGTATTAAAATGTTTATTTTCCATATATTTTCACCTATTTAATCGACTTATAAAAATCAAGCGTCTTATATCCCCTGTCGGTATGGGAGATAAGATACCTTTCCGTCACAAAGGACAGCTCCTCGTAATTTTCATCTGATAAAGTGAAGCCGAAAAGCTGTTCAAGAGGAGCAAAAACTATATGACGAAGTGCTCTCACAAGCGCTAAGTCAAGCTCAAAGAGGGTTGCGTATTCGACACAGTTTTCGCAGTACAATAGCCCCTTTTCAATATCAAAATACATTTTTTTGGTTTCAAATTCACCGCAGAAATCACAGGCGATAAGATTTGGCATATACCCTGCAAGAGAAACCGCGCGAAGCTCAAAAATCGCCTTTAACTGTTCGGGACTGTTTTTTTCGTTAGCAAGCATATAAAGACAGTTGAGAAGTAACCGCAAAATGTCCTCGGCATCCTCGCCGTCAGGGGCAAGCTCCATTGAAATTTCACAGAAATACTGAGCCAGAGAAAGCTTAACAATATCGTTTCTAAGGTTAAAAAATACTTCCTTCGGCTCGGCTGAATCAATTATGTAGCTGTCCTTCCCTTCATAAACGGAAAAGTCGGAATAACACAGCAGTCCCGTTGCGGACTGCTTTTTATCCTTTAACGATTTTGCGCCGCGTACAAACGCCTTAATAAGCCCGAGGCGGCGTGTTAAAACCGTTACGAGCCTGTCCTTCTCCCCTATATTCTGTTCCCTGAGAATTATTCCGTCTGTATTTACGCGCATTATCCTTCACTCTTTTATTAACAGCGTCCCTGTAATTAAGGTAGTCACTGACGCTGCCGGTTTTTGCGAATATTTCCCATAAACCGTTTGTATCCATAAAAACACTCCCGTTTTAAAAGCTAATAAGAGTGTTTGTTTTTAAGAAAGAAATATTATTGTTAATCTAATCCAAAATTGTGAATAAGTCCCTCTCGGTTGCGCCAGTCCTCCTTGACCTTCACCCAGCACTGCAAATTCACTTTACAGTCAAAAAATGCTTCCATATCCTGACGCGCAAAGGTTGAAATCTTTTTGAGCATAGCACCCTTTTTACCGATAATTATACCCTTGTGACTTTCCTTTTCGCAGTAAAGTGTCGCGTCAATATCCATAATTTCGCTGCCGTCGTCACGAAAACGCATTCTTTCAATTCCGACTGCAATTCCGTGGGGTATTTCCTTATCCAGAAGCCTTAACGCCTTTTCTCTTATCATTTCAGCCGCAAGCACCTTTTCGGGCTGGTCAGTAAGTGTATCGTCAGGTAAAAAGTGAATACTCGGCTGCGCAGTTTTTTTAAGCTCGTCAAGAAGAGCGTCCATTCCCCTGCCGTCAGAAGCGCAAACGGGAACAACAGCCGCAAAATCGTAAAGCGAAATCAGTTTTGCAATAACCAATGCAATTTCGCTTTTTTCCTTTACCGTGTCAATTTTATTTATTGCAAGAATGACGGGTGTCTTTACATTTTTAAACCTTTTTATCAGTTCAAGCTCATTTTCGCGAAGCTCCGTCGTCGGCTCAATAACAAAAAGAATTGCGTCCATACCCGAAAGGCTCTCGCCGACGGCGTTTATCATTTTTTCTCCTAATTTGTTTTTGGGTCTGTGAAAACCGGGAGTATCGGTAAATACAAGCTGGATTTCTCCCTCGGTGAGAACACCCATAATCCTTGTTCTTGTCGTCTGCGGCTTTGAGGAAACGGCGGCAATTTTGACACCCAACAGGTAATTGAGTATCGTGCTTTTTCCGACATTCGGTCTGCCGACTATTGATATAAATGAACTTTTTGTTTGCATTTTTTACTCCTGATTTTTCTTTTTATACGGCGGTAAGCCCTTGAAAATGAAAAGCGAAAAGACAATGACTGTCAAAAGGAACTCGCCTATTCTTATCGGCTTTTCAATGTAGTAATCAAACAGCTGCTTAAACGCTTCGGGTTGCCAGAAAATAACAATGCCGACAAGCACCGAAAAAATGGCGAACACAAGAACCGCCCCTGCAGCAGCGTCCTTCGCTATCATAGCTTTTTCGTTCTTTTCGTCAACTGCGACATCAACCGCGTTTTCAATTGCGGTATTTATTATTTCCGCCGCAAGGACAAGCGCGTTTGCAATAAGAACAATTGCAAGCTCGGTTTTTGTAATCTTAAAGAAATCGAACAGGAAAAGGTAAGAGTACATATAAGCCATACAGACAAGATGCACTCTCATATTCTGTTCATTTTTTATTGTTCTTCCTATGCCCTTAAAGGCATAAACAAAGCTCATAAAGAGCTTTTTATAGCCGTTTTTACTCTTCGTCAAAATAATAACTCCCGTTTCTCTTCAAGCCGAGATTTGTAAGCACGTTTTCTTCTTTTTCACGCATTCTGACCGCCTCAACGCCGCCGTCAACGTGGTCATAACCCATAAGATGAAGCATTGAATGAACCGTAAGATAGCCGATTTCACGCTGAAGCGTATGGCCGTATTCTTCAGCCTGTTCAATAGCTTTTTCCATTGAAATGACTATATCGCCCAAAACGAAAGCTCCCGTTTCGGGGTTTTTGTCATAAACGCCGTTTTCACCCTGGGGGAAGGAAAGAACATCCGTAGGCTTATCCATATCGCGATATTCCTTATTAAGCTTATGTATCTGCTCATTATCCACAAAGGAAACGCTGACCTCTGCGGAACCGTCAAAGCCCTCCAATTCAAGAACCGCGTGACAGCAACGGCGGATGAGCATTCTCACGCCCGTCGGGACCTTGACCTTATTCTGCTGATTAAGGATATTAACCTTTACTCTGTTTTCTGTCATCTTCTCGCACTCTCCTTTTTTTCATAGGCTCTTACTATATCCTGAACTATTTTGTGTCTTACTACGTCCTTCTCGTTGAAGGTTGCAATTCCTATTCCCTCAATATTTTTAAGCACCTTCATCGCCTCAACAAGTCCGCTCTTTTTACCTGTCGGCAGGTCTATCTGCGTGACGTCTCCCGTGACGACCATTTTTGAGTTGAAGCCAAGACGGGTCAAAAACATCTTCATCTGTTCGCCCGTTGTGTTCTGCGCTTCGTCAAGAATAATAAAGCTGTCGTCAAGCGTGCGTCCTCTCATATAAGCAAGAGGAGCAACCTCAATGCTTCCTCTCTCCTGATATTTCTGGAAGCTTTCTGCGCCGAGCATATCAAAAAGCGCGTCATAAAGCGGTCTTAAATACGGGTCGACCTTCTGCTGTAAATCGCCTGGCAGGAAGCCTAACTTTTCACCTGCTTCAACTGCAGGACGGGTAAGGACAATGCGGTTGACCTCCTTTGCCCGAAAAGCCGTGACAGCCATTGCAACGGCAAGGTACGTTTTACCCGTTCCGGCAGGACCTGCGGCAAGGGTTATGGTGTTTTCCTTCATAGCCTCAATGTATTTCTTCTGACCGAGCGTTTTTGCCTTAACGGGTCTGCCCTTTGAGGTAATGCAGATACAGTCGCCGACCATCGCGGTTAATTTGTCGTCGTTTCCGTCATTGACGAGTGAAAGAACGTATCTTACATTCTGGTCCGAAAGGATTTCACCCTTATTAACAAGCGTGAGCAGTCCGTTAATCGCCCTTGAGGCTTTTGCAACATTTTCAGCTTCGCCCGTGATTTTAATTTCGGAGCCACGGGAGATGACGTTTACGGAGAACTCCTTTTCGATAAGACGGATGTTTTCATCAAACGAGCCGAAAAGGGAAACCGCCTGCTCCATTCTGTCAACATTTATGATTTGTTCAAACACCGTTTACGCCTCCGAATACTTTATAATCTATTTGATTATAGCATATTTAAATGGGCTTGTCACCATTTTTATAGTAAACTTATTTATATTTTAGCCTTAAATTTTATGAGAATTACTAATTGAACGTACAAACGCTTTTGTGCTAAAATGATAAAGGAGAAAATTATTATTTTGGAGGGGTTTTATGAAATGGGCAATATTCGGCGTGCTTTTTGTAATTGATATGGTTTTTGCGGCGCTGTATATTAAATACGGTCTGCCGAAGGTGACGAAAAAGAGTTACGTTTATAAAATGGTCGCCTCTGGCACGTTTGTTTTAAACGGAGTTATCGCCTTTTGCTTTTACAACAACAGCGTTTACTCTAAATGGGTGCTTTTGGGACTGATTTTCGGATGCCTGGGCGATATAGTAATTGCTCTTGAGCCTTTTATCAAGGACAATGAAAAAAAGAAGCTGCACAATACAATTGCCGTGACGTGCGGCGGAGTGCTGTTCTTCTTCGGTCATTTGCTTTATATTGTTGCATTTTTAAAGGAACTGAGTATTACAAAATCCTTTATCCCCGCGCTTTACTTCGGTATGGTCGGAGGAATAATTGCCATTGCTTTTCTCACCTTCGTATTCACTAAAATCCGAATGGGAAAATTCACGGTGCCGATTATCTTTTACGCAATTGCGATAACTTCAATGTTTGCGCTGTCGGTAAACGTTGCGATTACAAACGTTACGGCAGGATTACTTTTTAAAATCGTTCTGTTTGTCGCTCCCCTTTTCTTCGTAATTTCGGACACGACAATAGTCTTAAGATTTTTCAACAAGGAAAAGTACGGAACATATCCGATAAGAATAGTAAATCTCGGCACTTACTTTATTGCGCAGATGCTTTTCGGTCTTTCGATTTATCTTATAAATAACATATAATTTGTATCCTGCAAATAACTGATAATATTTACTTGATTTTTATTATTTATTGTGATAGAATAACCGAGTAAAAATCAAACGCTTTGACGAAGAAAGTAAGGTTTTTTGTTGCTTAAAGAGAGACCGTTTCATCGGCTGAAAGAACGGTCAGCATAAGAAAAGCCCGAAGTTCACTTCCGAGCGGCTTTGCTCAAAGGCAACGAGTAGGCAAAGACGGTCTTTCCCGTTACAGAAACTAAAGTGTTTGCATGGGTTGCAAAAATCAGGGTGGTACCGCGGAGTTATCGGCTTCGTCCCTTTTGGGACGGAGTCTTTTTTCGTCCCTGAAACGACAAACACATTTACGAAAGGATGATTATTTTGAAGGAAAAGCTTGAAGCAATTCGCGCTTTAGCGGAAAAACAGTTGCTTGAAACTTCCTCAAGACAGGAGCTTGAAAGCTTAAGAGTTCAGATTCTCGGCAAAAAGGGCGAGCTTACTGCTATCTTGAAGCAGATGGGCTCTCTTTCCCCCGAGGAAAGACCGATTATGGGACAGAAAGCAAACGAGGTCAGAGCGTTTATTGAAAGTAAGGTTGCCGAAAGGCAGGCAGAGCTTAAGGCAAAGGAAAACGAATTAAGACTTGCAAAGGAAACTATTGACGTTACGCTTCCCGGTGAAAGGCATCCGCTCGGTCACAAGCATCCGCTTTCAATAGTTCTTGACGAGGTTAAGGATATCTTTATCGGAATGGGCTTCCAGATAGCTACGGGTCCCGAGGTTGAGTGGGATTACTACAACTTTGAAGCGCTTAATCTTCCGCCCGACCACCCTGCAAGAGATACGCAGGACACCTTTTATATTACGGAAAAGATGCTTCTTCGCACGCAGACCTCTCCCGTACAGATAAGAGTTATGGAAAAGCAGCAGCCGCCTATACGCGTTATTGCTCCCGGCAGAGTTTACCGTTCGGATGCTGTTGACGCGACTCACTCCCCGTTCTTCCATCAGATAGAGGGTCTTGTTGTAGACGAGGGTATCACAATGGGCGACCTTAAGGGAAACCTTATGCAGTTTGCAAAGCGCCTTTACGGCGAGCAGACGCAGATAAGACTTCGTCCTCACCACTTCCCGTTTACCGAGCCGAGCTGTGAAATGGACGTTACCTGCTTTAAATGCGGCGGTAAGGGCTGCCCGATGTGTAAGGGCGAAGGCTGGGTTGAAATCCTCGGCGGCGGCATGGTTCACCCGAAGGTACTTAAAAACGGCGGAATTGACCCCGAAAAATATTCGGGCTACGCTTTCGGCGTAGGTCTTGAAAGACTTACAATGTTCCGCTTCAATATTGACGATATGCGTTTGCTTTATGAAAACGATATGCGTTTCTTAAGTCAGTTTTAAGGAGGTGCTTTAAATGGATTTATCTAAAAGATGGCTTTCGGATTACGTTGATTTAGGCGACATTTCACCTAAAGAATTTGCAGAAGCTATTACTATGACGGGTTCAAAGGTTGAATCCTTTGAATACGAAGGCGAAGAAATAGAAAATGTTATCGTCGGCAAGGTTGTTTCCCTTGAAAAGCACCCTGATTCCGACCATTTATGGGTTTGTCAGATAGACGTCGGACAGAATGAAAACATCCAGATTGTCACCGGCGCGCAGAACCTTAAAGAGGGCGACGTTGTCCCAGTTGCAATGCACAAATCCACCATTTACGGCGGAAATAAGATTACAAAGGGCAAGCTTCGCGGCGTTGAGTCTAACGGAATGCTTTGTTCGCTCGGCGAGCTGGGACTGACTGTTCACGATTTCCCGTACGCTATTGAGGATGGCATTTTCGTACTCGGCGACGACTGCGA
Source organism: uncultured Clostridia bacterium (assembly GCA_937884975.1). Taxonomy (GTDB): domain Bacteria; phylum Bacillota; class Clostridia; order Oscillospirales; family Acutalibacteraceae; genus Fimenecus. The sequence continues at coordinate 31,522 of CAKZZS010000064.1, read as the reverse complement.
CAGAACGCTCGGACTTGATATTCATAAGGCAATAGGTCTTGACGACCTTATTACGGAATTTGAAATCACCTCAAACCGTGCGGACTGCCTTTCGGTCACGGGTCTTGCAAGAGAGGCTGCGGCTACCTTCAACAAAGAGCTTAAAATCCCCGAACCGTTTGTCACAAAGACTCACGGCGACGTTAAGGATTTTCTTTCCGTTGAAATCAAGGAGCCTTCTCTTTGCTACAGATATGCAGGCGCTGTAGTTGAAAACGTCAGAATAAAGCCCTCTCCCCGTTGGATGAGAGAGCGTCTTCGCGCTTCGGGCGTTCGACCGATTAACAATATTGTTGATATTACCAACTACGTTATGCTTGAATTCGGTCAGCCGATGCACGCATTCGACTTAAGATATCTTGACAATAATCAGGTAATCGTCCGCAGAGCCACTGACGGTGAAAAAATCACTACTCTTGACGGAATTGAAAGAGACCTTAACGAAAATATGCTTGTAATTGCAGACGCAAACAAGCCGGTCGCGGTTGCAGGCGTTATGGGCGGCGAATTTTCGGGAATAATGGACGACACGACAACAATTGTTTTTGAGTCGGCAATGTTTAACGGCGTATTCGTCAGACGCACTGCAAAGGCTCTCGGAATGAGAACCGAAGCTTCTGCAAGATACGAAAAGGAGCTTGACGCTACGGGCTGTCTTCGTTCGCTCACAAGGGCGCTTCAGCTTGTTGAAGAGCTTGACGCAGGCGACGTTGTTTCGGGCGTGGTTGACTGCGATTACAGCAATAAAACTCCCGTAACTCTCCCCTTTAACCCCGAATGGGTAAATAACTTTATCGGAATTGATTTAACAGCCGACGAGCAGAAAGCGATTCTTGAAAAAATCGGCTTTAAGGTTGAAAACGGCACGATTATTTCTCCCTCCTTCAGAAACGATATTGAGCACCAGGCTGATATTTCGGAGGAAATCGCTCGTTTTTACGGCTATGACAAAATTCCCGACAGGGCGCTTTCTGGGGTTGCGGACGGAAGATACACTCCCGTTCAGCAGCTTGAAAACAAGGTCGGCGCAGTGCTTACCGCCCAGGGACTTTCCGAAATCTGCACATACACCTTTATAAGTCCCAAGGCTTATGACAAAATCCGTCTTGAGGAAAATGACGAACTGCGTAACAGCGTTGTTATTTCTAATCCCCTGGGCGAAGACACAAGCATAATGAGAACCACTGCCGTTCCGTCAATGCTTGACATTCTTTCAAGAAACTACAATAACAGAAACGAGTCCGCCTCTCTTTACGAAATCGCGGTACGTTTCAAGTCAAACGGCACCGAGGAGCTTCCCGACGAAAAGCAGGATATTGTTATAGGAATGTATTCACCCGACTGCACATACTTTACCTTGAAGGGTGTTGTTGATGAGCTTCTTTCGGCTACGGGAATTAAAAAATACGATATTGAAAGAGCAGTCACCTGCCCGTTCCTTCACCCCGGAAGAGCCGCTGAAATCAGCGTAAACGGAAGAAAACTCGGCATTATGGGCGAGGTACATCCGGCGGTGCTTGAAAACTACTCCATCGGCACGCGTTGCTATATTGCCCAGATTTCTCTTGAAGCGCTGTTCGAAGAGGGCAACAAGGAAAAGGTTTACACTCCTCTTCCGAAATTCCCTGCAGTTACTCGTGACCTTGCGTTTGTTTGTGAAAAGACCTTGCCCGTTCTTCTTCTTGAAAGCGAAATTGCTTCTGCAGTGGGTAAAATTCTTGAGGACATTGCTTTGTTCGACGTTTATGAAGGCGCTCAGATAGAAAACGGCAAGAAGAGCGTTGCATTCAGCTTGAAGCTTCGTTCAAATGAAAAGACGCTTACGGATGAGGAAGCCGATTCGGCAATGAAAAAAGCGATTAAAGCGCTTGAAAAATTCGGTGCGGCTTTAAGAAGCTGAATAACTTTCCGAACAATTATCAGGATAGGTATAGCCAAATATAATCATTATATTGATAGGAGGAAAACAGTATGAAATATTGTTCCAAATGCGGCAGCCTTATTGAAAATAACGCTGATGTTTGTCCCGAATGCGGAGCTCCCGTAAACGAGAGCGCGCCGCAGCCCGACGCAGGCTATCAGCAGAACAATTATCAGCAGCCGCCGTACAACCCGAATTATCAGCAGCCTTACGCTCCCTATAATCCGCAGGCACAGCTGATAAGGGAAATTGATACGGCAAACACGCTCGGTATTGTTTCACTTGTCTGCTCGCTTCTCGGCGCAGCGCTTTGTTCAATTGCTGCTATTGTTACGGGTATTATTTGTATGAACAAAATAAAACCCTATATGAACGAAAAGCAGTTCCCCAATGACAAGGCAAGGTCAGCTTATAACCTCGGAAAAGCAGGTTTGATTATTGCCGTTGTTAAAATCGGTTTGGGAATTCTTGCGGCAATTGCTTGGGTAGTTTTCGTCGTTGTTTTTGCAGGCACTGCAATAATGAGCGAAATCTATTAAAAACAAAACAAAAAAGGTTCGGTATCGCTTTTGATACCGAACCTTTTATTTTTTAAATCGTTTTATTCCTTTGATGACTCAAGGAACTTGTAGCAAAGAGCAGCTAATGCCGCGCCGATAAACGGACCGACTATAAATACCCAGAGAGAAGAAAGAGCGTCGCCGCCTGCAAAAACTGCAGGAGCAATACTTCTTGCAGGGTTTACGGAGGTTCCCGTAAGACCTATGCCGAGGATGTGAACAAGAGTAAGAGTCAGACCGATAATAAGTCCGCCGAAGGAGCCGTGGTTGCCATTTTTGCTTGTAACGCCGAGAATAGTCAGTACAAACGCAAAGGTAAGCACGATTTCAACAATAAGACCTGCAACCGCGCTGCCGTTTACACCTGCAAGACCGTTTGCGCCGAAGCCGCCGGTCTTATCCTCAACGCCGCCTAATTTGAAAACAGCGTAAAGAATTCCGCTGCCTGCAAATGCGCCGAGAATCTGGGAAATGACATAACCGACAAAATCGCTTACGCTCATACCGCCGCTGATAAGAACGCCGAGAGATACCGCAGGGTTAATGTGACAGCCGGAAATATTGCCTACGCAATAAGCCATACCGACTATTACAAGACCGAAAGCAAGAGCGGTAAGAAGATAACCGCTGCCGTTTTCAGCGCTGCAGCCGACTAACATTGCGGTTCCGCAACCGAATGTTACGAGAACGCATGTGCCGATAAATTCGGCAATATACTTTTTAACTGAAGCCATAATAACACTCCTTTAAATTAAATAATGTGCACATTTATTCTATCACCGTAAAAAGTCTTTTTCAATAGTTTTTCCAAAAAATAACAAAATATACCTTTATTTTATTGACGAACCACTATATTTATGGTAAAATAACAACGTACGAAATGTACAAAAAGTTTTAGGAGGATTTTTTATGGATTTCAGTTATGACGTTTCTCCGGCAGCTGCAGGCGCATTTGCAGGCTTGACAATAGTCTATGTTGTTGTATGCCTTGCTATCGCTGCTATCGGCATTATTGCACAGTGGAAGATTTTCGCAAAAGCCGGAAAACCCGGTTGGGCAGCTATTATCCCCTTCTATAATCTCTATGTTCTTTTTGAGATTACTTGGGGTAATGGAATTTTATTCCTTCTTATGCTCATCCCGTTTGTAAACTTTATCATTTTAATTATTACAATGGTAAAGCTTGCTAAGGCTTTCGGCAAGAGCGGCGGATTTGCAGCAGGACTTATTTTCCTTTCCTTTATCTTCATGCTCATCCTCGCTTTCGGCAAAGATCAGTACATCGGTGTTGACGGCATTCCTGCACAGCAGCCCGTTGCTTATCAGGCACCGCCCACAGATTATCAGCCCCCTGTACAGTAATTAAAAGACAAAGAAGAAGGCGTCCGAGGACGCTTTCTTTTTTTGCCGTCTTGAATAAAGGGCGGTTTTGTTGTATTATATAAATAATACATTTTCAGGGAGAAAATATGAACAGAGAAGTTGAAAAAATACTCCAAAGAGTCCAGAAGCCGGGAAGATATGTCGGCGGAGAATTAAACAGCGTTATAAAAGACAAAAACAGCGTTTCTCTTCGCTATGCCTTTTGCTTTCCCGACGTTTATGAAATCGGAATGTCGCACCTGGGCATTAAAATCCTTTACGGTCTTCTCAACAACCGCGAGGATATCTGGTGCGAGCGCGTTTTTGCGCCGTGGGTCGATATGGAGGACGAAATGCGTAAAAGCGGCGTTCCCCTTTTCGCGCTTGAAAGCGGCGACAGTGTAAAGGATTTCGATATGATAGGCTTTACGCTTCAGTATGAAATGAGCTATACCAATATTCTCAATATGCTTGACCTTGCAGGACTGCCAATAAAAGCGAAGGACAGAAATGACCTTACTCCCATTGTAGTCGCCGGCGGTCCGTGCGCCTGCAACCCCGAACCCGTTGCGGATTTTATAGATGTTTTTTCATTAGGCGACGGCGAGGAGGTTACACTCGAGCTTGCGGATTTACTTATTTATCATAAGAAAAAAGGCTCGACGAAAGAAGAATTTTTGCGTGACGCGGCGAAGCTTGAGGGCGTTTATGTGCCTGCGTTTTACGATATTGACTACAATGCCGACGGAACAATTAAAAGCGTTACTCCCCTTGTTCCCGAGGCTAAAAAGACGATAAAAAAACGCGTTGTGCCCGATCTGGACAAGGCGTACTATCCCGATAAATTTGTTGTCCCGTCAATCGAGGTGGTTTTTGACAGGGTTACGGGCGAACTGTTCAGAGGTTGTATAAGAGGCTGCCGCTTCTGTCAGGCAGGCTTCATTTACAGACCGATAAGAGAAAAAACCGCCGACACGGTAAACGAGCAGTGCAAAAAGCTTTGTCAAACGAGCGGATATGACGAAATCTCGCTTGCTTCGTTAAGTACAAGCGATTACAGCCATCTTGAAGAATTACTGCCTGAAATATTCGAATGGGCATTGCCTCAAAAAATCAATGTCGCCTTGCCGAGTCTTCGGGTTGATAATTTCTCCGACGAGCTTATGCAACAGATTCAACAGGTAAGGCGAAGCGGTCTTACATTTGCGGCTGAAGCAGGCACGCAAAGGCTGCGCGACGCGATAAATAAAAACGTCACCGAGGAATCCGTGCTTTCAACCTCCGTAAAGGCATTTGACGGCGGCTGGACGGCAGTAAAGCTCTATTTTATGCTCGGACTTCCCACGGAAACTTTAGAGGACGTCGAAGGCATTGCAGACCTTTCTCAAAAGGTTGTTGACGCTTTTTACAGTAATCCTAACAGGCAAAAGGGAAAAAGCGTTTCAGTTAATATAAGCGTAGCTTCCTTTGTGCCGAAGCCCTTCACACCTTTCCAGTGGGAACCGCAGGATACAATGGAAATGCTCAAAACAAAGCAGGAGCATTTAAAGCAGAGCATTAAGTCAAGAAAAATTTCCGCTTCACTCCACGAAGCAAATATGAGCTTTATGGAGGCAGTGCTCGCGCGCGGCGACAGAAAGCTTTCGGCTCTTCTTGAAGCGCTTTTCAGAAAGGGATGCCGATTTGACAGCTGGGACGAATTTTTCAGTCTTGAAAAGTGGCTTGAAACCTTTAAGGAATGCGGTATCGACCCTGCGTTTTATGCAAACAGACGGCGTGAATACGACGAAATCCTGCCTTGGGATATGTTCGATTACGGAATTAAAAAGAGCTTTTTAATGAAAGAAAACGAAAAGTCAAAGAAAAGCCTGACCACACGCAACTGCCGTGAGGGTTGCTCGGGCTGCGGCGCCGACAGTCTTTGGGGAGGTAAATGCGATGCAAGAAATTAGAATTTACTTCAACAAAACCGACACTGCAAAATACATTTCCCACCTCGACTTAATGAGGACGGTTTCAAGAGCGCTGACCAGAGCGCAAATTCCGCTCTGGTACACGGAAGGCTTTAATCCGCACCCGTTTTTGACTTTTGCTCTGCCGCTGTCTTTGGGTATTGAAAGCTACTGCGAAAGCTTTGATATCCGAGTTGTTGGCGATATTACAAACGAACAGATTAAACAAAGACTCAATGAAACTCTGCCGCAGGGAATTGAAATAACGGACGTTTCTTCTTCCTTTATGAAGTGTAACGACATAGCGTTTGCGGAATATGAGGCTGTTTTTGAATTTGACGAAATAACCGACGCGGACGTGTTCTTTGACGAAATAACCCTTTTGTTAAATTCCGACGAGCTTATCACGACAAAAAAGGCAAAGCAAAAGGGAAGAAAAATTGACGTTGAGGTCAATTTAAAGGATTTTATAAAATGCTTTGAAATAAAAAGAGAAGATGGCGAAATAAGGCTTTTAATCACCCTTTCGGCAGGAAACAGTAAAAACCTTAATCCGTCCGTTCTTTTCGAAAGGCTCCAAAGAGATTCCCTCTCAAAGCCCGACCTTATAAGAATAAAAAAGAAGCGGCTTCTCACCGCTGACTCAAAAGAATTCAGATAAATTAAAAAAATGCTTGCATTTTTATTATGTATGTGATAATATATTTAAGCGTTTTGTGCGTTTGCTCTTCCGCAAACGGCAGTTAATGGCAACATTAAAGCGGGCGGTCCTCTGTATCCTTAGTGATTTTCATGAACGCTTAAAAAAAATTGGAGGTTCAAAATGGACGCATTAAAGCTTATGACTGAGGGCATGGTTAAAGAAGACAAGCCCGAAATCAAAATCGGCAGCACAGTTCGCGTTTCTGTTAAGATTCGCGAGGGCGAAAGAGAAAGAATCCAGATGTTTGAAGGCACTGTTATCGCTAAAAAAGGCAGCGGTGTTTCGGAAACATTCACAGTTCGCCGCGTATCCTACGGTGTAGGCGTTGAAAGGGTTTTCCCCGTAAACTCCCCCAACGTAGCAAAGGTTGAAACAGTTCGTGAAGGTAAGGTTCGCAGAAGCAAGCTCTATTATCTTCGTGACAGAGTTGGTAAGGCAGCTAAAGTTAAGGAACTTGTTAAATAATTTTATATACCAACTAACGGCACGCCATTCGGCGTGCCGTTTTTCTTTTGGTTTATTCTTTTTCAGTCAACAACCTCAAGGCCCGTAAGGAACGAAATGTTTTTCGTTACCTCGAAGCCGTTCTTTTTTCCGTCAACTATTTCGTCAAAGCCTTTTATCAGCTCAATTGCGTCACTTTTCGATTTTTCAAAAAGGTCCTCAAAGCTTTCGGTGCTTTTCTCTTTTGAATAAGGCGAAACCCATTCATGGTGCCATCTGTTTGCGTACCTGTCACATAAAAGCAGGTTAGTCGGCTTAATGGATGCGGACGGCTTAAAATAGCGGACAACAGGTCCTAACGGAGTTTCAACCGCCTTTGCAATTTTTACCGCCCTGACCTTTTTATCGGAAAGCATTTTCTGAATATTTGCCGTATCGGTAACCGCACGTCTTGCTTCGGAAAACTCAATATCCTTTCCGTGGCATTTTTTTACTGTATAAACCATAACACGGGCAATTTCGTCAATTTCCTTTTCGTCGGACGTAAAGGTGTCCTCGGGTTTAAAAAGGCTCGGCGGATAGACTCCCTTTCGGTGACTCAAAAGATAAGTGTCAACCGCGTGCTCAACCTGATTATGCGCCGCAAGCGGATGGATATGTTTATTTGTATCGGTTATCATATCCTGATAGGAATAAACGAACGGATGGCAATTTCTGTCGAGCGCGTAATGGAGAATAAAGCCGTAAATAAATGAGCGCGCAACGTGGGGATTTTCGCTCTGCTTAAGATACTCTGCAAAGGCTTCAAAAAGCTCGGCAGGCTTACCGCGATGAAGCTTTGAAGCAACGCCGAAAAGCGCCTTGTGAATGCCTACGGGCGGCCAGAGCCTGTGGAAAATAAAAATATCGGGTCCCTGCGCGCCGACTCCTGCTACCTTGTAGTCAAGCGTAAAGCCGGTTCCCTTTTCTATTTCGTCCTTTAATTCCTCAAGAAAAATGTAATGCGTTGCGAATGCAGGCATATTATCAACTCCTTAAACTCTTTCAAGCTTTGCCATACGGCTCATAAGCTTCTTTGTGCCGACGGTTTCAAACGCGATTTCAAGAAGCGCGTCATTACCCATAGGCGTAATTTTTGTAATCATTCCCACGCCGAAAACCTTATGTCTTACGGTGTCGCCGACGCTGTAGTTTTCAAGCTCAGCGGTCGAGCCGCTTTTTGTTGAAGCAATTGAAAAACCTCTTGCCGCTGCGGCTTTTTCTTTATTATCGGACTTTGAATAATTTGAAACGTTCCGTTTATAAGCGAAGTCAATCGGCGTTTTTTCACGCTTGCCCTCGGTGTATTCATCGGGAATTTCGTCAATAAATCTTGACGGACGGGAATAGGTCGTTGAGCCGAAAAGCATTCTTGTCTTTGTATAAATAAGGTGAAGCTTATTCTTTGCCCTTGTAATCCCGACGTAGCAAAGACGCCTTTCCTCCTCAAGCTCGGCAGTGGAATAAGTGGACATTGCGGACGGGAAAATTCCCTCCTCAACTCCCGATATAAACACCACGGGAAACTCAAGTCCCTTTGCGGAATGAAGCGTCATAAGCACAACCGCGTCGCTGTCTTCTGATAAAGTGTCAAGATCCGTATACAAGGCGACCTCTTCGAGATAACCCGTAAGGTCCCCCTCGGGATTTTCTTCGGAATACCTTGCAAGATTCGACTGTAATTCAAGTATGTTCTGAAGCCTGTCCTCGTATGTAACCTTGTCAAGCTCAAGATGCGCCTTATAGCCGACCTTATCAACAATATAAGTGAAAAGAGCTTCAAGCTCGTTTTCCTCGCTGAACTGCTGAAAGTCCTCTATCATAGCCGCGAACGCCTTTAACTTTTCGGCGGCGCGTTTTATCGGCGCGTATTCGTCGGCGGTTTTCATTATTTCAAACTGCGACACGCCGATAGCGTCGGCAATAGAAGAGACGTTACTCATTGTCGTATCGCCTATTCCCCTTTTGGGAACATTTATAATCCTGTTAAGTCTTACGGCGTCATTGGGATTAGCTGTTACGGCAAGGTAGGCAAGAATATCCTTAACTTCTTTTCGTTCATAGAATTTAGTACCGATAAGCTTATACGGAATACTCTGGCGTAAAAATGCGCGCTCAATGGTATTTGACTGCGAATTCATCCTGTATAGTACGGCGTGGTCCGACCATTTCATACCCTTTGCAACGTTATTTAATACCGTTTCGACAATGTAATCCGCTTCGGCATATTCGTCATAGACGTTTTTAACGGTGATTTTTTCTCCGTCACCCTTATCGGTCCAGAGATTCTTTCCCTTTCTGGCGCTGTTGTTTTTAATTACCTCATTAGCCGCCGAAAGAATATTTCCCGTTGAACGGTAATTCTGTTCAAGCCTTATAACCTTCGCGTTCGGGTAATTGTCCTCAAACTTTAGGATGTTTTCAATTGTTGCGCCGCGAAAAGCATAAATGCTCTGGTCATCATCGCCCACAACGCAGAGGTTTTTATATTTTCCTGCAAGAAGATGCGTCAGCTGATACTGGACGATATTCGTGTCCTGATACTCGTCAACCATAACATAGCGGTAACGGTTCTGATAATAGTTTCTCGCGTCCTCGTTTGTTTCAAGCAGCCTTACCGCATTAAGAAGCAGGTCGTCAAAGTCCATAGCGTCACTTGAAATAAGCTCTTTCTGATATTCCCTGTAAAGCTCGGCAAGGGTTTTGTCAAGCGGATTATTCCCGAGGCTTTGAGCCATTTCATCGGGAGAAATGCTTTTGTTCTTTGCGGAAGAAATTGCGCTTTGCACCGCCTTGGGCTGAAAAATCTTTTCATTGATATTAAGCTTTTCAAGGCACCTTTTAATAACTCTTTTCGAGTCGTCGGTATCGTAAATTGTAAAATGAGAGGTGTACCCCAGGCTCTCGCCGAAACGCCTTAAAAACCGCACGCAAGCCGAATGGAAGGTGCAGGCGGTAATCTCCCCTGCTCCATCGGGCACAACGAGGGAAATCCTCTCCTTAAGCTCATCCGCCGCTTTATTTGTAAAAGTTATTGCAAGTATCTGCCACGGCTGGGGAGCGCCGACCTTAAGCAAATCCTTTATATCGTCATAAACTTCTTTTTCGCCGTCAAGATAGGCGCGCAGAAGCTCTTCGTCCCCGGGCTGCGGAGTGCGCTCAAAATAATCCGAATTATACGCCCTGCCGTACTTTAAAAGCGAGGCGATACGATTTACAATTACGGTTGTTTTTCCGCTGCCTGCGCCCGCAAGAATTAAAAGCGGTCCTTCTGTATTAAAGACCGCTTCTTTTTGCATATTGTTCAGAGATGAAAAATCCTTTTCAATTATTTTTTTGCGTAATTCAACTAAATTTTCAAAGTCCATTTAAAAGCCTTCCGCCTCGTCGGGTTTAAAGTTAAGATCATCGTTAAAATTTGTATTCGGCTCATACGAAACAAAGGTAAGTCCGGTTTCTTCATCCGTTTCAACATTCGTTACGTCGTCGGTTTTCTCAAAGCCCATTTCCTTTAATACGTCAAAATCGACTCTGGGCTTGAAATCGACGGGCGCCTCGGTCTTGACAAGATTTACGGCAACAGCGCTCATTTTACCCGAAAGATCGGAAATGCTCTTTGTAAGCGCTTCCATTTTCTGACGCATTTCGGCAGTTACCTTTTCGGCGTCGGAAGCAACCTGTCTTATGCGCTCCGCCTTTAAAGCTATATCGTCGCTCGCCTGCTTTGAAACGTCGGCAGCTCTGTCCTTTGCGGCTGTAACGATTTCGTCGGAATATCTCCTTGCGTCAACAAAAGCCGCGCCGAGCTGAGCCTCGGCAGCCTTTACCTTTTCGTATTCGTCATTGGCGCGCTGAGAGTCAGCCTGAAATGCCTCAACCTGACGCAAAAGCTCCTCATTCTGCTGTTCTAATTCCTTTTTATTCTTAATTTCCTCTTCAAGGGCAGGAATTCTTTCAAGCTCACTTTTCTGTTTTTCAAATTCCTCTTCAAGCTCCTTGAACTGATTTTTTACATCAGCCATTTCATTCTGCAGCTGTTCAATATAACTCATTACGTCCTGCTTATTAAAGCCGCCGAACAAAGAGCCCCTGAATACCTTTACGTTATCCATAACGAATACCCCTTTCAATAAGGTCTTTTGATATTATATCAAATATATTGACTAAAAACAACCCAAAAGCAACATTTTTCTTATTAGTATTGTTATATAATAAACATAAATTTATTGACTATGATTTTTAATCGGTGTATAATTAAAGCATTAAAAAAGGAGTGAAAAATATGAAGAACACCAATAACAACGGCAAGCATTTTCCAACCCCTGTTAAAGCAATTGTTATCAGCGCCGCTACGGGCGCTGCGGTTTATGCTCTTGCGGCAAATCTCTTTTATGACATAAACCTTAAGAGAAAGGGTCTTGAGGGCGCATTCAGGCAGAAGATTTACGACAAGGTTGCAGGCGATACTTACGATGAGCTCCCCATTTTCAAGGAGGGTATCGACTGGTTTAACGAGCACGATAAGGAAAAGGTAACCATCACCTCCCCGTCGGGCGAAAACCTTTATGCGGACATTCTTTCCGCAAAGAAGCCTACCGACACTTGGGTAATATGTATCCACGGTTATACGTCGGCGCCTATGTTTATGGGTATGTATGCAAAATACTTCAACGGCGAGTTTGATTATAACGTACTTATGCCGAGCCTTAACGGTCACGCTGACAGTGAAAACGATAAGGTCACAATGGGCTGGGACGACAGACTTAATATCGTTGAATGGGTTAAGTACCTTGTAAACGAATATCCGAACTGTAAAATCGTACTTCACGGCGTTTCAATGGGCGCAGCCACGGTTATGATGACCTGCGGTGAGGAGCTTCCCGATAACGTCAAGTGCGCTATTGAGGACTGCGGCTACACATCGGTTTGGGATATTTTTGAATATCAGATTAAGAACGTCACAAAGGTTCCGAAATCAATGCTTCTTTACAGCGTTGATATGGTTACAAAGCTTCGCAGCAAATACGATTTCAAGGACGCTTCGTGTATTGAACAGCTTAAGAAGAGCAAGACTCCAATGCTTTTCATCCACGGCGAAGAGGACGATTTCGTTCCCTATCATATGCTTGACGAGGTTTATGACGCCTGTCCGACAGAAAAAGAAAAGCTTTCAATTCCGGACGCTATCCACGCAAGAAGCTGCTGTTATCATCCGGAGATTTACTGGCCGGCAGTCAAGACCTTTATTGAAAAGTACACCAAATAATACCTGGTTACAAAAAAGTAACTTATTGACAAGGTTAAACTTGTGTCATATAATGTTATTGGTTTGAAAACCAAAACACAATAAAACTGTATTCGGGGCGAGGTGCAACTCCTCACCGGCAGTAAGGGCAAATCAAATCGAATCCAAACCGCCAAAAACTCTGTATTAAAGCGAAATTTGGCGTTTTCGATTTTTCAAGGCGTCAGCCTTGCTTCAATCTCAAGCCACCAAATTTCATCTTCACTCCAAGAGTTTTTGGTGCTTCGCAGTTAAAAATGAACTGCTTTGGCTTAGATTGAGGCGAAAAACACAGGAATACTTGTTGTATTCCGAGTATTTTTAACGAAAAGATAAGGCAAATGAGTCATTTTTAACCGTGTTTTGACTCGGTTTGCTTTGCCCAAAGTCTGCGAGCCCAGACGGGTTGATTCGGTGAAATTCCGAAACCGACGGTAATTGATTTTTATCATAAGTCCGGATGAGAGAATCAGATATATTCTTTTCATACTTACGCCCTGATGTTAATTCATCAGGGCTTTTCTTTTCCCGAAAGAAAAGGAGAATTTTTTATGAAGAAAGAAAAAAACTCAATTAAAAGAACAAAGGTCATCACAGGCTGCGGACTGCTTATAGCGGTTGCGGTTGTGCTTCAGTATATCGAAATTCCCATTCCGATTATCCCGAGCTTTATTAAGCTGGATTTTTCCGACCTTCCCGAAATTATTGGAGCCTTTGCTTACGGTCCTCTAGCAGGCGTGATAATTGCGCTTATTAAAAATATTATTCATCTCCCTGCGAGCGGCTCGCAGTTTGTCGGCGAACTGTCAAATTTCATTCTCGGAGCGTCCTTTGCATTTACGGCAGGAATGATTTATAAGTACAAAAAGACAAAAAAGACCGCCGTTATTGCAGGAATATGCGGCGCGCTTGTAATGGCAGGCGTTTCAATTCCGCTTAACTACTTTTTAATTTATCCGATGTATTATTCAATTCTCAATTTCCCGGAGCCTGCGGTACTTGGAATGTATCAGGCAATACTCCCCTCTACAAAAAGCATTTTTCAGGCGCTTCTCATCTTTAATCTTCCCTTTACCTTTGTCAAGGGAATGCTTGACGTGATATTCTGTATTCTTATTTACAAGCCTCTTTCCCCTATTCTCAAGGGTAAAAAAGACTGATACAGTATTGACAAAAACATAAACGGGTAGTATCATATATTCGACAAAAAATTAAATTACCTTTCCTTATAAAGAGTGGCGTAGGGACAGGCCCTTTGATACCGCGGCAACCTGCATTTTTGCAAGGTGCTAAATCCTGCGGCTTTTGCCGAAAGATAAGGTGTTTTAAGCACCTTAAAAGGGTGCTTTATTTTTTGATTATTTAAAAAAAGAGGAATAAAAATGGCAAGACATCTTTTTACATCCGAATCCGTTACGGAGGGACATCCAGATAAAATATGCGATATGATTTCAGATTCAGTCCTTGACGCAATTCTCAGTCAGGACAAATACGGCAGGGTTGCGTGTGAAACCGCCTGCACAACAGGTCAGGTTCTTGTTATGGGTGAAATTTCCACAACCGCCGAAATCAATATTGAAAAAATTGCGAGAGAAACTATTTGTGAAATCGGTTATGACGATGACGAAAAGCTCTTTAACGGAAATACGTGCAGGGTTATGACGCTCATCGACAGACAGTCGCCTGACATTGCTCTTGGCGTTGATAAGTCATACGAAATAAAAGAGGGCGAGGATGACGAATACAACCTCAACGGCGCAGGAGACCAGGGAATGATGTTCGGCTTTGCGTGTAACGAAACAAAGGAGCTTATGCCGCTGCCTATTTCACTCGCGCACAGACTTGCAAAAAGACTTACGGACGTCAGAAAGGACGGCACTCTCCCCTATCTTCGCGCTGACGGAAAAAGTCAGGTCACGGTTGAATATGACGAAAACAATAACCCCGTAAGAATTGATACAATTGTCATTTCTTCACAGCACAGCCCGGACGTTTCACTCGACAAAATCAGAAAAGATATTGTCGAAAACGTAATCAGACCTATTATCCCCGACTCGCTTATGGATGATGATACGGTAATTTATGTTAATCCCACGGGAAGATTTGTTGTCGGTGGTCCTGCAGGCGACAGCGGACTTACGGGAAGAAAGATTATTGTTGACACCTACGGCGGATACTCGCGTCACGGCGGCGGCGCCTTTTCGGGCAAGGATCCGACCAAGGTTGACCGTTCGGCAGCTTACGCAGCAAGATACGTTGCGAAAAATATTGTCGCGGCTTCTCTTGCGGACAAATGCGAAATCCAGTTAGCGTATGCAATTGGCGTTGCAAGACCCGTTTCGGTAATGGTTGACACCTTCGGCACGGGCGTAATTTCCGATGACACGCTTTCAAAAATCGTAACCGAGGTCTTTGACCTTCGTCCGGCGGCAATTATTGATAAATTGGATTTAAGACGTCCGATTTATAAAAAGACCGCATCCTACGGTCATATGGGCAGAGAGGATGCCGACTTTACCTGGGAAAAGACGGACAAAATTGAAGAATTACGAAAAGCCGCAGGCTTAAATTAAAAAAACGTATAACATAATTTTTTCGGGCAATAATACCCTTGTGAACGCAAACACAAGGAGTGAAAAAAATGCTTGACAGAATTTCTCTGATACTTGTGATTATAGGTGCTCTTAACTGGGGTTCCATCGGACTTTTCAGATTTGACATAGTCGGTTGGCTCTTCGGCGGGCAGGGAGCGATAATCAGCAGAATTATTTACACATTGGTCGCTCTCGCAGGTATCTGGTGCATTTCACTGCTGTTCAGGGAGAACGAGGTTCTCGCTCACGACGAACAGTAAAAAATCGGGTAACAGTTCTGACTGCTACCCGATTTTTATTTTTGTTTTTAAATTTCGCTTATTACCTGTTTATATTCCTCGTACGTCATAAACGTATTTATGAGCTTTAAGAGAGAATTTGTTGAAAGTCTTTCGGGCAAATCAAGCTTTTTTAAAAGCAACGCCTTTTTTGACTTACTGTTTTTTGAACCCGTTATCCCGTCCTCGTACAAATCGATTTTGGTGACGGGCTTTCTTTGACTTGTTTCGCTTTGCGTGCAGGTCACGCCTGCGCGGTCAAGCGCCTGAAGAATAATTTCCTTTGTCATTCCCTCAACGCCGATTTTGTTTTCCTTTGAGGGCTTTTCCTTACGGTGCTCTTTACCGAGGACGTCGGGAATATATGCGTGAATTACCTTATCCTGAGGCACAATTGAGCCAAGAAAGGAACGTATTTTAAAGCCTGCCGTGTCGCTGTCGGTAAGAACTACAATTCCCCTTGTTTCGGCAAGACGGCGTATGAGCGCCTGCTTTTCCTTATTTTTAAAAACGGCAAAGCCGTCCGTTTCAATAATCAGAGTGTCAAGTATGTTTTCAACCTTTTTCCTGTCATACCTGCCCTCGACGATAACCGCCTGGTTTATTTTAATCATTTTTTTACCTGTTCGAAATAACTGCAAGTGAAACAAGCAGCTGCTCAATTGCAAGCCTGTTGTCCCCTGCCGTGGATTTTATTTTCATATCCGCCCTGTCAAGCTCGTCAAGGCACTCCCGAAGCTGTTCAACGGATATTTTGGAAGCGAAGGAAGCGCCGTTTTTCAGTCTGAAGGAAGCGTTTCCGTAATTGAAATCGGAAGAGAGAGCCTCGCTGTTTTCGCCCGACGCGAGAGAAACCTTTGCGCGGTACATATCTACATAAGCGGTAATTATTTCGCTGAGAATTACCGTCGGTTCCATTCTCTGTTCAAAGAATACATTAAGAATTTCAAACGCGCGGTTAAGGTTATTTGAAGAAACAGCCTTTGTCAGTTCAAACGCCTTTACCGTAACTGTCCTTACGCAGACTGCGTTTATTGCCGTTTTGTCAATTACGCCGTTTTCACAATAGGCGCAAAGCTTATTCGTTTCGTTTTCAAGCACATTGAGGTCATCGCCGACGGTATCTATCAGATAGTACGCGTCAGAAAGGGAAATATTTTTTCCGTTTCTTCCTGCAATTCCCATTACGAATTTTGAAAGGTAGTTTTTATCCTTTTTGCCGAACTCCACCACAGCGCCGTTCTTTTCAAAAAGGGAGACGATTTTTTTCCATTTCTTATCCTTTTTGGGATTAAACTTTATTGCGTCAAGCCAGAAAACAATAACCGTGCTTTCGGGAACGTCCTCAAGAAACGATTTGAATTGGTCGCTTTGCTCACTTGAAAGTGCGGTTAAATCAAAGTCCCTGACAAGCACAACAACCCTGTCGCTCATCATAGGGAGCATTTGCGCGGCGTCAATAAACTCATCCATTTCGGCGCTTTCGCCGTCATATTTATGAAGATTAAAGCCCTCAAAGCCGGGATTTACACACCGTTTAAGAACTCTGCCGACATACAGCTCCTTAAGGTAATCCTCTTCGCCGTGAAACAGATATGCCCCGGACAGGGTATTATCCTTTAACTGCTGCTTCAAGCCCTGTTCATCCATACCGTTTCACCTCCGAAGATTTATTTTTCATTATTGTTTATTGTATCACATTTTAAGGTATATGAAAAGTCTTTTTGAGAAGCATTTTTCTTTTTAAGAATATAAATTGTTATTACCGCAGTCGGCAAGGCAACCGCCAGAATTTTTACGGGCAAGTCGCTTGTGCTCACCCATATTCTTTCAAAGGAGGAAAGCCAATGGGAAAACCGAAGAATTATTTTTGAAAGAAGCGACGAAGCGTAAAAAAGCGGATAAGAAATAAAGCCGAGCCGAAAAACGTAAAGCAAAGCCGCAAAGCCCGTAAAGAGCATTGCAAGAGAGGATATTTCGATTAAAACAAGGTTCGAAAAAGGCGTGACAAGAGAAACACGGTCAAAGAATAAAACAGTAAGCGGAAAGGTAAAAACGGTTACGCCGATACTTACTGCAAGGCTTTGAAGAACAAAGGAACAAATGAACTCGGCAGCTCGGTTTTCAAATTCACGCCTTTTTAAAGACAGATAAATTTTATCCGATAAAAGAATAATTCCGAAGGAAGCAAAAACGCTTAACCAAAGGCTTTCGGAATAAGCGGCATAAGGATTTATTAAAAGCATTAAGGTAACGGCAAAGCCAATGGAATTAAGGCTGTCCGCCTCCTTCCCCGACAGGTTGCCGAGAAAGACAAATATCATAAGTATCCCAGCCCTTAATACGGGAGGATTAAAACCCGTAAGAGCCATAAAGAAAAGAATAAATGCAATTGATAGAATGAATACAAGCTTTTTTCTTAAGTGAAAAACATTAAGAAGAGAATATACGAACCCTGCCCAGACGGAAATATGAAGTCCCGAAACGGCAAGAAGATGATATGAGCCGATATCAATAAAATCTTCAAGTGTTTCACTGCTTATCAGACTTTTGTCGCCGAGAAGCAGTCCCGTAAGAAGCGCGCCGCATTCATTCGGAATATTTTTAATAATGCTGTCCGATAAAGCCTTCTTTGCCGTAAGAACATAATACATCGGATGAAAGGACGTGCGTTTTGTAATTTTAAAGCTTTTATTACTGTCAAGAGTACCGCCGAGATACAGCCCCTTTGAGCGGTAGTATTTTTCTATTTCGTCCGTATCAGAGCCAAGCTTATACAGTCTTACATCTCCTTCTACTCTGTCATAAGGCGAAGCTTCAATGGTTCTTTTTAAGGAAAGCCTTATTTTTTGGCAATTTTTAACGCCGTCAACCGTTTGAGTTTTTACGGTGTAGTATACCCTGCCGTAGCTGTAAGTCGGCAAGGAAATAACCTCACCCGTAATACGGTGAAGCGTCATATTGTCTTTCAAAAACGCAGTTTTTCTTTGAACGCTTCTGTCAAATGCAGTAAAAAGCAGACAACAACAGCAAACCGTAACAAAGATTATCGGCAACGTTCCGTCAAGCCTTGTTTTTTTAACAGAAATAAAAACAAATAAAGCGATAAAGGCGATTATAAAAATCACCTTTACCGCTTTTAAATCAAGGATTCCTATTAAGGAAAGTGAAAACAGCGCTGACAGTCCGACAGTCAGAAAGGTTCGTTTCATCAGACGAGTCTTTCGCTTAAATTGTCACCGCTTAAAATATGGAAATGAAGATGCATAACGCTCTGACCTGCTTTTTCACCGCAGTTATTGATTACACGGTAGCTCTCAAAGCCCTCCTGCTTTGCTATCTTCGGGATAACCTCAAAGATATGCGCAACAAGGTGAGAATTTGTTTCGTCAATTTTATTTGCGCAGCAGATATGCTCCTTCGGAACGACAAGTATATGCCTTTCGCTCTGGGGATTTATGTCGTTGAAAGCAAAGCAAAGCTCGTCCTCATATACCTTTGAGGAAGGGATTTCGCCGTCAATTATCTTACAGAATAAACAGTCCATACTAACTCCTTATTTAATCATCGATTTAACGATTTCTTCGCATTTTGCAATAGCCTCGTCAACCTTTGAAATGTCCTTGCCGCCTGCCCTCGCAAAGCTCGGCTTTCCGCCGCCGTTTCCTCCGGCTATCCGGGCAACCTGACGAACAACGTCCCCTGCTTTAGCTCCGGCGGCAATTGCCTCTTCACCACAGGCGGAAACAAAGGTTACAGTGCTCTTTTCGGTATTTACAGAGGCTAAAACAACAACTCCGTTTGGATACTCGCTGCAAATTGATTCAGCCAGTGAGCCAATGTCTGTTGTTGAAGGAATATTTCCGTCAGTTATAAGCTGAACCCTTCCGAGGTCCTTGGGTTCAAGATTTTTTGCCTTTTGGGAATTGATTTCGGCGTTGAGCCTTTCAATTTCCTTTTCCTTTTCCTTTAATTCCGCAGCCACTGCCGCTGACTTGACCGCGAGGTCTGAAGTATTTGTGACCTTAAGCTTTTCACAGGTTTCGGCAATAAGAGCGTTGTTTTTATTGATATAATCCATTACGTTAAAGCCCGTAACGGCAACAATTCTTCTGACTCCGGAAGCAACGGATGACTCGGAAAGAATTTTGAAAAGTCCGATATTTCCCGTATTTTTGACGTGAGTACCGCCGCAAAGCTCGGTTGAAAAATCGCCTGCCTTAACAACTCTTACTATATCGCCGTACTTTTCTCCGAAAAGCGCCATAGCACCCATCTTTTTTGCCTCGTCAATAGGCATTTCCATAGTCTCAACGGGAACAGCTTCAAGAATAACGGAGTTGACCTCATTTTCGACTTTGTTGATTTCTTCGGTTGTAAGAGCAGAGAAATGAGTAAAGTCAAAGCGTGTTTCGTTTGAGTTTACAAGCTGACCTGCCTGCTCAACGTGAGAGCCGAGCACCTTTCTCAAAGCCGCCTGAAGAAGATGAGCTGCAGTATGGCTTCTCATTGTGGCTTTTCTTGTGTTCAAGTCAACCTCCGCCTTAACGCTGTCGCCGACCTTAACCGACTCACCTTCAATTATTTCGCCGTGGTGGAGAATAACTCCGTCATGAGTTTTGGTTGTATTTTCAACCTCAAAGACAAAGCCGTCGCCTATGATTTTACCGATATCTCCGACCTGTCCGCCGCTTTCCGCATAGAAAGGCGTAGTGTCAAGAACAAGCGTGATGCTTTCATCTGAAGAAGCAAAGTCCTTTCTTTCCCCGTCAACAATAACAGCCTTAACAACCGCTTCGGCGGTCATTTTTTCATAGCCGACAAAGTCCGTCTTTTCAATTCCGTTTGTAGCATTTGACGAGCCTTCCCACGCTTCGGCGCCTGCGCCCTTATGAGCGGCTCTTGCGCGAAGCTTCTGTTCCTTTACAAGCTCACTGAACCTTTCTTCATCAACCGTAAGTCCCTTTTCCTCAAGCAGTTCTTTTGTAAGGTCTATCGGGAAGCCGTAGGTGTCGGAAAGCTTGAACGCATCCTCACCCGAAAGGCGGTTGCCTTCAAGAGAAGAAATCATCTGGTTGAAAATGGCAAGTCCCGTGTCAATTGTTTTTGCAAAGGATTCCTCTTCAGCCTTAATAACGTTTATTATAAAATCGTGCTTTTCAACAAGGTTCGGATATGCAGACTTGTTTTCGTTTATAACTGTTTCGGCAACATCCGACAAAAATGTTTCGTTTATACCGAGAAGTCTGCCGTGACGCGCAGCGCGGCGAAGCAAACGGCGAAGAACATATCCTCTGCCCTCATTTGAAGGCATAACGCCGTCGCCTATCATCATAGTTGTGCTTCTGATATGGTCGGTAATAACGCGAAGGGAAACGTCCTTTTGAGGGTCTTTATGATACTCGACGTTTGCGATTCTCATTATGTGTTTCATAATGTTCTGGACTGTATCGACCTCAAAGATATTATCAACGTTCTGCATTACACAGGCAAGTCTTTCAAGTCCCATTCCCGTGTCAATATTTTTATTCTTTAACTCCGAGTAGTTTCCCTCGCCGTCATTGTCAAACTGGCTGAATACGAGGTTCCATATTTCAATAACGCGGTCGCAGTCGCTCGCCTGCTCAAAGCTCTCAAAGGGCCCGTAGCTTTCACCGCGGTCAAAATGAATCTCCGAGCACGGTCCGCACGGTCCGGAGCCGTGTTCCCAGAAGTTATCCTCCTTACCCAGACGGATTATCCTGTCGTGGGGAATACCGATACTGTTTTCCCAAATCTCTTCTGCCTCGTCGTCGCTCTCATATACGGTTATCCAAAGGCGGTCTGCAGGTATCTCGAGAACCTTTGTCAAAAACTCCCATGCCCAAGAGATAGCCTCGCTCTTGAAATAGTCGCCGAAGGAGAAGTTGCCGAGCATTTCAAAATAGGTGCCGTGGCGCGCCGTTTTGCCGACGCTCTCAATATCGGGAGTGCGTATACATTTCTGGCAGGTGGTAACCCTTTTCCTCGGAGGAGTGATTTCACCCGTGAAATATTTTTTCATCGGCGCCATTCCGGAATTTATAAGCAAAAGGCTTTTGTCGTTCTGCGGTATGAGCGAAAAGCTCGGCAGTCTTAAATGCCCCTTGCTTTCAAAAAATGAGAGATATTTTTCTCTTAATTCATTAAGACCTGTCCATTCCATAAATAGAAATCCTTTTCTTTAAAAAATTCCAATAAATTATACGCTCAAAACCTTTATATGTCAAGATTTTGAGCGTATTGTTGCTTATTTTCTATGCTCTTTTATCCATTTAAGAATTTCGTCATATTTTGCCGAGCCGTCAGCCACAGCCAAACCGAGCGAAAAAACCTCATCGTTTTCAGCTTCAATCTTAATCCCGTTAAGCTCAAGAAACGAAAGCATAATATACATTCCTATTCTTTTATTGCCGTCAACAAATGCGTGATTTGAAATAAGTGAAAACCCAAGTCTTGCGGCTTTTTCCTCTTTTGTCTGGTACAACTCTTTCCCGTCAAATGTTGCGTAAACATTTTCAATAGCCGATTCGAGCAACGCTTCGTCGCGAACCCCGACATCACCGCCCGTTGCTTGGGCCATTAGCTGGTGTAACAGCAAAACTTTTTCCTTACTGAATTTAATCATTTTGCCAACTCCTTAAACGCAGGAAGATATTTTTCCAGAATTCTTTTTGCTACAATATCAATTCTTTCATCTTCTGTAAGGTCAAGTATAAAATCCCCGTTATCAATGTCAACAACGAGATATTTAGGTCTGTTATTTTTCAGCACAACTGCTTCGCCGTTTTTATCAACGCTTCTTGCAACAGCAGAAAAATTTTGATTTGCCTGCGTCATTGAGAACATAGTATTTGTATCTATCTTCATTTTATCATCTCCAAAAATAAAAGTAGGATAAATTTATCCTACTTTTATTATAACCATTTATTCTGTTTTGTCAACTTTTTATAATTCAGTTCTGTTTTCTGACAATGCCGTATTCGTCATAGCGGTTGAAATACGGGCAGGCATAATTTGAATAGGTCAAAAAGCGCTGCATTTCGTCCTCGTCAAGGTCGATATCACAGCAGTAGCAGTCTGCTTCTTCGTCATAATAATAGTTCGCGCATTCCTCGCAGTTAGTCTTATTTGGCATTACTTTCACCTGCGTCAAGCGTAAACTTAAGGAGAATCGGGAAATGATCGGACGGATAAACTCCGTCATAGGTGTCGGTTACAACCTTGTATTCATTTACGGTAATACCCGTCTTTGAAATCATAAAGTAGTCAATATTCTCATTGTCAAGCTGCTCGCCGAACGCCTGATATGTGCACCCCGACATTGTATTTTCCGTCTGATATTTTGCGTCAAGAAAGTCCTTTGTTACGTTTTCGTATGTAACGGAGCTTTCGTCCGCATTGAAATCGCCCATAATTATACTCGGAAGCGAGCCGAACTGCTTGATTTTATCGAGCACAACGCCGATTCCCTTAATGCGCGCTTCATCGCTGACGTGGTCAAGATGCGTATTGAAAACAACAAACTGTTTATTTGTCTCTTTTTCTTCAAGAATGACGTAGCTGCATATCCTGTAGCAGGCGGAATCCCAGTCCTTGCTCATTACCTCCGGGGTCTGAGAAAGCCAGAAAGAGCCTTTGTCGACAAGGGTATACATATCGCTCCTGTAGAAAACGGGACAGCCCTCGGCAATGGGAGTATTGTCACGAAATTCTATTACCGAGTCAAAGCCGACAAGGCAGTCGGTCATATATTCATACTGGCTTTTTGTCGCCTCCTGAAAACCGATAATTGACGGCTGATACTTTTCGATATTATTAACTATCAGGTCGGCGCGATAATACCAGCTTCTTTTAAGCTTATCCCCGGGATTAAGGCAACGCATATTACTGCTCATAACCGTTATTTCGTCACTGTCGGTAACGGTTGAAGTAAAGGTTACGGGGTGTTTCATTTTCTTATAGTGAGGATAGTAAGCAAACATAAGCCCTCCGATAACAAGACCGATTACAACTACAAGACAAATCAGCGCAAGAATAATTCTTATAATAATCTTTTTCATTTTTTCACCTCATTAAAGCAAAGCCGAAACGCTGTTAAAATCAGATGAATTTTCCTTTATCTTCTGCTCATTTCCGATTACCGTACATTCAGCTGTTTCAAGCCACTTTTCAATAAAAGAAGAAATGTTTTTGATATCCTCTAAAGTAGTGTCAATTAACTGCTTTCTCACTTCAACCACGCGCTCAATTGAAATGCCCGAAAGCTCATTGACTATCTCGGAAAAGCCCTTGACATAAGGCATTTTCGGCTTCTGAAGCTTGCTTAAAGCGCCGATGACAAACTGGCGCACCTGTCTTTCATCCATCTTCAGATTATCAATATATTCAACCGTTTTCTTAAAGCAGTCAAGAGTTTCTTTTAGACGCGGGTCACGGTATGAAACGAAACAGACCTCACCCGTATAGCCAAACGAGGCAAAGCAGCCGTATGCGCCGCCGAGTACCCTTATATTATGCCAGAGATAATCGGTATTGAGAAGCTGTGAAAGAACGAGAATATTTCCCCTGTATTCATCCGCCTTGACGGGAAGCATTCCGCAAAGCGCATTGAACTGAACCTGACCCGGCGTATACAAAGCCGTATTCTGCTTTTCATTAAGAGGTACGGTATTGAGAAGCTCTGTTTTGCACTCGCCGTCAAGAAGCGAAATAAAATCAGAAAGGAATTTTTCAGCCGTTTGAAGATACTCTTCCTCGCCGACGAAGGCAAATTTCCAACACCTTTTGTCAAGCAGCTTTTTGTTGATGGCGTTCATCATATCAACTACCCTTTGCTTTTCGGTTTCAAAGTTGTCAATAATGTAGCAAAGGAATTTATAGAAGTCATAGCCCGCAAATGTATTTTCATAGGCATAGTTCTTTGAAAATGCCGAAAGTCCTATCTGCTTTGCGGCAACGTGGGTAGCTTCTGTAAGCTCACGCATAAAGCCGGATTTCATCTGCTTTAATAAATCAAGGATTCTTGAGGTATCCGAATAATCGGTTTCAAGCAAAATTTCTTTATTGATTTTAAACGCCATATCTGTATTTTCATAAAGGAAACGGGTATGCCAGTCAAGATACGGTACAACCTCTCCGTCTGACTTTGAGGCGTCGCAGATAAGCAGAGTATGACTCAGAGAGCCGAGATAGCTGTCACAAATATCCGACAGCTCGGAATAACTGTGTTCAGCAGTATTCATAACGCCGAAAATACCGGTAAAAATTCTGTAGTACTTTCTCTCCTCTTCGGTTAGATATCTCAAATCAAAAAGGAAATCAAAATACGCTATGGAATTTGTCCGCTGATTCTGGAAAATCAGTTCACCGTTATCAAGCTCAATAATCTCCGACTGCTTATACTCGCTTTCGGGTGAAAGATCGCTTCTTTCAAGAATAGGTATTTTTTCGGTCATTTCCCTGCTGTCCTCGGACTGTCTGTAATTATCCAGCAGTTCAAGGTCGCTCTTTAATTCCTCAAACGAATACTTCGAAGCGTTTTCCTTACATTTTTCGTTAAGAATTTTGTCAACCTTTGCGGAATAATCGCTGTCGGGACGAAGCGTGACAAAGGAAAAATGCCTGTTTTCCACAAAGTTTTCCTTTATAAATTTTTCGAAATAATCGGTTTCAATAAGCTTTTTGAGCTCGTCAATGGCGTCAAAAAACTCAAGCATCTCAAGCGCGTTATCCTTACCGTAAAGGAATCTCGGGAGCATCTGGAAGCCGTATTCCACTCCCTTGGGAAGCCAGCCGTCGGCATTTTCCCTTTCGTGAAATTCAAGGTTTCTCAACGACGAGCGAAGCTTTTCCTTTTCAATGCCGTTTTCGCACAGGTCTTTGAGAACGGACATAATTGTATTTCTGATTTCATCCGCGTCGTTTTCGAGGCAACGCGCCGCCGTAAAGTTGAACATAGGTACCTTTGACGACTCGTCAACAAAGGAATAAAAATCTTCGCCTATCCCCTTTTTGATAAGCTCGTTTTTAATAAAAGCGCCCTGGGAGGAGGAAAGTATTCTTTCAAGTATTCGAAGAGTCAGTGAATTGAGCGGAGAATTGTCAATATGAAGGGCAAAATTGAAAGTGAAATAAAAGCCCTTTTCCATATCCGTTTCATCGGCAGGATAGTCAAGAGTCTTTTCCTTTGTTTTGTTTTCAAGCGGCATTTCACCGATAGAATACCTTTCGGTCCTGTCATATTTATCAAGATAACCTTCCGAAATGTAGGACAGCATCTGTTCATAGTCAAGGTTTCCGTAAAGGAAAATAATTGCGTTCGAAGCGGTGTAGTGACGAAGATAAAAGTCGCGAAGTTCATCAAAGGTCAGGTCCGCAATTGCAAGCGGATCTCCGCCCGACTCGTATTCATAGGGCGTGTTTTCGAAAAGCGTTTCGTTTATTCCTCTTTCAATGTAATAATCAACCGAGGAAGCAACGCCGCGCATTTCATTGTAGACTACGCCGTTAAAGGCGGTTGCCTGCTTGTTTTCTTCATCGAGCAGATAGTGCTTTCCCTCCTGCAAAAAGATTTCCTTTTTATTCGGAAGAAGAGGATTAAAGACCGCGTCAAGGTAGACGTCGGCAAGGTTTTTAAAGTCCTTTTCATTGGTGCTCGCAACGGGATAAACGGTAAAGTCGCTTGCGGTAAGGGCGTTGAGAAAAGAGTACATTGAGCCCTTCATCAGCTGCACAAACGGGTCTTTAAGCGGATATTTTTCACTTCCGCAAAGCACCGAATGCTCAATTATATGAGCCATTCCCTTGCTGTTTTCGGACGGAGTTGAAAACGCTATGGCAATTGACCTGTTATTGTCATCAACGGGAAGCGTTACAACTCTTGCGCCCGTTTTATTATGGGTATAAACAGCTGCTTCACATTTCAAATCCCTTATATATTTCTTTTCGGTTAAGGTATAAAACTGCATATTTTTCCTCCAAGATTTATTTACCTCTTTATTGTACCACAACTCAAAAAAATATCAATAAAAAAAGTGTCCTTGCGGACACTTTTAATTACATTCTTTTATCCTTGTCGTAGGACGCCTTCATCGCCTTTATAACGGTATCAACAAGGTTGTCCTCACGAAGCGAGTTTATTCCCTCAATTGTTGTGCCGCCGGGCGAACATACACGCCTTATCAGTTCTTCGGGGTCAGCCCCCTCGCGTTGGAGCATTTTTGCACTGCCGAGAACCGTCTGAGACGCCACCTTCAACGCAAGCTCCTCGGGCAGTCCGTATTTCTTTGCGCCCTCGACCAGAGCCGAAATAAAAAGGAAGCTGTATGCAGGAGCGCACCCTCCGACAACCGAAAAAATCGAAAAATACTCTTCCTCAAGACAAATGCACTGTCCAAAAGAATTCAAAAGCCTTTCAACCGTTTCAATTTGTGAAGAAGTCACATTTTCACTCGGACAGTAAGCGCTTATAGCTTCAAAAGCCTCTGCGTTAAGGTTCGGCATAACGCGAACCGCCGAAACGGAGAAACCGAATAAATCCGTAATATACTCAATTGTCTTGCCTGCCGCAATTGAAATGACAAGCGGCGTTTTTTCCTTTACCTGTTCCCTGATTTCGGGAATAAGGACGGGGAAAATATTCGGCTTTACCGCAAGCACAAGAGCGTCGCTTTCGTCAATAAGAACAGAAAGGGTATCTGCCTTGCAAATACCCAGACTGTTTTTAAGTAATTCGGATTTAGTCGTATCGACATCGTAACATACGATATCGGACGGGAGAAAGCTTTTGCTTTCAACCGCGCCGCGGATGATGGCGGACGCCATATTGCCGCAGCCTATAAAACCGATTTTCATAATTATTCTTCCGTTTCCTCGTCAATTTCGGAGGTGCAGTGAGGACAACGTGTTGCGTCAATAGCAATTTCGCTCTTACAGAACGGGCAAACCTTTGTTGTCGGCTCTTCTTCAACCTCTTCTTCCTTCTTCTTGCCGAGAGAGGAAGCCTTGTTTATTGCCTTAACCATAAGGAAAATAACAAGAGCGATAATAAGGAAGTTGATAATTGCGCTTATGAATGCGCCGTAGTTAATAACAAGAGTAGCTGCTGTTTCCTCGTCAACTGCGGAATAGTCAACCCACGGAAGCTTAATAACGCCTGCAACGCCTGCGCCGCCGATGGAATTTATAAGCGGCTGAATGATATTGTCAACAAGTCCCGTTACTATTGCGCCGAAAGCGCCGCCTATAATAACGCCGACTGCAAGGTCCATAACGTTACCGCGCATAATGAACTCTTTGAACTCTTTAATTAAGCCCTTCTTCTCTTCCATAATAAAAACTCCTTTTTTTTATTATTTTTTTACAGTATAGCACAATTTCAACGAAAATCAAATACCAAAATCGGAAAAATCGGGGATATATTGCTTTTGAGAGGAATTTATTTGCTGAATATACGCGTTTTCAAGTCCCCTTCTCTTAAAGTACTCAAGCACCTTTTCATATTCGAAGGTGGTGAGTCTGCGGTTAAGCTCGGGCATTTTTTCATTCTTTTTCATCGGCGTGTACTGACTCATAAGGCTCATACAGGTGTCTTTGGGAAGATTATCCGCCACAAAGTCAATAACCTTAAACGAATCCGAAATATTACCCGGTAAGACAAGATGACGGATAATAAGTCCCTTTTTTATAATTCCGTTTTCGTCAAAAACGCACTCCCCTGTCTGACGTCGCATTTCAAGAACAGCCTGACTCGCAAAGGAAAAATAATTCTCTGCGTGAGAGTATTTTTTTGACAGAACGGTACTGACATATTTTAAATCGGGCAGGTAAACGTCAATAAGTCCCTCAAGGGTTTTAAGGCTTTCAACCCTTTCATATCCGCCGGAATTAAAAACCACGGGAACGCTCGGCTTATATTCGGTCAGCGCTTCTTTAATAAAGGGAATAAAATGCGTCGGATTAACAAGGTTAATATTGTGCGCTCCCATATTTTCAAGCGTTTTCATTATTTCGATAAAGCCGTTTTTATCAACCTGTCTGCCAAAAGGAGTACGGCTTATCATCTCGTTCTGGCAGAAAACGCAACGAAGAGAACAGCCCGAAAAGAAAATCGTTCCCGACCCGTTTACGCCGCTGATACAAGGCTCCTCCCACTTATGTAAAGCCGCACGGGCGATAAACGGCTCGTAAGGCATTTTACAAAAGCCGTTTGCAGGAAGATGTTTTCCCCTTTCAACCGAGCACATTCTCGGACAGACGTTACAAATCATTTTTAATCCCCACAGTAAATAATACTTGATTATATGACTATTTTATCATATAATAAAGTGATTTGAAAGGGGTGTTTTTATGCTTCTGGCACTTGATATAGGAAATTCCAATATAACTATCGGCGCGTTTGATAAAAACGAGCTTGTTTTTACCGCAAGAATGAAAACGGACAGACTGCGCACGGAAAACCAGTACGCAATTGAGCTGCTTGACATATTAAAGCTTTATATAAAGAACTTTTCTTTTGAGGGCGCGATTATCAGCTCGGTTGTACCGGAACTGACCTTTATCATAAAAAAAGCGGTCTTTGACGTTACGGCGTGCGAACCTATGATTATAGGCCCCGGCATAAAAACAGGACTAAATGTTGCAACACACAACGCAGGCGAAATCGGCGCGGACTTAATCGCAGGCGCTGTCGGCGCAGTTGAGAAATATCCCCTGCCTGCCATAGTCGTTGACCTCGGCACGGCTACAAAAATGTATATAGTAAGTGAGAAAAAGGAATTTGTGGGCGGAATGATAGCTCCGGGAATAAGGATTTCGGTTGACGCGCTTTCAAACGAATGCTCACAGCTTCCCACTGTAAGCCTTACGGCTCCTGATAAGGCGATAAGCCTTAACACAAGCGAAAGTATGCGCTCGGGCATAGTTTTCGGCTTTGCTTCACTCGTTGACGGAATGCTTGAAAGATTTACCGATGAATACGGTAAGGTAAGCACGGTTGTCGCAACGGGCGGACTTTCAAAGCCGATTATATCTAACTGCAAGGCGGATATTCTGCTTGACGAAAACTTAATTCTTGATGGATTACGGGTTATATTCAATAAGAATATCGCCTGAATTCAAATATAACGCGTTGTATCCGAAAGGGTAATTCATTACCCTTGGAACAGCAGCAAGGAGTAAAAAATGAAAAACAACACAAAAAAGGTAGTTATGCTCGGCGTGCTTACGGCAATTGTCATTGTGCTTCAGTTTTTGGGCAGCTTCATCAAGTTCGGTCCGTTCTCCATTTCACTGGTGCTTATCCCGATAGTTGTCGGCGCGGCGCTTTTAGGAGTCGGAGCAGGCGCTTGGCTGGGCTTTGTATTCGGCGTAATAGTTCTTCTTTCGGGTGACGCTACCGCATTCTTTACGGTAAACGCCGTGGGCACAGTTCTTACGGTACTTGTTAAAGGTACTCTCTGCGGCACTTTTGCAGGACTTGTTTACAGGCTTATTGAGAAGAAAAACAAGTATGTCGGCACTGTCTGCGCGGCAATTACGGCACCTGTCGTCAATACGGGAATATTCCTTCTCGGCTGCGTTTTATTCTTTTTACCGACAGTCAGACAGTGGGGCGTTGACGCAGGCTTTGAATCAGTCGGAAAGTTTATGATTATCGGCTTTGTCGGCTTCAATTTCCTGTTTGAGCTCCTCGTAAACATGGTTCTTTCCCCAGTAATTGTAAGAATTATAAATATAGGTAAAAAAGAAAATCAGTAATTAAAAAATCCCCTTATTCTTTCAAGGGGATTTTTGATGTGGAAAAGCAGGATTATTATTTATGAATTTATTAAAAAACCGTGACAACCTATTGACCGAGGGCGATATAAAAAAGAAGATTATTCTTTTTGCAATACCGATTTTTATCGGTCAGCTTTTTCAGCAGCTTTATAACACTGTTGATTCTTTAATAGTCGGCAATTTCATAAGCAAAAGCGCGCTCGCCGCGGTCAGCTCGACGGGAACGCTCACCTTTCTTGTCATCGGTTTTTTCTTTGGCTTTTCCATGGGAGCAGGAGTTATTATTGCAAGAGAAATCGGCGCAGGCAATAAAGAAAGAACCTCGGTTGCGGTTCATAACGCGGTTGCAATGGGGTTATTCTTTTCCGCGCTCATAACATTTCTCGGCGTTTTCGGCTCGCCCTTTCTTTTAAGGGCAATGGGTACTCCCGAAGAGGTCTATCCCGAAGCCGAAAGCTATCTTCGGGTTTACTTTTTAGGCTGCACGGGGCTTATAATGTATAACACCTTTGTCGGTATTCTTCAGGCAAGCGGAGACTCGTTTCATCCCCTGGCTTACCTTATAATAAGCTCGATGACAAACGTCGTGCTCGATATTGTTTTCATTGCCGTTTTCGGTATGGGAGTCGAGGGCGCGGCTCTTGCAACGATTATTTCACAGTTCTTAAGTATGTTTTTGTCCTTCAGGCGTTTGAGAAAAGAGGACGAAGCAATACATATCCACATCTCAAAAATCCGCTTTGAAAAGAACACGCTTAAGGAAATTATCCGTTACGGCTTCCCGACGGCTATTCAAGGCTCTATTATTGACCTTGCGAATATTCTTATTCAGTCATACGTCAATTCCTTCGGTGGAGACGCGGTTGCCGGAATCGGCGCATACGCAAAAATCGAAGGCTTTGCATTCCTACCCGTCATTTCGTTTTCCATGGCGATGACCACGTTTATTTCCCAGAATCTCGGCGCGCAGAAAAAGGAAAGAATAAGAAAAGGTATCCGTTTCGGACTGTTTTGCACAATAGTCTCAATTGAAGCAATTGGAGTACTGACTTTTGTACTCGCGCCGTATCTTATTAAAGCATTCAACTCCGACCCGGATGTGGTTTATTTCGGAGTACTTCGGGCGCAGATATGCTCGCTGTTCTATTTTCTTTTAGGCTTCTCGAACGTTACAAGCGCAATTTTAAGAGGACTCGGAAAGCCTGTAGCGCCCGTTATTGTTATGCTTATATGCTGGTGCGCCGTCAGGGTCGGCGTTTTCCTGACGATAGGTCAGATTTATCACAATATACTGATGACCTGCTGGATTTATCCGATTACATGGGGTTTAAGCTCGGTCGTATACATAGTATTCTTAAAATTGATAAAAAGAAAAGGCGTGTTTTAGGAAGTAAATAAGGACGGGAAATTATTTCGGGACGGGTGACCCGTCCCCTACGAATACATTTGAATTTACATTTCATCGTAGGGGCGGATATTATCCGCCCGTTTGATTTACATCTGACTTTACGGGCGGCTGATAGCCGCCCCTACGGGTTTGAAAATCA
>CAKZZS010000063.1 GCA_937884975.1 uncultured Clostridia bacterium | reverse complement strand
CTTTCGTCCCTATTTGTGCTGACGCTTTGCGGCAGAATGGAGATTAATATGAAAACAGCAATAGTTTTTTATTCAATGAGCGGAAATGTCAGAGCGACTGCCGAAAAAATCGCAGAAACAACATCTGCAGATTTAATTGAACTTAAGCCGCAGAAAACCTATCCCGGCAAGGGCTTAAAAAAATTCTTCTGGGGAGGAAAAAGCGCCGTAATGGGTGAAAAGCCTGCGCTTTTGCCGTATACATTTGAAGCAGGGGAGTATGACCGTATTATTTTCGGCTTCCCGGTATGGGCTTCAACCTTTGCCCCTCCGATAAGAACTTTTATTGAGGATAACCGAGCTTCGCTTGAAGGTAAGAAATTTTCCGCATTTACCTGTATGAGCGGCAGCGGCGGTGAAAAGGCAATTGAAAAGTTAAAAGCGTTTTTAGGCGTAAGTGAATTTGATGGCGAACTCATTTTAATTGACCCGAAGGACAAGCCGTCAGATGAAAACGAAACCAAAATCAAAGACTTCTGCGAAAAATTATAATCCGTAGGGGACGGGTTCCCCGTCCCGTTGCCCGTAGGGGCGTTTATTACCGCCCGTGAAATAAATTCTTGCGAATTTGTGAAGTGTTGTTATAAAACAACGTGAAGTACGTTTTCAAGAAAACGCGTGAAGTGTTCCTTCGGAACGATAAAATTTTTTCGTAGGGGGACGGTGAGATTCCCCTGATAGGGGAAATGTCCGCAAAGCGGACAAAAGGGTAATGGCGAAGCCGTAACCTCGACATCCCGTTGTCGCCGACAGCGACAATTTGCCCGTCAGGGCAAACCCGTAGGGGCGGATATTATCCGCCCGTCAAAGTCAGATGTAAATTAACGGGCGGATATTATCCGCCCCTACAAATTCAAATGCTTTCGTAGGGGACGGGTCACCTGTCCCGAAAAAAAGAAAAGCCCTCAAAAGAGGACTTTTCTTTTTATACGGAGAGTTAGGGATGAAGATTTGCGTTGCAAATCTCCGTTGCTCGGGCTTGCACCCTTCGCAACTCCTCGCTAAAAACAGTCCGCCGGACTGTTTTCTTTACGCTCGGACCCCCTCGGGGTTCGAATCCCTTATATTTACATAAAAAAGAAAAAGAGCCACTTTCGTGACTCTTTATCTTTTTACGGAGAGTTAGGGATTCGAACCCTAGGTTCCTTTTGGGAACACAGCATTTCGAGTGCTGCACCTTCGACCACTCGGACAACTCTCCGCGCCGCTTAAGTATAATAACAAATAGATACATTTTTGTCAATGAAAACGCGCGAAAAATAATTATTTATTCCTTAAAAATAATTCTTGACTTTTTTTAAGAACGGTACTATACTTGTATAACCTATAATAATGGAGCAATATGCGCTTTTGCCATTTTTTGGGGTGTTGAATTTCTCCTTTTTGCTCTAAAACGGCGCGCATATTTACCTGTTTTTTAGTCATTTTACCCCTATATTATATATGTATGGGTTTATGAATATTACAAATCTACGGACGGAGAGTGATCAGCTATGGTAAATGTTAAACCTATCCAGCTTGGTTCAAACACTCGTATGACCTTCTCAAAAATCAATGAGGTAATGAAGATGCCTAACCTCATTGAGATTCAGAAGAAGTCCTATCAGGATTTCATTGAAAAGGGTCTTCACGAGGTGTTCAGAGACATTGCGGAGATTACCGACTACACGGGTAATCTTGTGCTTGAGTTCATCGACTACAGAATGGACGAAAAGCCGAAGTATACCGTTAAGGAGTGTAAGGAGCGTGACGCTACTTACGCGGCTCCCTTAAGGGTTACTGCACGCCTTCTCAATAAGGAGACAGGCGAGATTAAAGAGAGCGAAGTTTATATGGGCGATTTCCCGCTCATGACCGAAAGCGGTACCTTCGTAATCAACGGCGCAGAGCGTGTTATTATTTCACAGCTCGTGCGTTCACCCGGCGTTTATTTTGATATGACGCACGACAAGACGGGTAAAGAACTGTATTCGGCAACCGTTATCCCCAACAGAGGCGCTTGGCTTGAATACGAAACAGACCTTAACGATTTAGCTTACGTCCGTATTGATAAAAACAAGAAAATTTTAATAACAACCTTTGTAAGAGCGCTCGGACTTTCTTCAAACGGTGAAATTCTTGAATTCTTCGGCAATGACGACAGAATCAAGGCAACCCTTGAAAAGGATACAACCATCAATGTTGAGCAGGCGCTTATCGAGGTTTATAAGAAGCTTCGTCCCGGCGAGCCTCCGACACTTGAAACTGCCCAGAGTTATCTTGACGGTCTTCTCTTTGACCCCCACAGATATGACATTTCCCGTGTCGGCAGATATAAGTACAATAAAAAGCTTTGCCTTAGCGCAAGAATTGCAGGAACAAAGGCAACCGAGCCTGTTGTTGCTCCCCTTACGGGTGAGGTTCTCGCAGACGAGGGCGACACAATTACAAGAGAGCTTGCATACGCAATTGAGCAGTCAGGCATCAACTCAATTGTTGTTGAAAAAGAGGGAATAAAGGTAAAGGTAGTTTCAAGCGGTATGGTTGATATCGGCGAATACGTTCCCTTTACCGAGGAAGAGCTTGAAGAAATCAGCATTAACGAAAAGGTACGTTTCTCCGTCCTTTCGGAAATCCTTGAAAAGTGCGGCGACGACAAAAACGCGCTTTATGAGGAGCTTAAAACAAGATGTGACGACCTTATTCCGAAGCACATCATTGTTGACGATATTCTCGCTTCCATTAACTATATGAACGGCATCGCTTCGGGCGTCGGCGTTACGGATGACATCGACCACCTGAGCAACAGACGTATCCGTCAGGTCGGCGAGCTTCTTCAGAATCAGGTTCGCATCGGCTTCTCAAGAATGGAAAGAATGGTCAAGGAGAGAATGACTCTTCAGGCGCAGGATGCGGATAAAACTCCTGCCGCTCTTATAAACGCAAGACCTGTTATGGCGGCTATCAAGGAGTTCTTCGGTTCTTCACCGCTGTCCCAGTTCATGGACCAGACAAACCCCCTTGCAGAGCTTACTCATAAGAGAAGACTTTCCGCACTCGGCCCCGGCGGTCTTTCGCGTGACCGCGCAGGCTTCGAGGTTCGTGACGTTCACTATTCTCACTACGGACGTATGTGTCCCATTGAGACTCCTGAAGGTCCTAACATCGGACTTATCTCTTACCTTGCAACCTTTGCAAGAATAAATAAGTATGGCTTCATTGAAGCGCCGTTCCGCAGAATCGATAAGGAAACAGGCGTAGTGCTTGATGAGGTTGACTATATGACAGCCGACGTCGAGGATGAATTCATCGTTGCCCAGGCTAACGAGCCTCTTGACGAAAACGGCAGATTTATGCGTAAAAAGGTAAATGCCCGTCACCGTGACGGCTTCCTTGAAATCGACAACAGCAAGGCTGACTATATGGACGTTTCGCCCAAGATGATGGTTTCGGTAGCAACGGCTATGATTCCCTTCCTTGAAAACGACGACGCAAACCGCGCCCTGATGGGTTCAAACATGCAGCGTCAGGCAGTTCCGCTTCTTAAAACGGAGTCTCCGATAGTCGGTACGGGTATGGAATACAAGGCTGCGGTCGACTCGGGCGTTGTCGTCCTTGCGAAGCATGACGGCGTTGTAAAGAGCGTAAGCGCTGATAAAATTGAGGTTGAAATTGCCAAGAAGGAAATTGAAACCTACGAGCTTATCAAATATATGCGTTCCAACCAGGGCACCTGCATCAACCAGAGACCTATCGTTTCAAAGGGTCAGAAGATTAAGGCAGGCGATGTTATAGCAGACGGCCCTGCAACAAGCAACGGTGAAATCTCACTCGGTAAGAATGCTCTTATCGGCTTTATGACCTGGGAAGGTTATAACTACGAGGACGCCGTTCTCATTAACGAAAACCTTGTCAGAAATGACACTTATACATCAATTCATATTGAAGAATATGACATTGAAGCAAGGGATACAAAGCTCGGACCGGAGGAAATCACAAGAGATATTCCCAACGTCGGTGAAGAAAACCTTGCAGACCTTGACGAAAACGGTATCATCCGCATCGGCGCCGAGGTTCACTCGGGCGACATTCTTGTCGGTAAGGTTACGCCTAAGGGCGAAACGGAACTGACAGCGGAGGAAAGACTGCTTCGCGCTATCTTCGGCGAGAAGGCGAGAGAGGTTCGTGACACCTCGCTTCGCGTTCCTCACGGCGAATACGGTATCGTAGTTAATGTTGAGGTATTCACAAGAGAAAACAGTGACGAATTAAACCCCGGCGTAAACAAGGTTGTACGCTGCTACATCGCCCAGAAGAGAAATCTTAACGTCGGCGATAAGATGGCAGGTCGTCACGGTAACAAGGGCGTCGTTTCAAGGATTCTTCCTCCCGAAGATATGCCTTTCCTTGATGACGGTACTCCTCTTGATATAGTTCTTAACCCCCTCGGCGTTCCGTCGCGAATGAATATCGGTCAGGTGCTTGAGGTTCACCTCGGCTTTGCTTACAGAAAGCTCGGTCAGAAGATAGCAACCCCTGTATTTGACGGCGCTCATGAGGAGGATATCAGACAGGCTCTTAAGGAAGCAGGCTACAGAGAAGACGGTAAGTCAATTCTTACCGACGGACGTACCGGCAGAAAGTTCGATAACCCCGTAACAGTCGGCGTTATGTACTTCCTTAAGCTGTTACACCTTGTTGACGATAAGATTCACGCCCGTTCGACAGGTCCGTACTCACTCGTTACCCAGCAGCCCCTCGGCGGTAAAGCCCAGTTCGGCGGCCAGCGTTTCGGTGAGATGGAGGTTTGGGCTCTTGAGGCTTACGGCGCGGCTTATACTCTTCAGGAAATCCTGACGGTTAAGTCGGACGATGTAGTCGGCCGTGTAAAGACTTACGAATCCATCGTTAAGGGACTTAACGTTCCGAAACCCGGCGTACCCGAGTCATTCAAGGTTCTTATCAAGGAAATGCAGTCACTTGGCCTTGACGTCAGGGTACTTGATAAGGATGACAATGAAATTGACCTTCGTCAGAACTTTGATGATGAAATCGGTAACCTTCAGCCCGTAGACGCGGAAGCATTCCAGACCATCAACGACGCAAGCCTTGATGACGGCTTCGTTGCAGACGGCGAGGATGCGGACGACTACGCACCCGACGGTGAAGGCGGTTACGAAGATGATTATTCACAGGATGACGACGATTACTATTCAGACGAAGAATAATCAGCTTTTATCAAATTATTAAGGAAGAAGGGCAACTGACAATGGAAAATATTACTTTTGATTCAATTAAAATCGGTATTGCTTCCCCCGACCAGATCAGAGCTTGGTCTTACGGCGAGGTAACAAAGCCCGAAACAATAAATTACCGTACTCTCAAGCCTGAAAGGGAAGGACTTTTCTGCGAAAAGGTTTTCGGACCTACAAAGGACTGGGAGTGCCACTGCGGCAAATATAAGAGAATCCGTTACAAGGGTCAGATCTGCGAGCGCTGCGGCGTTGAAATCACCAAGGCTAAGGTCAGACGTGAAAGAATGGGTCATATTGAGCTTGCCGCTCCCGTATCTCATATATGGTATTTCAAGGGCATTCCCTCAAGAATGGGACTTATGCTTGACATCTCTCCGAAGGATTTGGAGAAGGTACTGTATTTCTCAAGATATATCGTTATCGATCCCGGTGTTGATACCGAGCTTACAAAGATGCAGATACTCACCGAAAAAGAGTATATGGATATGCGTGAGAGATATGACGAGGATTTCAGAGCCGAGATGGGCGCAGAGGCTATTAAGGAGCTTCTTTCCGAAATCGATGTTGAAGCTCTTTCGGAATCGCTTCGCGAAGAACTCAAGGACGCAAACGGCCAGAAGAGAGCAAGACTGCTTAAAAGACTTGAGGTTGTTGAGGCGTTCAGAGTCAGCGGCAACCGTCCCGAATGGATGATTCTTGACGTTGTTCCGGTAATTCCTCCGGATATCCGTCCTATGGTTCAGCTTGACGGCGGAAGATTTGCCACAAGTGACCTTAACGACCTTTACAGACGCGTTATCAACAGAAATAACCGTCTTGCAAAGCTCCTTGAGCAGGGCGCTCCGCAGATTATCGTCCGCAATGAGAAGAGAATGCTTCAGGAAGCCGTTGACGCTCTTATCGATAACGGCAGACGCGGCAGGGCTGTTACAGGTCCCAATAACCGCGCTCTTAAATCCCTTTCTGATATGCTTAAGGGTAAGCAGGGACGTTTCAGACAGAACCTTTTAGGTAAGCGTGTTGACTATTCGGGCCGTTCGGTTATCGTTGTAGGTCCCGAGCTTAAGATGTATCAGTGCGGTCTGCCTAAGGAAATGGCGCTTGAGCTGTTCAAGCCCTTCGTAATGAAGAGACTTGTTGAAACTCACGTTGCAAACAATATCAAATCAGCCAGAAAGATGGTTGAGCGCTCAAAGACAGAGGTCTGGGACGCGCTTGAGGTAGTTATCAAGGACCACCCCGTAATGCTTAACCGTGCTCCCACGCTTCACAGACTCGGTATTCAGGCTTTTGAGCCGGTACTTGTTGAAGGCAGGGCAATTAAGCTTCATCCGCTGTCCTGTACTGCGTTCAACGCCGACTTCGACGGCGACCAGATGGCTGTTCACGTTCCGCTTTCCGCGGAGGCTCAGGCAGAGGCGCGTTTCCTTATGCTTGCTGCTAACAACCTTCTTAAGCCTGCAGACGGAAAGCCCGTAACCGTTCCTACCCAGGATATGGTACTCGGTTCATATTACCTTACGCTTATGCGTGACGGCGAGCCGGGCGAGGGCAAGGTTTTCCGCGACGTAAACGAAGCGACAATGGCTTACGATGAAGGCTATATCGGACTTCACTCAAAAATTAAAATAAGAATGACAAAGGAAATTAACGGCGAAAAGGTTACAAAGCTTGTTGACACAACGCTCGGCAGAGTTATTTTCAACAATCCCATTCCGCAGGACCTCGGCTTTGTTGACAGAAGCGACCCCGAAAACGCCTTTAAGCTTGAGGTTGAATTCCTTGTCAATAAAAAGATGCTCGGTAAAATCGTTGACCGCTGCATCAAGGTTCACGGAACTGCCGTAGCTTCAAGAGTTCTTGACGAAATCAAGGCGCAGGGCTACAGATATTCCACCAGAAGCGGTATCACCGTTGCCGTTTGCGATGCTACAATTCCTCCGCAGAAGAAAGAGCTTCTTGCTTTGGCAGAAGAGAAAATCGACGAAATCACAAACGAGTACAATTTCGGTCTTATCAGCGATAACGAGCGTTCAAGAGCCGTTATCAAGGTCTGGGAGGAATGCACAAACAAGGTTTCCGCAGAGCTTACCAAAAACCTTGACCACGACAACCCGATTTATATGATGGTTGATTCGGGCGCCCGTGGTTCGGAAAGCCAGTTAAGACAGCTTGCAGGTATGCGCGGACTTATCGCAAATACGGCAGGTAAGACAATTGAGGTTCCCATCCGCGCTAACTACCGTGAAGGACTTAACGTTCTTGAGTACTTCATTTCTTCGCGTGGTGCGCGTAAGGGACTTGCAGATACGGCTCTTCGTACGGCTGACTCGGGTTATCTGACCCGTCGTCTTGTTGACGTTTCCCAGGATGTTATCATCCGTGAGGAAGACTGCGGCTGTAAGGAAGGCATTGAAATTTACGATATTACGGACGGCAAGGAAATGATAGAGCCGCTGTCTGAAAGACTTGTCGGCAGATTCCTGCTTGATCCTATCGTTGACGAAAAGACTGGCGAGGTCATTATGTCAAACGACAGAATGATGACCGAAGAGGATGCGCAGCGCATTGTTGACGCAGGCATTACAAAGGTTACTATCCGTTCACTTCTGACGTGTAAATCGGAGCACGGCGTATGTATCAAGTGCTACGGCGCAAACCTTGCTACAAGCCAGCCCGTAACGGTAGGTGAGGCAGTCGGCATTATCGCAGCTCAGTCCATCGGTGAACCCGGTACGCAGCTTACGATGAGAACGTTCCATACGGGCGGTGTTACATCTTCAGCAGATATTACCCAGGGTCTTCCCAGAGTTGAAGAGCTGTTCGAGGCAAGAAAGCCGAAGGTGCTTGCAATTATCTCCGAAATCGCCGGTACTGTTTCGATTCGTATGATTAAGAACAGTGAGCACGTTGTTGTTACATCCGACGACGGCGACGAAAAGAGCTATCTCATTCCTTACGGTTCAAGACTTCGAGTTACAGAGGGTCAGAAAATCGAAAAGGGCGGACTTATAACCGAAGGTTCACTCAGCCCGCACGATGTTCTTGCGGTTCTCGGCGTTGACGCTGTGAGAAATTATCTTATCCGTGAGGTACAGAGAGTTTACCGTCTCCAGGGCGTTGATATCAACGATAAGCACATTGAGGTCATTGTCCGCCAGATGATGAGAAAGCTCAGGGTTGTTGAAGAGGGAACGAGTGACTTCCTTCCCGGCGCAACAATTGAAAAGCAGGAATACGACAGGGAAATTAAAAGACTTGAAGAGCTTGAAAAGAACGGCGAAGCGGTTGTTTATCCGACTGTTTCTCCCGTACTTCTCGGTATCACAAAGGCTTCTCTTGCAACCGATTCGTTCCTGTCCGCCGCTTCCTTCCAGGAGACGACAAGAGTTCTTACCGACGCTGCTTCCAAGGGTAAGAAGGATCCGTTGCTCGGACTTAAGGAAAACGTTATTATCGGTAAGCTTCTTCCTTCGGGAACCGGTATGGAGTGCTACAGTGACGTTGAAATTGAGCCTGTTGACAGCTACGAAGCAGTTTAATATTTAAAATCAGGGTAACGGGTTGAAAAATATCCGTTACCCGTAATAAAAAAATACTTGACAAGCCGGGGTTTTTAATGTTAAAATCTTAGCTTGCGTGGGTATGCGTACCCGCATTTTCGGTGTTTACGGGCTTTCCCGTTCACATAATTTTTAAGAAAAGGAGGAAATTGGACTTGCCAACCTTTAATCAGCTTGTACGCAACGGCAGACAGACCGTTGAAAAGAAGTCAAAGGCTCCGGCTTTGGGTAAGGGTTTTAACTCAAAGAAAAATATCATGACAGACAAAAACTCCCCTCAGAAGAGAGGCGTTTGCACTGTTGTTAAGACAGATACGCCCAAAAAGCCTAATTCTGCGCTTCGTAAGCTTGCCAGAGTTCGTCTGACAAACGGCATTGAGGTTTCTGCATACATCCCCGGCGTCGGTCACAACCTTCAGGAACACAGCGTTGTTCTTATAAGAGGCGGCCGTGTTAAGGATTTGCCCGGTGTCCGTTACCACATTATCCGCGGTACGCTTGATACACAGGGTGTAACAGGCAGAATGCAGAGTCGTTCAAAGTACGGCGCAAAGAGGCCGAAGAAAGCTGCAAAGTAATTTGAAGCTTTAAATTCAAGACAGAATCTATCATCAAAAGTCAAAGCTATTGGTGTTATATTATATATAGTATACGCCTCGCCTTGACACCACGGGTTTTGTCACCGAGTACCTATGATATCATCAATATGAAGGAGGGAAGTGCTGTGCCAAGAAGAGGCCAGATCGCAAAACGTGATGTTTTGCCCGATCCACTTTACAATTCAAAACGTGTCACACGCCTTATCAACAGCGTTATGCTTGACGGTAAAAAGGGCGTAGCTCAGAAAATCGTTTACGATGCTTTTGAGATTATTGCCGAAAAGACCGGTAAGGAGCCGTTGGAGGTTTTTGACGCAGCTATGGAAAACGTTATGCCGGTTCTTGAGGTTAAGGCTCGCCGTGTAGGCGGCGCTACCTATCAGGTTCCGCTTGAGGTTCGTCCCGAAAGAAGAGAAACTCTCGGACTTCGCTGGATTACTCTTTATGCCCGTCAGCGTTCGGAAAGAACAATGAAGGAGCGTCTTGCTAACGAAATCATGGATGCAGTCAACGAGACAGGTTCTGCTTTCAAGAAGCGTGAAGACACTCACAAGATGGCAGAAGCGAACAAGGCTTTTGCACACTTCAGATATTGATTTATATCTGATTTTATTTAACCTAATTGGAGGACTGTATGCCACGTAAGGTATCTTTAGAGAAAACCAGAAACATTGGTATTATGGCCCACATCGACGCAGGTAAGACCACCACGACCGAAAGAATTCTTTTCTACACGGGAAGAACTCATAAAATCGGCGAAACCCATGACGGCGACGCTGTTATGGACTGGATGGCTCAGGAGCAGGAGAGAGGTATTACAATTACCTCCGCCGCTACAACCTGTTTTTGGAAGGACCATCGTATCAATATTATTGATACTCCCGGTCACGTTGACTTTACCGTAGAAGTTCAGCGCTCACTGCGCGTGCTTGACGGCTCTGTAACCGTTCTTTGTGCAAAGGGCGGTGTTGAACCCCAGTCTGAAACCGTTTGGCGTCAGGCTGACGAGTACCACGTTCCGCGTATGATTTATGTCAATAAGATGGACATTATGGGCGCGGATTTCTTCAGAGTTCTCGATATGGTAAACGAGAGATTCAACTGTAACCCCGTTCCGATTCAGCTGCCTATAGGCTCTGAAGCGACTTTCAGAGGTATTGTTGACCTTGTTGCCATGGACGCAGAGGTTTATTACGATGACCTTGGCAAGGATGTAAGACACGAGCCTATCCCCGAGGATATGGTTGACCTTGCCAACGAGTACCGTGAGAAGCTCATTGAGGCTATTGCAGAGCAGGATGATGCTCTCATGGAAAAATATTTCAACGGCGAAGAAATTTCCGTTGACGAAATCAAATCAACAATTCGTAAGGCAACTCTTGCTAATGCAATGGTTCCCATCTGCTGCGGTACATCTTACCGTAATAAGGGTGTTCAGCCGTTGCTTGACGCTATTGTTGACTATATGCCCGCTCCGACTGATGTTGAGGCAATTAAGGGTATAAATCCCGATAATGACAAAGAGGAAGTCAGACATTCCTCCGACGAGGAGCCTTTTGCAGCTCTTGCTTTCAAGATAGCAACTGACCCCTATGTCGGTAAACTTTGCTTCTTCCGCGTTTATTCGGGTACCGTAAACGCAGGTTCAACCGTTCTCAACGCGGTTAAGGATAACCGTGAAAGACTCGGCAGAATTCTGCAGATGCACGCTAATCACAGAGAGGATATTGAAACCGTTTATGCAGGCGATATTGCGGCTGCGGTCGGTCTTAAGAACACCACAACCGGTGACACGCTCTGCGATGAAAAGCATCCCGTTATTCTTGAATCAATGAATTTCCCGGAGCCTGTTATCCGCGTAGCAATTGAGCCAAAGACCAAAGCAGGTCAGGAAAAGATGGGTATTGCGCTTCAGAAGCTTGCTGAAGAGGACCCCACCTTCAAGTGCTATACAGACGAAGAAACAGGTCAGACAATTATCGCCGGTATGGGTGAATTGCATCTTGAAATCATCGTTGACAGAATGCTTCGTGAGTTCAAGGTTGAGGCTAACGTTGGTAAGCCTCAGGTTGCATACCGTGAAACCATCCGCAGGGAATCCTCCTCGGATACAAAGTATGCGCGTCAGTCAGGCGGTAAAGGTCAGTACGGTCATTGTAAAATCAAAATCGAACCCAATCCCGGTCAGGGCTATGAGTTTGTTAATAACATTGTCGGCGGCGCAATTCCCAAGGAATATATTGAGCCTGTCAACCAGGGTATTCAGGGAGCTATGCAGTCAGGCGTACTTGCAGGCTACAATATGGTTGACATCAAGGTTACGCTTTATGACGGTTCTTACCACGAGGTAGACTCGTCCGAAATGGCGTTCAAAATTGCCGGTTCAATGGCGCTCAAGGACGCAGCTAAGAAGGCTGACCCCGTTCTTCTCGAGCCTATAATGAAGGTTGTTGTTATCGTTCCCGAGGAATATATGGGCGACGTAATCGGCGACCTGAACTCACGCCGCGGCGAGATTCAGGGCTTTGAGGACAGAAGCGGCGGAATCAAGCAGATTAACTCGCGCGTTCCGCTTTCGGAAATGTTCGGTTACGCAACCGACCTTCGTTCAAAAACACAGGGCAGAGGTCAGTATGTAATGGAACCCGACGGATATAAAGAGGTTCCCAAGTCAATTTCCGAAAAGATTATCAGTGATAAATCCAAAAAAGACTGATAATTTTCTTAAAAGTATTGATTTTTTACTAAATAATTGGTAAAATATCAAACGGCAACAAAACAATATATGTTTTTCCCAAAATAAAGGAGGAATTTCTCAATGGCAAAAGAACATTTTAACCGTACCAAACCTCACGTAAACATTGGTACAATCGGCCACGTTGACCACGGTAAGACTACTCTTACTGCTGCTATCACAAAGGCTCTTGCAATGAAGGGTTACGCTAAGTTCGAAGCATACGATATGATCGATAAGGCTCCCGAAGAGAGAGAGCGTGGTATCACAATCAATACAGCTCACGTTGAGTATGAAACTGACGCTCGTCACTATGCTCACGTTGACTGCCCCGGCCATGCTGACTATATCAAGAACATGATCACAGGTGCTGCTCAGATGGACGGTGCTGTTCTTGTTATCGCTGCTACAGACGGCCCCATGGCTCAGACAAAGGAACACCTTCTTCTCGCTCGTCAGGTTGGCGTGCCGAAGATCATCGTTTTCCTTAACAAGACTGACCAACTTGACGATCCGGAACTCCTTGAGCTCGTAGAGATGGAAGTTCAGGAAACACTCGCTGAGTAC
Organism: uncultured Clostridia bacterium; assembly: GCA_937884975.1. Lineage (GTDB taxonomy): Bacteria > Bacillota > Clostridia > Oscillospirales > Acutalibacteraceae > Fimenecus. The sequence goes on along the minus strand of CAKZZS010000063.1, from coordinate 10,091 downwards.
GGCTTCGATGAGAACTGCCCCATCATCAAGGGTTCAGCTCTTAAGGCTCTTGAGTACAACGGCGGCGACATCAACGCTCCCGAGCTTGCTCCCATCTGGGAACTCATGGACGCTATCGACAGCTATATTCCCACTCCTGACCGTAAGGCAGACCAGCCCTTCCTTATGCCCGTTGAGGACGTTTTCACTATCACAGGTCGTGGTACAGTTGCTACAGGCCGTGTTGAGCGTGGACAGCTCAGAACAGGCGAAGAGGTTGAAATCGTTGGCCTTAAGGATGAGAAGCAGAAGACAGTTGTTACAGGTATCGAAATGTTCAGAAAGATCCTCGACTATGCAGAGGCAGGCGATAACATCGGCGCTCTTCTTCGTGGTATCCAGAGAACAGAGATCGAGCGTGGACAGGTTCTTTCCAAGCCCGGTTCAATTCACCCCCACACAAAGTTCAAGGGTCAGGTTTACGTTCTGACTAAGGACGAGGGTGGCCGTCATACACCTTTCTTCAACAACTATCGTCCCCAGTTCTATTTCAGAACTACTGACGTTACAGGCATCATTGCTCTTCCCGAGGGAACAGAGATGTGCATGCCCGGCGATAACGTTGAGATGAGCGTTGAGCTTATCACTCCTATCGCTATCGAAGAAGGACTTCGTTTTGCTATCCGTGAAGGCGGCAGAACAGTAGGTTCAGGCGTTGTTACAGCTATCCTTGAAGACTAATTTATAATTAGAATTCACAAATAAAATTCCCCGTACCGTTCGGTACGGGGTTATTTTTATGCCTTCTTCGAAAACACAATAACATCAAATTGACATTCTTCGTAGGGGCGTACGGTGTACGCCCGAGTAAATATATGTAACTTTGCGGGCGACCGCAGGTCGCCCCTACAAGATGGAATGTAAATATAAACTAAATCGTAGGGGGCGGCGTCCCGGACGTCCCGTTGCCCGTCAGGGCAATTTGCCGCTTTTGCGGCAAACGGGTGGGCATGGAAACCCACACCTACAGGGTGCGAGAATGATTATTAAAATATGTAGGGGAGGCTATCAGCCGCCCGTAAAAGTCAGATGTATATTAAACGGGCGGATGGTATCCGCCCGTTTAATTTTTTATCTTATATATTTTAACAATTCGGATTTTTTATTCTCACACTTGCCGTCAATGACTGCGTCGACAAGCATATCAAGCGTTTGACCTAACTGTTTTCCTGCAGGAATTCCTGCGTTAATCAAATCGTTTCCCGTTATATCAAGCTGCTTTATTGAATAGCACAGCTTCCTTTCCCTTATTTCATCAAGCATTCTTTGCATATTTTCGAGTAAATCCTCGCCGCTGTGCTTGTCCGCCTTGCCTTGATTATCGGCGTATTTGGCGGTAATAAGGTAGGTATATCCGTCCTCGCCGATTCGCTTTAAAAGCTTTAACGCTTCATTAAGCGTTTTTGGAAGGTGCTCATCGTGAACCGCAATAAACTTAACCGTTTTATCAATTGTCGCATTGTCAAAGCGCAAATCTTTTAGAATTTTATATGCCGTTTCGGCGCTTTTTTGCGGATGACCCTTAAAATGGTCAACGCCGTTTTCGTCAGTAGTCCTGCACTGCGGTTTTTCAATGTCGTGTAAAAGCATTGCTACTTTAAATTCCTTGGGCGCCGCTTCAACCGTGTATGCTATATGAGTGTAAACGTCAAAGCAGTGGTACGGCGTATTCTGCGGAAAGTCAAAGGTGGGGATAAGCTCGGGAATAAATACGGCTATTATATCGCGGTAGTCGAGCAAAACACGTTTTACGTCTTTTCCGTTAAGCAGCTTTACAAGCTCAACGCGTATTCTCTCCTTTGCAATATTATTGAGCAATTCCTTGTTCTTAAAAATGCTTTGAGAGGTCTTATTTTCGATTTCAAACCCAAGTGCGGATGAAAACCTTATTGCCCTTAAAATCCTCAATGCGTCCTCGTTAAAGCGCTCGTCGGCGTTCCCAACGCAACGGATGATTTTATTATTCAAATCCTCTTTTCCGCCGAAGCAGTCGACAAGTCCGTTTTCGGGATTATAGGCTAAAGCATTGACTGTAAAATCACGCCTTGACAGGTCATCCTTAAGATTTCTTGTAAAGGATACGGAATCGGGATGTCTGTTATCGGAATAGGCGCCGTCAACCCTGTAGGTTGTAATTTCAAGCGGCATTTTGTCAATAAGAACAGTGACCGTGCCGTGCTTTAAACCCGTTTCGATAAGACGGTAATTTTCAAAAACCCATTCGGTTTCATCGGGAGTTGCGCTTGTGGTAATATCCCAGTCGAAGGGCGTAATGCCTAAAAGCGAATCGCGAACGCAACCGCCGACAACAAACGCTTCAAAGCCTGCCTTGTTAAGCAAGCCCAAAGCTGTATTCACTTGTGACGGAAGCCTTATTTCCATAATTCACCTCTTGGCATTATTGATTATTATAATACCAAAAAATACTGAATTTATCAATAAAAAACTCGGTAGAAGCCTACCGAGTTTAAATTTCAAATTATTCCGTGTAGTACGGGTCGTTTTCGTCCTCGTCCTCGTTCTCGGAAAGTATTACGATTTCTTCATCTTCTTCATTTGAGTTTTTGTTCTTAAGCTTTATGGCGAGCGTCAGAACGGCTATAACTGCCGCAAGGAGCATTACCGAAACGGCGCAGATTATTTTAATCATTGTCGATTTGCTTAAGGGGATATTGCTTTCAAAGTCGGAGACAGCTTCGGTTGTTTCGACTTCTTCGGCCGGTTTAGTAGTTTCAGCCGGTTTAGCCTCCGGAGTATTTACGTTAAAGTATTTCTGAAGCGTACCGTCCTTTGTATCGTAAATATAAAGATTAGCCTTTCCCTCTTCGGTGTTCAGTCCGTAAATAAGGCAGATGCCGTTTTCCTTGAACTCCTCATTTTCGTAAGCGAGGATTTCGTTGTCGCCGATTTTGACGTTAACGGGTGTAAAGCCCTCGGGAATTATTCCGTCCTTTGCGGCAATGAGAATAATGGGAAGGGCGGCGGATTTTATTTCAATAAATTCGCTGAAGATGTCCTTTTCATCGTCAAAGAGTAAAAAGCTTCTGTGGTTGTCAGCGTCTATAACGGGAACTATTTGTTGCGCCTTATCCTTTGAGGTATATGTAAGGATTCGGTTTCCGTTATAATCGGAATACGTTTCATCAAAGCCGTCTGGAGCGTCAACAAATGCGGAGTCGTCAACAAGGGTATATGTCTTTGAGCCGAGGGTAATTTCGCCGGGCTTTTCGCTTTGGCTCTTAGTTGTTGTTTCTTCCTTTGCGGAGGTTGTTTCCTCTTTTTCGGTTGTTTTTTCCTCTTGCTTTTCGGTTGTGGTTTCAGCCGAAACTACGTTGAGCCTTGCCGAAGCGCCGTCAAAGCCGCTTATAGCGTCGCCGTTGCCGTCGGAAACCTTTACGCCGTTTACGGAAATTTGGCTTGAACCCTTTGCGTTTGCGGTGAATACAAGGTCAACCGAATAGCTGTCCGTTGTTCCGCTGTCAAGATTACTTACCGCTTTTCCGCCGTTATATGAGGTTGAACCGGAGCCGCTTGCGCTCTTATATGTAAGCACTGACGTATCATAATCTATATTGAACATAACGCCTGCGATATCGTCGCCCCTGAAGGTTACGGTAACCGTTACCGTGTCGCCCAATTCAACTTCATTTTCCGAAAAATAGAGCGTGGTGCTTGCGGCAAACGAAACCGTTGCCATATAAATGCAAAGCACAAGCGCAATAATGAGTGATAAAATAATTCCTTGTTTTTTCATAAGTTCCTCCGTTATTCAATAGCGCTGTTTCGGATTTTGATTAAGTCAAAGATATCAACCGTGCCGTCGGCGTTGACGTCGGCGGCGGTGGCAAATACTCCTTTAAGAGTTGCAGTGCCGAGAATGTGATTCCTTACCTTAATCAAATCGTATATATCAACAGTTGCGTCGGCATTAAGGTCGCCCGTTACGCTTATCCAATAGGCAGTTGTAATGCCCGAATTTATAACCGCAACCTTCATACCGGTGTGAATATAACCTTTAGTAACCTGTTTTTCGCCGTTGAAAACCTTAACGCTCGTTGCTTCGTTGAGACCGAGCTGCTTTACAAAGGAGGCGTAAGAGGTATTCTTTTTTACGCCCGAAATAACCGTCGAATCGGTGTTGACGTTATAAAGCGTGTTTATTCCGTCCTGCGTCTTGATAACCTCGGGTTCCTTTGTTTCCTCGTCGCCCTCCTGGCGGATGATAACAAGGTTGTACGTCCTTGACGTACCGTCGGGAGCAGTGACCTTTATGTTGTATGTGTTTTTACCTACGTTTATATAAACGGATTCGTAATACGAGGAAATTGCGGAATCCATTGTGACATACGCGCTGCTGACCCAGCCCTCAAGAGTGGCGCCGTTGTATTTGAAACGGATTTTGTACCAGATTACGCCGCTTACGGTCTGCTGACCGAGCTTTGTAATTTCAGTTCCGTTTTTGATGTTGACGTATGCGCCGTCATAGGTGAGCCTGTTATCGTCCTTCGCGCCTGCGCTTGTCCTGACGCGAAGCGAGCTGTCAACGCCCGTAACCCTTCCGGTGCTTACCTGATTAGTGGTATTCTTTGCAAGTCCCGTCACTGTTGCATTCGATTTAAAGGGAGTTGCGGAAATGGTAACCTTTTTTACCTCGTAGGGGAGGTTGACGGTGTATGTATTCGTGGCGACCTGAAGCGTGCTTGAAGGGGAGAGAACATAATTTTCGACCTTAAGAGTCTTAAGCCAGCTCCAGGGGCTTCCTGCACTTATGGGCAGCTTGCACGCCGCGGACGGCATATTGTTATAAACGGGGATTACAAATGTAAATGCGTTATCAACTGCATTAAGATCCTTGTATGTGGAATAAATCGATTTGCCCTCTGAATACGCGGCGGAAATATTTCCCATATACTGGTGGCTGTAAAGAGTGGTGTTGTTGTAATCTCCGATAACGTCAAACTTTTCAAAGTACGCCGTGTTCTGCTGATTATTGATATAACCCTCGCCGATATACTCTGCGCCGCCGACAATTGATTTATACTGGGTGTTCCAGGGTCTCATATAAGTTCCGGCGGTTTTACTTGACGCCCATTTAAGACCGTTTTTAATCGGGGTTGTGCCTGCGTACGCGCCTATGTTATAGAAATTATAAATGCCCTCGTAACCCTCGTACTTACCGCTTACGGAACCGCTTCCGCTCTTTCCTACCTCCTGAATTGTACGGGAGGCGAGGTGGAAGGGGCTGACGCCCGTAAGCTTTGCGGCGTCAATGTACGCCTGGGCGTAGAGAAGAGATTTGCCGCTTAAGTTTTTAATTTTAACTCCGTCCATAAAGGAGCCTTTAATAATCGCCTTGACGCCCTCGATATTATGAATTTCGGCGTCATACGACAGCTTTTCAAACTGAAAGATGGTTTCATCAGCAAAGAAATTTCTCGGGTCCATATAGTACGCGATAGTTTCCTTCGCCGAGTTGTACCAGCCGCCGGCGTCCTTTGTAATATATTCGTCGGTGGAGCTGTTGTAGGAATTGGAATCAATGGCTCTGTATGATTTCGGATATATGTAGGAGACAAGGCTGACGCCGTCTCTTGATTCCTGGTCTATTACGGTGTTCCAGTCAAGGCCAGTGTAAAAGAATTCAAATTTCCAGTTCGGGTGCGCCTTTTTTGCCGCGGCGACATAGGCTTTATAAACCGCAGGGACAGTAGAAGAAACATACTGGGTTGCAGCGGCGTGTGAAGTTGTATCGTAGGTGACGGTGAAAACAGAAAAAACAAATATAAACGCCAATAAGAAGCTGAGCGTCCGTTTGAAAAACAGTCTCATTTGATTCACTCCCTTTTTCTTTAACTTCATTATATAAACTCAAAAGTTTCAGTTCAATTCAATAATTTTTCCTTGTCTGTAAAAATATGCATAATTCCACATTTTATTACAATTATTAGTATTATAACATACTTTTTATGATTTGTAACTCTTTTTTAGTAATTTTTTTGCTTTTTTTATCGAAAATATGGGAATATGAGAAAAAAGCAACGCCATATATTGTATTTTTTCTTAAAATCAGCTTTACCTGACGGGAAAGAACAAAGCTGTTTTCGACCCATTCGTTTTTTCCGCTGCCTGCGTTTTCGTCCTCTTCGCCGCATTTATAGGCGGCAAGACCTATTATAAGGCAGGTCGGTTTGTCCTTTGTATTTTCAACCCAGCTTTCAAGCACATTTTCAAACGGCATTGTTTCATTTTCAAAGCCGAAATAGATTTGGGGTATTATGTAATCTGCCCAGCCGTTTTCCAGCCAGAGCGAAACGTCCGCATATTTTAAAAGAAAATTTTTTTCCATATCCGCAACGGGACTTATCGCAAGCTTTTTTCCGTATGTATTTAAAAGAAAATGGAGCGCGGAAATAAGGTTATTCACGTTTTCCCGTCGGAAGGCTTCAACTGAAAGCTTTCCGCCGCTTTTTCTGTAAGAAGAAAAGCTTTCCCTGTCGGAAAATGAGCTCATATCGGGGTAGAAATAATCGTCAATATGAACGGCGGTTACATTGTAGTTTTTAATAATCTCTCTTACCGAGTCAAGAATCAGCTTCTGAACCTGTCTGCTCGCAGGGTTGAGGTAAATCTCGCTGTCGGTTATGAGAATACTGTTTTTGTCGGACGAATAAAGCATTTTTGCTGCAGGGTTGCTTTCAAGAACCTTCAAATCGGCTTTTGCGCTGACTCTGTAAGGATTTATCCACGCCTGAACGCTGATTCCCGCGTCCGAGCAAAGCTCGGTTATTATTTTAAAAACGTCATAGCTTATGTTTTTATCAAGCCTTTCGCTTTTCGGCAGAATTTTACTTTCGTAAAAGCTGTCGCAAAAGGCGACGGCGTGAACAATTAAGGTGTTAAAGTTATTTGAAAGAAGATTTGCCGCAAGGTCAATTATTTCGTTTCTGAATTCTCTTTCGCTTTTACCCTTTGAAAGGGAGGCGATTTCGTTGTAACTGAGCCACACTGCGCTGATAAATTTATCCTCTTTTTCCTCTCTGTCAGACGGCGTTTGCGTAAAAGAAGCACCTTGCTCTTTTGTAACTTTACAGGAGCAGAGCAAAAGGGGAATAATCATAAAAAGATAAAGAATACGTTTCATTATGCCTCCGGTTGACAAAAATAAAAAAATACTTATAATAAAAGATATGAAAAATTACTTTGTTTTTATTATCATTTACTACATACTTATTTCCCTTTACGCCGTTGCGTTGACTGTTTTTGATAAGTCGCGCGCCCTTAAGCGTAAACGCAGAATACCCGAAAACGCGCTGCTGTGGATAGGCGTTCTCGGCGGAGCAGGGGGAATGTATCCGGCTATGAAGCTTATTCACCACAAGACAAGAGTGAAAAGATTTATGGTCCTTTTGCCTGCTTGCATAATTGTTCATCTTATTATTTTTGTTGTTCTCGGCGTGCTGGCGTTTATTTAAATAATTGAAAAAGAAAAACCGCTTGGGGCGTTTGCCTCAGGCGGTTGATTTTTATTTTTCTTTTGCTTCACGCAGCTTTTTATTTTTTGCTTTCAGGTCTTTTATTTCTGCTTTGTTGAAAGACCGTGCTTTTGAAAGTTCAAGATATTTTTCAAAAAGATATTCTTCGGAAGTTTCATTTCTCGCTTTAATGTATTCTGCGACAAACGGCGTCGGTTCCCAGGATGGATCCCACAGCTTTGTAAACAGGGCATCTTCGCGAATGCTTTTATTGTAATTCAGGTTGAACTGCTCCAAAGATTTGTATTGCTTTAGCATATAGATGTAAAGACCGCATATTCTGTCAACAAAACTTTTGCGAACATCATCGTTGTCAAGCAAACCTCTTTTGTTCATCAGTCTGTAGCATTCCCAAAATCCGTTTACGGCAGGGCTGTTTCTTTGCTCTATTTTATTCATAAGGCTCTGAGGCCTGTTTGCGCGGTAGTGAATAAGCCGTTTTTTCACCAAAGTAATTCTTTTTGCCAGGGATAAGGTGAGCATTGAAAATGCTTCGTCTTCTATAATGTCGCTTTCCGGGAAATAAATGTCGTTTTCTTCAAGGAAATCTTTTCTTATAAGACGGTTCCAACAGTTTGAAGATGTAATTTGAAATATTCTGTCCACGCAGTCCGTTATGCAAAAAGTATCGGTTTCGGGGTACGGTTTTCTGATGTAGTTATGATACATCTTTTTCTCTGTAACAGAGTCAAAATCGGAGGCGTCGCATATACAGACTTGAGCATCTGTTTCTTCAGATCTTGAATACATTCTTTCAATTGCAGTTAATTCAAACCAGTCATCAGCATCCCAGAAAATGACATACTTGCCCCTTGCCGCTTTTAATCCGATATTTCTTACGGCGCCGACATTTACTTTTGAGATTCGGCGTAGTATTATTCGGTCATCTTTTTGTGCATATTCTTCAAGTATTTGAGGACTTGTATCTTCCGATGAATCGTCAATGCAAAGGATTTCTATATCACGAAATGTCTGGTTAATAACACTGTCAAGACATTTACGAAGGTAGTCCTCAACATTATAAACCGGAATTATAACCGATACTTTTATATCTGTTTCATTCATCGTTATGTCTCCTAAAATAATTGTTTGTTGTTTATATTTGCGTTGAAATAATGAATCTGAATGAGATTTCCTCTTCACATGAGAAGCGGTATTTTTCGAGCGTGTCAGGTCCGCAGGAAGCCGTGCCGGAACCGCGCAGAAAGCCGTCAATATTTACAACGGTTGTATTCATATCCTTAAGATCCTCGGGATGGCGCGCTTCAACAAGAGCCTTCTGCGTAAAGTGACGGACATTAAAGCTGAATTTAGGGAAAGCGTAAATACAGAGCTTTCTGCCGTCATCGGCTTTGAGTTCAACCCATTTTGTGCCGCCGTGGTTTCCGTTGTCCTGCGGCTTGAGATAGCTTTCAAACAAGCCGTCAACCGTGCTTTCGTAAATGCCGACGGGCGACTGAACGTTAATATCGCAAAGGTTTTCAACGGGACCTCTGCCGTAGTATTTAACGCAGTCAAAGCTTCTCGGAATTTCAAACGAAACGCCGAAACGCGGAAGGTCCGCAAGAGCGTCCTTTGAATGCTTTTTAAGAGTTGCCTTCACCTCAAGCTGACCCGACGGATAAACGGTATAGTAAAGGCTCGATTTGTAAAGCGTCTTGTTTTTAACCTTAAGGTCATAGTCGCTCTTTGCCGTGACGCAGTCGGAGTTTTCCGTAATTTCAAAGCCCTTGAGAACGAATTCGGTATCCTCGATTCCGAGCTTGAACCATCTGCCGTTGCCCTCGGTCGAGTCGTTGTCGAGCGCGGCGCGGTAGATATTCGGTAAAAAGCCGTTTGTGTGACAGGCAGGCGTTGTATTAAGATAATCCTTTCCCTTATACTTGATTTCGGTGACTTCGCCGCTGTCTGCGTCAAAGGAAACATAGCCGTTTTCCGTAACCGCCGCAACCGTGTTACCGCTGTTTTTAAGTATTACGGAGCCGTTCCTTTCGATTTCGGGAAGGCCGTTTTCCAGGGCGGAAAGAAGATCAGGTCCGGTAACGGCCGGCTGGTCATCCCGACGGACCTGGCCCCCCGCAGTGAAATCCTGTTTGAAATCAAGTAACGGACCATGAAGAAGTTCCTCCTCCTCTCCATCGGCCTTTTCGCGGCCCTGGCCGCTTCCGGCCAGCGGACGCTGCATCAGTGGGTGACGACCTCGGACGGGGCGTCCTTGTACGCTCCCGGCACCGACGCCGTATTCTCCGATGTGCGCGGCGACCGCTCCGTCCCCATCATCGTGGACGAGCGCCAGTCCTACCAGGAGATGCTGGGCTTCGGCTTCTCCCTGACCGGGGGACGGATCGCCGCCGGCGAGATGCTTCGCTGAGCCTCGATATTCACTGTTTTCTGAATATACTCTCTGTGAAACAAATATTTTGCAAATTATTCACAAAACAGTGAATAAACCTATTGATATTCATCGCCTATCGGCGTACAATCCAGTCCTTGACAAATTCTGCAAACAACGGAGGAACA
>CAKZZS010000062.1 GCA_937884975.1 uncultured Clostridia bacterium | reverse complement strand
GAGGATGATTATCAAACTCGTAGGGGCGCGTCTCCGTGCGCGCCCGTCAAAGTCAGATGTAAATCAAACGGGCGGATAATATCCGCCCCTACAATATGGTGTGAGATTTAATGAAATTGTAGGGGACGGCCTCCCGGACGTCCCGTTGCCCGTTCACGGGCAATTTGCCGCAAAAACGGCAAACGGGTGGGCGTGGAAACCCACCCCTACAGGGTGCGAGGATGATTATCAAACTCGTAGGGGCGCGTCTCCGTGCGCGCCCGTCAAAGTCAGATGTAAATCAAACGGGCGGATAATATTCGCCCCTACGATAAAATGTAAATTCAAATAAACCGTATGGGACTTCGTCTCCTGTCCCGTAAAAAAAGACCGACTTTGCAGTCGGTCCTTTAATTATTCAAATTAAATTATTCCTCTTCCTCGGGCTGCTTGTAACCCTTTGTAATAAGAAGCTTTTTAATCTTGTCAGCCGGGTCAATAAGCTCGCTTAAGGACATATCGTGATTAAGAGTATCGATAATGTAAGAAATGTATTTCGCCATATCAACCTCGCGGTACCACTCTCTTTCACGAAGCTCGGGCATTCTGTAAATGAGGTTTGTCGTGAATACCTTTGTGAAAAGACCTTCCTCATACGCCTTGTCAAAAATTTCAAGTCCTTCGCAGAAAAGTCCGAAGCAGGTGCATATGAAAATACGGTTGACCTTTAGCTCCTTAAGCTTCTTTGCAACCTCTATCATGCTGTCGCCCGAAGAAATCATATCGTCAACAATGATAACGTCCTTGCCCTCAATATTCGCTCCGAGGAATTCGTGAGCGATAATCGGGTTCCTGCCGTTGACAATTCTTGAATAGTCGCGGCGCTTGTAGAACATACCGAGCTCAACGCCGAGAACCGTCGAATAGTAAATACAACGGTGCATACCGCCCTCGTCGGGGGAGATAATCATAAGGTTGTCCTTGTCAATTTTAATGTCGGGACAGGTGTTGAGAAGCGCCTTTATCATCTGATAACTCGGAGTGAAATTCTCAAATCCCTTAAGCTGAATGCAATTCTGAACTCTTGCGTCGTGAGCGTCAAAGGTGATAATGTTATCAACGCCCATATCAACGCAAAGCTCCTGAAGCGCCATTGCGCAGTCGAGAGATTCGCGGCTCGAACGCTTATGCTGTCTGCCCTCGTAAAGCATAGGCATAATGACGTTAATTCTTCTCGCTTTGCCGCCGATAGCGGAAATCGCTCTTTTAAGGTTTGAATAATGGTCGTCGGGAGACATGTGGTTAGTCTCGCCGTACATTCTGTAGGTTACGCCGTGGTTAAATGCGTCAATGAGAATGAAAATGTCATAGCCTCTGATAGTCTGTGAAATGTGGCATTTGCCTTCGCCTGAGCCGAAACGTGGAAACTGCGCGTCAATGATAAACGTATCTCTCTCATAGCCGGAGAACGCAAGAGTGCTTTTGTGCTCGCTTGTTCTCTTGTTACGCCAGGAGACAAGATAATTGTCGATCCTTTCAGCCATCTCCTCGCAGCCGGGCAACGCAATAATACCGAGCGCGCCATAGGGTATAGTGGTGAATTCCTGTTCAAAATTAGGCATTTTCTTCTCCTCCGCAGATATTAAATTTAGGGCAAAAAACCTCTGCTTCCATTGTACTATACATTCGTCAATTTTCCAATTGTCAAACATAAAAAATATAGACGATTTTTTTGGCGAATAATTGGACAATTTGACACTTAAACCTAAACGAAAAACAAAAACGGTTAGCAAATGATAACTGCGTGACGGATTTTCGGAATTATTTTGTAAAAGGGGAGGGAAGGACTTAAAAAACAGAAAATATTATAAAAAATTTGCAATAAAACTATTGACACTTTTTTTCGCGTCTGCTATAATAACTTTCGCTGTCAGGGACAGCGGAGTATTAAATCGCGAGAGCGATATAATATAGAGGTCACGAAAGTGACTGCGAATACGCGAGAGTGGCGGAATCGGCAGACGCGCACGTTTGAGGGGCGTGTGTAGAGGTACGTACGGGTTCAAGTCCCGTCTCTCGCACCACGGAGTACCATTATTGGTACTCCTTTTTTATGCCTTTTCTTCTTAGGGTGAAAGGGCGTGAAAGCCGTATATATCAATGGAATTCAAGATTTCAATGATTTTTATATATAGGTTATTTATCCCTTTATCTAAAGGCATGAATGGATTTTTTAACCTAAAAATTATGGGCGCTTGACGGACGCTTGTGCCTTAAACCGTTTTATGTAATTATTTATGTTGTAATTATATATCATTATTGTGAGGGCAGATAGTCGTAGTACTATCTGCCCTTTATTTTTTGCTCAAAGGAGTGTGTGTATGACAAAAATCTGCAATCAATCGGACATTGAATGCTGTGAGCTTGATTTTAAGGTCAGAAAAATCATCTCAAATCATCTCGCCGAAATACTCACTGCAAACGATATTACAGATATTACTGAATTGGGAGCAATTTATTATGCGACGAGTCTTGATTCAGCACAGAGTTTAATTGACTTTTGTTCTATTGAATGGTCTATACGATGACTTAATAATTGCAGTATTCTTGGAGTTGTCTTCAAGTAGTTTTACCCATTCACCTTCGGTGCCCATATAACCGTTATCAACAGCTATCTCATAGGCAGATTTACCATTAAGAGACTTAAGCCAATCCTGAAGCGAACCGTCAAAACCATTCTGAACCGCCAGTTCATATGCTGACAGTCCGTTAGGCACAGTCGAGGCAGGGACAACCGCCTTCTTAATCAGGAATTTTGAAACACCCGTTGAAATACCAAACATTAGAAGCAAGGCAATAACAACGGCAATCACGGTTTTTAGTATTCCATGACCGTTTTTCTTTTCCGTTTTGTTTTGAACGTTCCTGTTTTCTTCCACGATAAAAACCTCCGCAAAAGTATTTTGAAAATAAGAACCTGAATTGCGTTGCAATTCAGAACCTTGTTGGCTTGTGCCAATAAAAAAAGCGCAGCAGAGCTGCGCCAAAAAACGCAGACTCAACTTCGCCAAAAGTACAACATTACACCTAAAGTGGATGCTGATTAAGAGCCATGCATTTTTATCAAGATAATAAAAATAGCATGCCACTCGATAGGTGTATTTATTCAGTTGTACTTTTGGCAACCTCATTTTAACATTTTACATTATATATGTCAATAAAAAGCTGGGCTTGGGCGGCAGCCCGAATCGGCGAGGAAATCGCCGAACAAGACGCCTTTAGGCGATGCTTGGACTCTCGATCAAGAGAGTGTTTATCAACTCCTATAAACACAAGGACTGTTAACCGTTAACCAACCGAAAAGCGAAAAAGCTTGAAACAGCTGGGAATAGTTGCTGCCTATAGGCTTTCTCTCGCACCAAAAACAGGATTGAACATTTCGTTCAATCCTGCTTTTTTAGTGTTATTCAGTGAAGTACAGTTGTTAAAATCCTTGTTTGTCTGTATTTTAAAATGCTAATATGCTTTCTCGTGTTATGTAGTGTATTATAAAGTTCTGCATTTAGACACCGAAAAGCATCCGCTTTGCAACCGTAGCTTTATTCGTTGATATTATTGCTTTCAGTGTTGTTTAATTTGTAAAGCTCCAAGCTCTGGTCGATAGGTCTTGCGCCTGTGAGCTGAAGTTCAAGCTTTGACAAATCAAAGCCGTCGATTACGCCGTCATTTGCAAGGTCGCCGGCTATTCTGAACAGCTCGCCGTCAATTGCAATTCCAAACAGTGTCTCATCAAATACTGCATCATAGTCGGTTTGGTTAATTAGTCCGTCGCCGTCTACATCACCGTAAAGAATTACCGTAGCAACCTCATAGATTACGGTCGGATCAGCCTTTGAAACGAGCTTGACGATGCAACCTGTTCCTACATGTTCGTCAGCCGTAAGTTCAACATCGTTTCTGAAAATGATTATTGTGGTCTCATCATTTTTAAGCTGGGACTTGATATCACTTACTGTATTTGCGTTTGCGTCGAGACCTACCATATAGGTGTATTTAGTGTCGGTTTCTCTGTCGACAATAAGTGAGGAGGAATCCGTAGGAAGTATTATTTTTAATTCAAGATTATCAATAGCATTCTCAATAGCCTCGATAGCGTTTGCTATATCCTCAGGTGTTGAATCGGGATTATTGATTACTTCCTCTGCGTCGCTGATGGCGTCCTCAAGGGCTTGAGTGCTTTCGGGAGTGTAATCGTCGGTGTCAATAGTTTTGGCATCGTCGATGGCTTCCTCAAGGAGATTGTCAAGAGCATTCTTGATAGCTTCGGTAGCAGCCTTGATTTCATCAACCGTAGCGTCGGGGTCAGCGTCAACCGCTTCACCGGCAGTAATTGCGTCTTCAAGCGCCTGAACCGATTCAGGTGAGTATTTATCAGTGTCACCGCCGAGAATTTCATCACCCTCGTTGATAGCATTTTCAAGCTCCGTCTTATCGGGTGTCAAGCCGTTGATGGCATCTTCAATTGCCGCAATTGCATCGTTGATTTCTTCAACAGTTGCATCCGGGTCGTTGTCAACCGCTTCAGCCGCTGTGATAGCGTCTTCAAGCGCCTGAATGCTTTCGGGTGTCATACCTGTTGTATCGGTATTCTCGCCCTCTGTAATCTTCTCTTCAAGTTCAGTCTTATCAGGAGTGAGGTTGTCTATTGCATCCTCAAGCGCTTCATAAGCGTTCTGAACTTCCTCGTCTGTAGCGTTCGGGTCATTGAGAACTGCCTGGGCGGCATCTATTGCATCCTGAAGGTCCTGGGCAGTTTCGTCGGTGTAATCGTCCTGATTTATGGTGTTTGCCTCGTCAACAAGCTCCTGAAGGTCGTTCTTGTCGACATCCTTGGTCAGTGAATTTATAGCGTCAAGAATGTTTTGTGTAGCCTGAGCGATCTGCTCTGCTGTTGCATTCGGGTTAGCGTAAACTATTTCGCCTGCGGTAACGGCAGTTTCAAGTGCTGCAAGTGATTCTGCAGTGTACTTGTCCGCTTCTGCAGTGTCGTCGGTAATCGCATTACCCTGCGCTATAGCCTCTGCAAGTGCTGATTTGTCAAGAGCAAGCTGCTCAAGAGCATCCTTAAGTTGATTTATGGCTTCATTTATCTCGTCCTGAGTTGCATCGGGATTGTCGAGTACGCTCTGTCCCTGATCAATAGCATCCTGGAGATTCTGGGCGGTCTCGTCAGTGTAGTCGTCCTGATTAACCGCATTAGCTTCGTCAACAAGCTCCTGAAGAGCCGACTTAGGATCCGAGATGGTAACCGTCATTGTTATTGTAGAAGCGTTGCTTAAAGAGGTATCTTCCTTATTGTAAAGTAAAATTGAGAAGGTGTAAGTACCTGTCGAGGTCGGCGTACCCGAAAGAGTGCCGTCCTTGGAAAGCTTAAGCCCGTCCGGAAGCGTCGAGCCATCCGCAAGAATAAATATCGCGTCCTGGTCGGTTTCAATGGAATCGTTATAGGGAACATCGATATAGCCGTCGTCAAGAGTTGTATCAAGAACGCTCGGCGCTTTAAGCTCCTCCCATACTGCGTAGAAGGTTACGTTCTTATCGACGCCGTAAATATCGCCCGGCTGCAGAACCGCGTCGGTTGCGTCTGCCGTTAATCCCCAGCCTGCAAAGCTGTAGCCTTCTCTTGTAGGAGCAACAGACGAGAGTGTAAGATTAACGCCGGGAGTCTTAATCTGCTGATCGGGAACATTACGTCCGCCGTTACGGTCGTAGTTAACCGTATAGCCCCAGCGAGCATACAGGTCGGAGTTACCGTTAGCCGTAAATTCGGCTGAGTCGGTGTACACAACATCGCCGCAGTAAATCTGCGCCCAGCCGAGGAAGGGCTGACCTTCATTGGTAAAGGTGTTTGCGTTTAGAGTCTGTGTATAGTTGCCCGCCGCAAAGGTCTGTGTAACAGTTTGTTCGGGGTCTGTGTTTGAATGGAAGGTAACCGTATAATCGGGAGCATTAGCTACGAATACTGCCTTAAGTTCAATGTTTTTGTCAACTACGAACTCATAAGGGTTGTTGTCGGAAGCAGTTGCCCAGTTGCTTGAAGACGAACCGCCTGCGGCTTCGTTGATGGAAATAATGTTCTGCGCATTGGTAATCCACTGCTGAAGCTGGGTGGTGCTTATATTTGCGTTATTACTGATAGTGTTTGATGTTGCCTCGTCAATAATCGCCTGAACGTCCGTGTCGGTTGTGTTGATTGCAATAATTGCGCTTCTGATTTGTTGAGCCGCGGTTCTGCGCGTGTTTCTGCTGTTTGCTGATTCAGCAGTTGTAATAGCGGCTTCAAGAGCAGCAATATCCGATGCGCTTACGGGAGAATCCGTAACGGGTGCTGCATTCTCATTCTCGAACTGCCACTCGGAGAAATAGTAGCCTTCATCGGCGGTTGCCTCAAGAGTAACTGTTACAATATCCTCAACGCTTACTACCGAACCGTCGGAAATAACGATGTAGCTGTCGCCGTAAATCGTACCGCCCTTAATCGAGCCGTGCTCGGAAGCGATAACCTTAATTGTGTAAATTGCTTTGTCCTCTCCGATGGTGTTGGAAGCACCTATAAGAGTTTCGTCTCTGTCGGAGTCGTCAAGCGCTCCTTCTACGGGCATATCGGTGGGCTCTGTATTGCTGCCTGCGAAATAGGTCGTATCCGTATCGTCGGTGAAGTACATTCTGATATCGTCAAGGTCGGAATAATCGAAATAAGTGGGAACGCCTTCAATTTCGGGCTGATAATCGTTTGCAAGAGGTGTATAAAGCTCGCCCGAAGCATTCATTACGACTGCAGGCTTCTCAAAGTCAGAGGTGGATTCTGTTCCGTCCTCGGCAAGAACATTACCCATTACATACGAAGCAAACAGTCCGTCGGTTTTGTCCGAGCAATTTTCAAGCGTTGCCGTGCCGCCGACAACAGCGCCGACAATTGAATTATATGCCGTAACCTCGGTTCCCTGATACAAGCCAATGTCGCTCGGAGTGATTTCCTGTGTTGATTTGTTGATATAGTAGTTGTTTGAGAAAATGCTGTTGACTGCCTTAATAATGCAGTTGTTGTCGCCTATGGCGCCGCCGTAGCTTGCGCTGCCGTTACAGTAGGTAACGTTGCCCGTAAAGGTTGAGTTCATAATATACAGCTCGCCGCCCTTACAGACGTTGATGCCGCCGCCGATTTCAGCAGAGGTGTTATTTGCTACGGTGCAGTTGTTCAGGTATGCGTAACCTTCATTTTCACCTGCGCCGCCGCCCCAGCCGTTAATCGAACGGTTTTCCGAAAGCGAACAACCGTCCATAATAAGCGTGCCGTAGTTAAGAAAGCCGCCGCCGAAATAAGCAACGTTACGAACGATACTTGAATTCTTCAAGATTACATAAGCAGGGATTTCGTCCTTGCCTACATTGGTTTCCTTGCCGTTGACGGTTGAAAGGCGCTGAGAGCCGTTTATCAGAGCGCCGCCGCCCTGTTTGTCCGAACCGGAACGGGTGATAGTAACATTATCAAGATAGAGTTTACCGCTTTCATTGATAACGGCAGGCTTCGAGCCGCCCATAATGGTCATATCGTAGATGTGAACCGTAGCGTTGGCAGCTGTAGTAAATATGTTGTAGTTTGAGCCGCTCTGAACGATACCCTGTTCGTCAACGCCTGTAACCTCGGCGCGAACGGTCTTACCGTTTGCGTACAGCTCTGTGCCATCGGTTAAAGTAATAGTATTTGTGACGATTATTTCGTCGTAAGCGTCGTTTGCAAGTGCGCTTTCAAGCTCCGAAAGTGAGCTTACCGTTATGCTGCTTTGAGCCGATGAAACAAAGGTGAAGGTCGGCACAAGGCCAAGCACCATACACAATGCAACAGCAAGGCTCATAAGCTTTTTGGAAACACTGTTTTTGTATGTCATAACATTACCTCCTTAAACATAATGTGTATTTAAAAAACATTATATTATTAGATATCGGCTGGTAGTTTAACATACGATGTATAACAAATGTATAACAAATTTTCAGAGAAAACCATATTTTTCTACATTTTGTAGAGATTTATAAAAAAATTGATAAATGAAGAAATTTTTTGTATTTTTTTAACTGCAGCCGGGCACGAAATGTATCACTATTTGGAGAACTACAACCCCGAAATGGCGAGGACTCTTCGTGATTATGTCATAGGTCAGTTGAAGAAGAGCGAGAGCTTTGACTTTGACAAGGAAGTCGAGAGGTTGAAGGCGCTTTACAAAACGGACGATATGGAAGTTATCCTTTCGGAAATGGCAGCAGAGAGTATGTTTGAGGTCTTTGACGAGGAAACGGTCAACGACCTTATAAAAGAGAACAGAACTCTTGCGGAGAAAATCAAGGACTTTATTGAGGAGTTTCTTGACTTTATTGCTTCGCTTCCCGAAAAACTGAATACGGCGGAAGCAAATGCGCTTCGTGAAAACACAGAAGCCCTTGAGAACATCAGAAGAATGTTCCTCGAAGGGCTTGAAGAGGTTAAGCAGAATAATTCGGTTGAAAATGAAAATGCCGCTGCCGAAAGCAACGGTGAAGTAAAATATGCTCTTGTTGGAATAACGGAAGACGGTAGAAGTATTTACCGTACAAATTATGAAAAGGGAACACCTAAATCAGTAAAACAGGAAAACCTTATAAACCTTATTCAAAACGTTTGGAGCAATAAACCTATAAAACTGGATGTAGTAACAGACGAGGGGACAAAAACTATTGAAGCAAAGTTTAACCCAGAATTAGAGGCCAGAAGCGATTTAGGAAAAATTGTTTATGGCAATAAGCAAGGGAATAGGAGCGAAAGAAGAATAACTCTTAATCTATCAAGTGATTTTTATGAAATTGCAAGCGAATCTAAATTTGCAGGGAATAAGCCAGAGTATAAAAATACAAATAACCCCGCACATAGCGGAGTTACTGAATGGAACTATTTTGTTACGAACCTTGTTTACGAAGAAGACGACGGCTCAAGAATTGACTGCTATATGAATATTGATGTAAAGCATTCTTCTACAGGCGACTGGTTTTATTCATTTGCAATAAAAAAAGGAACTGCCCCCCAGACTATCAATGCCGGGGTTACAGATGAAACATCTGCGACAGTTCCTAATAATAGGATATCCGATTCCACCGAAAATGTCAAGGAAAATACCGAAAAGGGGAAGAAATATTCTCTGGAAGATACTTCCTACCTTGAAGCAGCCGAGAACGGAGACGAGGAGATAGCTCAGGAATATGTTGACAAGGCGGCGCTTAAATGGGGTGCGCTTACGGATGAGAACGGTGAGCCGTTGAAACTGTATCACGGGACACAGAGTTTCGGTTTTACTGAATTTGACCTTAACAAAATGGATGATAAGAAGAGCATTTTTCTTACATCTGATTTGACAACTGCAAGCACATATTCCGGTGCGTTCCGTTCGAGAGGAATAAAAGCAAGCTTTTCAAATCTTTCTATTGAAGAAAAGGCGAAAAAACTTAATGAGTTCGCTCAAAATTCTGTTTCCTATAAAGTTGTTGACAAAGAATATATAAGCCGAATGGAAAGCAACGCAAACCTCATGAAAAGTTGGGGAGAGGATGTAAGTGCACAATTAACAATGATTGAAAGTGCAAAACAACTCTTTTCCAATGGCGAGAGTTCAATTATTCTCGACCTTGACAATCACGAGGCATTGTCTAATTCACAAACTGAGGAAAGACTTGCAAAACTCGACAACGAAAGAACTGTCAGGGGCAATTATTCCCTTTATGCTAAACTCAATAACCCTCTTGTAATTGACGCAAAGGGGGCGAACTGGAATACACTCGATTTTAGAGTACCTACAGAGAGGTACTCAATTCGAGAAGCAAGATATAATGAAGGAAAATATGAAATCTTTGACAGGGAAACAATGCAACCAACATGGATAAACGGTCAACGGCTTTTTGATAGCAAAGAACAAGCACAGGAAGTATTTAGTACGCTTATCGATAATAAAAGTTCAAGACGATTAACGAGGACAAGGCAGGTTGCAGATTACGCCTACAATAATGGCTATGACGGAGTTATATTCAAAAATATTATTGATAATGGCGGACAAGGAATAGGAAGCGGCGTTGCCGATTATATTGTTGTTGCGTTTAACCCCGAAAATGTTAAAAGTGCTGACGCTGTTACCTATAAGGATAACGGAGATGTAATTCCGCTTTCGGAGAGATTCAGCGAGAGTAAGGATATAAGGTGGTCGCTGAAAATGAGCTCGGAAGGCGAACAATATGTCGAGGTCGATGAAAACAGCATTGATGTTTCCGACGGAGCAAGCATAGCGAGTAATATTGCGGCTTTGCTTGACAGTAAGTTTAATAATCTTATCAAGGCAAACGGACAGTTTATAAGGGTAAATTCAAAGACAAACAGAGAATTTAGATACTCTGAGTGGGCAAAAACTCTCAAAAGAATTAACGAAATATGGTACAGAGACAAAATCAAGTCTCTGGCAAATGCAGATGAAATACTTATAGCTGCGAAAAACTGGGTGAATGAGGATATAAAACATCAACGGCTCGACAATATTACTTCTTTTGGCAGAGCATATGTTCTGTATAAGGTCGGAGATAACGGATATTCGGCGGATGTGCTTGTGGGCTTAAAGGATGACGGCTCTGCCGTTCTTTACGATTTGATAAATATATTAGATAAAGAAATAACAGAGGCAATAAACAAGGTAGGGAATGAAAATTCCCATCCAGAGCTTAATGCCTCTGTTACAGCCGAAAGTATAACACAGAACGATACAGAAAGTCAAGAAGATAATTTGCGCTATTCGCTTAAGAATGTTACTCCTTCGTATGACGCTATTGTTCAGGAGAACGAGAAGCTCAAGGAAACGGTTGAATCGCTTAAAGCGGAGTTTAAGCTGACCGAAGGACACAAAATGAACAAAAATCAAGTTGAGATTTTTGCAAATAAGCTTCTTCGAAAGGCAGGCAGTAAGTATAACAAGGCGGTACTTATTGACAACCTCACAAAGGTCTTTGAGTACATAGCGAATGACCCCGAGGCGAACTACGAGACGGCAATTTCGGTTATGAAGGATATTGCAAAGTCGGTTATCAATGAAAGTGTTATGAGGGACACTACGCTTTATGACGAGTTCAAGGAAATGCGGGATATGATTCGCACAACGAGAATTTATGTCCCCGAAGAAATAAGGTCGGATGTCGGATACGCTTACGGCGGATATGAGCAGTTCAGAAGAAGGATGTTCGGCAAAATGCGCCTTGTAAACGACAGGTCGGCAATGAGCGTTGAAAAAGACACAAAAAACTTTGATTTTCAAGAGAGTTTTTCTATTAAAATTCCTATTTGACTTTGCTTTTCGGATTTGGTAAAATGCAAATGTTGAGTAGCACGAGTGCGTAAGTCCGAACGGACGAGCGCACTCTTTTTTTGTGGAGGTAAAAATGAATAATTCCAACAGTTTTTTAGCAGAAGAAAAGATTTCAAAACTTATGAGAAAATATGCAGTTCCTTGTATTATTTCACTTCTTGTCGGAGCCTTGTATAACATTGTCGATCAGATTTTTATTGCAAATGCCGACTATCTCGGCTCTTACGGAAATGCCGCAAATACGGTTGTTTTTCCTCTGACCGTAATTGCGCTTGCAATAGCTGTAATGATAGGCGACGGCTGTTGCGCGATGGTCAGCGGCTTACTTGGCGAAGGGAAACCCGACAAGGCGCGCCGTTCTTTCGGCAACGCCATATTTATAACCGTTATATCGAGCGTTGTGCTGACTTTAATATATTTGGTTTTTTCGGACGCACTTGTAACTATGTTCGGCGCGCGTGTAAATAATGAAACGTATGAATTTTCACGCGAATATTTTTTCTGGATAACTCTCGGCGTTCCGTTCTATATGTTCGGGCAGGCTATGAACCCCGTAATCCGCGCTGACGGAAGTCCAAAGTTCGCAATGGCTTCAACTCTTGCCGGCGCAGTTCTTAATATGATTCTCGATCCCTTCTTCATTTTCGTTTTTAAATGGGGTATGATGGGAGCGGCGGTTGCAACCGTCCTCGGTCAGGTTGTTACGGCGGTTCTTGCAATATGGTATCTCTTTCATCTTAAAAGCGTTAAGCTCGACAGAGGTTCCTTTGCGCTTAGAACAAAGATTATCGGAAGAATTGTTTCACTCGGTCTTTGCAGCTTTCTTTCACAAATATCACTTGTTGCGGCGATGGCGGCTATTAACAATATGCTTCGGAAATACGGCGCGCTCGACCCCGTATTCGGAATACAAAAATACGCGCAGATTCCCATGGCGGTTGTCGGTATCGTTATGAAGTTCTTTCAGATAGTCATTTCAATTGTCGTCGGAATGGCGGCAGGATGTATTCCTATTGTAGGCTTCAATATGGGAGCAAAGCATCCCGAACGCGTAAAAAAGCTATTAACATTACTTTTAATCTGCGAAGCCGCTGTCGGCTTTGTTGCGCTTATTATTGTTGAGTTCTTTCCAAAATTGCTTATCGGTATTTTCGGCGCGGCTAATGAGAGCATTTATTATACCGAATTTGCAGTCAGGGCATTCCGAATTTATCTTTGTATGATGATTCTTGCCTGTGTAAACAAGGCGACTTTCATTTTTCTTCAGGCGATGGGAAAAGCCGTTTCTTCGACCATGCTTTCGATGGTTCGTGAAATCGTGTTCGGCGTCGGGTTTGCACTGTTATTGCCTGTATATTTCGGGCTTGACGGAGTGCTGTATTCAATGCCCGTATCCGATTTGCTGACATTCTTCATTTCGGCAATTATCATTATGAAAACATATCGCGAATTAAAGGCTTAAATTAAAGAAAAACAGTTGGGCAGGCAGGAGATTTTCTCCTGCCTGCCTGATTTTTAATTGCTTTAGAGACAAAAGGTCAAAGCCAAAACCTAAACATCCTTATCGGTATCGACCTTTTGTTTTGACTTTCTTGTTTAAAGGAAGGTGTGCGCCTGTTTGGATGAAAATGTGAGAAAAAATGAAATTTTTATTGACAAGTTAGCGGAGACTAACTATAATAATAGATGAAAGTTAGCTTCTGCTAACTGAAACTTTGTTAAAGGGGATAAATTGATGAGCTTTGTTGAAATCAAAGGAATAAAGAAGCATTACGGGCAGGGAGACAGCTATGTTGACGCGCTTAATGATGTAAATATGAATATTGAAAAGGGGCAAATAGTTGTTTTGTTGGGTCCGTCCGGTTCGGGCAAATCCACATTGCTTAACATAATCGGAGCTATTGAGGACGCCGACGAGGGGTATGTTGCCATTGACGGTGAGAAAATTGAGGATATGAACGAAAAAAAGCTTACTCTTTACAGGAGAAAGCACCTCGGTTATGTTTTTCAAATGTATAACCTCATTCCTAATCTGACGGTTCGTGAAAACATTGAGGTCGGTGCATATCTCGGCAAGGATTCTCTTGATGTGGACGAATTGATGAAAACTCTCGGAATATACGAACAGCGAAATAAGATTCCCTCGCAGCTTTCGGGCGGTCAGCAGCAGAGGACCTCAATAGGAAGAGCTATAGTAAAAAATCCCGATATTCTTCTTTGCGACGAACCTACGGGCGCGCTTGACTACGCCACGTCAAAGGAAATTCTTAAGCTTATAGAAGATATTAACCGTGAATACGGCAGTACCATTATTATGGTAACTCATAATGACGCTATTAAAAATATGGCGGACAGGGTATATAAGCTGCGTGACGGAAAAATTACGAAAGAAATAATAAATGAAACAAAAATTCCCGCCGCTGAACTTGAATGGTAATACGGAGAAATGAAAAATGAAAAATCCACTTAACAAAAGATTTCCCAGAGAGCTAAAAGGCGATATCGGCAAGTACATCGCTATCTTTCTGTTTTTGGTCTTCTTTATAGGCGTTATGTCGGGCTTTTTTGTTACGAATAACAGCGTTGCAAAAACCTTTAACGAAGGCTTGGAAAAGTATAAGGTCGAGGACGGTCATATCACTTTTAACATCAAACCCGATGACGGCGTTTTGGACGAAATTGCCGAAAAAAACAATTTCACTTTCTTTGAGCTTTTCTATAAAGAGGAGGATATCGGAAAAGATAATCATACCTTGAGAATTTATAAAAACAGGGATGAAATAAACCTCCTGTCATTCCACGATGGCAGGGCGGCGAAAGCGTCCGACGAAATTGCAATAGACAGAATGTATGCCGAAAATAATAACATAAAGGTCGGCGATAAAATTAAAATCAGGGATAAGGAATACACTGTATGCGGACTTTCCTCTTCACCCGACTACGCCTGCCTTTATGAAAGCAATTCCGATATGATGTTTGACGCGATTACCTTCGGAACAGCATTTGTTACAGAAGAAGGCTTTGAGAGCCTGTCTGCGTCTCATAATTACTATAACTATGCCTGGAGATATAATACTGCGTATGCGGACGATACCGAAGCGAAGAATAGGTCTGACGACCTTATTGATTCTCTTGAGGATATATTAAAGGCGTATGACCAAGCCCAGGTTCAGTTGCAGGTGAACGCTCTTTACGATAAAGCGAAAGCAATTGCCGATACGCTTGAAGAACAGTTTGAAGACGCTTCGGACGTAATTGAAGGAAAGGTTGAGTGGGCGGCGACAAGGGCAGCCGAAAAAGCGATATCCTCGCTTTCGGGTGAAGAAATACTCAGCGTAATTTCCGATAGGTCCGGGAAAAGCGCAGAAGAGCTTAC
The DNA here is from genome assembly GCA_937884975.1 of uncultured Clostridia bacterium. Taxonomy (GTDB): domain Bacteria; phylum Bacillota; class Clostridia; order Oscillospirales; family Acutalibacteraceae; genus Fimenecus. The sequence continues at coordinate 6,681 of CAKZZS010000062.1, read as the reverse complement.
AAAACAGACGGTTTCTCTTTTAGGTCTTACGGATGAACAGAAAATGCAGCTTCAGGCTATGCTTTTATCGGGGAAGATAACCTCCGAGCAAATGCTCGGCGCCGCGCTTAAACTCAGCTCAAAAAGCGAAAGCGACCTTATGAACCTTTTTATAAAGGCAAGCGGTCTGTCTATGAGCACAGCGTCAAGCGCACTTATACAGAGGGCAGCGAATAATCAGGGAACAAGCATTGACGGACTGATAGCAAGACAGCTCGGAACAACAACCTCGGCTTACCGCGATATGATAGACGCTTTTGAAGATGCCGAAGATAAATTTGAAGAGGTTGATGCCGAAAGCATGGAGCCTCCCGTAATAAATTTTGACGAGCTTGAAAGCGAAAAAGATTACGAAAATGAGATGGACTTTAATCTTGACGATATCTACGCTGTGCTTGACAAGGTTGACGCAACGGGCATTTACGATACAGAGGAAATCCGTGAAAGCTTGGGTAAATTAGAGGCTCTTATGGATTCCGAAATAGACGACAGCGTTATTCTCGATATCAAGGACTATAATCCGAGATATCTTAACAAGGCGGTAAATTTTGTTATAGACGACGCAGTAAGCGATGAAGCAGGCGCAATGCTTATGCTTTACATTATAGTTGCCGTCATAGCGTTTATGTACGCCGTAACGACGTCAAACACAATAACCAAGGAAGCAGGCGTTATAGGCACTCTTCGCGCTTCGGGTTATTCAAGAGGCGAGCTTGTTCGCCACTATATGGTCCTGCCCGTAATAATTACACTTATAGCGGCGTTGATAGGAAATATTTTCGGCTACTTTGTATTTCCGCTGTTTTTCAGAAAGGTATATTTCCTCAACTATTCTATTGCGCCGTTTGAGCTTTACTGGACACCGAGGGCGTTTTTGCTTACTACAATTTCGTCGCTTTTGATTATGCTTGTTGTTGTATTTCTTGTAATAAGCAAAAAATTGAGAATAAGACCGCTGAACTTCTTAAGAGGGGAGCTTAAAAGAAAAGGAAAGAAAAGGGTAATGCGGTTGCCGACAAAGACGCCATTCTTCGGCAGATTCAGAACAAGGATTCTCTTCCAGAACGTACCCTCGTATATTGTGCTGTTTGTCGGCGTGTTTGCGGCGGCAATAATGGCGGTGTTCGGCTCTATGTTCGGACCTCTTATTGACGACTATACCGAGCTTGTTCAGAAAACTAAAATAGCCGAGTATCAGTATATTCTTATGGATAAAGCTCAAACCGAAAACAAGGATGCGGAGAAATACTGCATAACAACTCTTAACACAACCGATGAAAAGTATGTGCTTGACGACATAGGTATTTACGGCATAAACGAGGACAGCAAATACATTACAAAGGAAATACCGAAAGATACCGTCCTCGTATCCAACGGCTTTGCGGAGAAATTCGACCTTTCCGAAGGGGATGAAATAACGCTTAAGGAGCCTTACGGCACAAAGACATATACTTTTACCGTCGGCGGAGAATACACCTATGACGCCGCGCTTTCCGTATTTATGAACAGGGCTGATTATCTTGATACCTTTGACGAGGACGAGGATTATTTCACGGGCTATTTCAGCCACGAAAAGCTTACCGATATTGAAAGCGACGACATAGCCACGGTTATTACCGAAACCGATCTCGCAAAGATGGCAACACAGCTCGGCAATTCAATGGGCGCTATGATGTCCGCCTTTTCGGGACTCGGCGCAGTTCTCTTCCTGCTGCTTATGTATATTCTCACAAAACAGGTAATAGAGAAAAATACAAAATCAATTGCACTGACAAAAATTCTCGGCTTTACAAACAGGGAAATAGCAAAACTGTATCTTTTAATAACCTCTCTGGTGGTTTTGGTATCGCTGTTTGTATCCATACCGCTTATTGACCTGGTGCTTCGGTGGGCGTTCCACTCGTATATGTATACTGAAATGTCCGGATACATTCCGTATATAATTGACAGCAGCTGTTATGTTCGGATGGTTGTTCTCGGCATTGTCTGCTACGCCGTAGTGGCAATAGGAATGATGCTGAAAATCAATAAGATTCCAAAGGGCGAAGCATTGAAAAATCAGGAATTATAAATAAAAAATCCACCCGTTTAGGGCTAAAACCTCCTTATCGGTATCGCCCTTTAGGGTGGATTTTTTATGTTATTCAATGCTGTCCGGTTGTCAAACCGTGTCATTTCTGCTTCCTTGTTTACGCAATAAGTCTAAATGTACTCAACAAATCTGTTTATGCGTGAACTGCAGACGGTTTAAAACTGGGAAATCTTACAATATATTGTACTCTCAATAAATTGTAATCAAATATTTTGAGGCAAGATTTCAAATAAGGGCTTGACAATTCCAAAAATGGGATTATAATATAGGTGTACTCGGGAGTACATGTTAAGGAGGCAGAAAATGAATTGGCACGAAAAAGTACTTGATGTAATGAAAAGAAAAGGCATTACTCAAAAGGAATTATCAAAAAAGAGCAAAATAGCAGAAAGCTCGATTTCCCGTTATCTCCATTCGGAGAAACGCCCAAGAATGGATGTTGTTATCAATATTGCAAAAGCACTTGAAATTGAAACACAGTATTTATTGGATGAAGAAGAAACTTCCGAGTCAGCATTTAATACTATTGCAACGGCTGTTGCAAGGAAAGGAAATGAATTAACGGCAGAGGAAAAAAACAGACTCATAGCTTTAATTTTGGGCACAGGTAATTAAGGAATGTATAGGGACTCATCAGAATACGAAAGAATTGATAAATTAGCAATTGATGTTTATCTTGATTATGGTATAAATAGTTTTCCGCTTGATGAACAGGAGATATGCCGAAAACTCGGTATATCTCTTGTCCCGTACTCCGCTTACGAGGATGACAGGGATTTATTATTAAAAAAATCATTAAAAGGATTCATGAGTCCACCTTTCGGTAACAAAAAAGCCATTATTTTTTACAACGATGATTTGCGTATTATGAAATCTTGGGGAAGCGTCAGGCAAACCATATTTCATGAGATAAAACATTATGTAAACGAGGACTATTACGAGGATGATCCTGAAGATGATGATCTTGCAGAGCATTTCGGCAGATTTTTTTCATGCCCGACCCCTTACCTTGTTAAGCATAATATTACGGATGTTAATGAAATAATATCGATTTTTAAAGTAAGTTCAGATGTTGCAAGATATGCGTCTAGCAATGTAATAAATAGAATGAAAAAATATGGCAAGATGGTTTTTGATTACGAGCAACCGTTAATCGATTTGTTAGACAATAGGAGTAAATAAAAAAAGGGGTGATGCGAATGACTGTGTGTAACAACACAATAAAAAAAGAAACTCTGGTTTAATTGCTGGCACAATCAAATCAGAGTTAGCTTCCGAGTACAATATATACTCGAATTCCGTACTTTTATTATATATTGTCTCGGAAGCAATTGTCAATGGAAATTGGCAAAAAATTGCTTCTGAGGTGAAATTTTTTCAATTAGTATACCTCGGGAGCTCAACCTCAAGGCAAAATATTTTAAGTCTCACCGCCTTGTTGTACGAGCAAAAAGGAGAAATTATTATGTTCCTTAAAATTTTTATTACTACGAGGTATAATTATGAGAAAAATTACGAAAAAAGCCGTAAATCCTGACGGCTCAAATTCCAGGATATCGTTAGATATAGCGGACAAGCTTAATTACAGTATTGCACATTTGCTGAACCAGTCGTTCTTGAATGACGATGAGTTACCGATTCATCACTGTGATCCGAGTGTCTATCCTGATTTTATGGCACTCAATAGTGAACCGGCTAAATATCATTTAACATCGTTAACGGCAGTTTGTTTTTATTCTTATGATAAAGAAATTGACGGTATGAACGGACTGTACAACGCCATTTATTATAATAACAAACGGTTGTTGGAAAAGTTTAAAAAACGTTATGAAAACATATCGTTTGTAATTGCGCCGGACTTTTCGATGTTCGATGACATCTGGCACTATGAAAACGAATATAGGCTTTTCAAAATAAGAGTAATTATGCTTTGGTTTATATTTGAAATCGGAGCAGTCGTTATTCCTAATGTGCCGTATCTTGAAACTGAAAAGTTGCCTTTGTATCTCAGCGGGTTCGAAAATTGTTCAGTGATGTGCTTCAGTACAAAAGGGCACGTAAGGTATGCCGAGAGCAGAAAGCGTATTCGCGAGGATGTAAAATATGTAGTGGATAATTTCCCGTTAAAGGTCATTCTTGTATATTCGGTTTGCGGAAAAGATTCAACTTCCTTGGAATTGTTTGAATATGCAATTAAAAATGGCGTTGAAGTCCGTATAATCGATAACACGATGCGCCGCCGAAATCAGCATTTTCTGAAGGAGGTGGCAGCATGACCGGTTCAAGTAGTGGCGTAAGCAAAGGCGTAAATGCTGGCGCTCAGGGATCAACCGAGCAGATGAATGCAGAAATACAAGCTTCTGCAAACGAGAAAAAGCTTAGTGATAATCACACTATGCCTAATCATAGTAGTGCACAAACACCAAAAGAAAAGTTCTTGAATTATTCGCTGGATTATACCAACCCTAAAGCAAAAGGTAAAGCTGAAGCTTACGAAAAGGGTCTCGGTTATACAAAGAAAAATGCTAAAGGTTTGATCGAACAAATTCATAACGCTGTAACTAACGGAAAATCCAGTCCCTACGAAATATCAAAATCGGAATATGGTGTTAAATATAAATATAGAATTCCGGTAACGGGAACGAATGGAAAAACCAAAAATGTAATTGCTGTTTATCAAATTGATAATGGCAGTAAAATACCCAGGCTTGTTACAAATTATTTGGAGGGAAAATAATATGATTAACGAATATGACAAGGTAAAAACATTAGTCGAAAAGCAAGGGTTCCCTGTGGGTAGCATTGGCGTTGTAGTTAGCATCTACTCATCTGGTCCAGCATGTGAAGTAGAGTTATGGGACGAAAATGAATATCCCGTTGATGTAGTGACATATTTACTCGATGAAATAGAAGTAATTGAGTGAAATAATAGTTGCAACATTAAAAAGAGGAGAGGCTGCTATTTTGCAGCCTCTCGTTTTTACAATTATAAGAAACCTTATATTTTTAATGTAATAACCAACGATTATGGTATTGAATTTGCACAGGTGTATGAATTAGGTCCAGGGAAAGGTGTTCACGGTGGTAAATATATGATTTGTTCTGGTGATGCTAATTCAGTCGTCATACCCGTTACAAATAAAACCATACTCATCAGCCATACTTACCCAAACGGAACAGCTCTTTTCTATGTTTCTGTAATTAGAAAAAAGCACCCTGTGTTTGCAAGGTGCCAAGGTTTAATGATGTCAAGCTTTGGAGAGTAAAACGGCTCTTTGTTCTTTTGCCTGTTGGAGCGCCGTTTCCTCGGTCATTCCCCATTCGTTTTGCAAAAGCTCAATAATTCTGTCATAGGTTTCGGCGGCTTTTCGGTAATTACCCATTATCTGATATATATCGGCTATTCCCATAAGCTCGTCAGTAAACCTCGGACGTCTCGGCTCCTTCTCAAAAGAGAGCTCATAATACTTTATCGCCTTTTCATAGTCGCATTTTGCCGCATAGTATTGCGCAACCTCAAATAAACATTCAAATTCGTCACTGTGCTCTGTGGCAAGGTTTTCAATTATTTTATCGGCTGTCGGTTCGTCAAAACGAGCCAAGGCAATGTGAGCGCGATAAACCTGATTTATAATATATCTCGTGTCCTTTAATGCGGATACCTTTTGAAGAATCTGCTCCGCTTCATCAGCGCGGCGGTCGGCTATAAGATTATCAAGCAAATAATAGTAAGATAATCTGCTTTCGGGGTTTTTCTCAACAAGCTCCTTATAAAAGTCAATTGCAGCCGTATGATTCGAAATATTCCAGTCCCAGGCGACGTGTCCTTCCGCCTTTTGCAACATCCACTGACAGCCTTTTTCGTCTGGATTATTACGGACTGCGTCTTTAGCATAACGGGCAGCTTTTCCTGCATAGGTCTCCATACGGTGCCAGTAAAGATAAGCCAAAAGCTCGTTCGCCTGTTTCTTATACTGCTGCGAAGCAAGCTGACCTTTTAAGAATTCCTCGTATTCCATAAAAACATCCTGCGGTAGCTCATCTTCAAGGTCCATACGGTTATCAATTCGATTAAGGCGTTGCTCAACGGTCAAATCAAATAAATCGTCAATACTTATCCCGAAAATCTCCGCTAAAATCGGAAGCGCCGTTATATCGGGCAAAGCGACGGAATTTTCCCATTTTGATACAGACTGCGGACTAATTGAAAGCTTTTCTGCTAACTGTTCCTGCGTAAGACCTGACTTGAAACGAAGCTGTTTTATCTTCCTTCCTAATTCCATAATATAATCCTCCTCAATGATTTTTTGCTTACAGCCCGATTATATATGATGTTTCTCAAAAAGTTCAATAACGCAATTTTCAAGTTGTATCAACTGTCGGTAGAATTGTACCATATTTTATTTACGCTGAAAATATTTTTTTAATATGGTTGAGAAAGACAGTGAATATAAATCAACCCCGAAGGAGAAATCCTTCGGGGTTTTGTCGGTTTTGGTGAATTATACTATCAAGTGCAACAGATTAAGGATATTGAAAACCCATACAGT
>CAKZZS010000061.1 GCA_937884975.1 uncultured Clostridia bacterium | reverse complement strand
CAATCTCTCTTGCTTGGTTAGCAATGTTTGTCATCTTCTGCACCCACAGCATTTGATTATCGGCTTTTAACTGTTCCGTTACGCCTTGCTTGTCTGCAAGTTGTGTAATGAGAGTATCATACATTTCCTTTGCTCTGACATCAACCTCGTGCAAATACGTATTCAATTTGCATTGTACTCTAAGTGAAGTACAGAACGCAGGGCGATACTCTTTGATATAATCATAATACCTCATACCCCAAACGCCAATTTCATAATGCGTTTCGGTTGATACAAGATTTGGTAGGTACACACCGTTTACAAGCGTATAGTCAAGTCCGTTCATTTCATCGGTAATATACTTTTTCATTGCATTTTCCTCCAATATTAAAGTTGATTATTGTTGTAAAATGCAAAATGCCGTAACGATTGTTTTTACATACTTTCAAAACCTTCGTTACGGCAACTGTTCATAAATAGGGTGCTCCAAATCTTTGTAATCAGCCGATGTTTGATTGTAGGTATGGAAAATCATAATCAATTAAGCATACGGAGGATTATATTATGAAGAAATATATTACTGATGAAAAGAACGGGCTTGATTATACGCTTGTAAATGGCGTGTATTTGCCAAACCTTATTTCAACCGAAACGAATTACGAAATAGGTATGTGGGGTTTGAAACATTATGATTATATCAAAGAGCACCGCCCTGCATTTTGTACCTCGCTAATGATACAATGTAAACTAAACACGCATTTGCACGAGGTTGATGTTAGAGCAAAGGAGATGTATGATACTCTCATTACACAACTTGCAGAGACGCAAGGTGTTACAGAACAGTTGAAGGCTGATAATCAAATGCTGTGGGTGCAGAAGTTGACAAACATTGCTAACCAAGCAAGAGAGATTGTCTATAACGAAGTGATCTATACAAAATAATTGTTATTAGCAGGGAGATTTCGTTCTCCCTGCTTTTTCGTCTTGAGCAGTAAAAAATGCATTTCATCAAGTAACGATACTTAAAATGAAGAAAGATATATAAAATGCAATCTGATAAGATTATTTGCGTTTTTCTCTGCTCTTGAGCAGTAAAAAGTCGACAAAAATTGGCACTTAATATTTCAAATGTATTTTTCAATGAAATTTGCAATATATGTCTGCTTGTGGTAAAATACCAATGTTAACGATTGGGGTGAAATGATGAAAGTTTTCTGCTGGGATTTCGACGGAACAATAACCGTATCTAATCCATTGTGGACTGGTTGTATGGTAGATGCTTTAAAACTTACCGATCCTACTGTCGATGATTCCTTCTTTGACATTATTCGTCCGTATATGGCGTTTGGATTTCCGTGGCATACACCAAATAAGGATTACAGCCAATACACAGGTGATGCGTGGTGGAAATTAACGGAAAAACATTTCTGTGAAAGTTATATAAAATGTGGCATTAGTTCGGAAACAGCATACAAAGCGGCGGAAAAAGTACGAAAAATTATCATACAGGAATCTCGCTACACTGTATATGATGATGCAGTTGAAACGTTATGTAAACTAAGGCAGCACGGCGCTAAAAATATTCTTCTATCAAATAACTACCCCGAGTTAAGAATTGTGCTGAAAACATTAGACATAGAAAAATACTTTGACGAAGTAATTATTTCCGCTGAAGTTGGCTATAACAAACCAAACAAAGAAATATTTGATATTACTAAAAGCAAATATCCAAATGCGGATTTTTATATGATTGGTGATAGTATTAACGCTGACATTGTTGGTGGAAATCAAAATGGAATGATAACATTCCTTGTTCACAGTGGTTATTCTGATAAAGCTGACTATTGTTTTGATAACTTGTCTTCAATTGTGGAGTTAGCATAGTTCACATATATAAATTAAAATATGGAGTTGACACTATGAGAATACGGGAAATAAAAGAAACTGAATTAAACGAGTTATTAGAATTATATATTCACCTGCACGAAACAGGCGTGCCTGAAGATAACGAAACACTTAAGGATACTTGGGAAAATATTATCAACGACAAAAATCATCATATTATAGTTGCAGAAGAAAACGGCAGGCTTGTTTCATCTGTTGTGTGCGTGATTATACCTAACCTCACAAGAAATGTCAGACCATACGCATTTATTGAAAATGTTGTTACGCATAGTGATTACAGAAAACAGAGTTATGCCACTGCTTGTCTAAATTACGCAAGAGATATTGCGATGAAACAAAACTGTTATAAAATTATGCTGCTGACAGGTTCAAAGGATGAAAGCACACTGAATTTTTATAAACAAGCAGGCTATAACAGTGCTGATAAGACAGCGTTTATTCAATGGCTATAATAATTATAAGTGGTGTAACAGTATGAGAAAAATGTGTAGTTGGTGTAACTTAACAGAAAGCGAAAAGAAATATCTTCTTATTAATTGTGATTATTGGGATGTGTATTTAGCTGACAAGCAGGATTATATCGGCAGATGTATTCTTGTATTGAAACGACATTGTGAATCGTTATCACAATTGAACAATGAAGAATGGGCAGAATTAAAAGAGTTGATTGAAGAGCTTGAAACAGCAATAACTAACTCACTCGGTGCGAATATGTTTAATTGGAGTTGCTTAATGAATGATTTTTATAAATCTAGCAATCCCAATCCGCACCTGCACATTCACGTCAGACCAAGATATAAATCACCTATTGTAATAAACGGAAAAACATTTAATGATGAAGAATTTGCTCATCATTATGATAATCATAAACATAACAAGTTGTCAGAATCAGAAAAAGAAACGGTATATAATTTTATTAAAGAAGCATTAAAATGAACAGACTTATAATTCCGACAATTGAATATGTTGATGAAATAAAAGCATACAGGGATGAAATGCTGAAAACGAACAGCGCATTTGATGGTA
>CAKZZS010000060.1 GCA_937884975.1 uncultured Clostridia bacterium | reverse complement strand
TTATTTCACGGGCGGTTAATAACCGCCCCTACGAATCGGTTGAGATTCTTCACTTTTGTTCAGAATGACAAAAAAGAGGACGGAAAACTCCGTCCTCTTCTTCATTATAATGTTTACTTATTTGTGCAAACGCCGTATTTATTGAACTTATACGTTTTATTTCCTATCTTGACGTTACGGTTAATTGCGTTCACGCCGTTGGAATAGAAATAATACCAATAATTCTTGCCGTTGGATGCTTTGATTTTCTGCCAGCCTGTGCGCATATAACCGTTTGCGCCGAAATAATATCTGTACTTAACGCCTTTGGAATTTGCTATCCAATGCAAATTTGTAAACATTACGCCGTATTGATTAAAATAATATTTATACGCAACGCCTTTGCTGTTCTTTATATATTGCCAGCCTGTGCGCATACAGCCGTTGCTGCCGAAATAATATCTGTGCGTAATGCCCTTTGAGTTTGTAATATTTTGCCAACCCGTCAGCATTACTCCGTATTTGTTGAAATAATGATAATAGGTTTTGCCGTTAGCCCTTTTTATTTTCTGCCAGCCTTTTAGCATTACTCCTTCTTTGTAGTAATAGTATTTTCCGTCTTTCTTTACAAAGCCGGTTTTACCGTTAATAGCACCGTCAGAACAATAAATTGCCGCTTTAAGAATGTTATCGTCGCTTCTGACTGTCAGTATACTGTTCCATTCCTTTTTTGTGCCGTTAAACCAAACGCTTTTAAGATTAGCGCAGGATTCAAACGCAGGATATTCCCAACCCTGATTATCATATCCGCCGATGACGGTTACGTTTTCAGGAATGTCAATTTCCTTAAGATAAGGACAATTCTGAAAGGCATATTTTTCTATTCTTTTTACACAATTTGGTATGCAGTAGTGCGCAGTTGTATTTTTTGAAGGGTATTTAATAAGGACTGTTTGATTTTTATCAAAGAGAACGCCGTCAACCGAGCAGTAACAGGCATTGTCCTTACTTACTTTTATTCCTTTAAGAGATGTGCAGCCGTTAAAAACGAAATCGCCTATGCTGCTGACGTTTTTACCTATTGTTATGCTTGTAATGCTTGCGCATTCGGTAAAAGCGCAGTCGCAGATTTTTTTTACATTTGCAGGTACGGAATATGACGTTTCGGTTTTGGCGGCAGGGTAATATAACAGCTCGCTTTTTTCTTTATTAAACAGAATGCCGTTTTGTGAAATATAGTTTTCGTTATTTGCGTCAACAATAAATTCTTCAAGAAAAGCGCAGTAAGAAAAAGCGCGCTCACCGATCAGCTCTACGCTTTGCGGGATTGTTACGCTTACAAAAGCAGACCCGTTAAAAGCAAGGTCGCCTATTCTTGAAACGCTCATCCCGTCAATTTCGGAAGGTATAACCAAATCGGTTGAAGAAGCCGTGTATTTTTTAATTTCAACAGTGTTGTCGTTAAGTATACAGTATTTCCAATTTTTGCTTGTATGTATTTCGGTTTCTGCAAATGAGGTTATTGCAAAAGGAAATGCAGTAATCATCATTATTAAAACCAAAAGTATTGATAATCCTTTTTTTAACATTTCTTTTTCCCCCTGAAGAGAATTTATAACAATATTTTATCATTCTGCCTGCGATTAGTCAATAAAGAAGAACCGTTTGTGATATGCGTGATTTTCTTGTGCTAAATATATAATATATATATAATTATTATGTCAATAAAATGCATTGAAAATATTTTGCGTTTGAGGTATAATTACTGTATATGTAATAGTCTGTCTGTTACATTCGTCTTAAATGTATTTTATTTCCGCTTTTGCGGTTGAGAAGGAGAACATTATGCCCAGAGATGTAAACCCTAATATTCACGTTAATGAAAGAGATTTCCCTCTTGAGGATTACCATTGCGACGACGCCGAAAAGAGAGAATTAGTTAAAAAGCTTGCCGTTATGATTACGGATAATATTCCGCGTAAGCTTCCCGGCGGTATGAAGGAAAACCATATGGATTTCTGGATTCTTGACAGGCTTCTTACTAAAGAAGAGGTCAAGTTTATGCTTTCCTTTAAAAAGAGGAGAGTTCCGCTTCGCGTAGGCGAGCTTGCAGAGAGAAACAATATGTCCGTTGAAGAAGCGCAGAAGATTATTGACCATATTCTCTGGATAGGTCTTCTTGAACAGAACAGGGAAAACCCCGATAACGAAAGACAGTTTCTTATCCCGAAATGGGTTGTCGGTTCGGGCGAATATATGGTTGAGCATAAGACTCTTCCCGACGACCATCCCGAGGTTGCAACTATGTTCAACCTTGCTCCCCAGGAGCCTCTTGAGCTTGCTTCAAAGCTCATCCCTCCCGGAGGCGCCGGAATCGGTATGCATGTCATCCCCGTTGAAAAGGCTATTCCCGTTGAGTCAAAGAGCGTAAGCGTTGAGCATCTTTCGCACTGGCTTAATAAATATGACAAATTCTGCTCAATGGTTTGCGCCTGCCGTAAGGCGCAGAGAATAAGAGGCGAGGGCGTAGGCGATATTGAGGGCCATATGTGTATAGCTCTCGGCGATATGGCTGAATACCTTGTTGAAAGCGGCAAGGACGCAAGATACATAACCCGTGAGCAGGCGCTTGAAATAATCCTTCGCTCCGAGAAAAAGGGCTATGTTCACCAGATAACCAACCTTGACGGACCCGATAAGATAGTCGGTATCTGTAACTGTTCGGCAGGATCCTGTTACGGTCTTCGTACCTCCCAGCTTTTTAACACGCCGAATATGTCCCGTTCAGCATACAGAGCGCACGTTGATAAGGAAAAGTGCGTAGCGTGCGGAAAATGCGTTGAGGTTTGTCCTGCAGGCGCGGCAAAGCTCGGACAGAAGCTCTGTAAATCCGACGGCACAAGAGTTAAATATCCGCTTCACGACCTTCCCGATGACCACAAGTGGGGAGAGGACAGATGGGATAAGGACTACAGAGACCACAACAAGATTAACTGCTACGATACGGGAACTTCTCCCTGTAAAACGGCTTGTCCCGCTCACCTTGCGGTACAGGGTTACATAAAAATGGCGTCAGAGGGAAGATATAAGGACGC
>CAKZZS010000059.1 GCA_937884975.1 uncultured Clostridia bacterium | reverse complement strand
CTGCCAATTCCGCCATATCCGCATGATCTATTTTGTTTACTTTACGCGTGACTCTTGCGGTGCCCAAAATTTGTTTCGGCTTGGTGCGCCGACAAATTTTGACCGCTGCGCCATCCTTCCCTCGCTTCTTCCGCCACAGGCGGCGCTTCGGCAACGATGCTGCCAATTCCGCCATATCCGCATGATCTATTTTGTTTACTTTACGCGTGACTCTTGCGGTGCCCAAAATTTGTTTCGGCTTGGTGCGCCGACAAATTTCACCTCTGATTTTTACACGGCGAGGCTACCGAGTCGGAGTTTACTTTCAGTTAAAACTTACTTTTCAACTTAATCCGTTATACTGACGCAGTCAGCCCGTATATAATAACACTAACGGCAAGATGTTGTCAATACAAAATTTACCCTGTATATTGCGTTTTTCCTAATTAAATGATAAAATATTTTTAACATATTATAAACGGAGGAGTGATTTTTTCCAATGAGTTACGATATGCTGTTTTCACCGATGAAAATCGGCTCTGTTGAAATTAAAAACCGCGTTGTTATGGCTCCGATGCTTATGGGTTTCGGTCAGCTTAACGGCAAGGTGACAAAGCAGATGTCCGATTACTACGAGGAGCGCGCAAAGGGCGGTACGGGTCTTATTATAACCGAAATCACCCGTATTGACGACTCCACGGGCGCGGCTGCATTCAAGCAGCTCGGGATGAGTCACGACTATCAGATAAAGCCGCTTAAGGAAATGGCTGAAAAAATCCACTCCCACGGCGCAAAGCTTTTTATTGAGCTTCACCATCCCGGCAGGCAAAATCTCGGACTTCTTATTCACACCGTTCCCGTTTCAATCGGCGTCAATACGGTTCTTCCGTTCTTTGAAAACCTTATGTATAAATTCGTCCCCTTGGGCGTAAAGCTTATGAATAAGGACCTTGTGCCGAAGGTTGTTTGTCCGTCCAAGGTTGAGAGAAGCTATTTCGCAAACAGTAAAAACAGGGAGTTAAAAAAGAGCGAAATCAAAAAAATAATTGACGAATTTATTGCAGGCGCAGTTCGCGTTAAAAAAGCTGACTGTGACGGCGTCGAGCTTCACGCCACGCACGGCTACCTTATTCAGCAATTTTTAAGTCCGTTTACGAACAGACGTGCCGACGAATACGGCGGCTCATTAGAAAACAGAATGCGGTTTCTTCTTGAAATCGTTGAGGGAATAAAAAAAGAATGCGGAAAGGATTTTCCGATTATTGTACGCTTAAGCGCCGACGAATGCTATGACAGAATCGGCGAAGCAAACAAAGGATACGGTCTTGATGAAGGCGTTGAAATGGCAAAAGTCCTTGAAAAAACAGGCGTTGACGCAATTGACGTTTCTTCCGCTTCGTATGACACCTTCAACTACTGGCTTGAGCCGACCTCGTTTGAGCTTGGCTGGAGAAAGCATATGGCGTCGGCAATTAAAAACGCCGTCAATATACCCGTTATCGCCGCTAATCTTATCCGCTCGCCCGAGCAGGCAGAGCAGCAGCTTCGGGACGGAATTCAGGACTTTATTTCCCTCGGCAGACCGCAGATAGCGGATCCGCATTGGGCGAACAAGGCAAAGGAAGGCAGAGAAAAGGAAATCAAACGCTGCATCTGCTGTCTTTACTGTATTGAAAGCATGCAGGAAAACGCGTTTATCGGCTCTCACGGTCACTGCTCTGTAAACCCGTTCGTAGGAAGAGAAAGCTTTAAATTCCCCGAAGACGGGAACGGGAAAACGGCGGTTATTATCGGCGCAGGAGTTGCAGGTCTTACCGCCGCAGAGCTTATGGCAAAACGCGGTTTCAAAACGGTTGTGCTTGAAAAAGGCAACCGTCCGGGCGGCCAGATGCTCCTTGCCGCCGCTCCCCCTCACAAGGAGAAGCTTAACTGGTGCGTTGAGGATTTGTACTACGCCGCGCTGAACGCAGGCGTGGATTTCAGGTTCAACACCACCGCAGACATTGATCTGGTTTTAAGCTTTAATCCTTACGCGGTATTTGTCGCCGCAGGAGCAAATGCAGTCAGACCGAAAAGCATCAAAGGCTCCGACAGGGAAAACGTATTCACCTCTACAGACGTACTTAACGGTTCCGCCGATATAAAAAACTGCAAGGTTGCGGTTATCGGAAGCGGTATGACGGGACTTGAAACGGCTGAATACTTATGCGAAAAAGGCAATAAAGTAAGCGTTATTGAAATGGCAGACGAAATCGCGCCGGGAACCTGGATGCAGCACCGTGACGATATTTTGCCCAGACTTAATAAATACGGCGTTGAAATATTGACAAACTATAAATTGACCGCAATTCACTCCGACGGCGTCCATATCGAAAGTACAAAAGATAAGGAAATAAAGGGCGTTGAGGCGGATTACGTCGTGCTCGCCCTCGGCAGTAAAAGCGATAAATCCATTTACGACAAGCTGCTGACGAGGACAAAAAGGGTTTTCCTCATAGGCGACAGTGAAAAGGTCGGCAGAATAGCGAACGCAACTGAAAGCGCATTTCAGGCGGTCAGAAAGGTATGATAAAAATGAAGGTAAAAATAAAAAAGCTTAATGAAAACGCAGTAGTCCCCTCTTACGGCTCCGAATTTTCGGCAGGCGCGGATTTATACGCTCTGCTCGATAAGGACAAAATCGAAATTCCTCCGCATGAAACTTACCTTGTTCACACGGGTCTTTCCTTTGAAATTCCGGAGGGCTATGTCGGTCTTATATACGCCAGAAGCAGCCTTGGAACAAAAAGAGGTCTTGCCCCTGCAAACAAGGTCGGAGTTATCGATTCCGATTACAGAGGCGAGGTTATGGTTTCACTCCACAATCACTCGAACATTCTTCAGGAAATTGACAACGGCGAAAGAATTGCGCAAATAGTCATTACGCCGTTTCTCAAAGCCGAATTTGAGCAGTGCGATGAGTTGTCGGACACCGTCAGAGGCGAAGGCGGTTTCGGCTCAACGGGCAAGAAATAATAGTGTAAAAATTATTAGGCGAGGGCTTGGCGTCCCTCGCCTTTTTGCATACTTCCGTTTATTATTTAATAGATATTTAATAAAAACGGAAAAGGTGACAAAAGTGAATATTTTTCTACCCGAGGGGCGACTTGCCTACACGCCCGAAAACATACAAAATATCGAATTTTTAAAGAGAACTGACAAACAAGCGCCTCCGAAAGCAATAATGGAGGCAAGGGCGGTACTGTGTGACGCCGGGCATAATCTCCACGTTGACTTAAACGGACTTAAGGGCATTATTCCGCGTGAAGAGTGCATTTTAAACGACACGCCCTCAAATAAGGAAATCGCCGTAATTTCACGGGTAAACAAGCCCGTAATGTTTATCCCGACGGAATACATAACCCTTGAAGACGGCGAAAGGGCGGTTCTGCTTTCAAGAAAAAAAGCGCAACAATTTGTAAGAGAGAGCTATATTGATTTACTTGAAAACGGCGAAATAATCGAAGCTACGGTTACGCGAATTGAAAGCTTCGGAGCCTTTTGCGACATAGGAGCAGGTATCAGCGCACTTTTGCCTATTGACAACATTTCCGTCTCGAGAATTCCCCACCCCGGTGCGCGCTTTTCAAACGGCGATAAAATTAAGGCTATCGTCAAATCCCGTGACGAATACGGAAGAATCGTGCTTTCCCATAAGGAGCTGCTCGGCACCTGGGAAGAAAACGCGGCGCTTTTTTCACCGAGCGAAACCGTACCGGGAATTGTGCGTTCGGTTGAAGAATACGGAATATTCATTGAGCTGACGCCGAATCTTGCGGGACTTGCGGAATTTGAAAACGGGGTTTCAAACGGACAGCACGCAAGCGTATACATCAAAAGCATTAACCCGAATAAGATGAAAATCAAGCTCGTTATTGTGGACTGCTTTGCTTCGGACTATCCGCCGACGGCGCCGAAATACTTTATTGAAAGCGGAAAAATCACTCATTGGGTATACTCGCCCCTGAACTGTGACAAAAAAATTGAAACTTTCTTCTGATTTTTGTTGCATTTGACACAAGAATGTGATACATTTATAATGTATAAATTTCTTCAGGGGGAATAAGTAATGAAACATTCATTATTCAGAAGAACATTAAGTGTTTTGCTTTGCGCAGTTCTTGTTGCGCTTTGTGTCGTTCCTGCATTCGCTGAAGACACGAAAGCAAATCACCCCATTCTTTATGTCGAAGGCTTCAACGGCGCTCCGCTCTATAAGAACGGAACCGAAAAGCTTTTTATGCCTGAGGCGCAAGATCTTACCGGTACGGTAACAAGCCTTATCACCACGCTTCTTAAATTCACCGCTCAAAGGGATGTTGCAAAGCTCCAGGGTGATATTAACGGTCAGGCAAAGGCTTATGACGATTTTATTGACGCAGTTATAAATGCAGGCGCAGGCGTTTTTGGAAAATTCGCATGCGACAAGAACGGTCAGTCAATTGAGGACGGAATTGACGTGCTTGACATTGACCGCTTCGGCAACTGCAACGAAATTGACAACACAAATATCAAAGAAGCCGTTATCAAAGAAACCGGAAACGAGCTCGGCAAGGATATGGTTTACTATTTCACATACGACTGGCGTATGAGTCTTATCGACACCGCAGCAAAGCTCAGTGACGCTATTGAGCAGATTAAGGCTGACACGGGTTACGATAAGGTTTCACTCGTAGGTATGAGTATGGGCGGCGCGCTCATAAACACATACACCACCATCTACGGTTACGGCAGCGTATGCAACCTGACGATGTCCTCCTCCGCTTTCCAGGGACTTCAGTATATCGGCGAAATATTCAACGGCCAGATGGAAATTGACGGCGAGCTTTTAGGCGGTCTTATTGACGATTTCCTTTCGGAAAATGTTCAGCTTTCCGACCTTCTGAGTTATTCAAATATTTACAAGAGGCTTCTTGACGATATGAACACAGCCTTCAAGTACGATATGGAAGGCACTTCCGCTCTCGGCGCGGCTGAAGGCGAAGGAAGCGAACCGAAAAACAAGATTAAGAATAATCTTCTTATTCCCTATTTTGCTTATCTTCCCGGTATGTGGACCTTTGTTCCCGACAAGTACTATGAAAGCGCAATTGAATATGTTTTCGGTCCTACCGCAAGAATCGGCGAAAGCGCACTGCTTGTTGCAAAGCTTGACCAGTATCACCTTGTTCAGGTAAACGCGAAGAATAATCTTCAGGCCGCTATGAACAACGGCGTTACTCTTTCAATTGTTTCCCATTACAACACTCATATCGCTCCCGTAACTCCCGTTTCAAAAACTCTTACGGGCGACGTTACAATTGAAACAGTCGGCACCTCCGGCGGCGCTACAACAGCTCCTATAGGCGAATGCTTCGACTTCGATTACGAGCAGGCTCTCTACCCCGAGAAGAACTATATTTCTCCCGATTTTATGATAGACGCTTCTACCTGTATGTTCCCGGATAAAACTTGGTTCATAAAGGATATGAAGCATATGGAATTCGACCCCAAGGAAGAGGGCAACAACTGCGACCTGTTTATCTGGCTTGCAAATACAACCGAGCAGCTGACGGTTGAAAGCGATGACCTCTATCCCCAGTTCCTTATGTATGATAGGGAGCTCAAGAGGCTTTCGTGCTTCTACACCCCTGGCGACGTAAACTACGACGAAGACTGGACACTTGTTGACGTAAGAAAGGCGATGAGACTCGCCGCAGGACTTGACGAAACAAACGCAAACCTTGAAGCGGCTGCGGATATGGACCGTGACAAGGCGGTTTCAAACGAGGACGCAGACAGCATTCTGAAAACAGTAGTAATGATCCAGTCGTTCAACTATATGCCCGAAGAGGAAGCCGAATAAAATAAAACAGCGATAGCATTAGGGCGATACCGATAAGGAGGTTTTAGCCCTTTAAAAGCCGACTTTTTTAAGTCGGCTTTATTTTTTAAAAAGGGGTTTATTTTTTCTTTCATTTGCAATATAATAATATGTGAATTTTTTCGGAGGAAAAAGTATGTACGAGCTTGACGAATTATTAAAGACGAAAAAAAGAATACATTTTATAGGCATCGGCGGAAGCGGTATGTGTCCGCTGGCTGAAATACTGCACACCTGGGGTTATGAGCTTTCAGGCTCCGACAACAACGAAGGCGACACATTAAACCGCATTAAAGCTTTGGGCATTCCCGTTACAATGGGACAGAAGGCTGAAAATATCGGCGACGCTGAAATAGTTATTCATACAGCGGCAATTTTACCCGATAATCCCGAACTGCTTGAAGCAAAGAAAAGAGTGCCGACCTTTGAAAGGCGTTTTCTTTTAGGCGCAATTTCAAGAATGTATAAAAACTGTATCGGCGTTTGCGGAACTCACGGAAAAACAACAACCACCTCAATGCTGACGCAAATTATGGTTATGGCAGGCAAGGACCCGTCGGCAGTAATCGGCGGAAAATTACCGCTCATCAACGCAAACGGACTTGCAGGAAAGAGCGAGGATTTTGTACTTGAAGCATGCGAATTCAAGGACACGTTTCTTGAAACCTCCCCTGCCGTTGCGGTGCTTCTCAACGTAGACGACGACCATCTTGACTATTTCAAGACGATGGATAATCTTATTGCAAGCTTTCATAAATACTGCGATATGGCAACAAGGGCGGTTATATTCAACGGTGATGATGAGAACACGCTGAAGGCTGTAAAAGGCATTGAAAACAAAAAAATGCTGTCCTTCGGTTTAAGTGATAGAAACGATTATTACGCAAATAATCTTATTGTAAACGAAAGAGCGTGCGCCGAATTTGACGTTTGTCACAAAGGTGAAACTCTTGGCAGAATATCTCTTTCAATACCCGGAAAGCACAACGCCTTAAACGCGCTTGCGGCAATTACCGCGGCAATGGAAAGCTCAGTTTCGTTTGAAAGTTGCAAAACCGGAGTCGAAGCATTTGGCGGAGCCGGCAGGCGTTTTGAGGTCTACGGCACATTCAAGGGTATTACAATTGCGGACGACTACGCCCACCATCCGACGGAATTGGAAGCAACGCTTAAAACCGCTATGCAGATGAACTACAACTCCGTCTGGGCAGTTTTCCAGCCGTTCACGTTTTCAAGAACCTATGAACTGATGGACGACTTTGCAAGGGTTTTGAAAATTCCCCAGCACGTTGTAATGACTGAAATTATGGGTTCGAGAGAAATTAACACATACGGCGTTTACACCTCCCAGTTAGCCGAAAAAATCCCCGGCTCGGTGTGGTTCAACACCTTTGACGAGGTTGTGGATTATGTGGTTGAAAACGCGAAAGAGGGCGACCTCGTAATCACGCTCGGTTGCGGCGACATTTACAAAGCCGCAAAGAAAATGGTTGAACAATTGAAATAAAAACTAATAATTGCCGCTCTGTAAAGGGCGTGCGTATTAGGGATTTAATAGCCTCAAAAAAATCTTTCAGCGTAATACTTCGTTGAAAATGCTCGGAATACACAAAGTATTCCTGCGCTTTTCGCCTTGTCTTACACTGAAATCTGAATTTTTGAGGTGCGTACGCAATTTTGAAATAGGTATTTTGCGTTAGAACAATAAACAAAAACGGGCTAAGGCTATCGCCTTAACCCGTTTTTTGAAGCAGTTATAACGTAAAAGAGCATTTCAAAATCTGTTAAATCCCTAATTCACACGCCCTAAGAGCGGCAATTTTAATCAGGTTAAAACAGAAAATCGTAGTATCTTATTGACGTGCTATAATTTACCTGCCCTTTTATGGGAACAATCGCAACTTTAATATTCATAGTACTCACTGTATTATAAGATATTTCCAATTCATTTAATCTTTTTCCGTTGATTTTTGCCGTCACCTTTATATTGGTGTTTTCACTCGAATAGTCATTAACCGAAACGGTACTCTTACTCACATAATTGTTTATCTCTTCTTTTGTAATAAAGCAATTTGTCATTCGTGAGAGAGGTACATTATAGGTCCTCACAGGGTTTGAGGAATTTCTAAGATAAAGGGTGTATGAATTCCCGTTAACCTCAAAGCTCGTAATGTCATCTCCTTTGATTTTTGATGCCATTAAAGCGTATGTGGGATTGCTCGGCTCTTTTCCGCTCAATACGGATTCGGTACAAGTCCCGGTGTTTAGTATTTCTTCAACGACATCGTTAGTTGTTTTCCCACTCGATACTCCGTTCACTATTTTATCTAAAGTGTCTTTACTACTAAAAGACGGTTCTTCGGTCAATTCACAGGTTCGGGTGAGCGAATAAACGACGCTGTCGTCTATCGTCTTGCTCGTTGCATTATTTATAATTTCAGCCACTTCGTCCGCGGTCAGCTCTTTTTTAGCAGTAGTTGTTGTCTTTGTTGTCTTTTCGGTTGCCGACTCTTTTTTCGTAGTTTGCTTTTCTGTTGTCGAGTCTTTTTTTGAAGTTTGCTTTTCGGTGGCTTTTTCTTTGCCCTGAGTACTGCTCACTGTAGAGGCGTTGTAATTATTATCCGAAGGCTGTCCGTTCGTATAGCGGTCGTTTTCTTCGGACTCGTTTATATCCTTGTCCGCTTCACTTTTAGCTTCATTTTCTTTGTTCGTACTCTCTTTATCCCTTATTGTCTCACTTTGAGTGTGTGTAGGACTAATATCATCCTTGTTCCTGTCTCTTCCCATCAAAAGTCCTATACCGATACCGCTTAAAAGAATCAAAGCGGCAAATACAAAAATAATTGCAATATACTTTTTTTGAATAGGATTCTTCTCCTTTTGCTCGCTGTCGGGTTCTTCCGTTTCCTTATAACTGCTTTTGCTCCATATTCTATTTTCGTCTAAAAGTAAATCATCCGTACTGACGCCGAGAATTTTTGCTATAGAAATAATATTTTCTGCAGTAGGTCGAGTTTGATTTGTTTCCCAGAGACTAATGCTTTGTCTTGAAACACCGAGCCGTTCGGCTAACTGCTCCTGTGACATACCGCTTGCAATTCTCGCCTGTCTAATTGAATCACCTAACATTTTAACCCTTCTTTTTCTTAAATAATTACAGGATAATTATAGATTATTTTTCATTTGCATTCAATACAATACGTATGGAATTTTGTCAAGCAGCACTTGCTAAACCGTTTAAATAACAATAAAACCACCTGATTTGTTAGAATCAGGCGTTCCTTTTTTCATTGAGTCAATACTTCGTGAGCAAATTACGCGTAAACGAGCAACGGCGGCAGCAAGCCACCGCCCTACACTAAGTGTGATATCAAATCAAAACTTTTATGGGCTTCGTTTTTACGCCCGACTGTTAGTTTATATGTCATTTTCTCGGGACGGGAGACCCGTCCCCTACGAAAAAATTTTTACGTTCCGAAGGAACACTTTACGCGTTTCTTTTGAAACGTACTTCACGTTGTTTGATAACAACACTTCACAAATTCGTAAGAATTTATTTCACTTCCACGCGCCGTCCCAAACGGAACATTTGAATTTACATTCGTAGGGGCGGATATTATCCGCCCGTTTAATTTACATCTGACTTTACGGGCGGCTGATAGCCGCCCCTACGGGTTTGAAAATCATCCTCGCACCCTGTAGGGGTGGGTTTCCACGCCCACCCGTTTGCCGCTTTTGCGGCAAATTGTCGCCTTTGGCGACAACGGAACGGGAGACCCGTCCCATACGAAAAAATTTTTACGTTCCGAAGGAACACTTCACGTGTTTTCTTTGAAACGTACTTCACGTTGTTTTATAACAACACTTCACAAATTCGCAAGAATTTATTTCACGGGCGTACACAGTACGCCCCTACAAATCGGTTGAGATTCTTCGCTTCGCTCAGAATGACAAAAAAGAGGACGGATTTTTCCGTCCTCTTCTTTGATTTTTTAATATTTACGCGTTTGTGCAAATGCCGTACTTGTTGAATTTGTAGGTTTTGCTTCCTATCTTGACATTTTGGTTGATTACATTTACGCCATTGGAATAGAAATAATACCAATAATACTTGCCGTTTGAAGCCTTAATCTTCTGCCAACCTGTACGCATTGCTCCGTTATCTCCGAAATAGTATCTGGAGGTTCCTATCCACTGCCAGCCGGTTCTCATTGTGCCGTCGTCGCTGAAATAATACCTATGCGATACACCCTTGGAGTTTTTGATATTTTGCCACCTTAAACTCATTGCGCCGTCCGAGCCGAAATAATACTTGCGCTCGACACCTTTAGAGTTTTTAAAAATCTTCCAACCCGTGCGCATTACACCGTTATTTTCGAAATAGTATTTGGAAGTTCCTATCCACTGCCACCCAGTTCTCATTGCTCCGTCCGAACCGAAATAATATCTGTATTTGACGCCTTTTGAGTTTGCTATCCATTGCCAGCCGGTTCTCATTGCGCCGTTATCGCCTAAGTAATACTTGTGCTCAACACCTTTGGAGTTCTTGATGATCTGCCAACCCGTACGCATTGCACCGTTATCACCTAAATAATATTTATAATACTTGCCCTTTGAATTTGCTATCCACTGCCAGCCGGTTCTCAAATAACCGACATCGCTGAAATAATATCTGTATTTGACGCCTTTCGAGTTTGCTATCCACTGCCAGCCTGTTCTCATATAGCCGTTGTCACCGAAATAGTATTTATGCGCAACGCCGTTTTCGTCTTTAATCGTCTGCC
Organism: uncultured Clostridia bacterium; assembly: GCA_937884975.1. Lineage (GTDB taxonomy): Bacteria > Bacillota > Clostridia > Oscillospirales > Acutalibacteraceae > Fimenecus. The sequence goes on along the minus strand of CAKZZS010000059.1, from coordinate 6 downwards.
AGCCTG
>CAKZZS010000058.1 GCA_937884975.1 uncultured Clostridia bacterium | reverse complement strand
AGGATGATCGTTTCTAAAATTGTTGACACCTGTTTCAACAAATTCTTTTATTGTTGCTCTTGCTTTTGGCTTGTTTCGGTATTGCAATATTAATAAATCAGCGTAATAATCTTTTACGCTCTCTATGTCGTATGCCATTGTTGCCTCTTATTAAATAGTAATCACTTTATCATTTCACTATGTTGAATAACCTGTGACTGTTATACTTACGTTATCTGCAGAGATTGTGAAATATTCATCCAATCCCGAAGGTGTTACAATCTCAGCCCAGTTTGAATTGTCTTTTGAAACAAGCGCGTTATAAGGTGAACCGCTTGAGCTCACTATATCTTTTACGACTGAGGCAAGATTTACGCCTTCAGCGCTCTGTCCGATGTTAAAATTCTCTAAGGCAAGCTGTGATTTTATATAATCAGTATCAATATTTCCGCTTATCCATTGAACATCCATTTTTACATACAAAGGTACTGCGGTCGGATTGTCATAATAAACCGTTTCTGTCTCGCCTGAAGGTCTTTGAACTGTCGCGCTCTGTGTACCCTTCATCGGTATTCCCGGAGGAATATTCGCATAAATAGCCTGCCCAATATCTAAAGATGAACCGCCCTCAACAATTACCCATACAGTATGTGCAGAAATCCCGTTTTGTGTTGAACCCTTTCGATTGCTGTAAACCTTTGCTTCCGTTACGTTATCAAGATTCAACAATTGACCTTGCAGAGAATCTTCAAAGCCCTGAGAGGGTGATGACACGGTCTGATTTCTTCTTAATCTGAACTCGCTGTCACTTTCTCCTGTTGCACCGGTGATGTAGTTGTTTGCAGGATTTGTAACACTTATAACACCTGCTAAAACCGTTTCCATGATGGTGATAGTATTAGGTGTCGCGGTTACGTTACCAAGCTCAGCAGCTCTAAAATTAAGCGTATGAGTACCAACTGTAAGAGTTTGACTTTCTGCTAAAATCCATCTGTTCCCATTACCGTCAGATACCGTGTAGCCTACGCCGTCAGGGTTCTCAATATCTGCATCTAACCCCTGTAAATTAACGCTTTTGGAAACCGATACGTTAACATATACATACGAGTAAGTGTAGGCTTTTATTATACAGTTATTGAGTTTATATAAAATCTGCTGCGGGATACCAATAACCCTTTCTGTATCAAGGTTATTATAATACTGCACACATAGGTCTAATATATCTTTTTTTATCTGAGCAAGAATATTAATCATTTGTCCGTCAGGACTGTTTGATTCAACATTAATATTTTGCCCGTAAAGATTTTTGAAATCTGCTGTAATATCTGAAATAATCTCAGGTAAAGATTGCGTAACGATACCGTTAACGCCGATGTAGTTTTGATTAGCCATTTAAAACCTCTTCTTGTTAGATTATGGGTGTTAACTCCTGATTGTATGTGCTGCCGTAAATTGTGGTGATTGAATAAGTCAGGGTTATTTTTCGATCAGAATTGATAACGCTGTCAACTTCGTTTACGCTTTCAACGCCTTCTGTTTCTGCAATTGTTGACATAACCGCGTTTTCCAGTTCGGTTTGCTTGTTATAATCAAGCAAATGCCACCAGTCAATCCCGTCTTGCGGAGCAAAAAAACAATCTCCAAGAAACGATAAAACCCTCGTTTTTGCATTCAGTAAAATTTCTTGATTTTCATTAACGTAACTGTGACGACCTAAACCAAAAACCCAGTCACCGTGTCCGTCTAAATTTCTAAAACTCATTGTAAAAGCTCCGTAAATTTCTGTGCAATTGCATCTAAATTGTCTTGACTTGTAGGCATTACCGCGCCCGATGTTGTGTTTACGGTCAATGCTTTAATCTCTCCGATTAACTCCTGAATAAGCGAAGCCAAATTCTGAGAAGTATTCTCTATATTAACCTTGTCCGATATGTTTATTTGTGTTGTGTTACTGTCTGTTGAGACTTTTAGCTGAATACTGTTCCCAAAATTCTTTATAACCGAATTGTAAATAACATCGCTAACTATCTTTTTATAAGCAATGGTTATCGCTGTATCGTCATAATTCTCAATCGGGTTATTAAGCGTTGAAAACGTTGTAATTGCGATACAATCCGAGAAGTCATGTAACCGGGTGTTATCAGGTTCGTATAACTCTCCTGTTTCGAGAAAAGAATCAATGTTTCTGTCCATAAAGAACAAAAGACATATTGTTCCGACCGGATTCGGAAGAGTAATAAAACCGTCACCCATTCCGTAAATAATGAGCGGTACATCAGTTATCGGCGCAGCTGCAAAAGTTTTGTCAAAAAACTGTTTTAACTGCATAATCTGAACTGTACAAGTTTGGGTAGTTTTATCAAACTCAATGATTCGACCGACATTATGACAATTCGTACGCGCCATAATATTATTCTGAGCCATTATCATTAAGTCGTTAAATGTCGGCTCTGATTTTGGTATCTGTTCAAGTCTTGCCATTAATAACTACCTATATATTTTGTCGGATTTACCGGAATCCCGTTTTCTCTGACTTCAAAATGTAAATGAGGTCCTGTGGAAATACCGGTCGAACCGACATAACCTATAATTGTTTGTCCTTTGAAAACCGTATTGCCCGGCTTGACTGCCCAAGAGTTTAAGTGTCCGAATAAACTCGTTACATTCTTACCGTTTATATTGCCGTTATTTATCTCAACGGTGTTTCCATATCCGCCCATTTTATGAGTCAATGTTACTCTGCCGTTTGCAGGGGCGTAAACCGGCGTGTTATAACTCGCACCTATATCAATCCCTTTATGGTTTGAACTTGCCTGAGCTGTCGGCTTGTCTCTGTACCCAAATGGGCTTGTTATTTTACCGCTTTTTACAGGTTTTTCCCATTCAGTCGAAACATTCTCGCTGTTATAAGTTGTAGGTTGTGCAGGTTTTACAACATTATATTTTGTAGGTAAAACCGCAAGTGTTACGGTCGTTCTTAATTGTCCGCACACACGCGGGCTGATTTGTCCGAAATGTCTTATATTAACAATCTTATAAAGCTGATTGAATCCCTTTTGCTTTATAATCTCATTGTTACTAATAAGTGATACAAACTGACCGATTCTGAATTGAGGCTCGAAAACCAAATCAACTTCCGTAAAAATATTTGACCGTCTGGGCGTTCCGAGCAATCCCGTTTCATCGGTTATTACCTGTAATTCACCCTCTATGACATCGTTTTCACCCAATACATGAAACTGTCCTTTTTCGACAAAGGTATTGAACCCTGAATAATTACGGTTCAAGATATCTATAGTCTGACCGATAAAAGTAGTATTCTTTTTTAACGGTTTTAAATCCGGGCTGATACATCCGAGCTTCGTTTCTCCGTCATCTTGAATCATGTAGTTCAAAATGTCTTTGAACTCCGTACCTGCACTTATTGTCGAATTTATATAACCATACTGAAATAAAAATCCGCCCTCAAAAGCCTGAAGGTCCGTGATTGTTTCAGTCGAACCTGAATTTCTGTAAGAAGTACAAGTTTGCACCCACCCTTTAAAAACTAAGGGCATAGTGTCTTTATACCCCGCATACAAGCTCATCTGTATCTGTTTTGTACCGTTATTATATAAATCACGCCATAAAAGAGCCTGTACTGACGGATCGAGATTTAAAAACTGAATTGATGCACTATTTGAACCGCCCAAAGCTCCAAGCTGTATTTGAAATTGTGCTGTTGTCGGATATCCAACAGTTACAACTGTTTCAGACCATTCATCATTTTTGGTATTTTGTTCTTTTATTATAAACTCTGCATAATAATTACGCTGTAGTTTTTGCATAGTACATACTTTCCGTTGTATTTACATCCTCAGGTGTTAAAACGTATATTGTGGCATAACCGCTCGTAAAGTCGGTCAAATCCATTGGCTCTAACCCATCAAGGGTGTCACACCTCAAACCGAAAGGAAGCCAGTTCATATAACCCCTCAAGATGTTATAAGAAGTCGTAAGTCTTATATTTGTGTATTTATTGTTGTTATACTCAAACCCAAAAAACCAACCTATTTGATTAGGTCTGTATTCAAAAGTAAGCGGGATTCTTGAATTGTCATCAAGCATTACCGTTATTTCTTGTTTGGGTTCGTTTCCTAAATCTATTTTGTACATAATTAAACCAACTGAATATTATTGTCTAACGATATCGGAGTACCTTTTACAGCCCCCTTGTTTGCGGCTTGCGCCTTTTGCATCTGTGTTCTGTTTTTGTATTCTTCAATTGTTTCAACCTTAGAAGATACAAAATCCATTTGTTTACAAACCACTGTAAATTCTGTTATATCGGCGTTGTTATCACGTTTTGGTGTAACGGATTGAACGACCATATTGTCATAACGTTTCCAAGTAGTCTCAACCGAAAACCTCGCGCCGGATTTCCACATAGCCTCAAAGAATAAAAATGCCCTTGTTTGTGCGGATTTCATTTTATAAAGGCTTTGAAACAAGGTAAACAAATCCATTGTATTAAATTCATACTCATTTTGTTTGCCGTTTACAGAAACTTTGTAGCTTCCGTCATCTTGTTTTACAATCTTTTGTTTCTGCTCATTTGTGAAATTTATTTTTTGCCTTTGCACAACGCTTGTTATTTGCGGGATTAACTCTTTTACAAGAGTAATTGTGGGAACAATCAAAGCAAGAGTATCTTCTATTTGATTGACTGAATAGAAATAATCACCGACGAGCCCCGATAAAGTAATTACAACAGGCTTTCTTGCGATATGGTCCTGTATAGCGTAATTGCTCTCAACATAATGGTCCGTGATTTCGTTTTCAAATCTAACTTGTTCGGTCTGAGGTATGTTAAACTTGAACCCTGCAATCCCTGTTGCACCCAAGATATTAACAACAGCTTCACCTGCATCAACTACACCCTTCCACATTTTTTGGGCAAGTAATTTTTTATTCACTCCGCCATATTTGGATGTTTGTAATTCAAAAAAAGTTTGTGTCATTATAATTCGTGTCCGTTATGTGTTGTATAAGCATTTACATCAATTTGTCTTCCGCCGGTCAAAGAGTTTTCTTCCTCTGCGGTGAGTTCTTCAAACTGAACATTGCTTCCGCTAATCTTGTTAGTTAGATTGATTGTCGTTTTATTTTCAACATTTGATAGTGGCGGCTCTAACATATTAAGTAATTTTTCATTACCTACCAGTCCGCCATAAGCTCCGATTGCTAAACCGCCAAGCGCACCCAAAGGACCTAAAAAACTTCCTAAGAGAGCTCCGCCTCCTGCGCCCATACCCATTGCACCCAATCGAGTCATAGTTTTTGCTTTTGAAGATCCCGAACCTTTTGAAAGAGCTGCATTAAGATCTTTTAGTGCAGGAAGACCAACATCTTTTGCGAATTTACCTTGTAAATTTTTATTTAATTCATCAAGTTCATTCTTTATTTTGTTTGTTTCTTCGCTCGCTTCTTGAAGCTTTCTGATTGTTTCATCCGATATGTTTAAAGATTGGTTTAAGTCAAAATCATCTTTTTCAAATAAATATTTCCACTGTCCAAGCCCTAAGTTTTGAAGGTGCATGACTTTTTCTTGCTCAGTCATACCGCTTGATTTTAGAGCATTTTTGACATCTTGAATAAACTGCAGAGTATCTTCAAAAGAACCGGAATAATCAGACCAGTTTTTCTTTAAGCCTATCATGTTCCAAGAAGTCGCCATTTCTCCGGACATACCGCCCAATCCTGCGCGCATCTTAGTAAACATATTTTGAAGTGATGCAACATCACCTTCCAAGCCTTCTGCCTGATAAGTTTTAAGATAATATTGCAGCTTTTGAGCATTCAAAGTCGTTGTGCCCAAAGCTGCTGCCATTTTGCCGATACCGACAGCACTGTTTGCCGCCTGTTTGCCCATATCAACGAATGGTTTTAGAGCCTGTGTTGCGGCATTTTTTGTCAGCAAAAAAGATGCTGATACAGAGTTAAGGGCTTTTAAGGTTTGACCTAAACCCCCTACACCTATATCAACAAATAATTGACCTAACTGATTCTGCGCTTGTCCTTTTGTCATTACGTTTTCCTATTAAGTTCGTGTACTGCCTGTTTATAATCCGATAAAAATTTGATACGGTGTATCAGATTCATAAATGTTGCAGAATCAAGAGATTTTATCTCCGCTATGCTCCCGTATCCCTCTTCTGATATCCTCATCGCCCATACTTCAAAGACGTCTATTCCCTCAATATCAACTTCCGGTAAATTTACATTAGGAATTGAGCTGAAAGACTGTCTAATATGATATGGGGTTCTGCGAAAAAAGGGCGGATGTTTTCCATCGCCACTACCATCATTAATGGTATGAAATCTTTTCTGTTGTTTACATCCTCAAAAATACTCATGTTAAATCTTTGTTTGTTATAAACAACTTTATCACAGCAAGCTTTTACAGCATCCAAAACAAGCTCCGATGATAACACGTTTAACACCGCTTCTTTATTCTTAAATAACAGTGTCATAACGGTGTCATCATCCGCTACAGATAGGTCAAGACCTGCACCCTTGCACTCTATCAAAATAGAGCGGTAAAGGTTCAAACCCTGCTCAATAGGTGCAAGGTCAATTTCTATCTTTTTTCCGCTTTTAAGCTGAAATTTTAAAGACATTATAAAATCCTCTTAGAATTGCCGAATACAATTGTATAAATTGATACATCCTGTTCAGTGTTTCCTGTTGTATCAGTCATCGCCACAGGTACACCGGTAGGAAGTCCAAAATAACATTCTGTTGTATCTTGACTCAAAGAGCCGTCTTCGTGTCCTATATTCTTTGTAAACCAACCCTTGAAAGGTTTGAATCTCATGTCTCTTTCTTTCCAAAGCTCATAAGATTTGTTTATTCTCTTATCATCGCCTGAACCCTTAACAAGTCTGATAGTAAATCTTCTTTGTCTTCCCGGTTCGTTATGAGCACCAAGAGAATTGCCGTTGTAACCTGTTGTTACGGTTGATTGTTCGTTTGGTGTTTCCAATTGTGCAATTGTACCATCCGCAAAGTCGGATAAAGTCCACTTGCCGTCCATATCTTCCAATTGGATTAAATCTTTGCTTGTATATGCATCCATTTTGTCGTTTCCTTTCTATGCGCTAGCCGGTGCGACGGCTTAGGCTTCTAAGTATATCATTATGCTTGCGTGTTCGATTGCTCCCGCTTGTTTTGCAGCGATGGAAATAACAGGGCATTTACGAGCTTCGCGGTCTGCCTGTGCCTGCTCAGCAATCGGTGTATAGTAAACATAATAACCGTAAGTTCTTATGCATCTGTGGAAGTCTTCCAACACTCCAAATGTATCAGAACTGTTCCATTCTCCCGGCGCTAACATACCGTTTATAATACCTTGATTCAAGATACTGTTAATTGCATTGACAAGAGTGTTAACACCTTCTGTTGTTTGAGGGATTTTGTTTCTTGTCGTGAATAATACGTTTGCAACCGCTCTTTGAATAGCTGTTCTTAACCAAATCTGATTTGCCAATTCGTCAAACCACAAACCGCCTTGTTTGAATGAAAGAACTTTTGCAAGTCCTTCAACAGAGCAATAAACATCAGCGCCAATTGTTTGACAAGAATTAAGTATGGTTTCACTTATATTTGTGTCAACAGGTACGCCTGCAAGGTCTTTATAAGTCATTGTAAGCGTTGAGTTTTGACCTTCATAGTTTACTGACAAACCGCGAGATGCAAAAGCTGCAGCGAATAATCTTGCATAAGCTTTTACATTGCTTACACCGCCTGATAAGTAAAGCAATTTTCTTGTCTTTTTATTGTCTTTTAATGCGTAGAATAAACCGCCGGAAGCAAGAGAAGTTGAAACAGTGTCAGTTAGGAAAAGAATTGTATTTTCCATACCTTCAACATAATTACTTGCCGCTGTTGCTTCTGCTGTCGGTAAATCTCTTGTTGTTAAAATACCTTCAAAATAAATCTGTGCTGCAATTCTTTGAATTGCTCCTGCTGTTGTTTCTGAAGATGAATCATAAGGCGCAACTATTACATATCCGCCCGCGTTCAAAATGTTTGGATTTTGAGCGAATATAGCGTTTGCCATTGCAAAAGTGTCGCTTGTTGTGCCAAAAGCCTGTCCAACGGATGAAGCTGTACGAGATATCATATAATCTTCTGTTAAACTCTGTACAGGTGTGTCATCTGTTAAAATAAGTATCGTTCCGAGCTGTAAAGGTTCTAAGCCTTGTGATGCTGCAACTGCTGTTGCGCTTACAACCCACGATAAAGGAATTGTGTAATTTGCCATTTCTTTGCTCCTTGTTAATTTATATGAAAATCGGGTTCAAATTTGCTTGTATTCGGGAATTTGTCGTAATAGTCAATTGCTTGTATCTTTTGATACGCTCTCATTACTCTACAATCTAAATCAAACCGGTTTAAGTTTGATGTCGCCTCAATAAACGAATTGTCTTCAATGTTGTTTGTGGTCGATATGTGTATATGATTGGCTTCCTGTATTCCCTGTGAATAAAAACTATTCAAAGCAAGTAAAACTTCGTGCGCTCTGTCTCTTGCCTGTGTGTTTTGAGAAATACAAGAAATCAAAATATCTTCCGACATATTTGTCGTCTGTACTTCGTTTAAGCCCGTCTCAGTCCTCACATACTTTGTTTTATTACTGTAAGGTGTCTTTTGTCTAAACGAGAGTATTATAAATAAATCTTTGTCTTTTGGTATATCCTGATTGCCGTTATATGCCCAAACTCTGCCCGCAGGTAGCTGCAATTCATGATCTATTATCTGTTTTATAAAATCTAAAGTAGAACTCATAATCTATCCGCTTCAAATGCTTCAAGGAGCATATAACGTACATAACCGTATTTGCTCCAGTCTTTTTTTGACATAACCTTGTAAGTTACGCCGTCGTATTTTATGTATTGGTTAGGTTTCAATTGAACATTCGGTAAGCAATGAACCATAAGCCACTGCCAAGCCCAACACCCCATTGGGTATATCTTCAAGTCCTCATCTCGCGGAGGCTGTACAACTCCGCGCGTATTATATATCTGTCCTAAACTTTCTTCCCAATCTGCGCCGTCTAAGGTCCTGATAACCTCTTGAAAAGTAATATTCAAAAACCACTTTGTAATAGTGGAGGACATATTGGGTAGGTTTTTATTTATATTCATATTACTTCCGTTTCATTATCTTGAATGAAATTGAATTTCTTAATTTGCCTGTGTCAGTAAGTATCTGAGGATTGATAGCTTCGTCAAGGTATTTGTTAAGCAAGCTCTTATCATAAGCCATCTTGCCGTTTTCCATCGCCTTACGGACTCTTTCATACCCCTTGATAGATTTTTCGTAACGTTTTTCAACGGTTTTTAGACTTGCAAGCGGTTTCCATTTACCGAATCCGTTTGTTTCAAAGGCTTGTTTTATAGCTCTCAAGCATTCAGCGCCCAGTGAAGCCAAAAACTTTTTCGGTGTTTTTTCCTGATAAACGTACTTGAACAAATCTTTTTTGATTTGTGTCATTTGCTGGGTGTTAAAATCAATCTTGAATTTTAAGCTGTCCTCAAGAAACGACCTGCGCGGCGGATGGTCTTTGACCTTTTGGCTTCCAAACTCGTGATAAGTACCAATCTCAGCGGTCGTCTTATTGCTTTTATTATCATGCGTGGCGGTAGCTTTTGAGCCTATAATACCGACTCTTAGGAAATAATCATCCTTGAGTGATTTTATAAGCTCATCCATACCGTCTAAATTGAATTTAACTTTGTTTTCTTGCATAATTAACCAAAAGTGGAGTTTCCTCTTGAATAAAGTATCGTTATTGCAAGATACGGAGCAATAAGGCTCAAATATTTCAGCCCGTATCCGTTTTGCGCAAACATTGAATACATCGGATCTGTCATCATCCATTGCGGGATTGCGTAACTTTCCGAAACATCACCCACATGAGTTGATGTAACAACTCCTGCAACTCCGCCGTTAAGCCCCGTTTGTGCGTTCTTTAAATCCATAACAAGATAAAAAGCGACTAAGTGAAGATAAATATTTACTATTTCTTCATCCGTTTCGCCGAAATTCTCGTTACAGTTATTTATAGCTTGAGACATAGCTTTTTGGATGTCTTCATCGGTAACATAATCATAAATGTTGCCTTTGATTTTTTGCCATCCTTCCTGTTGCGGAGAATTGGTATTATTATCAATAGTTGATTGATAAAAATTTCCGCTGCAGAAAGCTATATCACCAATCCAATAGGTTTTATCACACCTCCACAAAGGAAGGTATGAAAAATCCCTAAAGAAATAAGCTTTAAACTGTTCTATTGTGACATTTTCTAAAATCATTATTTTTTACCGCCCTTTTTTGCC
>CAKZZS010000057.1 GCA_937884975.1 uncultured Clostridia bacterium | reverse complement strand
AAGATTTATGGGACTTTGAGCTTAATAAGTGTTGCACTTAGTTTGACAAATCACTAAATATCAGTTATTTTCAAGAATTTCCGAAGCCTTTTTTAAGCATTCAATAATTGAAATGTGCTGTGGGCAGGCGCCCTCGCACTGGCCGCATTCAATACAGTCGGAAGCCTTGTGACCTGCTTCGGAAATCAGCTTATACGCTTTTTTCGCCTCGTCAAGCTGACCGTTGCCCAGCTGAAGATTAAGCGCCGAAAAAACGTCGGGAATCGGTATTTGCATAGGACATCCTTCCGTGCAGTAGTGACAGGCGGTGCAGGGGACGGTTGAGGACTGACCGAGTATGCGTTGCGCTTGCTGAATGATTTTCTGCTCTTCCTCGTTAAGCGGTTTGAAATCCTTCATATATGAGAGATTATCCTGCATCTGTTCGATATTAGACATACCCGAAAGTACAGTGAGAATTCCGTCAAGCGAGGCGGCAAAGCGTATCGCCCAGGACGCGGCGGACATATCGGGTGAATAGGCGGAGAACAGCTCCTGAATTTTGCTGTCCGGCTTTGCAAGAGCGCCGCCCTTTACCGGCTCCATTACGGTAATGGCTTTTCCGTGATTTCGCGCTACCTCGTAATTTGCTCTTGAGGTAATTTTTGAATTTTCCCAGTCCGCGTAGTTTAGCTGAAGCTGGACAAATTCAACGTCGGGGTGCTCAGTAAGAAGCTTGTCGAGCAGCTTCGGACCGCCGTGAAACGAGAAGCCGTAATGCTTTATAAGTCCCTTTGCCTTCTGCTCCTTTACAAAATCCCAGAGGTGGAACTTGTCGTATTTTTCGTAGTTGTTTTCCATAAACGCATGAAGCAGATAGTAGTCAAAATAACCTGCTCCCGTTCTTTCAAGACTTGTGAAAAACTCTTTTTTTGCAAACTTTTCCGTCGGAGCAACGCTGGCGTTGATTTTATCCGCAAGAGTGTAAGCTTCACGGTCATATCGCTCTACAAGAGCCTTTTTTGTTGCGCTTTCGCTTCCGATATAAACGTAAGCCGTGTCAAAGTATGTAAAGCCTGCGTCAATAAACATATCGACCATCTTTTTTGTCTGCTCAATATCGATTTTTACTCCCTTTTTCGGAAGTCTCATAAGACCGAAGCCGAGCTTCGGAGTGTCTTTGCCGAAATAGTCTGACATAATATCACCTCTTATTTTTATTTGTTTTCAAGTATTTTTCTTGCCTGAAAAACGGAAATATCCCTTTCCTCGGCAAGTTTTTTTATATCCTCAAATTCAACTTTTTCCTTTTGCGCCGAATAGCCCTCTGAACGCTTGATGCGAACGCCGCTTTCCTCTCTGATTTCTCTTTGAAGCGTGTAACGGCTCGGGGTGTATTTTCTTAAACCGATGGTTGACGTGTGAAGAAAAATTAGGGAAGCGAATTTGTCCGCCTGTTCGCTGTCACAAATGACGGTGAAAAGAAAAGCAGGTCTGCCTTTTTTCATAATAATCGGAGTTATGAAACAGTCGCGCGCGCCCTCTTTCATCATTTTTTCGGCGGCGAACGCCGCTTCCTCGCCCGTCATATCGTCGATATTGCAGGAAAGCTCCGTAACAGTGCTTTCTTCGGATAAAAACGCTCTTAAAATATTTGCCTGCTCAAGATTTTTTGTGCCTGCGCCGATACCGATTTTCTTAACGGATGTAAATTCGGGCGAAGAGGAAAAACCGTCTGAAAAGTATTTAACAATTGCCGCACCCGTAGGTGTGCAAAGCTCCGTCATTGTTTCGCTTTTATAAAACGGAACACCGACAAGTATTTCGGCAGTTGCAGGGGCGGGGACAGGCAAAACGCCGTGAGCGCAATGTACCGTACCGTTTCCGACGTTAATCGGAGAACAGATAATTCTCTCAACATTCAGCTTTTCAAAAAGGTATGAGCATATTGTAATATCGGCTATTGCGTCAAGCATGCCAAGCTCGTGAAAATGTGCTTCTCCTACTTCTGTATTGTGAACCTTCGCCTCTGCTTTTGCAATAATGGCATATATTTCCTTAACATCATCCCTGACCTTCTGACTGACCGAAAGAGTGTCGATTATTTCAAAAACCTCTTTTAGCCCTCTGTGGGAGTGATGGTGATGATGAGCGTGATGAGTCTCGGGTGTTTCCGTTTCGCCGTTTATAACGACGTTAAGATGCACGCCCGTAATGCCGTTTTGTTCCTTTTCTTCAAATAAAATTTCAGTGTGGGGGAGTGACAGACTGTTGAGCTCTTCAATAACCTTTTGTCTCTCGTCAAACAAACCGACAAGAGCCGAGGCGAGCATATCGCCAGCAGCGCCCATATTACATTCAAGATACAGATTCATGTTTCCACCTACATTTTGTTAATCATACTCGCAATATAGCCTGCTCCGAAGCCGTTGTCAATATTGACTACGCTCACTCCGCTTGCGCAGGAATTAAGCATTGACAAAAGCGCGGAGAGTCCCTCAAAATTAGACCCGTAGCCTACGCTTGTAGGAACGGCGATAACGGGACAGTCAACCATACCGCCGACCACGCTTGCAAGCGCGCCCTCCATTCCAGCTATGGCGATGACAACCTTTGCGTCAATAAGTACGTCGGCGTTTTCAAGAAGCCTGTGAATTCCCGAAACGCCTACGTCATAAAGCCGCGTGACCTTGTTTCCGTAGTACTCGGCGGTAAGCGCCGCTTCCTCGGCGACGGGTATATCGCTCGTTCCGCCTGTGGCGATTACGATATTACCGATTTCCTTGTTTTCGTTTCTTTTTCCTGCAATTCCGATTTTTGAGGTTTTATCATAGAAAAGCGGAATTTCTTTTGAAACCTCTTTTGCCTTCTCCTCCGAAAGTCGGGTGATAAGTACGCTTTCAGCGGAGTTTTTGAGAATATGGCTTGTTATTTTTATTATTTGCTCTGCGGTTTTGCCCTCTCCGTAAATAACCTCGTTTTCGCCCTGACGGACACCTCTGTGAGTATCTATTTTGGCAAAATCCATTTCGTCAAAGGTTGAAAGCTTTATTCTGTTTACGGCTTCGTCAACGGACATTTCGCCGCTTGAAACCTTTTTGAGCATTTGCCTTAGTTCGTCCTTATTCATCGGCTCTCTCCCTTAAATCAATATACACGTTTTCATAGTACGGGGACAATATTGTGGTAACTCTTTCTCTGTTTTTATAAAGAAGCTCAAATTCTTTTTCCCCGAGCTCGAGTTTAGCAGCGCCGTCAAGGTATCTCAAGCGGAAATTCTTAAAACCTATATTGCGCAGACAGCCCTCTGCTTTTTCCGTCTTTTCAAGAATCTCTTTTGTAATAACGATGCCCGTAGGTATCCTTGTGGCAAGGCAGGCGTAGGACGGCTTATCGGCAACGGGCAAACGGTTTTCCCTTGCAATAGTGCGGATTTGTTTTTTTGTGTATCCGAATTCGCGAAGCGGAGAAAGAATTCCCATTTCCTTAAGAGCGGCAAAACCGGGTCTGTCCGAAATATCGTCCGAAGCATTTGTACCCTCGAGAACAGTATTAAATCCGTCCTTTTCGGCGGCTTTGCAGATGGCTTCAAAAATGCGTTTTTTGCAGTAGTAACACCGTATGTCGGGATTTTTAACTATATCCTTATCCGAAAGCACGTCAACTCTTATCACTTCTGTTTCAACGTCAAGAAGTCTTGTGACAGCTAATGCGTCCTCATATTCAAATTCAGGCTGAAAGCTGCTTTTGACAAAATACGCCTTGACGTTTTCGCAATAACGCTTTGCAAGAAGCAAAAGCACCGACGAATCCACTCCGCCCGAAAAGGCGACAGCAACATTTTTATTTTCTTTAAAGAACTCTTTTTCTGTCATTGTAATGCACTCTTTCTTTAAAAGAAATAGTTTTGTTTAGGTTAAATTTAATTATAACACATTAGCGTAATAAAGTAAAACCATATTTGACGGATTAACATATTAGGAGGTATTTTTATCCGGTTAATTTCTTTAAATAACGGACTTTCACATCGTATTCGTTATACAAAAACATCGCCTGCACCGAAAAGGTACAGGCGATGTTTTAATATGTTTCGACACTGTAGTATTTTGAAAGAATATCTTTGTTGCCGCTTAAATTTGGATCACTTTTTGAAAGTCTGACAGTTACCAGTTTAGTTGGTTTGTAATCAGTTGTATTAGCAGTATTTATTACTTTGCATTTAGGTAATGTCAGAGTTGTCAAATACGGGTTTGCGCAAAAAGCTTGTAAATCAAAGGTATACGAAGCGTAATCGTCAGGAAAAACAAATTCTGTATCTGTTTTGGCTTTTGGATAACAAATCATATTATTTTGAGTTTTTGACATCAACACTCCGTTATACGCAGAAAAATAAGGATTGCCGGAATCAACTTCAATCGTCTTTAACCCTTTCGCGTTAGAGAAAGCTTTATAACTTACATTTTTTATACTCGAAGGTAAATAAATCCTGGATAATAACGGACAGCGATTGAACGCATAATCCGCGATACCTGTCGTTCCATTTTTAAACTGGTAGAAGTATTTTTGATAATTTGGCGGACACATAACAAAGCAGTTGTTATAATATATGCAATTATTTATTACTGCTAGGTAACCGTCACTGTCTGAAATATTGCGAGTTACATCAATGGTTATCTCATGAAGATTTACCGAAGAGCCAAAAATCTCTGAAAACACGGATAAGCTGCTTGTATCAGTATTATTGTTCACTGCTGTACCGCTGGCATTTAATGTACAATTTGATGTTTCGTCAGCGAGCTTAATTTTTCGAAGATTAGATAAATAGAATACTTCGCCTTCCTGAAAAATCAACTTTCTACCGCTACCGGAAGCGGCACTTTCAAAAGTGATAGAGAAGATATTCATATTCTTTTTAAAAGCGCCTGCACCGATATATGTAACCTCTTTTCCGTCTATATATGCAGGAACTATAATGTCGTGTTCAGTTGCTTTCCCGTTGTAAGAGACTATAAATATCTTGCCGTTTAATTCTCTGTAAGTATAATCGCCGGAATCCTTTTCTAAAGTGGTTGAAGTTGTCGTCGATTGTGTAGTAGGTTCTGTTGTAGAGCTTGTCGATGGTTGTGCCGTTGCGGTAGTTGAAGCAGTTGATGTTTCATTAGTGGTTGACAGCGTTGTCAAAACAGTCGTGCTGTCTTCGGTATTTCTTTCTGTTTCAGAGGTTGCAGAGTCAGTTTGATTTGTTGTTGTTTTTTGGTTGTCGAACAGCCAACCAAATAAGCCGTTTTTACTTGTTGGCTCTGTTGAACCGTTTGTTTTTGAGGGGCTTTGAGTGGTTACAACCTCAAAAATCTGTTCTCCGCTTTTATTGGTAACGCTTTCTCCGCTTGCATTTGTTACGGGAACAACCGCTCTGTAGACCTTTGAGCCGTCCTCGTTTGTAACCGCTTCGCCGTTTTCGTCTGTAACCTCGGCAACCGCTTGAGTAGCCGCTTCTCCGTTCCTGTTTGTTACTATTTCACCGTTCGAATTTGTAACGGTTACAAAGGAGGTGCTTTGGGCGGCAACTGTCTCGGGTTTGTGCAAATTTTTCTTTAAAATAACCGCTCCTGCGCTGAAAAGGGCGGCAATAAGCAGACAGGAGAGAGTAATCTTCATCTGTCTGCTTTTTAAAATGCCTAAAAGTCTATTATTTTTTGTGCTTTGCGGAGTTGCTGCGGCGACACTTCTCAACGGAGAAAAGCAGTTAAGGCAGAATGCTGTGCCGTCAGGCAATTCTTTTGAGCACTTCGGGCACTTAACCATTTTTCTCACTTCCGATTTTTAAAGTCTTTTCGCCATTGTTTTTCAGGGCTTTGTTTATCTCGCTTATGGGTTGGTGTTCATTTAATCCGTATATGATAATGCTGTCGCGTTTAACTCTCGGATAAAGCGGAGCTTTGCCGCAGTATTTGAGCGCCGTCTGACAGTCGTCAACCGATAAATTCATAGCAATACTCAGTTCAATTATCTTATCTCTTGACGGGGTTTTATCTCCGTTGATTATGCAGTAAAAATAGTTGTATCCGCAACTTGAACGTTCAATAATATCGACTTTTGATAAGCCGGATTTGCTGATAAAACCGTCCCACATTTTACGGATGTCTATTTTAATGAGCTCGTCTTTATTGTTTTCAAGATAACCTTCTATTGATTCTGTTTCATTTTTAAGAGCAAACATCAACTCGTCCGTATTTTTCTTCATTTCCCCACACCTCAAAATTAAAAATATCATAACCGAAGAATGAATGTCAAGAGAAAACGCGAAAAAGTGCAGTTTTTGTAAAAGAGTACCCTGTTAGAGTATTGAAAAAGAATGTCTGACATTTATGTTCTTTTCCGAATGATTTAATCACTGTATTTATTTTCTCTTTTTTCACCTTTGAAATCCTTATACAATTTGACGATTTGGGTTGACAAATATTGTAGTTAAAGGTCATAATAAATAGGTAATATTTTTTAGGAGTTTATTATGGAATATAACATTCACATCGCTTACGGGTTTCACGTCAATTGCTATCATTCCTATCGCGGAGACACTAATGACGAACAGGGCTTTGGCTCGGATTTAAGAATTATCCGAAAGATTATCTCTACGCTTGATAAGCTCAATGAAGAGGGGATACCCGTCAAAGGAACCTGGGACAGCGAAAACTTCTTTTCACTTGAGCAGATACTGCCCGAGTACGCTCCCGATATTATTGAAGGAATGAAGCGAAGAGTTAATGAAAACGGCGATGAAAACATAATAATGGGTTATTCAAACGGCGCTCTTTCCGCTATGCAGGAGGACGAGCTGACCGCTTCAATTAACCTTGCCGTTACCAATGAACAGGGGTCGGGGCTTGAGGATATTTTCGGTAAATGCGAAAAAATTGTCCGTCCTCAGGAGGTTATGTTCACTCCCTCGCAGGTGCATACATATAACAAGCTCGGCGTAAAGGCGCTTTGTCTTTACTATTCGTGCGTCCCGTTTGATGCTTTCAGAACTCTCGCCAAGCCTCTTGACGACGAAAAGGCGTATAATCCTTTGACCTTTATGTATAAAGGGGAGGCGCTGACGGTTATTCCGACTTATTCAAACGCGGATATATGCGACGCAGGCTGTCTTCGCGCGCTGGTAAAGGATTTACGGAAAAAACAGATTTCAGGTGAAATTAAAAACGACCTGTTTATATTTATCAATATGGATGCCGACGCTATATTCTGGGAAAGTCTGAATCTTCCGATTATTAAAAACCGACTTGCGAATACCGACGGCATTAACGGGCTTGTCCGCGAGGTTGCCGATCTTGATTATGTTGTATTTGATACTCCGGGCGGATACCTTAAAACGCATTCACCAGTAGGAACTCTTGAGTTTACCCAGGATACGGCGGACGGAAATTTTACGGGTTATGCCTCGTGGTCGGAAAAGCCGTATAACAGAAAAATCTGGACAGCAATTGAACGCAGCAGGACGGCGCGTAAGGCTGTTGCCGATAATGAGGATTTTATGAACAGAGTCAAATTGCTTTCGACAACTCATTTCGGTCTTGCAACTCCTGTGCTTAATATTCAGCGCGAGGCTGCCGCAAACACGCTTGCCGAAAAATTGCTTAAAGCCTCAGCGGATAAAAACGGGAAACTCGTTGTTCACAATACAACGGGAACTGCCCTTCAATGCGTTCAGCTTTCTTGTAACACAAAAAGCGATATAAAAATTATTGCTGACGGACTCTTAAAGCAGACTGTCATTCATATGAATGACAAAAGCGTTTTTGTAATGTTAAAGTTTTCAGAAATCAAGGACAAATACGAAATAACCGCTGTCGAAAGTGAATGGGAAAGCGCCTCCGACGACAGGGTGCTTGAAAGCGGAAAATCGAAAATGGTTTTCTCGGACGGCGGTGCCGAAATTGTTTATGATGATAAGGTTATCGGTGTTATCGGTTCATATCTGACTTATGATAATGATTTAATTGGCTTTACTGTTGAAAACGTTTACTCTGTCTGTATAAAGGGCGGAAAATGTATTGAAATGAAAGGCAGAATAAATCTTCCCGAAGAAATTGAACAAGGCACGTTCAGTTATAAATTTTTCACTTCGGAAACAACAGACGGTATTTTCGTAATAACCGATGTCAGTTACCCTTATACAGCCGAAAGAGATGCGATTTCAACCGAGAATTCCACACTCGGCAGATATACCGATATGAAATGGCAGGAAGCGGTACCCTTTGGTATTACATTTGAAAATCAGGGCGAGGTTTCCGTAATCAAGCGCAATTTCGAAGGCGATATTTCTTCATTCAGAGTTGCTTCTTACAAAGAAGCGGACGAGAAAAACAGCGCTCTGGATTCATTTAACAATCAGCTTTCCGCAGGTATGATAGGTCTTACCGACGGCAGCAAGGGACTTCTCATAGGCAATGCCAGAAATGTGCTTTCGTCAATGGCGTACTGCCCGATGAGACTTTTTGAAAACGGTTCGGTTGTGATGAATCCGTTCGGTACGTATTTCGGCAAACAGCGCCATCACAATAACCGTTCTGGCGACAGAATACCGCTTACATATACTCTTATTGCACCGCAGGGAAAGAGCCTTGCTCCGTCTTACAACGGAAGCCGTGAAACAGCCGTCCTTTGTCTTTTACCGTTTGAAAACAAAATGCCGGATGAAAAAACACTGTCGGACCTTCTTGCTTTTTCCGACGGCGCGTACGCAACGGGCAGCGACGGTATTCTTTCTCCGTTTGAAAATGAAAACGTGACTGTTCACAGAGTTGAAAACAAGCTTGAAAATGCAAAAATCCGCTCGCCGTTAATGAGCGGAATCAAGGGAAATCTCGGTAAATATATTTTAAGAGGAACAAAAGCGGTTGTCTATATTATCAAACGCCAGAGGTATTCAAGAAAATAAAGGATTATAAAAAAGATTTGAATTGTTAAACGGGAGTGTAATTCTTGATTTTCGTATATCAATATGATAAAATAATTTGATATCTTTTATTAAAATAACCGTTCTGCAAAGGAGTGTTTATTATGAAAAAATACGCAATTGCTACAGTTACCAGTATGGGACTTCGGATTACTCCGCAGGACCGCATGGCGGTACAGAACAGCAATTTGTTTTACTTACAGGCGACCTCGGCTGAAAGCAACGTCTTAAATGTGGCGTCCAGCCTCGGTAACGAATGCCTTGTTCTTACAAAATTTGTTGAAGGCTCTCCGATGGCGGATTTCATTAAACGCCAGCTTCGTGCGCGCAATATTCGCTTTGAGGGTAAAGAGGTTCCGCAGGGCGGTCCGTGGGGATACAGACATCAGTTTAATATTGCCGATTCGGGCTTTGGCTTAAGAGCGCCGAGAGTATGGAATGACCGCGCAGGCGAAATAGGCAGAACACTGTCGGCAGACGATTTTGACCTTGAGCGTATTTTCGGACAGGAGGGTGTCGGAATTCTTCACCTTTCGGGTCTTATTGCCGCAATGAGTAAGGAGACTACGGAGTGCTGTCTTGAGGTTGCGAGGGTTGCAAAGAAATACGGCGCGTTGGTAAGCTTTGACCTCAACTATCGCGCAACCTTCTGGAAAGGCCGCGAGGAAGAGCTTCGTGCCGCTTTCCACGAAATTGCGTCTATAGCCGATATTCTTGTCGGCAATGAGGAGGATTTCCAGCTGTGTCTTGGTTTCAGCGGTCCGGAGGCAGGCGGAAAGGAATTAGGCTCCAAAATTGAGCGTTTCCAGGCTATGATAGATAAGGTAAGAGAGAAATATCCCCAGGCAAGAGCCTATGCAACCACTCTGCGACAGGTTGTTTCCGCCAACGAGCACCTCTGGGGCGCGATTCTCTGGGCGGACGGAAATTGGTATGTTGAGGAGCCAAGACCGATTCAGGTAATGGACCGTATCGGCGGCGGCGACGGATTTTCGGGCGGTCTTCTTTACGGCGTTCTCAAGGAGTGGACGCCCGACAAATGGCTGCAATTCGGCTGGGCAAGCGGTGTGCTTGCGGCAAGCAGTCTTAATGACTACGCTGAACCTGCGGATGAAAAGCAGGTCTGGGATATATATAAGGGCAACGCCCGCGTACAAAGATAAAGGAGAAAATTAAAATGAAAAAAGCAGATATCGGTTTAATCGGACTCGCCGTTATGGGCGAAAACCTTGTTATGAATATGGAGTCAAAGGGCTTCACGGTTGCGGTCTATAACCGCACTGTTTCCAAGGTTGACAACTTTATAAACGGCCGCGCAAGCGGAAAAAATATTATCGGTTGCCACAGCCTTGAAGAGCTTGTAGCTAATCTTGAGAAGCCGCGCAAGGTCTTTATGATGGTTAAGGCAGGCTCCGCGGTAGATACGCTTATTGATCAGCTTCTTCCTCTTCTCGAGGACGGCGACATAATAATTGACGGCGGTAACTCTCATTTCCCCGACACTATCCGCAGAACGGAATATGTTGAATCAAAGGGAAAGCTCTATATCGGTACGGGCGTATCCGGCGGCGAAGAGGGTGCGCTCAACGGCCCGAGTATGATGCCCGGCGGCTCTCCCGAGGCTTGGCAGTACGTTAAACCGATTCTGCAGGCTATCTGCGCAAAGGTTGATAACGGCGAACCCTGCTGTGACTGGGTAGGCGAAAACGGCGCAGGCCATTTCGTTAAGATGGTTCATAACGGAATCGAGTACGGCGATATGCAGCTTATTTGCGAAGCGTATCAGCTTATGCGCGACCTTTTGGGTATGAGCTATGAGGAAATGTATGAAACCTTCAAGCAGTGGAACGAAACCGAGCTTGACAGTTATCTTATAGAAATTTCCCGTGATATTCTTGCTTTTAAGGATGAGGACGGCTCGCCTCTGGCTGAAAAAATCCTTGACACTGCCGGACAGAAGGGTACCGGAAAATGGACGGGCATAGCGGCGCTCGACGAGGGTGTTCCGCTTACGCTTATCGGTGAAGCGGTATTTGCAAGATGTCTTTCGGCAATGAAGGAAGAACGCGTCGAAGCAAGCAAGGTCTTTGACAGAAAGATTCCTGCATTTGAGGGCGATAAGAAAGAAATGGTTGAAGCGATAAGACAGGCGCTTTTTGCTTCCAAAATTATTTCCTATGCCCAGGGCTATACGCTTATGCGCACTGCGGCTGAACACTACGGCTGGAACCTTAACTACGGCGGAATAGCGCTTATGTGGCGCGGCGGCTGCATTATCCGTTCTGTTTTTCTCGGCAAAATCAAGGAAGCGTATGACAAAAACCCCGAGCTTAAAAACCTGATTCTTGACCCGTATTTCAAGGATACAATTGAAAAGCTTGTTCCCTCATGGCGCAAGGTTGCCTCTGCCGCCTTGCAGTACGGCGTTCCTGCTCCTGCAATGACATCTGCTTTGAGCTATTTTGACGGATATACTACCGAGCGTTTGCCTGCAAATCTTCTTCAGGCGCAGCGCGACTATTTCGGCGCTCATACCTATGAAAGAACCGACGCTCCGAGAGGTCAGTTCTTCCACACAAACTGGACGGGTCACGGCGGCGACACAGCGGCTTCACAGTACAATGCATAATATCAGACTTATTGCCCTGGACCTTGACGGTACATTGCTTAATTCCGACAAACAACTGTCCGAAGAGAACAGCGCTTCGCTCTTAAAAGCGGCAGAAGAGGGTGTTGAAATCGTCCCTGCCACAGGCCGCTTCTATAGGGGAATGCCGTCTGTTATAAGGGAGCTTCCCTATGTTCATTACGTTATTTCCGTCAATGGCGCCCAGGTGTACGATGTTTTAGAAGATAAAACCGTTTGCGGTTCCGAAATACCCTGTGAACAGGCTGTTTCCGTTATGGAGCGGCTTGACGCTCTTGACGTGATTTACGACTGCTATCAGAACGGTTGGGGCTGGATGACGCAGTCACTTTACGATAAAGCGAACAAATATGCCGCAAATAACCACTCTCTTGAAATGATACTCAACCTTCGCACTCCCGTACCCGAGCTTAAGGCGTACCTTAAAGAACGCTCCGAGGGCGTCCAGAAGATTCAGGTGTTCTTTCGGGATATGGAGCTGCGTTCGGAAATGCTAAAAAAGCTGCCCGAAGAATTTCCCGACCTCGTCTTTACGACCTCAATTGTAAATAATATTGAAATCAACAGCCGTCAAGCCACCAAAGGCTACGCGCTCGAAAAGCTGGCTGAATATCTCAAGATACCTATGGAAAGCACCATGGCGTTCGGCGACGATACGAACGATATAACAATGCTTAAGTCAGCCGGAATCGGCGTCGCAATGGGTAATTCCGACAGTGAGGTTAAAGGGTCGGCGGATTATATCACCGACGGGTGCGACAACAGCGGAGTTGCGCACGCATTAAAACATTTTCTTTGGGAGAGAAAAAAATGAAAGATATCTTTCTTGTTTCCGAAACGGATACAGGCTTAACACGAGAAGAAATAACAAAAGCGCTTCTTTCCTCTCTTGAAGGGCGCTCTTTAAAAAAGGTTCTAATTCTTCCGCCTGATTTCACCCGTTTTCATTCGGGCGCAGGCTTTATTACGAATGTTTATTACCACGCTCTTACCGAAAGGGGAGTTCAGGTCGATATTCTTCCTGCTTTAGGGACCCATGTTCCGATGACCGAGCCTCAATGGAACTCTATGTTCGGGGATGTTCCTTATGAGCGGATGCTTGTCCACAGATGGCGCACGGACGTTGTAAAGCTCGGTGAAATTCCTGCAAGCTATCTTTCCGAAATTACCGAAGGACTTTGGGACGAGCCTGTTGCTGCCGAGGTCAACCGACTGGTAATGGACGAAAGCTATGACCTTATAATCTCTCCTGGTCAGGTTGTGCCGCATGAGGTTATCGGAATGGCAAATCATTCAAAAAATCTCTTTGTCGGAGTCGGCGGCAGTGAAATGATAAATAAATCCCATATGGTCGGCGCGGTTTACGGAATGGAGCGTATGATGGGTAAGGACCACACTCCAGTCCGTAAGATGTTTGACTACGGTATGGAGCATTTTCTCAAAGGCAGACCGATTATGTTTGTCCTTACGGTTACGACCGCTCCCGAAGGGAAGACGCGTATGCACGGACTGTTTATCGGAGAGGGCAGAGAATGCCTGACAAACGCCGTAAAATTAGCTCAACAGAAAAATATCGACTTTGTTGAGAGCGGCTTGAAAAAATGCGTAGTGTATCTTGACCCCGATGAATTTCAGAGCACATGGCTCGGCAATAAGGCGGTCTACCGTACAAGAATGGCTATGGCGGACGGAGGAGAGCTTATTATCCTTGCCCCCGGCGTTGAGCGTTTCGGCGAGGATGATAAGGTTGACGAGCTGATTAGAAAATACGGTTATAAAGGACGTCTGCACACTCTTGAACAGTTCAGAAAGCCCGAAAACGCCGATTTGCGCGAAAATATGGGTGCGGCGGCGCATCTTATTCACGGCTCGTCCGACGGAAGATTTACAATTACTTATGCCGTTAAGAATATAACCAAAGAAGAAATTACGGCAGTCGGCTTTAATGCGGCTGACTATGACGAAACGGCAAAAAAATATAATCCGCATAAGCTTCAGTACGGTTTTAACGAGGTTGACGGCGAAGAGATTTATTTTATTCCCAATCCTGCGCTCGGGCTCTGGATAAACCGTGAAAAATTTGAAGAATAACTAAAAGCATACAAAATAAAATTTACCCTTTCTTTTACGGCTTGAATCTCTTTATCAGTTTCGCCCTTAAAAGAGAGGGTTTTTGTGTTTTAAAAGTCGGAACAAAGGTGTATGACGAGTAAAGCCCCGTTGCCTTTGGTTTCTTTTTATGATAGAATATTAAATGTATTTCAAATTCAAAGAACTGTATAGGAGGACATTATGAAAAAAACAGTTTTAAGAAAATATGCGCGTCTTATCGCACGGGTCGGCGTTAATATTCAGAAAAAGCAGGAGGTCATTATTCAGTGCGACCTTGACCAGCCCGAGTTTGTAAAAATACTTGTTGAGGAGTGCTATAGGGCAGGCGCAGGAAAGGTTATTGTCGACTGGGATTATCAGCCGCTTACGAAAATTCACTACCGCTACCGTAATATTACAACTCTCGGCAAGGTTGAAAAGTGGGAACAGGAGCGTTTCCAGCACTATGTTGACGTTCTCCCGTGCCGCATTTACCTTGTGTCCGAGGACCCTGACGGATTAAAGGGCATAAATCAGGAAAAAATGGCGAAGGCTATGCAGAAACGCTATCCGATAGTTAAGCCTTACCGTGATAAAATGGAAAATAAATACCAGTGGTGCATTGCCGCCGTTCCCGGAGAAAAATGGGCAAAAAAGCTGTTCCCGGAGCTTCCGAAGGGAAGGGCTATGGAAAAGCTGTGGGAGGCAATTCTCTTTACCTCGCGCGTTGACGAAGACCCCATTGCCGCGTGGGAGGCTCATAATAAGGACCTGCACGACCGATGTGCATATCTTAACGGTCTTGGCATTGACAAGCTCGTTTATAAGGGCGACAACGGTACCGATTTTACTGTCGGAATGATAGAGGACGCCGAATTCAAGGGCGGCGGAGATACGTCTCTTAAGGGCATTTTCTTTAATCCGAATATTCCGACCGAGGAATGCTTTATTTCTCCCAAGAGGGGTGTTGCAGAGGGTATTGTTTACGCAACAAAGCCGCTTTCATATCAGGGACAGTTAATTGAAAATTTCTCCGTCCGCTTTGAAAACGGCAAGGCTGTTGAGGTTCACGCCGAAAAGAATGAGGGGCTTCTCAAACAGATGATTTCGATGGATGAGGGAGCTTCTTACCTCGGCGAATGCGCTCTCGTTCCTGTAAATTCACCGATTTCCGAAAGCGGACTGCTTTTCTACGAAACGCTGTTTGACGAAAACGCCGCCTGTCACCTTGCGCTCGGTATGGGTTTTGCGGATACGATAAAGGATTTTGAAAAGTATACTCTTGAGGAGTGTCGGGAAAAGGGTATTAACGACTCAATGATTCACGTTGACTTTATGATAGGCTACGACGGACTTGACATTGACGCCGTAACCCGTGACGGAAAAACCGTACCGATTTTCCGCAAGGGAAAATGGGCGTTTTAAAAATGAATAATAAAACAGGCAGGGAAGTGAAATATCCCTGCCTGCTTGGCTTTAATCAGAATATGGAATAGGGCTTTTACCTGTTTTTAATGCTTTTTAAAGAAACACCAAGCAGTAAAATTTATTTTGGCGTCTATCGTTGACTTTTTTTAATTGCAGTGGTATATTACTAAACAACAGAACAACCTACTTGTTAAGTAGGTAATTTGCTATCAGTAAAGGGCTTGACTTATGAGATATGATTTTGACACAGTTTATGACAGAAGAGGTACGAATTCCGTAAAATATATGGCGCATCCGCGTTATCCCGACAAAAGACTTATTCCGATGTGGGTTGCCGATATGGATTTCAGGACCGCTCCGGAAATAATAAATTCACTCTGCGAAACTGCAAAGTCGGGAATATTCGGCTATACGGATATTGACGAAGAATATTTTGATTTGCTTATTGAATGGAACAAAAAGCGTTTTGGCTTTAATATTAAAAGGGAATGGATAACGCCCTGTGAGGGTGTTATGTCGGGAATATCGGCAGCTTTACGTTCGCTGACAAAAGAAAATGATGCCGTCCTTATCTTACAGCCCGTGTATTTTCCCTTTGCAAACGTCATAGTCAACAACAAAAGGAAACTGACGGTAAGTGAGTTAAAAAACATTAACGGCAGATACTTCATTGATTATAATGACCTTGAAAAAAAGATAACCGAAAATGACGTAAAGCTGATGCTTTTCTGTTCTCCCCACAATCCCGTCGGCAGGGTGTGGGACAGAGAAGAAATAATTGAGGTCGCGAGAATCTGTCTTAAATATAATGTCAAAATGATTTCCGATGAAATTCATTCCGACCTGGTTTACAAAAGGCATTTCCCTACGGCTTTTCTTTCTGATGAAATTCAGGAAAATACAATAGCGCTTACGTCCGTTACAAAGACCTTTAATCTTGCCGGAATTCAGGGTGCGAACCTGATAATTCCCAATGAAGAGTTGAGAAATACCGTCGAACAGGAGCTTCGAACGGAGTGTTTAGGCGGAATGGGAATAATGTCCTTTAATTCTTTTAAGTCGGCGTATAAATACGGTGAAGCGTGGCTTGACGAAGCAATATTGTACCTTAGAAAAAATATAGATTTTGTTCTGGAAAGCTTTAAAGGAACAAAAATCAAACCCGTAAATCCCGAGGGTACATATCTCGTCTGGCTTGACTGCCGTGAGCTGGGATTCGATGATAAGCAGTTGGAGAAATTCTTTTTGGAAGAATGCGGAATTTGGATGAATAACGGTTTTATCTTCGGCGAGGGCGGAAGCGGCTTTATGAGGATGAATGTCGCCTGTCCAAAGGCAACGCTTGAAAAGGCAATTTCAAATATAAAGGAGAAAATATGAACAGTAATATATCACGTCAAAAAGCATTGGAGCTTCTTTTAAAATACAATAAGGAACCGTATCACATTTATCACGGACTTACGGTTGAAGGAGTAATGAAATGGTTTGCAGAAAGCCTTGGCTATGCGGAAGACAGGGAATACTGGGGCATTGTCGGCTTATTGCACGATGTTGATTTTGAAGAGTTTCCGGACGAACACTGCATAAAGGCTCCCGAGCTTTTGTCCCAAGCAGGAGTCAGCGACGAGGTTATACACGGCGTATGCTCTCACGGATATAACCTTACAGTTGATGTCAAGCCGGAGCATGAAATGGAAAAGGTGCTTTATGCAACGGATGAATTGACGGGACTTATCGGCGCGGTAATAAAAATGCGTCCTTCAAAAAGCACAAAGGATTTAGAGATAAAAAGCCTTAAAAAGAAGTATAAAGACCGAAAATTTGCGGCAGGGTGTTCAAGGGATGTAATTGAAGCAGGCGCGCAAATGCTCGGTTGGGAGCTTGACGCTCTTTTTGAAAAAACAATTCTTGCAATGCGCTCATGTGAGGACAGCGTTTCAATTGAGCTTAAAGAGCTCGGCTTGGGATAAGAAAAAGCGTATTTCTTCTCTTTAAATTGCGAAAAGCAAAAATATGTGATATAGTTAGTATATGTATAATTATGTAGTATTTGACGTGGAAACGCCGAACAGAGAAAACAACAGAATGAGCGCTATCGGAATTACCGTTGTGGAAAACGGAATAATTACCGATGAGTTTTACTCGCTTGTTAATCCCGAAGCGCCGTTCGACTTTTTTAATACTATGCTTACGGGTATCAGCGAGGAATCGGTTATTGACGCGCCGAACTTTAAAGACCTTTGGCAAAAAATCGAACCTCTTATGAACAGGGGTATTTTAACAGCGCATAATGCGCCGTTTGATATGAGCGTTCTCAAAAGCTGCTTAAAGGCGTATGAAATTGACTGGAAGCCGTACGCGCACTATCTTTGCACCGTGCAGGTCGGAAGACGGCATCTGCCGAATATGCGCCATCGGCTTAATGACCTTTGCGATTACTACGGAATTTCGCTTGACCATCACCACGCCGGAAGCGACAGCCACGCGTGCGCCGAAATACTTTTGAATTACGCAAAAGAGGGCGCCGAGCTTGATAAGTTTATTAGAACATACAGGTTTACATAAAAGAAAAAGGCAGTAAAATATAATTAAGAATACTATTGGAGGTAAGCGTTATGTTAAAAACCGAAGAATTAAAGCTTGTGAAAGAGTGGGATAAAACCTTCCCAAAAAGTGATAAGGTTGAACACAGCAAGGTAACCTTTGTCAACCGTTACGGTATTACTCTTGCTGCCGATATGTATGTACCAAAAGGAAAAGAGGGCAAGCTCCCTGCAATAGCGGTCAGCGGTCCCTTCGGCGCAGTTAAAGAGCAATGCTCCGGCCTTTATGCCCAGAATATGGCGGAAAGAGGCTTCCTCACAATAGCCTTTGATCCGTCCTTTACCGGTGAAAGCGGCGGCACGCCCAGATATATGGCGTCGCCCGATATAAACACAGAGGATTTTATGGCGGCAGTTGATTTCCTTTCGCTTAACGAAAGAGTTGACGCGGATAAAATCGGCATTATCGGCATTTGCGGTTGGGGCGGTATGGCAATAAATGCGGCTGCTCTCGACACAAGAATTAAGGCAACGGTTGCCGCAACAATGTACGATATGACAAGAGTCAATGCCAACGGTTATTTTGACAGTGAGGATAGTGAGGAAGCAAGATACAATAAGAAAGCTGCAATGTGCGCACAGCGCATAAAGGATTATGCCGCAGGCGAATACACCCTCGGCGGAGGTGTTGTTGAAACAGTGACGGACGATATGCCGTTCTTTGTAAAGGACTATCACGATTATTACAAAACGGACAGAGGTTATCATTCCCGTTCACTCAATTCCAACGGCGGTTGGAATATTATCGGCTGTGAGTCCTTTATGAATCAGCCTATACTCAAATATTCAAACGAAATCCGTTCAGCCGTTATGATTCTGCACGGCGACAAGGCTCACTCCTTCTACTTCGGCAAGGACGCTTATGAAAATATGATTAAGGGCAGCAAGTATGCCGACAACAAAGAGCTTCTTGTTATTGAAGACGCATCACATACCGACATTTACGACGGCGGAAATTATAACGCTATTCCATTTGATAAACTTCAAAACTTCTTTGAGGTTAATATGAAATGAGAAAGGTTTTTATAGCTTCTCTTTTGCTTTTTCTTTTATGCTTGACGGCTTGCAGCGCAAAACAGGAAAACCCCGTTGCCACCGCTACGCAGACCGTTACAGCGGAGCAAACCGAAACGACAGAGGAAAGAGAAATGACACAGTTAACGCTGAAAATAGAAGGGCAGGAAATTGATGTCGAATGGGAAGAAAACGAAAGCGTCGAAGCCCTGAAACAGTTGGCAAAAAGTGAGCCTGTAACTATCGATATGTCAATGTACGGAGGTTTTGAGCAGGTCGGCTCTATTGGCAGTAGTCTTCCGAGAAACGATGTTCAGATGACTTCGCAGGCAGGCGATATTGTATTATATCAAGGCAACCAAATCGTCATCTTTTACGGCTCAAATTCATGGAGCTACACAAAGCTCGGCAGCATTAAAAGCCTGTCGCAGGAGGATTTGACAGAGCTGCTCGGAAACGGCGATGTCAGCATTACCTTTTATAATGAATAACAAATCCACAGCCGCAGAAAACACTGCGGCTGTACTTTTTGTTTTAGGTGTGGTAAAATAAACTCAACAAATCGAGGTTTGTGAGGTTAATAAATGTATTATCATGCATCATCAACAGGCAATATAGAACAGCTGGAACCGAGAATCTCAAATCACGGAGTTCCTTTAATCTACTTCTCAAAGAAAAGAGAAAATGTTCTTGTCTATTTAAGCAACGCTATTGAGAAATATTGTAGAGAAACAGGTTTTGAATATAGCGGAAAATGGCAAAAGTGGGGCGCATACGGATTTAATAAGAGCGGGTTGCTACAACTTGAAGAGTATTATCCAAATGCATTGGAAAAAACATATAAAGGTGTTTCGGGATATATTTACTGTGCAGAAAATATAGTCGAAGCTGATTTTGATGTTCAGATTCCCGATGCAGCCACAAGCAGTATTCCCGTTAAGATCAAATCTGCAGAGTTCGTTCCTGATGCTTTGGAGGCAATTTTGCAGGCTGAAAAAGACGGCCTCATTACGATACTGCGTTATAACGAAATGACTTCCAAAATGAAGGAATGGATTATAAAGACGGTTAGGGAAGAATATGATAATGCCGTTGATCACCCGGATTACAGACATTTTTTGAAAGGCAATTTCCCTGACATAATAAACGGCTGACAAATTCCGGTTCGCAGAGGTAAATTATGAAAAGAAAAACGGCTAAAGAAATACTGGCAGAATCTTTCCGCGAGCTTGCGGAGAAAAGAGCTGTTGATAAAATAACGGGTAAGGGATTTGCTTAAACGAGCGCTTGCAGGTATGGAAAAGAAATAATTAAAGCCATCCCCCACAGCCTTTGTTGCGGGGGATTTTAGGAAGAAATATTTGACTAAACGGAATATTATTGTTAAGATAATAAAAGCGTTAAATCAGGAGGTAACAATATGATTATCAAAGCAGTAAAATTCAGAAAAGACGGATTTTATTCACAGCCGTTTGTTTTCGGCGGAGAAGAGGGCGCCGAAAAGTTTGATAAAAATATCCGCTATCGCGGCAGCCTGCAGAACTATCTGATAGACACGGGAAGCGAGGTTATTCTTGTTGATACGGGCTTGCCTGCAGGAACACCCGAAGAGGTGGTTGACGAAAACAGCCTTCTTTATACCGGAAAAGATATTTCAAGCTATATGAAAGCGTTTGCAAACCTCGGCTACAAGCCCGAGCAGGTAACAAAAATTCTCCTCACTCATAAGCACGGCGACCATTCGGGCGAGCTTCGCTCCTTCCCGAACGCAAAGATTTATGTCAATGAGGACGAGACCTCTGCGGACGAATTACAGGGCATTGATAATATTGTTCCCGTAAAATTTACTGACGGCGCGTATTATAATTTCCCTGCCTGTCAGAAAATTCAGGACGGTATATACTTTATTAAGGCAAAAGGTCATACTAACGGTAACAGCATTGTTATAGTTGAAAACGACGGACTTTTCTATATGCTCCACGGCGATATCACCTATGTTGACGAGGCTCTTTATGAAAACAAGCTGTCCGTAGTTTTTGACGATATTGCCGCTGCAAGAGAAACGCTCGACCGTGTGCGTGAATTTGTACGAAATCATCCGACAGTTTATTGCGGTACGCATACGCCGCAGGGCTATGAAAACCTTGAAGCAAAGCGTGTAATGGATTTGGATAATCCCGTACTGACGGTTCTTGCCAAGGCTGATTTTTCAAAGCAGGAGGCAACCGGTAAATATGTTTGCTCCATTTGCGGATATGTTTATGACCCGGCGGAGCACGACGGCGTAGCCTTTGAGGATTTACCCGACGACTGGAAATGTCCTCGCTGTAAACAGGGTAAGGATAAATTCAATAAAGCATAATAATTCAGCCGCAGGCAGCTTCTGCGGCTGTACTTTTTGTGGATTTTATGGTAAAATGAATTTTGCAAATTGAAGCTTACGGTGATAAAATGAAAAAAGAGAGATTAGTGGAAATACTTCGGTATCTGTCGTGTACGGTGGTAATAACAACAATAAGCTGGGGCTCGTATGCTCTGTTTGTGGATAAGTGTCATTGGAGCGTGTTTGTCTCTAACCTTTTGAGCTGGTTACTTGCTACGGTTATATCATTTTTCGTAAATAAGCTGTGGGTGTTCCGGTCTTACACCTTTGAGAAAAAGGCGTTTGCAAAAGAGTTTACAACCTTTTTCTCGTCAAGGATTATTTCCGGCATTCTTGAAATATTCGGAGTGCCGTTACTTGAAAAAATACATTTTGATTCGCCGTTTTATTCTTTAGCCGATAATTTAAAGCTTCGGGCAGAGTTTTTTCATACGGATGGCATTTACTCAAAAATCGGTATGGGAATTATCGTTTTGATTTTAAATTATATTTTTGCAAAGCTTTTTGTTTTCAAAGAAAAATCAAAGGATAAAGCCTGAAATGCGCAAGTAATCAGTAGGTAAATTTTATGATAATGTTATTAGTTGTTATTTACATAGTTTTTATTTCTTTGGGTTTGCCGGATTCGGTTTTCGGCGTTGCATGGCCCGTTTTGCATAAGGAACTCGGAATTGCGGAAAGCTTTGCCTCGGTTTACAGCATTATTGTCGGCATAAGCACAAGCGGAGTGAGCGTTGTTGCAGGAAAGCTTTTGAGAAAGTTCGGCACGGGCAGGGTTACGCTCTTTTCAATTATGCTGACAGTCCTCGGGCTTTTCGGTATGAGCTTTGCTCCGAATATAGTCGTTATGATTATATTTGCAGTAATTCTCGGATACGGCGCAGGCGCAATTGACACGGGACTGAATAATTTTATTTCCCTTCACTATAAGGCGCAACACATGAATTGGCTTCACTGTTTCTGGGGAGTCGGAGTAACGCTGAGTCCTATCATTATGTCGCATTTTCTTAAAGAGGGCAGCTCGTGGCGCTTCGGTTACAGGGCTATCGGCGCTATACAGGCGGCAATTCTAATTATAGTTATCTGTACCTTTTCACTTTGGAAAAAGGCGGAGAAGCTACCCGTCAACGAGCAAGCGGAAAGCGAAGAAAAAGAAAAGAGCGCCCTTGAGATTTTAAAGGGAAAAGGCGTTGTGCCGAGTATTCTGTCTCTTGCGTTTTACTGCTCAATGGAGTTTCTCATAGGCACATGGGGAGCGAGTTATCTTGTGCATATCTTTGCTCTTTCGCCCAGCGACGCGTCAAAAATGGTTTCGCTTTATTTCGGCGGAATAATGCTCGGGCGGTTTATTTCGGGCTTCCTTGCAATGAAGCTGAAGGACAATATGCTAATTCGTATCGGAACGTGCACCTGTATTCTCGGAATTTTGATTTTGCTTATACCTCTCGGAAAAATATCGATTTTCGGACTTTTGCTTATCGGTATCGGCTTCGGACCGATTTTCCCGTCAACACTTCATTCCGTCCCCGAACGCTTCGGAAAGAAGTATTCGGCTGACATTATCGGTTTTCATATGTTCGGCGCATACGCCATAGGCTTCGGCGTTCAGCTCGTTTTCGGTTATATTGCAACGTCCACGACATTTATAATAATGCCGTTTGTGCTGGTTTCTTTGGCGTTCTGTATGCTTTTATCAAGCGAAACTGCAATTAAGGGTTGCCACATTTAATAATCGAATATCAAAAACAACAGGCAGGGAGAAATCCCTGCCTGTTGCTTTTCGTGAAAGCTGTTAAACAAACTCCCAAATAATCAGATTTATTATTGCCGTTACCAGGCAAGGTATAAGCACCCAGCCGAGATAATAACTTAACTTTTGAAACCTCGTCTGTCGGTTCTCATTCCTTTTTACAACGAGATATACCGCAAACGCAACTGCAAATATGCACATCAGTATTATATATATCAGCATTACTGCTTTGGAAATTACGGCTGTAAGCGTCAAAAGAGAAAGTCCTGTCAGCAGACCGAAAAGAGCGCAAATCAGATTTAACCTGCTTTGCTCTTTCTTTTTAATGCATAGAATAATTGCGACAATAATTCTTATCAGAAATAATAATAACGCAAATCCTGACAGCGCAAACCACGCAATAGTAATTGCGTCACGCAACCTGTAATTCACTTGAGGAGTTATGTAGTCGGTTGAGGAAAATTCAAGGTGATCGGAAGCGACGTTGAAGTACATCCCATCGGTCATTTCCTTTGTAATATGACAATGGTTTATAAGAAGAAAATTGTTGAAAAACTTCTGCCTTCCGCTGAACACACCCCTTGCCGGAATGTAGTAACCGTCAACATCAATATGATAATCGGCTGTACCGAAAACCAACTCTGCCATTTTTGTTCTGTAAAGCGAGCCGCCAAGCTGATTAGTAAGCACGGTCATACCGATACCGTTTTCAAGGTCAAGAATAATTCTGCTGCTGCCGCCTGCAGTGTTTCCGTCATGACCGACAACCGTTACCGCAAAGTCATAATCAACAAGAAAACCGTGGTCAAGGCGCGCCTTATCGGTATCGGTGTAGAGTGAACTCGGAGTGTATAATTCGTCAAAGGTTTCTTTCTTCAGTAATCTGCCGTCTTTGTTCAGTAACGCCTTTGCAAATGTTACAAAATCACCCGGAGTTGAAACGCACATTCCGGCAGGATATGGGAGAATATATACCTTTGTTTCTTCCTCCCACAATTCTCCGTCGGGAGTGTATGATACGAAATCGTTTCTTCTTCCTTTAACATACGAATTATCATTAAGGTCAGGCGCCAAAGCGCTGTGAGTCATTGAGAGCGGCTCGAAGATGAATTTTTGCACATATTCATAATACGGCATACCGGATATACATTCAACTATGTACCCGGCGAGCGCAGCGCCCCAATTGCTGTAAGCCGAAACCGTGCCGGGCTCAAACACCTGAACGGGTTGGTATTTTGATAGATATTCGCCAAGAGGAATGATGTCCTTTTCATCCGTGACCTCAAGTATAAAATCAGTCTCCTGAAAGCCTGCATTATGATTCATCAGGTTAAGCATGGTAATTTCTTTGTCAAATCTAAGGTTCTTAAGAAATCCGTCGGGAAGATACTCTTTTATATCAGATGTCAAATTAAGCTTGCCCTGCTCGTATAATTGCATTGCGCTTATCCATATAAGCAGCTTGCTCGTGCTGCCCCATTCGAGGACGCAACTTTCATCAAGCGGTACAGAGGAGTCCTTGTCAATGAAACCGAAACAGCGTGAATATATGTCGTTTTCGCCTCTGAAAACAGAAACGGCAACTGCTGCGTGGTTATCCTTGTGCTCATCAAGGAAAGAGTCAAGCGTTTCCCGGATTTTTTCACCCGAAACTCCCGACGGCAGGGTCAAACCCTTTGTGTCCGCTGCAGAAACCGGTAAAACACAAATCTGTATTAAAAGCAGAAATACAATGAATAGGGCAGTAGTCAGCCTTTTTGCCTTCATCAAATCATCTCCCTGAAGAATATACTTAAATTATACAATAGATTTTCTTTTTGGGCAATACGAAAAAGCATTCAGCTGTAATATTGAGCGGTATTTTTGAAGACGCAAAGAAAGGGATTTAATCGGAAAAAAGATAACGGGGTGCGCAGGCGTTCTGCCGAATATCTATTGACAAAAAGTTACCTCAATAGTATAATTTGTTATACAAATCATACTTTTGAGGTGAAAACAATGAAAGAAACAAAAGCGCCGAAGGGGAAATATGCATGGACTGCCACCGTAGGCGAGAAGGGTCAGATCGTAATCCCTAAACAGGCGCGCGAGATTTTTAATATTAAGCCTGGAGATACTCTGCTTCTTTTAGGCGATGAGCAAAGAGGAATTGCTATTCCTCCTAAAGGGGCATTTGCCGAATTGTTCGCCAAGGCATTTGAGGAAAAGGACGGCGAGAACGAATGAAGAGAATAGCGGTTTTCTGTATTCCTGCTCACGGTCATACTAATCCTATGCTTCCCGTTGCCGCAGAGCTTGTCAAAAGGGGAAACGAGGTCAGGTTTTATTCGTTCAACGAGTTTGAGGATAAAATTAAAGCCACCGGCGCTTCGTTCGTTTCCTGCGATTCATTTCTTCCCGAGCTTACCGAGCAGGAGGAAGAGGGCTTGAAGAATGTTTCCACAACCGAAATGACAATTCAGGATATCCGTATTACTCTTAGTATGGACAGCTTTCTTGACGGGGAGTTTAATACATTTCGTCCCGACGTTATCTATACCGATTCAGTTTGCTTCTGGGGCAAGCTCAACGCCCTGAAACACAATGTTCCGATGGTTGTCTCTACAAGCACATTTGCATTTAATCAGATGTCCTCGCAGTATATGAAAAACAGCTCAAAAGAGCTTGCGGATATGATTTTCGGACTGCCGAAGATTTCAAAGGAGCTCAAAACGCTTGAGCCGTACGGTTATCATATAAAAAACGCTTTGTCACTTATTCAAAGCGACAATAACACGGATTCCGTTGTCTATACCTCAAAGCGTTTTCAACCTTTTTCCGAAAGCTTTTCGGACAGGTACGCCTTTGTCGGTCCGTCTGTTTTTTCTTCCGCTTTACCAAATAAAACAAAAGAACGTCCGCTTGTATATATTTCAATGGGAACCGTTATAAATGACAGACCCGATTTTTACGCAAAGTGTATTAACGCGCTTAAAAATGAGAATGTCGATGTCATCATTTCCTGCGGAAATTCAATGAATATTGATAAACTGGGTACTTTGCCCGAAAACATTCAGGTCTTTCCTTATGTAAATCAGCTTGATGTACTTTCAAGGGCGGACGCTTTTATAACCCATTGCGGAATGAACAGCGTATCCGAAAGTCTGTATATGGCTACTCCCTTGGTTTTGTATCCGCAGACAAGCGAACAGAAAGCGGTTGCAAAAAGAGTGACCGATATTAAAGCAGGCGTGTTATTGTCGGATGATTCGGTTGACGGCATCCGCGCTTGCGTTAATGAGATTTTAAATAATCCCGAATATTCAAAAGCCGCAAAAGCTTGCAGTGAGGATTTCCGTTCCTGCCCGGGCGCTACTGGCGCAGCCGAGTTTATAGAGAGCGCTCCTCACCCGTCAAGTGGTGTTGACCCGTTAAAAGAATTAAATAAAAAGAATGGGAAAATACAAATTCTTTACTGGAGTATTGTGACGGCGTTAATATTGCTGTTCGGCTTTTTAATCAGTTGGAAATTCGTGTGGATAGTCGGCGTCCTCGGCGGAACATTATCCTATCCGATAACCAAGTTTATCCAAAACAGAAAATATAGGTCATTACTTAAAAAGTAAAAAACGGGACAATAGAAAAAGAACCCCTTTGATGTTGAATTAACATCAAGGAGGATTTTTAACGCCAAGAAATTAGGGAAATATAAGTCAATATGAAAATGAAATACCGGAATTGAAATCAAAAGGAATGTCCTTTGCGGAAAGGCAGAGTGTTTTTCTCTTTTACTCAGGCATAAGGATTCGACAAAGAATTGTTTACACAATTCTTTGCGTGCTCGGCTTACGCCTTCGCACATTTTCGCTAAAAACAGTCCACCGGACTGTTTTCTTAACGCTCAAATCCTTCGGTTCGATTCCTTTATTATAATTCTGTATAAAAGAAAAAAGATTGCTATTCTAACAAAAAAGGGTTATCGTTAGATTTCGTAATATAAAAAATCAGCCGAGGGGCCTGGGTTTGCGCTTAGCTGGCGCATCCATAGTCCCCCGCTGATTACGTTGATTTCATCATACCGCATCCGTATGACTTATCAAAAGTATTATAAAAAGGGTTGCTATCTTTGTCAAGATAGCAATCTTATTCTTACAGAGGCACAAGGATTCGACAAAGAATTGCTTGCACAATTCTTTGCGTGCTCGGCTTACACCTTCGCACATTTTCGCTAAAAACAGTCCACAGGACTGTTTTTTTAACGCTCAAATCCTTCGGTTCGAATCCTTATTTGATACTTTCGTGTAAAAGAAAAAACACACCTTGCGGTGTGTTTTTCTCTTTTACAGAGGCACAAGGATTCGAACCTTGAATGACGGAGTCAGAGTCCGGAGTGTTACCGTTACACTATGCCTCTAAATATTCTTTGCGTTTCAGCAAGAGATAATATAACACATCTTTTTCAATTTATCAAGTATAATTTTCTATTTTTTTAATCTTTTTTATTTGCGTGCCGTTTAGTAAATATAATTTCTATTTACAAAAATTGTCGGTTGTTGTATAATTTTAAGGTAAATTGAATTTTTACGGAGGAATGAAAATGGTTTGTCATAATTGCGGAACTCAATTACCGGAGGGAACAAATTTCTGCTTCTCATGCGGCGCGAAGGTTGAACCTGTGCAGAACGGTGAGATGGATGAGCTTTTCGGAATGGATTTTGAAGAGACTGTAGTGCTTACCGATAAGCCTTCACCTGCATTTGTGCCGAATGAACCCGAACCGATAAATGCAAGTCCTGTTCCCGTTAACGTAAATCCTGTACCGGTTAATGTAAATCCAATGCCGATTAACGTAAATTCGGAGCCGATGGTTCAGAATTATTATCAGGATAATTTCCAGCAGAATCCGGTGAATGTTAAGACAAAGAAGAAGGGCGGTAAGAAGGCTCTTATAGCTGTGCTCGCCGTTATTCTTGTTGCCATTCTCGGCGTTGGCGCTTATTTTGTTATTACAAATCTTCCCGAAAAGAAAACGGAAGCGCCGTTTGTCTATGTTTCGGGAGAGGACCTTTATGTATGCAAAACACTTAATGAAAAAGAGGAGCCCGTCCATATTACG
Organism: uncultured Clostridia bacterium; assembly: GCA_937884975.1. Lineage (GTDB taxonomy): Bacteria > Bacillota > Clostridia > Oscillospirales > Acutalibacteraceae > Fimenecus. The sequence continues at coordinate 32,521 of CAKZZS010000057.1, read as the reverse complement.
GATAGTTTTGCGGATTTATTCATTATTTCAAAGGACTCAAAGCATATCCTTTATTCAGAGAGAAATTCAAAATCAAGTGAAAGCGATTACGATTATGAATACGACCTTTATTACAAGGAAATCTTCAATGAAAAGGATGAGGGCACTCTTATAGCAAAAAATGTTTCTTCGACATATACGCTTGATGAGAATCTGAATAAAATCATTTATCTTAAAAATGATAAGATTTACTACGGCGAACCAAAGGGAGAATTTGAGAAGGTTGCTTCGGATGTTTATATTCGCTATCTTGATACCGATTCCTCAAAAGCTATTTGTTCCCATTATTATTCCGATGAGGACGATTATGACAAGAGCTATTATGAGGTAGGCATTATTGATTTTACAGACGAACATCCCGAGTATGATATTTTAATAAAATCCTGTAAAGACTTTAACTGTAAGTCTGACTGTTCTGAAATCTTCTATACGGATAACGACAAACTGTATTCCCTTAAACCCGGAGAAGATAAGCAGAAGATTTCGGATGAAAAAATCAATTACTTTTATGTAACCGAAAAAGGCGTTTATTATACGGTCAACACAGATGAAATAACCTATTATGATATGGTTGACGACAAGTACGCCGAGTCCGATAAGAAGCTTGTTGAACCCAAGTGGGAGGATTTTGAGGTTGACTCCGAAAAGTACTACAAAGAGGTTTATAACGACTATTGGGAAGAATACGAGGAAGTATTTGACTACGACGCTTACTACGCTGCCAGGGATAAGGCACAGGAGAATTACCAAAAAGCTTGGAAGAATTATGACCAGGCTGAATACAGAAATGAGCTCAGGGAGTCCTTGTCCGAGAGAATAATCACATCCTGCTATGATGTTTACTATTATGACGGCACGGAGTCGAATAAGGTTTTTGAAAATGCGGATAATTTTTACTATATTTCCGACCTGAACGGACTTAATACTGCGTACAGGGCAAGAGTTATTTCAACGGCTGTAGCCGATATGAAGAAAATCGCTATTGATGACGTAAACTATTATGACGATATTTACGATTCGTTCGTAAAACAGGCTGAATATAAGGACTTTGTAACAAGTAACGGAAGTAACACCGAGCTTGAAACGGATGATGATATTTCGGCAGTTTATGTTGATTCAAAAGCAGGCGAGTACTATCTGTTTACAAAGGCGAAGAAATCAAAGAAAGAAATATACGATTTCTACACTCTTAAAATCGGCAGTACCTTTGCGGAGGCTACGCTTGTTGCCGAGGATTGCAACGGCTTTATGATGATTGGCGGCGAGCCGAATTATTACGATTCGTATGACGAGGACGATTATACCTGCACTGTTTATCTTTCCGACAAGGAAAAGATAGATGACGTTTACGACTTAATGGTTGAAACCGACGGTGACGGCGCAATTTATTATTCCACGGATTACGACAAGAAGACGTATGGCAGCACGGTATATAAGTTCAAGGACGGCGAAAAGGAAAAGATAGGCGACGACATCTATTTCTCGCCGAATTCCTTCGGAATTTACGACGGCAAATATGTTTATATTACCGATTTTGACATCGATGACTATGAGGGAACCTTAATGTGTAAAGACGGAGATGAAACCTTCAAGGTCGATTCGGGCGTAAAACGTTTCTATAACGGTAATATGGAGTATTGCAGAGATATCAATGCACAATACGATTATTACGAAAACTGAACAGTGAATTAACAAAAAAATCCCGGAGTCGGTAAAACGATTCCGGGATAATCATTTTGTTTTGTTTTTAGTATGTTTTTGTAATAGCTAAAATCATTTTTATATCCTTGTCTGTGTAAACCTCCGAGGAGGAGGGATACTCAACAAGCGCAACGGGAATGCCGAGATTATAGTGTACCCAACCGATAGCGTAACCGGAGGAAGCGCCGTAATGATTATCAACCTCCTTGAGACCGAGCTTATTTTTAATAAGCTTGCAAAGGTCCTTTGAGCCTATCGCCTCGTTGTACCAGCCGTGGAAATTCAGGTAAACCGTCGGTTTGCTTTTTACAATAATATTTTTTAAGGCAACCGTTTCTTTCGCCCTGAAGGCGCCGAAATCGCGGTTCATATCAACGTGGTTTGCGGTGCATCTTCCGAACGCGGTTTTGCTGGCGCGAAGATTATTTCTTCCTGCGTGAGTGCCGTCTGGATTAGCGCAGGGGACAATAACAAGTCTGTAATCGCCGAGTAGGTCGGAATGCTTTGCAAAATATTCAACAAGAGCGTTTCCCTCTTTGACAAGTACCTGACCGTCGCGAAAATATTCGTCCTCAAAGCCGTGAATGGCAAAATCCATAAACAGCGTCTTTTTATATGTTCCGCTGTCCGCATTCGTTATAATAAAAGCCTCAAGATTTCTTCCGTGATAGGAGTAGCCGTATTTTATTTTCGTTACGTTTTTGTAATCGAGAGAAACCTGCGTAGCGTTTCGGTTAAGAAACAGTGAATCATCCGTCACATAAAGCGTAACGCTTGAGTACACTCCGCTGTCTGTTTTTACCGTAAGAACCGTTTTGCCCGTCCGTTTTCCCGTGACATATCCGTTTTCGTCAACGGTGGCTATCTTTTTATTGCTGACGGAATAATATACCTTTTTAACGTAAGAGCCGTTTGTAAGCCTGATATTTACGCGGTGATTGTCCGAGCCCTTCTGGACGGTGTTGTTTTCATTTACTATTGCTACTTTTACCGGGTGGTCACATATTTTTATTTTACAGTATGCTTTCTTTCCGTTATAGGTTCTTACGCAGACGGTAACGGTTCCGTTTTTCTTCGGCGTGACAACGCCGCTTGAATTTACCGTTGCAATGCTTTCGTCGGAAATGCCGAATTGACGCCTTAACGAATATCCTCCGACGCAGTATGAATTAAGGTCAAAGGTGTCCGTCTTTTTTATTTCGGTGTACTTTTCGTTTAATGTGACCGCCGTTGGCTCGCTTAATACCTCAATATTAAAAACCGCAGTTTTGCTTTCGGTATATATGCCGATAAATGCGCTTCCCTTTTTAAGACAGGTTGCCTTTCCGTCCTTCGTTACGGATAAAACGGCTTGATTTGAGGAAAAGAAGCGTATTTCTTTGGTGTAACCCTTTATGTACGGCTTTATATCTATTGTTTCGTTGACGCCTGCTTTTACCGAGTCTTTTTTTAGCTCAAGCTTTTCCGCGCTTTCACTTACGGAGATATAATCCGTCCGGACGTAGCCCGTTCTGCCGCTATTGAGAAGAACTCTGTCCCAACTGACGCCGTCAGTCACCTGAAAATCTCTTGCAACCCTTATTAAGCTGTCGCCTTTATTCAGAACGGCGTTTGTGTCGCCTTCGTCATAGGGCGAGGTTTTTATTTCGGTAACGTCGTTTACCGTTACGCACCTTTCAAAAACCCTTGTAAAGGCTGCAAAAGAACTTACCCCGAGCGAAAGGCTCAGGGTAAGAACGGTAATGAATAATAATAAAACTTTTGAAAGAGTATTTTTCATTAAAGTCCAACCTTGGAAAAAGTTATTCGTTTACTGTAAAGCCTTCTGCGGCTCTCTTTGCTTCAAGCTCTTTTTGCATTTTCTTTTTATTTTCACCCGAGAGCTTATAGAAGAACATCGGAATTGAGCAAAGCAGCATGCTGATACCGGGAACAAGTGAAACGAGTGAGAACATAGCAAAATTCTGGGTTCTCAAAAGCTCGGTTGCAGGTCTTATAACCTGGTTGTTAAGCATATCCTCGGGCTTGAAGCCGATGAACATATACATAACGATAATTCCGCAGGTTGAAAATGCCGAACCGAATTTGTTGATAAGTCCCTGGCAGGCGGAGCCGAGCGCATTGTCGCGGTGACCGGTTTTCAGCTCCATGTAGTCAAGGCAGTCATAAATCATTGCAATTGAAATTGTGTTTATAACGCCCAGGGGGATGCACTGAACAAGAATAAAGGGAATGCAGATATAAAGGTTATTTGTGAACCAGCCTATAAGCGTTGTGCCTATTGACGCAACAAAGCCTGCAAGACAGGTTGTGATAAGCAGCTTTTTGTAGTCGAATTTCTGCATAAGCTTGGGCATAAGAATGGTTGCGCCGAACATACCTACAACCGCGCAAAGCTGGAAAATCGTCTTAACGCTTGAAACGGATTTGGAAACGGCTTCGTTAATTTCAGCCTGAGTCATACCCGTAAGGTCGGGACCGATATAAAAAGCGTATCTTGCAACGTGAATTGCAGCTGCCTGAACCATATATCTTCCGCTTGAAAGAATGCCCATTGCGATTATGAGAAGCAACGGCTTACAGGTAAACACTCTTTTTAATGTTGACGGTTCGCCCGGTACCTTCTTTGTCGGCGGAGGAACCGCTCTTTCCTTGATATGGAAATATGAGTTTACATAAAGAATTGAACCGAGTATGACAACCGTTATTGAAAGCACTCTGTAGGTCGCCTTGGTGTATTCAAGTCCCTCGTTTGTGCCCATGAATTTCGGAAGAATAAAGGGGAGAATAAAGAAAATAACCTCGGGAAGAGCCGAGCCGACCGAGTTCCAGATTTTTGAAAACGAAACAACGTGGCTTCTCTCTTCGGAATTCGGCGTAATAACATTCGGGAAGCTCCAGAACGGTACGTCCGCCATTGTGTAAATCATACCCCAAAGTACATATACGACCGCGCAGAAAATCATAAGCTTTGTCTGCCTCGGGTCGTTCTTAAAGGTCGGGCTTACATACATAAGCACCGTAAGAATTGCAATAAACGGAGCCGCAAAAAGAATATAGGGCTTGAATTTTCCCCATTTTGTCTGATGGCGGTCAACGATAATGCCCATAATCGGGTCGTTAATTGCGTCCCATACACGGGCAAGCAGCATAAGCAGCAGCGCAAAAATCAGCGGAAGCTGAAGTACGTTGACATAGTAGTCGCTTATGTAGCTTGACATCATGGCGTAAATCATACCCTGACCGAGTCCGCCCAAAGAGAACATCCAAAGCTCCTTTTTGCCGACATATCTTTTGTTTAAAATTTCACTCATATTCATTCTCCTTTATGTTAAATATGAATTGTAAAACTGCTGTTTTTTATATTATCGGGGACATATTTGCCCTCGCCGAAAATGCGCGAACGCACTTCAATTCTGTCCTCAAAAACGCTGAAAATCAGTCCCTGTGTAAACCGCTTGAAAGGACCGTGATTTATAACGCCGACGGTCGGCGCGTTAATTGCCTTAAAGCTTCCGCAGTCCTCGTATGTGTACTCGCTTGTGCAGTAGTGAAGATGCCCCGTAATGTATATAACATTGTTGTACTTTTCAAAAACTGCCCTTAATTTGTCAGAGTCCCAGCCGACGGAGCCGCGCCATTTTCCTCTTCCCAAAAAGGTTTTCGGAAGCCCGTTTGTGTTTTTCAGCGGCTGATGGTTAAAAACAAAAACAGGTTTACTTTTGTCTGAATTTTTAAGCTCGCTGTCAAGCCAGTTTAACTGTTTGCCGCTTATGTACGAGCCCTCAAACGTGTTCCTGTCCGAGCCGAGCATAATGAATTTATATCCCTTGACCTCGCTTGAAAACCAATATCTGTCCTCGGGATTCGGTACGCCGTTTTGAACTGATGCCATAAACGAAGCAAACTGTTTGACCTGACTTTTGAAATCGCGGATTCTTATATCGTGATTACCGGGTACGGCAAAGAATCTGTCGACTTTGTTCTGCATCCGCCGCATAAACTGCGCCATCATTTTGTATTCTTTTCTTTTGCCGTATTCCGTAATATCGCCGACCAACACAAGCGCGTCAAAAACGGTTTTTGACGAGAGGATGTCCGTGTGAGCTCTGAATACTCTTGCCGAACGGAGAGGGGAGAGGGATGAAATCTGCGGGTCGCCCCATACGACAAAATTGAGCTTCGAGCCTTCGTTGGCAACAATCGGGTCATCATCGGAATAAGGAGGTATTTCCTTATAGCCGTCTACGACGACACAAAGCATTTTATCCTGCATTTCAGTAAGTTCGAGGTCTACTGTATCAATTGCTTTCTTACCCATATTATCACCATATTATCCCAACAGCCGCAAGCGGTCTTAAAAATGCCTCGCGAATTCTGAATTTCAGTGAGTGTTCACCGTTCGCAGCAGGTATAGGGGAATAGCTCACCCCGGCTTTTTTCATTATTTTTTTACTGCGCCAGATGTGAAATTCACTTGTCACGAAGCTGACAACTGCGTTGTCGCCGAGTAAAGCGGCTGTGTTTTTAAAATTTTCAAGCGTGGTCATAGCCTCGGTTTCAAGAATAATTCTTTCCTCTTCAATACCGAGCTCCATCAGTGCGTTCTTCATTATTTCGGCTTCCGTAACCGAACAGCTTTTTGCCGTCATACCGCCGGAAACCACCGCCTTTGAGGACGGGCGCTCCTTTAAAACGCGCGCGCCCGTTTCTATTCTCTTTAAAAGAATGTCACTCGGCTTGTTATCCTTAATCGGACCGCCCAGAATGAGAATATATTCGCAATTCATCACAACAACCCCGTTTGTTTATCAATATGTAATTATAACATTTTATATTTTTTTTAACAATGTGCAAGTTTACTATTTGATTTAACGATTATTTGTGATATAATCATAAAATAAAAACAAACGGAGGAAACTAAAATGACTGCAAATGAGAAAAAAGAATTGGTAAAAGCAGTGCTTAACGCGTCAAGCACGTGTCCCGAATTGAGAGAAGCCTGCAAAATATATTTAAACGATACTGACGGCGGAAATGAAAAGGCTAAAGCCGAAATGCTTATTGCCGAGCTTGAAGAGGATGTTTGCGCGCTTGATTCCACGCTTGCATTCTTTGAATCCGACGCGGCAAAGGGGATTTTCGGAGATGCTCTCGACGGTAAGCTTAAAGCGGCGAGAGAAGCAAAGGCAAACGGCGAAACAGTTTGTATCTGCGACGGCTGCAGGGCAGGCGCTGCCATCCTTGAAAAGAAAGACGAATTTTTAAAATAAAACGGAGTTGAAAAGAATGTTAGCAAAAAGAAAAAGAATTCCCGTTTCGCTTCTTACGGGATATCTCGGAGCGGGTAAAACGACGCTTCTTAACCACATTTTGGCAAATCAGCAGGGCTACAAGGTAGCCGTTATCGTAAACGATATCGGCGAGGTTAATATTGACGCTTCCCTTATTCAAAAGGGCGGAGCGGTCACCCAGAAGGACGACAGCCTTGTTCCGCTTTCAAACGGCTGTATCTGCTGTACGCTTAAGGTTGACCTTATGAACCAGATAGTCGAGCTTGCCCGTTCAAGGAAGTTCGATTATATTCTCATAGAGGCTTCGGGTATATGTGAACCCGGTCCCATTGCAGGCTCTATCTGCGCGCTTGACGGCACTGACAAGAGCCTCGGTATTCCGGGAATAGTTTATCTTGACAATATCACAACCGTAGTTGACGCAAAGAGAATGGCTGACGAGTTTTCGTCGGGCAAGGCGCTTCTTAACGATGACCTTGACGAGGAGGATATTGAAAACCTCCTTATTCAGCAAATCGAGTACTGCACAACCATTATTCTCAATAAGGTTGACGAGGTTACCGAAGAGGAAAAAGCGAATGTAATCGCCGTTATCAAGGCGCTTCAGCCGACGGCAAAAATTATTGAAACCACCTTCGGCAGCGTTGATGTCGGCGAGGTGCTTGACACTCACCGCTTTGACTACGAGAAAATAGTTGAATCCGCAGGCTGGCTTCAGGCTATGGAGACAGAGGGCGAAAACGGCGAGAGCCATCATGATGACGATGATGACGACGATGAGCACGAGCACCACCATCATGACCACGACGATGACGACGATGAACACGAGCACCACCATCATGACCACGACGATGACGATGATGAGCACGAGGAGCACGGACATCATCACCACCATCATCACGATGAGGGCGAGGCGGAGGAATACGGTATATCCACCTTTGTTTATCAGAATGTAAAGCCCTTCAATAAGGACAAGTTTGAGAACTTTATAAATCTTCAGTTCCCCAAAGAGGTTATTCGCGCAAAGGGACTTTTCTGGATAATCGAAAACCCGGAAATTGCCTATATTTTTGAACAGAGCGGCAGACAGAAGACCGTTCGTGACGACGGGCGCTGGATTATCTGCTTCCCCGAAAAGGAAAAGCAGCAGATACTTGAAATGAATCCCGATATCAAGGCTATGTGGGACCCCGTCTACGGCGACAGGATAAATAAGCTTGTCTTTATCGGAAAGGGTATGGACAAGGCTGCCATTATCAAGGCGCTTGACGAGTGCATTGACAAAAGCGTTAAATAATCAAAAGGAACGGAAATGTTTTTCCGTTCCTTTATTTTCTTTTATCTTTGTGTTATAATTATTAAAAACCGATTCGGGAGGAATAAAATATGCGTTGTCCGTTTTGCGGCAGTCATCTTGACAATGACGCGAAATACTGTAATGACTGCGGAACTGCGGTTGATTCCGAATGCAAAGGCAAAAATATAAATTACAGAAGCTATAATGATACAAGACCGAATGCTTCGAGTATCCCTAAAGCTGCGCCGTATACGGTTAGACAGAATAATACAAAGGAAAATCCTTTTGTTGATAAGAACAGGCAGTACGCTTCGCCGCCGGTATCCAATTTGCCTTCCGCTGCATACGCCGCGAGCAATGTCAACAAAAGGGCGGTAAAAACCAATACAAAAAAGAAAAGCGGCTGCGGAGTTGTTGCCGTTATAGTTGCAATTATTATTTTCTTTTTTCCTGCGTTTGTGTTATTGTTTGACAAAATCAGTGATTCCGTCGAAACCGACAGCGGAAATAAGAACAGCTATTATGAGCAAGAATGGGGTAATAACGACGAAAACGAGTATTCATTCACCGACGATATATACGGCAGATTTGACGGAGCTTACTACCTGAACGATTATGCGAATTTTGCGTTTGAGGTTCCCGACGGATTTGAAGAGCAGTCGCTGTTCAGTTATGATTATGATGTTGATATTATTTCCGACTTGTACTTTGAAAATGAAGACGGCGATTATATATTGACGGGTTATTTTGAAGGGGACGACGCAAAAGAATTTCTTAACGAGTACATTAACAGCGCACAAGATTATCTCTCGGATTTACAGCTTGACACCGAAATATCCGACGCCAAAGAAAAACAGGTTTATAACTATGAATTTATTACGCAAAGCGTCTCTTGTGATGACGGAAGAATTGTCGACGTATACGCTTGTCCTGTAAACGATTATGTGTTCTTTATAGAGATTAACACTTATTCAAATGAGCTTAATAATAGGATAGCAGACACGTTTGTCAATTCATACAATAACTGAGGTGTAATAAATAAAACTATATCAAGAAGGTGATTTAATGCGTTGCCCGATTTGCGGAAACAACATAGATAAGGACGAACGGTTCTGTAATAATTGCGGAACTGCGGTTGATTCCGAACGCAACGCAAAAAAATCGGATTACAGTACCGTCAGTTACCATAAAACCGATGAAGACATTACGGAATATGATGCCGAATATGAACAGGAAGAAGAATCTCTTATACCCGATTCGCCTCATACGGTTTATTTATCAAAGGGAGGACCGAGCAAAAAACTGCCGATAATCCTTACGGTGGTTATTATAATTACCTTTATTGCCGTTTTCTCGGTTGGGATTATTTTTGGAGTCAGGGACGCAAACGAGAAAAAAGCAGACGAATATAACTCCGATTCTTATTCTTCGACCAAGCAAGACCCATATTATCTTTTAAAGGATTATTCCGCCGGCGAAATTGAATACGGCGTTTATGAAAATTATTGGCTTAATTTCAGTCTGAACCTGCCTGAAAGCTTTAAGAGAAGATTTGATATATATGAGTATGAGTACGAATATGAGGAAAGAATAATTCCTGACGCCGATATCGGGTTTTATGCTCAAAACGATGACGGTGAAACCGTAAAAATCGCTTTTGAAAAAACCGAGTATGATGCGAAAAAATACGGTGATTTTTATGCGGAAAACATTCAGGGCGATAAAGCGACGGATGAATATGAGAATATTGACAGTTCGTCAATTGTTGACAAAGGCACGGCTGTTGCAACAAATGAATTAAGCTTTTTGAGAAAAGATGTTATTATAAGATACAAGGACTCAGGCACATTGAATATCGGCGTGTTCACCTGTAAAAAAGACGGTTATGTCTGCTCGATATGTATATGCGCAAAAACCGCTGAAGATATTGACGCTTTGTTTAATCTTATCAAAGAGGCTTGAAGATGCTTTCATTTAAAAACTCAAAATTTAAAATAATGCAGATAGCCGATGTGCAGGATACGGACAGGATTTCGCCTGACACATTACAGCTTATTGAAAATGCGCTCGAAAGGGAAAAACCCGATTTGGTTGTGTTTTCGGGCGACCAGGTAAAGGGCTACGGAATAAACTTTAAAACGGGTGACGCAAGGGAAAAAATAAAAACGGCTGTAACAAAAACAGTTACGCCTGTCGTAAAAAGGAATATTCCGTTTACTTTCTGCTTCGGAAATCACGATGAGCATCCCGACTTTTCCAAAAAGGAACAGCTTGAATTCTATAAAGGCTTTAAAAACTGCCTTGCTTTTGATGATGAAGAAGAAATAAAAGGAACTGCAAATCATTATCTGACCGTTACGGGAAGCGATAAAAAAGAAAAGCTTATTCTTTATTTTCTTGATTCAAACGGTTCTCTTTCAATTGGCGGATATGACAGCCTCGGCGAAAATCAGCTTGACTGGTACAGAAAGATACGGGATAAAAAGGAAGAAGAAAATGGCTTTTGCCTGCCCGGCATTGTTTTTCAGCATATTCCTCCAGTTGAGGTCTTTTCGCTCCTTAAACCCGTTAAGAAAAATGAAAATGGCGCTGTCGAATCATACCGTAATTTCAAAGGATTTTATAAGCTTGATTTTAGCAAGGTGAATAAGGACGGCTTTATGGGTGAAAGTCCTGCAGTGCCGGATAAGGACATACACGAGCTGTCCGCATTTAAAGAAAAGGGCGATGTTCTGGGAGTGTATTTCGGCCACGACCATAATAACAGCTTTCACGGTAAAGTTGACGGCATTGACCTCGGCTATACCCAGGGTTGCGGCTTTAATGTATACGGACCGGGACTTGACAGGGGAGTGCGGATTTTTGTTTTTGACGAAAACGATATTGAAAACTATGAAACCTACACCGTGACCTGCCGCGACTTAAAGGATTTTAAACCCGTTACACCCGTCAAGGACTTTCTTTATACAGTTTCTCCACCGAGTGTTTACGATGTGAAAAAGGCGGCGTTCAAAGCAGGAAAATACGCTTTAATAACAAACGCAACTGTATTAGCGGTCAGAGAAATTATAAAACGAACCAAGAAGTGAATTTACTTCTTGGCTCGTTCTTTTTTATTCGTTAATTATTTTTATTTATTTCTTTTATCTCTTTTTTTACACATATTATTCTGTAAGCTGCAATGAGCACGCAGAGAATAAGAATTGCCACCAATAATATCAGTTTAAAGTCACGCATAAAAGAATAGGTTGTTGCGTCAAAGCCCATAACCGCAAGCGAACTGACAATATATGACAGGGGAACAAATAAGAAATAAGTCAGAGCCTTTCTGATTTTTTCTTTTTTACGCAATATCAGCAAAAGAACAAGTAATACCGCAAAAAGTCCTGCCGCGGCAACAATATAGTAATTGAGCGAAAGGCGAGGTAAAGCGACTCCGTTAAATTGATTTGAACCTCGTACATGGACTTCGTCCTGTCCGTCATTTTGGGAATAGTAAATCGAATAAATGGGATGGCCTTTGATTAAAAGAGTTTGCGAAGGGCGGTCTTTGCCGAGCTTTTCACCGAATACATCGGTTAATCTGTCCCAGAGCGTGGTCCAGGCTTCAATGTGGCAAACCCAGCCGCCGTCTGTTCCCGAGTGGGTGTCTGTTTCAGGCTCATAGGTGAAATAATAGGAGCAGTCCGTTACTCTTTCGTCAAATATAATCAAGGACATTCCCACAACATCCTCATTGGGTTTAATATCCTGCGGACAGGTACTGGCGAAGGAATATCCTACAATACTACCGTCTGAAGATTCAATAGAAACAGCTTTGATTCTTTCATTTACCGTCATTAGCGAGCTGTCATATTTTACATATTCTCTTGTGCTCAAAAGCGCATAACCCGTTATAAGAACTGTCAATACAAGAAATACCGAAAGAAAAGCGGTTGCAATTCTTTTTTTAACTATCTTTTTCTTTATATCCTTCAGCGGAGCTATGTCTTTTTTTAAATCAAAGCTTTCCTCTTTTTTAAGGTTTTCGTATTCCTTTGTGCAGCTTTCGCAGTCCTTAAGATGATTTGAAACAAATTGGGCAGTTTCCTCGCTTACCATATCCTCGGAATACAGCGCGAGCAAATCCTTTACAATACTGCAGTCTTTATTCATTTTGTTTCCTCCTCCAGTTTTTCAATTATCATTTTTTTGGCTCGGTGAAATGTGACGCACGCCCAGTTGTCGCTCTTTTTGAAAATATCGCCGATTTGCTTGAAGCTCATATCGGCAAATACTCTCCACATAAAGACCTCCTTGTACGGTTCGTCAATAAGATGAAGAATCCTTCTTATCCGCTCGGCTTCGTCGTTTTTTATAACCTGTTCTTCAATTCCGTCGTCCTGTTGCGTAAAATTCTCCGCGTCGGACAATTCAATTTCAGCAGAGCGCTTTGATTTTTTTATAAAAGAGTAATAACTGTTTTTGGCTATCTGGCAGAGCCATACCCTTATATCGCAATTGCCTTTGAAGCCGTCAATTGCCTTAAGCGCTTTGAAAAACGTTTCGCTTGTGATTTCTTCGGCTGTATCCCTGCTTCCCGAAAGGCGGTAAATGTAGTTGTATACATCGTCAAAGTATTCACTGTAAATCTCTTCAAACTGCGTCACTTTCTCACCTCGCTTTCAATAATAAGACTTCAAAAACTTTATTTTCTTACAAACTTTTTTAATTATAACATAAAAACTTGATTTTACAGCCAAAGTGTGGTAATATTTTTTTGCTTGGGGGTATAGCTCAGCTGGGAGAGCGCTTGAATGGCATTCAAGAGGTCAGCGGTTCGATCCCGCTTATCTCCACTTTATGCGTTTGACAATAAATATTTAAAATGTATTGTTGAGCGTTATGGAAATAATCTCGGGAGCGAACCGCATAGTCGATGTTGCGACGGTTTGCCTTAAGGCAGAGGAGCAACCGACATATAATTGCGAAGGAGCGCGAAGCGCTCGAATGAAGCGAAGCTTCGATCCCGCTTATCTCCATTTTGGAAGCATTCCGACATTTTTGTCGGAGTGCTTATTTATGAATAGCAAAGAGGTGCTTATTATGGAAGAGACGCTTTTGAAAAAGCTTTTGCTTATCGTAAATCCCGTTTCGGGACAGAAGAAAGCGAAAAACTATGTTGCCGATATGATGGTGGCGTTTGAAGAAGCAAGCTATGAGGTCAAAACGGTTTTGACCGAAAAAGATAGAAATGCGTACGCAATTACAAAGGAAATGGGCGCTGAATATGACGTTATCGTCTGCGTCGGCGGCGACGGAACCTTAAAGGAAACTGTCTGCGGCGTTATGGAGGGCGGCAAGGACCAGCCTATCGGATACATTCCCATGGGTACCACAAACGACTTTGCAAAGTCCCTTAAAATCCCCACGAAGGATGTTCACGCCGCTATTAAAAATATTGTAAACGGCACTCCGAAACCCGTCGATATGGGCAGATATGAGGGTGAAAACTTTATTTATGTTGCAGGCTTCGGTAATTTCACCGCTATTTCCTATGCGTGCAACCAAAAGCTTAAAAACGCCATTGGCAATAAGGCTTACTATCTTCAGGCTGTCCCCGATTTCTTCAGAATGAAGCCCTATTACGCAAAGGTTGAAGCGGACGGCGAAAAATTTGAGGGTAAGTATTTTTACGGCGCTCTTTCAAATTCCTACGGTATCGGCGGTATGCCCGTGCTTCACAATATCGGCGTTAGATTTGACGATGGACTTCACGAGCTTGTCCTTGTAAAATGGTTTAAAAACCCAAAAGAGCTTGTGGCTCTGGCTATGGCAATGCTTAAAAAGGACGTTATACATAATCCGAATGTTATCATCCGTCACGTCAAGGAGGCAACCTTTGAGTTCGATAAGCCTACTGCGTTTACGCTCGACGGCGAATTCGGCGGCGATATGATGGAGGCTCACATGTCAAGCACCGAGCACGCAGTCAGAATAATTCTTGACCACGAGCTTGAAAACGAATAAAAAAAGAAGTCCGCAGGGTGCACCCGTGCGGACTTTTTTAAATATAAAAATGTCATTCTGAGCGAAGCGAAGAATCTCAACCTATATTACTTTTTCCACAGTTTCAATTAGTTCGGGAAGTGAATTGATAACAATTCTCTCCTCATCCACCTTGCCAAACCCGTATTTGCAGTAAATAAACGGTATCCCGGCAAATCTCGAAGCGTCAAGGTCAACCTGCGCGTCGCCCACATAAACCGCTGCGGAAAGGTTGTTTCTTTCAATTATTGATTTAACGTTTTTACCCTTGTGAAGGTGCGTGTTGCCCGAGCATTCAATATCCGTGAAATACTTTTCAAATCCGTAGTATTTCAAAAAGCACTCAATATATCCGCTCTGACAGTTGCTTACGATAAAGAGCTTGTATTTTTCGCTTAACTTTTTAATTGTAGCCTCCAAATCGGGGAAAAGCACACCGCCGTGCTTTTCAAGATAGTCGTTCTCCACTCTGCAACACTCTTCAAGAATTTTAAGCCTTTCTTCCTCATTCAGTTGCGGAAGCAGGGCTTTTATAATGTTTTCCATTGTAAGCCCCATAAGAGACTGCATATCCTTATTTGTGATATGAAGATTAAATTCCTTGTGAGAGTAAAAAACCATATTCCAGCTTATAACAACATTATCGCTCGAATCCCAGAGCGTTCCGTCAAGGTCAAAAATAATTCCTTTTGTTTTTTCCATTTATTTCACTTCCGTTTCGAATAGAGTTTAACATAAAAACGGGTGAATATCAATTGCTCTTGGATTTTTTATTTGTTTGTGATATACTTTTATCAAATATATTTCGGAGAAAAAAGATGAGAGAAAAAGATTTTGTAAAAATATATACGGACGGCGCCTGCTCGGGAAATCCCGGACCCGGCGGCTGGGGAGCGATACTGCGCTGTAAGGGCGTTGAAAAAGAGCTTTCGGGCGGCGAAGAGAGCACTACGAATAACCGTATGGAGCTTACCGCCGTAATTGAAGCGTTAAAGGCGCTTAAAAGAAGCTGTAAAATTGAAATCTGTACCGATTCGAAATATGTTGTTGACGGTATCTCCAAGGGTTGGGCGGCTTCGTGGAGAAAGAACGGCTGGAGAAAGGCGGACAAAAAGCCTGCGCTTAATCCCGACCTGTGGGAAACGCTTCTTGACGAGCTCGAAAAGCACGAATATGAATTCGTCTGGATTAAAGGTCACAACGGACACCCCGAAAATGAGCGTTGCGACGCCCTTGCGGTAGGAGAGTACCAAAAATATTTAAAATAGTCATTCCGAGCCGTAGGCGAAGAATCTCAACCTCTGTCGGCTTCCCCTTGAGGGGAAGCTGTCGCATTTATGCGACTGATGAGGTGCCGTAAATCAATAAATTCCTCTTGTATTTTTTCTTTTAATATGATAACATTAAAATGTTAAATTGAAATTTACCTTTTTTATAGATTTTTGTGACAGGATGTGATTTTTTGGACGACGTTCAGACCACCGCAGTTGAAATTTCGGAGGATGAGTCAATAGTCAACGAAGCGGACAAAATATCAAACAGACGTTATCTTCGACCCCGTGAGATAGTTGCGTTTCTTTTAACTACCTTCGGTCAGAAGAACCTTAACCAGTATGCAGGCGCGTACAGGCAGTTCTTTATGATAAGCTTCCTCGGGCTGTCCGGCTCGGCATACGGTCTTATTGTGTTCATTGAGTCCCTTTACGACGCGGCTGACGACTCGATTTCGGGCCTTATCATTGACCGAACAAGAACCCGTTGGGGAAGACTTCGTCCTTATCTTCTTTTGCCCACGCCTTTCTGGGCAATCGCGAGCGTTATGCTTTTCTCCGCTCCCGTATTTCTTGAAACAAACGCTTCAAGAATTATCTGGGCAATTGTCGGAATTTTCGTATTTAATCTCGGTATGTCCTACTTTAACGCGTGGAATATACTGCTTTACAATATCACGCCCAATATCCGCGAGCGTGACAGCCTTATAGGTACAAGTAAGTTCTTTGAGCTTTTCGGTACATATATTACAAGCCTTGTTCCGTTCTTTGTCGATTTCCTTCCCGGCGCTTCAAAGGGAAAAATCGGTATGCAGAGCGTCTACACATATTTTGCAATAGTAATGGCGGTAATAGCCGGCGCAACCGCGATTTACGGTTTCAAGGCGTTAAGAGAGCGCGTACCGCTTGCGAATAAGGACGATATGCAGCAAATCAGTATTTGGCAGTCGTTTAAGAACGCGTTTAAGAACAAACCCTTGTTCATTCTTCTTCTTTCCTCGTTCTTTGCAGGCTTCAAGTCTGTCGGCGCTACGAATGAGAGCTTTTTCTGGCTTCATAATACGGGTAAGCTTTCGAATGCGGTTCTCTGCAGTCTGTTTACGGGTATTCCCGCTTACTTTATGACGCCTCTTGCTCCTAAAATCGCAAGAAAAATCGGCGCAAGAAATGCGGCTGCCCTCGGCGGAATTTTCGCGGGCGTGTTCTACTTTATACTGTTCCTTGTTAATCCCTATAAGAATATCAGTAACCAGTATGTCGCGCTTGCCGTAACCACGGTTCTTCTTACGCTTGCCGGCTTCCCGAACGGCGTTCTCAATGTTTGCGGCGCTATTCTTCAGGGCGATGTTTACGACTACAGCGAGTGGAAAACCGGCGTAAGAAACGAAGCGCTTGTTGCAACCGTCAGCGGTTATTTCCAGAAGCTTTCAAATTCGGTTATGGGTCTTCTCGGCGGCGCAGTTATCACTTGGATAGGTTACACCGCGCAGAAGGATGAGCTCGGTAACGTTATAAGGGCGACTGAACCGAACGTTCTTTTCGGTTTCTTCTTCCTGTTCTCGGTTGTTCCTGCAATTGCCCGTTTCCTTTACGGAATTACGCTTCTGTTCTTCCCGATTCACGGTAAGTTCAAGGAGCAGATGAATGAGGAGCTTGCAGTCAGACGCCTTGAAAAAATCAAGGCGAATGAAGCAGAAAGCGCCCTCCCCGTTGAAACCGAAGAGACAGACGGTATAGACGAATGAAACAATAAATAATTATAACGGCTCCCCTGTACAAGGGGAGCTTTTTCTTGCCATTCTGAGCGCAGCGAAGAATCTCAACCTTAAAGAGCCTTCCCCTTGAGGGGAAGGTGGGCGAGCTTGCGAGCTCGGATGAGGTGTGTAGGAGACAGTGAGATTCCCCTGATAGGGGAAATGTCCGCAAAGCGGACAAAAGGGTAATGGCGAAGCCGTAACCTCGACGTCCCGTTGTCGCCTTTGGCGACAATTTGCCGCAAAAGCGGTAAACGGGGGGCGTGGAAACCCACCCCTACAGGGTATGAGAATGATTATAAAAACCCGTAGTGGCGGATATTATCCGCCAGTAAAGTCAGATGAAAATTAACGGGCTGGGGAACCCAGCCCCTACGATAATATTTAATTTTAAAAATCATAGGGGACGGATAACCCGTCCCCATAAAAACCACAATTATATTATTATACAAATAAGTCCGTTGCAGCCTTCGTTAATAACCCGTTCAAGCGTTTCCTGGAATTTCATTCTCGCCTCGGTCGGCATATGCAAAAGCTTGTTACGCAGACCTTCGTTGACAAGCTCGTTAAGAGTCTTGCCGAAAATATTTGACTCCCAGATCTTGCTCGGGTCCTCCGAAAATTCCTCAAGCAGGAATTTTACAAGCTCCTCGGACTGGCTTTCGCTGCCGACTATCGGAGCTACCTCCGTTGCGATATTGGTTTTCATCATGTGAATTGACGGAGCGGTTGCGCGAAGGCGCACGCCGTATCTTCCGCCCTGCCTTACTATTTCGGGCTCATCAAGGCTCAATTCGTCAAGTGACGGCATAACTATTCCGTAGCCGGTCGCCTCAACCTCATCAAGCGCATTCTTGAATTTGTCAAACGCCTTTTTGCTTTCGGACAGGTCTTTTATGCTTTTCATAAGACTTTGCTCGCCGTCAATTTCAAGTCCTGTTTGCTCGGCGATTATTTTATAGAACAAATCCCTTTCAAGCGCTGCGTTCACCTCAACGCTTCCGTCCCCGAGGTTAATTTTATTTATGGAAGCGTCCCTAATGTATTCGCATTCGTTCATCTCGTCCGCAAGTATAGCCGCGTCCCTGACGTGAGCCATCTTTTTGGAGGACTCGCTTATTGCGCCGTACACCTTGCTCTTTAGCCAGTGGTCGGAGGGCAGGGAGGTAATCCAACCGGGAAGGTCAATGCTTATTTCCTTAATCGGAAATTCAAAAAGTATTTGCGTAAGGATTTCCTTTATTTCCTTTTCGCTCATTTCAAGGCAGTTTACCGGGAAAACGGGGACGGAATATTTTTCCGTCAAATCTCTTGCAAGCGCTCTTGACGCGTCAGACGACGGATTTGAGCAGTTGAGCAGGACAATAAACGGCTTGTTTATAGAAAGCAGCTCGTTTATTGCTCTTTCTTCCGCCTTTTCGTATTCCTCACGGGGAATTTCGCTGAAGGAGCCGTCAGTCGTGACGACAAGACCTATTGTTGAATGCTCGTTTATAACCTTTTGGGTGCCGATTTCAGCCGCTTTGTCAAACGGAATTTCTTCGTCAAACCAAGGAGTTTTGACCATTCTCGGATTTGAGTCCTCGATATAACCTATGCTTGAGGGTACAATGAAGCCCACGCAGTCAACCATTCTTACTTTCATTACCGCGTTGTCCTCAAGCGTCACCTCAACCGCTTCCTCGGGAACAAATTTCGGCTCTGTGGTCATAATTGTTTTTCCTGCCGAGGATTGCGGAAGCTCGTCGTTGGCTCTTGTACGGAACGAGTCATTTTCTATATTCGGAAGCACAAGAGTGTCCATAAAACGCTTTATAAAGGTGGATTTTCCCGTTCTCACTGGTCCCACTACGCCTACATATATATCGCCGCCCGTACGTTTTGCAATGTCCTGATAAATACTTCTGTTGTCCATTATCGACTCCTCCTTTACATTCTCGGTATCATCAGCATACGGCATTTTCCTGCGCCTTCCTCAAGCCGGTTTTCTTCAGTTATAGCCGTAACCGTTGTGTTATATCTTTTGGCGATGTCCCAAATTGACTCGTCTTTATTCGGGTAGTAAAGCGTAATTGCCGCTCTGCAGGGCGTTTTTTTGCAGTCTTCCTTAACTGCTATATCCGTAATTGCCGCTAAACACTCTTCCTTAAAAACGCACGCTTCGATTTCTATTTCAACCCTAACGTCAATGTTCGTAGGGGAGGTGACAAGAAAGCTTGATGCGTTCACGCGAACTGATTTTTCGCATATAAACTCTTCATTTCCCTCCTCGCGTGAATATTCGTATTCAAGAGTCTTTTCAATATAACCCTTTTCGCCGTCGGAGTATTCAATAATAAGACCTGCGCGCACCGTTCCGTTAATAATCAGCTTTCCGTCGCGCCTTGAGGTGTTTGACGTAAGCTCCCTCGTCAGAAGCGAAAGCACGTTGGCTATTTCTTTTCCGGTTGACGAAAAACCCGTTCTGCAAAGGCAGGTGTCGGAGAACTGATCCTTAAGACAGCGCGCCTGAATATTTTTTCTTTCGCACTCAATTTCGTACTCTGTCGAGTAAGCGTCAGAAATAATTTGTATTTCCTCGTTTTTAAAAACGCTGACCTTCGCTCTTGCGCCTACGGAAACGTCAAGAAGCCTTATTGCTCCGAGCGAATCCGCCCTGACGGTGTAATTAACCGAGCAAACCGTTACCGACGTCTGTGAGCAACACCCTTCGTCGCCGCCCTCGGTTTCAACTATCTGACTTATCGGCAGGGTGAATTGAGCGCAGCAGACCTTATCCTGCTTGTCGTCTGCAATGTAGTAAACGTCAAGCGTCATATCGCCCTTTACAAGCGCCTTTTGAGAAATGAGCTTTGTTTCACTCAGGTCGGGAGAGGCGTTTATGCTTATAATCTGCGCAATTGACGGTGAATCCTCCGAAAGCTCAAGAACCTCGCTTAATGAAAACGCCTTTTCGCTGACTGCGCAGGCATTGCTCACCTCAACGGTCCGGCATCTCGCCTGAAGTCCTGCTCCCTCGACGCTGTTTATAACCGACTGATTAGTAATTCTTGACGCCTTAACGGAAATAACTATGTTCCCGTGAATGTCAAATCTCCTTGGGTTTACAAGGCGGCAGTTGACATACTGGGTACAGGCGCTAATACTCAAACAGTCGTTTGCTTCGACATTTTGCGCGTCGGCAAACCTTGAAAACGGAACCGTGCTTTCAAAGCAGTGAAGCGTTCCGTTCTTTGAAGTATAAATCAGCCTTATGAGCGCGTAACCTTCAACGGTTATCCTGCCGTCGTTAAATGAAGATGTTTCGATTTCTCCCGTAAGAAAGCAATTTAGTACGGTTTCAATGTCGTCAACGTATTCGGGCAGCGTTATGTCGCTGTCAATATTCTGCGAAATATTTGAGTCATAAACGCTGACAATATTTGAAATGTTTTCTTTTTTGAGTGAAAAATCCATTTGACTCTCTCCTTTTCTTTTGTTGTAAAATGGCTCGGTATATTTATATTTCTTTAAAGGAATATTTATGCAAAAGCGGTAAAATATGTAAAAGTACCTAAAAAAGGAATGTTAAAAAGCCGAAAAATACAAAAAATCCTTAATAAAAATGAAAATATGTGTTGACTTTGCAAAAAAAATTATGTATAATTCATTATGTATATAGGGGTAATTATGCCCTGTAACAGAAAATTAACTCAAATTGAGAAAGGTGAACACTATGAAAAAAGTATTAAGTATTGTAGTTGCACTTGCAATGGTACTCACTTGCTGCGTTGTAGCTTTTGCTTCTGAAGTACCCGGTTATTCAAGAAGCGCTTTCCTTGTAAAGCTTTCCGGCGTTACCGGACGTCCTGTTACGGATGACGGCAGCGGAATAGAGAGCATTGCTACTATTCTTTACACAGCAGGCATTTATAACACGTCTGATGATCCCGAGCAGACCATCACAACTGAAGAAATGGGCCAGATTCTTAAGTTTATGCTTGAAGACGGCAAGCTTGACATTGACCAGGCTAACATTATCCTTAGCAATCTTGTTGATGACGAAGTTCTTACTACGGATCAGAAGAATGAGCTTCAGGCAGTTGTTGACAGCGCCCAGCTTCCCGATGACGGTTCAGGCAGCGGCGACAGCGGCGAAGGCGGCAGCGGCAGCGGCATTGACCTCGGCGGACTTACCGATACCTTCAAGAACATCTTCTCAAATCTCGGCGATTTTGATTTAGGCAACTTCGGCGAAGGCGCTAAATCAAGCATCGGTCAGCTCTTTGACGGCGTTAAGGGTGCTATTCCGAGCCTTGACTCTCTTTCGGGTCTTTTCGGCGGCCTCGGCGATCTCGGTTCTATTACGGATCTCCTTGGCAATATCCCCGGTCTTGATATGATTATGGGTCTTTTAGGTTTAGGCGGCGACACGGATGACGGCAGCGGAAGCACAACTCCCACTACTCCCACAACTCCTACAACTCCCACAACACCCACAACACCTACAACTCCCGGTAACACAACAAATATCCCCAAGACAGCTGATACAGCTCCCGTAGCTGCAGTTGCTGCTCTTGCAGTTGTTGCAGGCGTTGCTTTCGTACTTACAAGAAAGAAGAACGAAGACTGATTTAACTCTTAGCATTTTAATTTGAGTTTAATTTATAAAAGCCTCATTCCGTTGGAATGAGGCTTTAATTTTTCATTTTTTCTTGTTTAATTAAATAGTATGTGATATTATTGTTGTGGGTGAGAAGAGTTGAAAACATTTTTTAAGGTGCTTGGGATAACTGTTGCCGAGGTCTTTTTGACGGCGGTGTTCTTTATCGTGGGCATTTTTTATTTAAACGGCAAATATCCCGTTGAGGTGATTGAAACCGCTCCGCAAAAGGAGCCGGATTATTATACGTCGGAGCATTTTAATATTGAAACGGTGAAAAGCGCTGTCGATTTTAATGAAAACGGCGAGGATGACTATACCGATATTCTTCTCGGAGCGCGTGCGGACGCGCTCGCTCATCCCGTATACGATATAACCTATTTCAAGGGCGGCTATCCGCCTGATGACATCGGAGTTTGTACCGACGTCGTTTGGCGAGCGTTTAAAAACGCAGGCTATTGCTTAAAGGATATGGTTGATATGGATATTCAACGAAACCCCGATAAATATCCTGCCGCGGCGACGCCTGACCCGAATATCGATTTTCGCCGTGTAAGAAATTTAAGAGTGTTTTTTGACCTCTACGCCGTTTCGCTTACAACCGACATAAACGATATTTCACAGTGGCAGCCGGGGGATATAGTTGTTTTTGAGTCGGATGAGCATATAGGGATAATTTCCGACAGGAGAAATAAAAAAGGTCAGGCGTTTGTCATCCACAACACCGACCAACTGAACAGGGAACAGGATTATCTTGAAATACGTCAGGTGACGGGGCATTACCGCTTTGACGCTTCAAAAATTGACGAAAGCGTTCTAATTGCCTGGCATGATTAAAAAAGAGTGAGATATTAGGGCGATACCGATAAGGAGGTTTAAGCCCTAATATCTCACTCTTTTTCTTTATAAATCAATTACTATTTCAACGGGGCAGTGGTCGCTGCCGAAGATTTCCTGATGTATTTTTGCGCTCAAAAGCTTTTCCTTTATTGAATCGGAAACGCAGAAATAGTCAATTCTCCAGCCCACGTTCTTGTCCCTTGCGTGAAAGCGATAGCTCCACCAGGAATATTCGTTTTCAAGGTCGGGATAAAAATACCTGAACGAATCGGTAAAGCCGCTTTCAAGCAAAAGTGAAAACTTCTCTCTTTCCTCATCGGAAAAACCGGGATTACCTCTGTTTGTCTTCGGGTTTTTCAAGTCGATTTCATTGTGGGCAACATTAAGGTCACCGCAGAAAATGACTGGCTTTGTTTCATTGAGATTTGAAAGGTGCTCTCTGAATTTGTCCTCCCACTGCATACGGAAATCCAGCCTTTTCAAACCGTCCTGCGCATTCGGAGTATAACAGCCGACAAAGTAAAAATTATCAAATTCAAGCGTTATGACTCTTCCCTCGGTATCGTAATACGCGTCGTCCATACCGTATTTAATGCTCAAAGGCTTTTCCTTTGAAAAAATTGCAACGCCGGAATAGCCCTTTTTTTCGGCATAATTCCAGAAGCAGTTATAACCCTCGGGCGCAAAATCAACCTGACCCTTCTGGACCTTTGTTTCCTGAATACAGAAAATATCCGCGTCAAGCTTTTCGAATTCCTCCTGAAAGCCCTTGTTAATACAAGCTCTTATGCCGTTTACATTCCACGAAACCATCTTTTTCATAATATGTACCCCTGATTTTTTATTACAAATACTATTTTAACATATCCGTCTTTAAAAATAAACCGTTCAGACAATGTTTTTATTTACAATTTTTATTTATTATGTTAAAATAAATGGGTAAACATTTTTTAAGGAGTGTGTATTATGGGACTTAAAAATATTGATAATGCTGCCGCTTCAAAGGGCAAGGGCGTTGAAACCCTCTGGCAGTTTATCAAGTTCATCGTTGTAAGCCTTGCGGCTTTTGTTATCCAGATTTTCCTTCCGCTTTTAATCAAGCTTCCCATGAAAGAGGAATTTTTGCACAGAGCGTATGAATTCTGGATTTTCAAGAATGAAGCACCCGATGAAAACGGCGTTATCGTTGCAGGACTCGGCGTGTTTATTGCGGCAAATCTTGCGAACGTTATTGCGCAGATAGTTTCGTTTTTCATCAACAGGGACAAAACCTTTAATTCCGACGCAAATATAGCTGTTACGTTACCGATTTATATTGTATTTACAATTGCTCTTATTTGCTTCTCGGCTTGGCTTTCACCCACTCTTATCACTTTCTTTGAGACAAAGTGGCATATGGCTGAAAACGTTGCCATTTCCATTTCGGGCGCTGTTTGCGGCGCAATTCAGTTCTTCCTTTATTTTCCCTTTGACAAAATCCTTTTCCCGAAGAAAAAGGAAGCAGTTGAAGAGGCTGTATCTGAAGCTGAAGATGAAGCTACCAAAGAGGTTGACGAATAATTAAATACATAAAAAGCATCCTTTCGGGTATTTACCTTTAAGGATGCTTTTTTATTATCCCGTAAGAATTTCCTTTTCGACGCCTATTTCTTCTTCACAGATGTACTTGCATTTGAAAACCATATTTGAAAAACTGATTTTTTCGCTTAAAACCCTTTCGCTGTTACGGTAAATCTCTATAGCCTTGAGATTACTGTCAAATGCGCTCAAAAGCGATTCTTCGCTATCGTTTATTTCGTATTCGGTATTATACTTTGCCTGTCTGTATCTGAAAACACCGACGGGCAGTATTTTTTTATTGTTTTCAAGATATTTCCTGCTCTCAAAATAATCACCGTCAAGACTGTATGACGGAACTTTCAAACCGAAAAAGAAAAGCGAATATCTTATATCCTCTTCGCTTTTCGAAAAAAGATTTTCCGGAACAGCGCTTTTAGTCAGATGCGTTGTCTTTGCGGTTATTTTTGCCTTTGAATGGACAAGTCTTTCGCTTGAGTCCTTGTTCGTGAGTACTCCGCTGACGAGCAAATCGCCCTTTGTCACGGCAATTCCGGGCTTTAAAACGCTTTCACCCTTTTCGACTTCGTATTTTATTATCTGACCGTCCGCGTCCGATACAATGTTTACGGGTGTGCTTTCATTTAACAGTTTCGGTTTTTTAATGCTCTCCCTGACCTCAATTACGGCAAAACAGCCTCTTATGTTCACCTTTGCCCACGAAATATTGTCAAGCTTTATTACGGCGTTTTCACTGGCGCCAAGAGTGTCGATTTTGCTTTTCAGCGCGCCGATTTTAACCCCGTTTTCCTCATACGCTTCAAGGATTTGTTCCGTTGTATATTCTTCATTTCCCTCAACCGAAATGCTCCAGATAAACCCCGACAGGAAAACCGTTACTAAAAAGCAGATAAAAAGTGATATAAGAAGTCCCTTTCGTTTTTTGTGCTTTTTCAAGGAGCTTTTCAGTGACGTTTCCTTTAAAACGTCTATCTTCATTCCCGATTTTTCGGCTGTCCTTTTAACGTCGTTAAGAGCGTAGCAGGTTGTGGAGGCGAAAAGAAATTTGCCGTTATTTTTTATGTTCCAGAGAGGGATATTATCCTTTGTGCAAAGATTTATAAATCTTTCCGGAAAGCCCTCGCTTACCTGAAAATCAATATAACCCTGAATAAATCTCAACAGTTTTATTAAAAGCATAAGAACAGTCCTACCTATGAAAAATCAACTGAAAGTATTTTTCCGCTTATGACAATCTGGTCCTGATTATAAGTGTTAATGTTAAGATCATCGCCCGTAACGGAAACAAAAACCATATCGGTGCAAATTTTTATTTTTTGTGTTTCGTATTCAACAATGCCCTTACAGCCGTCAAGAATAAGCTCTCTGTTGCCGTCAAGCTCAATGTGACACATTTTCAGCTGCTCAATTTTTTTAAGCCGTTCACCCGGCTTTTCCTTTGAAGTCAAATAAATCACCTCAAGAATAGATATGTGAAAAAAATCATATCTATTCTTGAGGTGTGAAGAATGAAAAAAAGAGTTTTCTTTTATATAAAGGCGCTGTTTCTTTGCGCTTTTGTTTCGCTGTGCGCGTATTTTATTCTTAAAAAACCGTCAGTTGTTTCCGACGGAATAAAAAGCGGACTTTCAACCGTCGGGAACGTGCTTTTGCCCACGCTTTTTCCGTTTATGACGCTTGCGTGCTTTATTGAAAATAGCGGCGTTTCAAGGCTTATCGGCAAACTCTTTTCCTTTTTTACAAGGGTGGTTTTCAGGCTGCCGGAGGAGGCGTCCGCAAGTATTCTGATGTCCTTTATCGGCGGTTATCCCGTCGGCGCAAAAATGACCGACTCGCTTTTAAAGGAGGGGAAGATAACAAAAGCCCAGGCGGCAAGAATGTATCTTTTCTGTATTAACGGCGGCCCTGCGTTTATTCTTTCAACAGTCGGCGCAGGACTTCTCGGTTCCGTCGCGGCAGGAGCGGCGTTGTTTTGCTCGGTAACTCTTTCGTCGCTTGTTATAGGCTTTGCTTCGGGATTTCTTCTCTCGGAGCCTGTTAAAAAAAGCGAAAGAAAGAAAAATGAAAAAAACTCGCTGTCAGTTTTTGACGCCGTTACAAAAAGCGCTTCCCAAGCAACATCTTCTATGCTTTCCATAAGCGTTTACGTTCTTGTTTTTTCGGCGATTTGTCAGGTGCTTAAGGAGTTTGACCTGTCCGACAATATGCTCGCTTTTCTGTTTTCCGTTTTTGAGGTGACAAACGGCGTGCTTTTTTCTTTTTCGGTTTTTCCGCTTCCCGTAATCGCGGCGATAATAGGTTTCGGCGGACTTTGCGTTCATTTTCAGGTGATGAACGGCGTTATAGAAAGCGGACTGAAAATAAAGTATTTTTATGCTTCAAGACTTATTCACGCCGCGCTTTCGTCAGGTATCTGCAGGGTGTATTTGTATCTTTTTCCCGTGAACATTTCCGTCGTTTCTTCGCTTGAACAGTCCGTTGTGCTGCCTTACAGCGTTTCACTGCCTTGCTGTATAGCGCTTGCGTTTATGAGCGTCTGTCTTATATTTGATATTGCTCCGAGGAAAAAAGTATGATAAAATAAAAATATAAAAACAGACGGGTTGTGAAAAAATGAGTGAGCTTTCAAAAAGATGTGAATACTGTTTTTACGGAAAAATCGCGGCTGATAAGCAGACGGTGCTTTGCCCTAAAAAGGGACCCGTGCCGCTTGACTATTTCTGCCGTAAATATAAGTACGACATTTTAAAGCGTGAGCCGAAAAAGCTCGCGCCGATAGAAAAAATAAATCCCGACGATTATAAATTATAAAAACAAAACCGAGGAAATTCTTCCTCGGTTTTGTTTTTATCTTCTGTTTTTGGTGTTGGGATTTATTCTTACGGTTTTGACGTTTTGCCTTCTGCGTTTTTTCTTGTTTTTATATCTGAAAATAAGGAAAATATACGCGGCAATAAATATAATTACAAGCGCCAGAATAAGCTTGAAAATATTTGATGAGAAAATGTTTTTAAGAATATTAAAAAACCAAAGAAGCGGACTTCTTGTAACCGTTTCCGCCGCCACAAGGTCAATTGTTGCGATTTCCTCATCCGCATAAAGCACCTGCGCCTTGCCTAAAACGTCGCCCTGCTTTATCGGAGCGCTGACAGTCTTCGGCGTTTGGTCCTCAAGAACCTTAACCATAACGCTGCCTGCGTCATTACCCGTAGGCACAAGCAGTGATAAATCGCTTGCAGGGACAAGTCTTAAGTGGTCTGTGTCCCAGTTTAATTCGACGTCTACCACCGTAACGGTTGTAGTGGAGGAGACAACCGTCGAAAGCTTGATGTTTTCAAACGCCCACTGAAAAATTCTTTTACATTCAAGAAGCGCCTCGTTTTCGTCGCTGTCTTCGTTCTTTGCGCCCATAACGATTCCGATATAGTTATAGCCGTCCTTGCTTGCAGTTGAAACTATGCACCTGCCTGCTCTTGTAGTAGTGCCGGTTTTAACTCCCGAAACGTATTCGTAATAGTAAGACGGGTGACCGGGATTCATCATCCAGTTTGTGGTATAAAGATACCTTTCGTCTGACATATTTGTCTTTGGAACGGTGTATTTTGTCGTGCTCGTAATCTCCTTGAATACGGGATATTCAAGAGCCTTGAGAGTGATTAAAAGCATATCGTCGGCGGTTGTGTACTGCTCCTCGTCGTCAAGACCGTGGCAGTTGACAAAATGGGTGTTTTTACAGCCGATGCTTTTTACATATTCGTTCATCATCTTGACAAAATCAGCAATGCTTCCGGCGACCTGAGTGCCGAGTATGTTTGCCGCCTCATTTGCGGAATGAACCAGAAGGCAGTAAAGCAAGTCTCTTACGCTCATTTTTTCGCCGACCTGAATATTCGCGTTTGAGCTTCCCGTGCCGCTTATTTCCATTATGCTCGTTTCGTCCGCCTCGATTATCTGGTCAAGGTCGGTAAAATGCTGAAGCGCAAGAGTGGCCGTAACAATTTTCGTAAGCGAGGCAGGGGGCGTGCGCTTATCATTGTTCTTTGCGAGCAGAACTGTCCCGTCATCAATTGACGCAAGAAGCACAATATCCGCATTAAGCTCTACCGAGGAATTATAAAGCGCCTGACTGTTTATTGTCAAAAATGATGAAAATAATGTCAATATTAACAAAAATGATATAATTTTTTTGAACAAAACTTCAAATCTCCCTTGAAATTATTTTTATTTAGTTGTATATTATTCATTGGTAAATAATTATACCATCTTACGCTGTATTTTTCAACAAAGGAAGTGAAAAAAATTGGTTTACGTTACGGGCGACACGCACGGTGACAGGGAAAGACTCAGTTCTTCTGCCTTAAAGGGAATAAAGCCCGGTGATACGCTTATTGTTTGCGGTGATTTTGGCTTTATCTGGAACGATGACAAAAGCGAACAGAAATTTATCCGCAAATTAGCGAAACGTAAATACAATATCTGCTTCATTGACGGCACTCATGACAATTTCACGCTGCTTAACAATTATGAGCAGAGTGAATGGAACGGCGGAAAGGTGCACAAGATATACGGTAATATCTACCACCTTATGCGCGGCCAGGTATTTACCATTGAGGGAGAAACCTTTTTTACAATGGGCGGCGGTGAAAGCCCCGACATTGATATGCGCAACGACAATGAAACCTGGGACAGAGAGGAAATTCCGTCCAAGGAGGATTTGCTTGAGGGCATAAAGACGCTTGAAAAATATGACGGTAAGGTTGATTACATAATAACCCACGAACCGCCTGCAAAAATAAAGAGCTTTCTTAATCTTCAGCAGGGTGATAATGTGCGTTTTACCGTGCTTAACACCTATTTTGAGGAGCTTTCAAAGGACTGTAAATTCACGCGCTGGTTCTTCGGAAGCATGCACATAGATAAGTTTATAAGCAACACGCATGTCAGCGTATTTAAGAATGTAATCAATGTTAAAACGGGTGAAAAATTAAGGAGCTAAAATGACAAACAGAGAAAAAATAATCGGTCTTATTGTATCGCTTATCGTTATTGCAGTTGTTGCTGTTGTAATAATCAAATTACCTTCGGCTGAAAAGAAACCGGAGGATACAACCGCTTCTGAGTCCCGGACAGTGACCGAAACCCTGCCGACGCAGACAACCCAGACGACACAGACAACAGAACCGACGGAAACGGTCGTTACAACCGCCGAAATTCCCGAGGTAGAGTATAATATACAGAATTCAATTATTATCCAGGGAACTCGCGCTATGGAAATGTACGGAATTAGCGAATCCGCGCTTGAAAGCTATGCTGAAATAATCAGCACTTTAGCCGACAAATGCCCGGGCGTTAAGGTATATAACCTTATTGCTCCGACGCAGGTTGAGTTTTACGGCCCTGAGGATTACCGTACCGGTAACCGTTCGCAGAAAAAGGGAATACAGATAGCTTATGACGCAATGAGCGATAACGTTATAACAGTTGACGCGTGGAGCTCGCTCGCCCTTCATACGGACGAATATCTCTATTTCCGTACCGACCATCACTGGA
Organism: uncultured Clostridia bacterium; assembly: GCA_937884975.1. Lineage (GTDB taxonomy): Bacteria > Bacillota > Clostridia > Oscillospirales > Acutalibacteraceae > Fimenecus. The sequence goes on along the minus strand of CAKZZS010000057.1, from coordinate 2,528 downwards.
CTGCGCGCGGCGCTTACTATGCGTATCTTGCGTTTGCAAAGAAGGCAGGAATTACTGCTGTGCAGCCGCTTGAAAAATACGAAAGCGGAAAGACGGACGGCTTTGTAGGAACAATGTACGGTTTTTCCGGCAAGGCGCAGGTGCTTGCGGATAACCCTGATTATATCGAGTATTTTATGCCGCTCAACAACGCAAAGGGAGAAATTCTCGGAGTAGGCTCTGACGGCAGTCTTACGGGGAATAACAGCTCGTTATCCATTGTTAATCCTAACGCCTCGGATTATGCAGGAACGTTTATCCAGGGCGACCAGGCGCTTGAAAGAATTGTAACGGATAATAAAAACGGAAGAAAAATCCTTCTTATAAAAGAGTCATACGGCAACTGCTTTGCTCCGTTTTTGACGGAAGCATTTGAAGAAATATACATCCTTGACCCGAGAAAGGACGGCGTTAATCAGATGAGCCTGCCGACCTTTATCAGCGAAAACGGAATAACGGATGTCATAGCGCTTAACTACGCGCTTGCAACCTCAAATCCGACTATAAAGGATTCCTTCAGAAAAATAGTTAATCAGTAAAACCGAATAATAAAGAATACTTTGTCCTTGTTCATCATACCAATTAGTAGTTGAAAATTACTAAGGAGGTTATTATGAACGAGGACAAAAAAATTTTATCGGTTCCCAATAATATAATAATGGAGGACAGACGCGTACTTACGGTTTCAGGCGTGTCGGATGTCGACAGCTTTGACGAGGAAACGGTTGTTGTTTATACGGATTTAGGGCTTCTGACAATAAGGGGAAGAACGCTTCATATTAACAGGTTAAGCGTCGAAACTGGTGAGCTTTCGGTTGAGGGTGAAATTGATTCGCTTGCATATACCGATTCCCAGCCGAAAAACGCCTCATTCTTTTCAAAGGTGTTCAGATGACATACGGCGTATCGCTGGCAAGGCAGACGTATAATTTTTTCGTATCCGTCGGATTCGGCTTTGCGCTCGGAATAGTTTACGATGTCTTTTTCATTATCCGAAATACGCTTTCAAAACGCAAATGGGTGACTGTTGCGTGTGATTCGGTGTTTACCGTTCTCGCCTCGGTGTTGAGCTTTTTGCTGTTGCTTGTAATCACTGACGGTCAGGTCAGGGCATACGTCATTTTCGGCGAGCTGACGGGATTTTTTATTTACTATTTCTCACTCGGCGTGTTTATTGTAAGACTTTGCGACAGAATTACGCGTGTAATCAGGACGGTTTATCTGTTTTTTAAAAAGATTATCCTTTCGGTTTTTAAGGTGATTTCTTTTCCGTTTATTAAGATTTTTTCGTTTTTCAGGCGAATTTTTAAAAAAATATATGAAAAAAGCCGAAAAAATGTTAAAAAAATAGTAAAAAAATCAAAATACCACTTGCAAGTTGACGGTGCTTTGTTGTATAATCAAAGAGTATATAAGGGGAGTGTCGCTAAAGGCGACACAAGATATAGGAAAGGCAGAAAGAAATATCGTGACAAGAAAGCAAGTAAAAAAGAATAACAAGCGCGGTTTTAAGGGTAGCTATATTCTTGCAGCGGCTGCGCTTATTTTAGCGTGGTATCTTGCCGTGTCTTTCATACATACCGGCATACAGATCCATAATAAAGAAAAAGAGCTTGAAGAGGTTTCCCTTCAGGTTGAGGCTCAGCAGGAAGAGAATGCGAAGCTTCAGGCAGTCATAGACGGCGACCAGGGCGATTATATGGAAAAAATTGCCCGTGAGGAGCTCGGTTACGGTAAGCTTGGCGAAAAGTTTTTCTATAACGTTACGCCGGGAGCCAACGGCTGAACGAAAGGGGTAAAAAGCTTTTTAAATGGTTGAGGTTGGAGAGGTTTTTGAAGGGAAGATAACCGGTATAACCGATTTCGGCGCGTTTGTTGCGTTGCCTGACGGCACAACGGGACTTGTTCATATTTCAGAGGTATCAAATACCTTTGTAAGCAATATCCGAGAGTTTCTGTCCGAGGGGCAGGAGGTTAAGGTAAAGGTTCTTGAAATAAACGAAAAGGGTAAGGTCAGCCTTTCTATTAAGCAGGTTGAGCAGCCTGAAAAGAAAGAAAAGCCGAAGAAAAGTCGCCCGAAGCCTGTCGGCTGGCAGGGGCTTCCCGAAAAGCAGACTGATAATATGAGCTTTGAGGATATGCTCGCTTCCTTTAAAAAGACAAGCGAGGATAGAATGAGCGACCTTAAGCGTTCAACCGAAAGCAAACGCGGCTCCTACCGCGGTTACGGTAAAAAGTAAAATGAAATTAAATCAAAGAAGTCCGAAAGGGCTTCTTTTTTTATGTTCAGGCAAACCCGTAGGTGCGTACTTTGTACGTCCGTGAAATACATTCTTGCGAATTTGTCAAGTGTTGTCATTAAACAACGTGAAGTACGTTTCAAAAGAAAACGCGTGAAATGTTCCTGCGGAACGATAGAATGTCATTCTGAGCGAAGTGAAGAATCTCAACCGATTCGTAGGGGCGGTTATTAACCGCCCGTGAAATAA
>CAKZZS010000056.1 GCA_937884975.1 uncultured Clostridia bacterium | reverse complement strand
GTCTGTCTGTCTGTCTGTCTGTCTGTCTGTCTGTCTGTCTGTCTGTCTGTCTGTCTAATAGATTGTCCTCCGTGTTGACTGTAAATGTCAAGTCTTTTTCATCATTTCCTTTGCGAAATTTTACCAATTCAAACTGTTCCGGATTGTATTTATCCATAAATGTAATCGGTACTCCCATACAGCCGGAGTTCTTTTTTTCACAAAAAGCAGGGATTTCATTATTCATTCCCTTATTTTCTGCCCATTCACATTTATCCTTCATTTCACATTCAAACCAACACGGGTAGTAATCACAGGGTATTTCAGCAACTTTGTCAACATTTATCGCATCATAATTATCATATTTGGGATATGTTTTTGAATTATATTTTTTAACCAATATAAGTTCTTCATGCCTTTTTTTAATATCAAGATTGGTAAACCAACATATATTTCCCATTGATCTCCACTTTTGACCATTATCATCTTGCCAATATCTTGTTTCTCTAGGTTCATAATATTTAGGGACTGTAAAAGCCATATCACCTGATTTGTAACCTACCCACATTTTATTGCTCATTAAAAGAGGAAATATTTCCTTGTATGTTATAGCATTTTGATTTCCAATTATTAAAAATTTTTTTTGGTTTTCTATTAGTTGTAGAACATATTCTCTAAAGAGGGAAAAAGGAGGATTTGTGACCACTATATCCGCTTCTTTTAGTAATTCAATGCATTCCTCTGAACGAAAATCCCCATCACCCTTCAACTCGGTCAATTTATTCTCTCCCGACTTGAACAGTTCAACGACATCAAGAATGTCTATTCCACCGTCACCTGTTTTATCATAAACTGTCGTGACAACCGCTTTATACGGTTTATTTGTAATTTCTTTTGAATCTTCGGCAATGTCATACAAAGATAATTGGGTATTTGCAATTGGCGAACCAGCGTAACAGGTACAAATAAGTTTTTTTAAACCTAACCTATTAAAATTTAATACAAAATAATTAAAAAAGTTACTCTCAAACGGATCGTCACAATTACAAAAAACCGTTTTGTCTTTAAAATGCTTTTTATAATAACGAAGCTCGTTTTCTATATCCGATAATTGAGTATAAAATTCATCCTGTTTCGCTTTCGCTGCTTTGTGTAAATTTTCGTTCTTTGCCATAGAACCACCTCATATTATATATTATGACAATTTGTCATAATAGTCAATTAAAAAAATGACATAATGTCATTAGGTGGTAATATGGAAAAGCAACGGAAAGCTTTCACAGGTCACAATTTGAAAACGCTTCGTAAACAACGGAAACTCACTCAAATCGGACTTCAAATGGAAACACAAATAGATCAAGCGTTAATTTCAAAATTTGAGAGAGGCGAAAGAATACCGCCTACAGAAACTCTTTGTATCCTATCAGATTACTTTGATACTAATATTGATTATCTTTTAGATAGAACTGATAACCCCCAAAAAATATAACGGACAACCAAAATAGGTTGTCCGTTTTTATTGATTGCGGATTTACATTTCTTGTTAATTAACTTTTATTCTATTCCCGTAACCTCATATTCCTTTTCTTCGACTGCGGTTTTGAGAACCGAGTTTTCAACGTCCTTTGAAAGCGTTAAAACAGCTGTGCCGTTTTCGTGGCTTACAACCGCTTCTTCAACTCCGTCAACTGCTTCAAGAGCCTTTTTGACCGTCGCCTCGCAGTGAGCGCACATCATTCCGTTAATAAAAACTGTCTTTGTCATTTTGTTTTCCTCCGTTTTCTTACTTAATTCGCCGATATTTATTTCGACGGGTTTTATTTTTTTATCCTTTTTCGGATTATGAAGCTTAAAAAGATTCAGCCGCAGCGCGTTTGTGACTACAAAAAAGCTTGAAAGACTCATTGCCGCCGCGCCGAACATGGGATTTAACTCCCAGCCGAAAAGACCGATATACGCCCCTGCGGCAAGCGGTATTCCCAGAACATTGTAGAAAAACGCCCAGAAGAGATTTTGCTTTATATTCTTAAGCGTTGCGCGGCTTAAACGTATTGCCGAAGCAACATCCTTAAGTGACGAGTTTACAAGCACGACGTCCGCCGCGTCAACCGCAACATCCGCTCCGGCGCCGATTGCAACGCCTATATCAGCCTCGGTCAGCGCAGGCGCGTCATTTATTCCGTCGCCTACCATCATTACCCTGCCGTATTTTTTAAGGTGTGACACCGCCGCCTGTTTGCCGTCCGGCATTACGGAGGCAATAACATCATCGACACCCGTTTTTTCGGCTATGGCGTTTGCGGTTTTCTCATTGTCGCCCGTGAGCATTACGACCCTTATTCCCATATCTTTAAGCTCTCTGACCGCTTCGGGAGAGTCGGGCTTTATTACGTCGGAAACCGCAATAATTCCCATAAGGCTTTCATTTTTCGAAAACAGAAGCGGTGTTTTTCCCGTCTGCGAAAGCCTGTCGCACTGTTCCTTTATTTCTTCGGAAACAGGGACTATTGAGTTAATGAATTTCAGGCTTCCGCCCGTGATTTTTTCGTTTTCAACCTTTCCCGAAACTCCGCTTCCCGACAGTACAAGAAAATCCGAAACGGCAAAAGAGGACACGCCCTTTTCCCTTGCATATTCCGTAATCGCACGAGAAAGCGGATGCTCACTTTTTTCTTCAAGCGAAAAAGCGTACTCAAGGAGCGTTTTTTCGTCCGTTTCAATGCTTATTACGTCCGTAACCTTCGGCTCGCCGAGGGTAAGAGTTCCCGTTTTATCAAGCAGGGCAATTTGTGTTTTTCCCGTCTGTTCAAGCGCCGAAGCGGTTTTGAAAAGAATGCCGTTTTTCGCTCCGACTCCGTTTGAAACCATAATTGCCACGGGGGTTGCAAGTCCCAGAGCGCACGGACAGCTGATTACAAGCACTGAAATTGCGCGCGAAAGAGAAAACGACATTTCCTTTCCTAAAAGCAGCCAGACTGCAAACGTGACAAGCGCAATTGAAATGACAACCGGCACGAACACGCCCGAAACCTTATCGGCGATTTTTGCAATAGGCGCTTTTGTCGCCGCCGCGTCGGAAACCATCTGAATAATTTTTGCAAGCGAGGTGTCCTCGCCCACTCTCTCGGCTGTGCATTTAAGATAACCCGATTTATTCAGAGAGGCTGCGTAAACTCTGTCGCCCGTCTTTTTGTCAACAGGTATGCTCTCGCCGGTCAGGTGGGATTCGTCAACAGCCGAGCTTCCCTCGATTACAACCCCGTCAACAGGTATATTGTCTCCTGCTCTGACAACAAATATATCGCCTTTTTTTACGTCCTTAACGGAAACGGTTTTTTCTTCTGAGTCAGTAATGACTACTGCCGTCTGCGGAGAAAGGCGCATAAGGGATTTTAAAGCGTCGGTGGTTTTCCCCTTTGATCGCGCTTCAAGTATCTTTCCGACGGTTATGAGCACAAGTATCATAGCCGCGCTTTCAAAATAATAGTGGTCAAAGAATGCCTTATCTGCGGTCGTTTTGAAAAGCACATAAACGCTCCATAAAAACGACGCGGACGAGCCGAGCGCAACGAGCGTATCCATATTCGGCGCGCGATGAATAAGTCCCTTAAAGCCGTTTATGAAAAAACGCTGATTTATCACAAGCACAATTGCCGAAAGCAGCATTTCCAAAAGCCCGAGCACGGCGCGGTTTTCGTCAAATATTTTCGGGACGGGAAGAGACAGCATCTCGTGTCCCATTGAAAAATACATAAGTATTAAAAGAAAAATGAGCGAGGACACAAACCTTTTGAAAAGAAGAGGCGTTTCGGTGTCCTTAAGGCTGTCTTCTTCATTTGTCTTTTGTTTTTCGTCATTTTTAAGCGACGCGCCATAGCCTGCCTTTTCAACCGCGGCAATAACGTCCTTTACGGAATAATTTCCCTCCACACCCATGGAATTTGTCAAAAGGCTCACCGAGCAGGAGGAAACTCCGTCAACAGACGAAACCGCCTTTTCAACCCTTGCGCTGCAGGCGGCGCAGCTCATTCCCGTTACATTAAACTGTTCCATATTTACCTCTATTTCATCAATTTCTGCATTGTGTTTACCAATTCGTCAAGCGTTTCGTCCCTGCCCTCAAGCACATCCTTTTTAACGCAGGTTTTAATATGGTTTGACAAAAGCACCCTGTTAAAGCTGTTGAGCGCCGCGTTCGCCGCAGCAACCTGGGTAAGAATATCCGGGCAGTACGCGTCCTTTTCAAGCATCGACTTAATTCCCCTTATCTGACCCTCAATTCGGTTAAGGCGGTTAATTAAATCCTTATATTCCTTTTCGTCCCTGTGCTTTTTTCTTTCACAGCATTCAGGCATTTTATCACTTCCTTTTATTCTACCACAATTGCCCTTACGGGCAACGGGACGGGAAACCCGTCCCCTACGGGTTTAAATTATCGTTCCGAAGGAACACTTCACGCGTTTCTTTTGAAACGTACTTCACGTTGT
>CAKZZS010000055.1 GCA_937884975.1 uncultured Clostridia bacterium | reverse complement strand
ATATTCTACGTCAAGTAGTCTTTTTTGTGCTGTCTGCTCAATATGGGGCAGTTCAGTGTGAGTACCTCTTTTAATTTTAGGATATTATTTTCCCCCGAACATCAGCATTAAGAAGCCTGCCGCAACTGCCGAGCCGATAACTCCGGCAACATTCGGTCCCATTGCGTGCATAAGAAGAAAGTTTGTCGGGTTTGCCTTGGCGCCCTCGTTCTGGGCAACTCTTGCCGCCATGGGTACAGCCGAAACGCCTGCCGCGCCGATAAGCGGATTAACCTTACCCTTTGTCACACGGTACATAAGCTTTCCGAAAAGCACGCCGCCTGCGGTCGAAAAGCTGAACGCGAGAAGACCTATGCCGACAATTGCAAGGGTTTTTATCTGAATAAAGTTTTCTCCGTTAGCCGTTGCGCCGACAGTCACGCCGAGAAGAATTGTAACGATATTGCAAAGCGCGTTTTGCGCAGTATCCGAAAGTCTGTCCGTAACGCCGCTTTCCCTGAAAAGGTTGCCGAGCATAAGCATTCCGATAAGCGGAGCCGCACTCGGAAGAAGCAGAGCGCAGAAAACGGTTACAACTATCGGGAAAATTATTTTTTCCGTCTTGCCGACCTTCCTCAACTGCTCCATTTTGACCTCGCGCTGCTTCTTTGTGGTCAGCGCCCTCATAATCGGCGGCTGGATAAGCGGTATGAGCGCCATATATGAATAAGCCGCAATGGCAATTGAGCCTAAAAGCTGGGGAGCGAGCTTTGACGTTGTGTAAATCGCCGTCGGGCCGTCTGCTCCGCCGATAATTGCAATTGAAGCCGCTTCCTGCGGAGTGAAAAGACCGGTTGCAATTGAAATGATGAACGCAACGTAAATGCCAAGCTGCGCCGCCGCGCCGAGAAGCAGGCTTGACGGATTAGCAAGCAGTGGACCGAAATCCGTCATTGCGCCGACTCCCATAAAAATAAGGCAAGGGAAGATGCTTGATTTTACGCCTGCGTAAATGAGCCGCAGTACGCCGTCATCGTACCAGTGAGCGCCTGCAACCGCTTGGGAAGCGTCCATTAGTCCGGCTGGGTCAGCCATAAGTCCCGTGCCGGGCAGATTTGCAAGCATCATTCCGAACGCTATCGGGACGAGAAGCAACGGCTCGAATTTTTTGACTATTGCAAGAAAGAAAAGAACAAAGGAAACCGCAAGCATTGTGATTTCACGCCACGACAGCGCCGCAAAACCCGACTGCACAAGCAGCTCTTTTATAACTTCAAAAAAGTTCACTGCTCTTCCTCCTTAAGCAATAACGGCAAGAACGGTGTCGGTTTCAACCGTGCTTCCCTTTGAAACAAGAAGCTCGGCAACCTTTCCGTCGCAGGGAGAAACAATATCGTTTTCCATCTTCATAGCTTCAAGAATGAAAAGCGCGTCACCCGATTTTACCGTGTCGCCGACATTGACGTTTACCTGAAGAATAGTGCCGGGCATGGGTGAAACAACCTTTTCGCCGTCGGCAGAAATATTTTTTACGCTTTCGGTCTTTTGGTCCGCAGTGTCCGGTTTGTCAACCGCTTCAACCTCGACCTCATATCTGTTTCCGTTTAAAGTTACAATGTATTTCATATCCGACACCTCATATCTTCTTTATGGATTTGAATTTTATTTTGTCAAGCTCTATTCCGCTTTCGGCGCTTACCGCCGACATAATAACGGCGGTTTCTTCCTCGCTTATATCTTCAAGCGTTATTTCGCCGTCAGAGCTTGTGTTGTCCTGTTCATTTTCGCCGATTACCACAACGGGCTTTTGCGGCTTTTTTCTGGCAGGCTGCGCCTTTTCGGGCTTCGGCTTGTGAAAAACGCGAATAAGTCTTGAAATGATGACAATGAAAAGAGCGATTACCATAAGCTCAAGCATTACCACAAGCATACCCGTAAGCGATATTATGAACGCGTCCGGGAGCGTTACGTTACCGTGCCACATATTCACCCAACCCTTTCTATAGTATAGGAAAACGTGCCGTTTTTCCTATTTTCGTTCTTTTTATCTCTGTCTCTGAAAAACTTTTCCGCCTGAGCCGGGAAAGCGATGTACGAAAGCACGTCCTCGTCGCTCTTTGCAGTCTCTCCAAGCTCCTTTTTTGTCTTTTCAAACATTGGCTCAAGAGTGTCGGCAAATCTTCCGGTTATCGGTTCGGTGTCGCCGAGCACCTTTTTCTCAAGCTCTTTATTAACCTCGCCCGGAGCCTTGCCGTATTCGCCGTGAAGGTACGCCTTGACCTCCTTTGAAACGGTCTTGTACCGTTCTCCCGTAATAACGTTTGTAGCCGCCTGAACGCCTACCATCTGGCTCATAGGCGTTACAAGGGGAGGGTAGCCGAGGTCTTCTCTGACTCTCGGAGTTTCGAGCAGTACCTCGTCGAGCTTGTCAAGCTTTCCCTGCGCCGTAAGCTGGGCGACAAGGTTTGAAAGCATACCGCCGGGTACCTGATATTTAAGCGCGTCCGTGTCCGTTGTCATTACAACGGGGTTTAAAAGACCGTTTTTAAGAGCCTTGTTCCGTATCGGTTTAAAGAAATCGTTTATTTTTTTAAGCGCGTCCATATCAAGGTCAATTTCAAAGCCCTGCTCCTTGAGCGCGTAGACGAGCGTTTCCGTCGGCGGTTGAGAGGTTCCGCCCGAGAAGCAGGAAATCGCCGTGTCAATAACGTCTGCGCCTGCTTCAGCCGCTTTCATAAGCGACATAAGACCGAGTCCCGTTGTTGAATGGGTATGAACAATTACGGGAAGCTTTATGTTTTCTTTTATCGCCCTGACTAATTCGTAGGTTTCCCTCGGGCTTATAATGCCTGCCATATCCTTTATGCAAACGGAGCTGACGCCCATTTTTTCCATTCTCACCGCTATATCGACATACATTTCAAGGTTGTGAATGGGGCTTTTTGTAAAGCAAATTGCGCCCGACGCCATAGCGCCGTTTTTAAGCGTTTCGTCAACGGCAACCTCAATGTTCCTCAAGTCGTTTAAAGCGTCGAAAATTCTTATTATATCAATTCCGTTTTCTACGCTCTTTTTTACAAACATTCTCACCACGTCGTCGGGGTAGTGCTTGTAGCCTAAAAGGTTCTGACCGCGAAGAAGCATCTGAAGCTTCGTGTCGGGACATTTTTTTCTGATTTTCCGAAGCCTTTCCCACGGGTCCTCGTTTAAGTACCTTAAGCAAGAGTCAAACGTTGCTCCGCCCCAGCATTCAAGCGAGTAGTAGCCTGCTTTGTCAAGGTCTTCGAGTATAGGCTCAAACTCGTTATAACCCATACGCGTTGCTATAAGCGACTGATTTGCGTCTCTTAATACTGTTTCGGTAAACTGAATTTTCATCTCAATACCTCTTTCGGACTAAATTAAGTCCAACTTTCACCAATATCAACTATACCATATATTGGGCAAAAAAACAAGGAATACCGCCAAATATTCAACACTTTTGGCATTTTGATTATATTTTTGACATTTAAGGCAAAAATATTAGTTACTATTCGTGCTTAAAACCGATATTTCTTGCAAAAGGAGTAAAAATAATATATAATTGGCTTAATACATTGATTAAGGAGAAACACTATGGACCCTATTCATGTTGATTTTACAAAAGGCTTTCACGTTAAAAAGGACTCTTCAAAGGAGACGGCGGTTGTTATTCCGCCCGAAAAGGCAACGGTAAAAAGGATTATCGCCCTTGTCGCAACGCTCATTTTCGGCGCTGTTGCTTATTACTTTATGCTTCCTGCGCTGAATTTCAAGGCGACTGAAATGTATGTTTTCCTCGGTATGCTTTGCTTTGTATATATCGGCTTTACGCTTCTTTTTACAAAGGCGTTCAAGGAACCCGAATACGCGCCTTACGTCAAGCAGCGTTCAAAAATTCCGTTTATTATTGTCGGTGTTCTGCTTGTTGTAATGCTTATCGGTTGGCTTTGCGGAGCGGTGCTTTTCAGAGCAAAGGCGTACAGCAGGATTATAAATGTTGAAACGGGCGATTTCAGCGAGGATGTTGCAAATATCGATTTCTCCTCCGTACCCCGTCTTGACGCAGACGCGGCGAACGCAATTGCAACAAGAACTCTCGGCGACCTTTCGGATATGGTTTCCCAGTTCGCCATTTCATACGATTCGACCCAGATTAACTATAAAAACGTTCCCGTCCGCGTAACTCCGCTCGAATACGGCGATATTTTCAAGTGGTTCAAGAATACTAAAAACGGACTGCCTGCATATATAATTGTTGATATGACCACCCAGGAGGGTAAGCTTATCCGCCTTGAGCAGGGAATGAAATACTCCACCGCGGAGCATTTCTCACATTATCTTATGAGGGTTCTTCGCTTTAAGTACCCGACTTATATGTTCGACAGCCCTAATTTTGAAATTGATGAAAACGGCCACCCGTTCTGGATAGTCCCGATTATTGACAAGACCATTGGACTTTTCGGCGGTACGGACGTCATAGGCGCGGCAATTGTTGACGCTTGCACGGGCGAGGCAACGGTTATTGCAACGGGCGAAAAATCGAAGGATAAGCTCAAGACGCCCTATACGGTTACCGATGAGCAGTGGCAGTGGATAGACCGAGTTTATTCCGCAACGCTTGTAAACGAGCAGTTCAATTACTACGGCAGATATTCGGGCGGCTTCTTCAACTCGATTTTCGGTCAGCAGGACGTAAAGGTCACCTCGGCAGGCTATAACTACCTTGCGCTTAACGATGACGTTTATATGTATACGGGCGTAACAAGCGTAGTATCGGACCAGTCGATTATCGGCTTTACACTTATTAACCAGAGAACCAAGGAAGCAAAATTCTACCTCGTTTCGGGCGCGCTTGAAACCTCTGCGCAGACCTCGGCTGAAGGTAAGGTTCAGCAGTACGAGTATATCGCAACCTTCCCGTTGCTTCTTAATATCAGCGGCGAGCCGACATATTTTATTGCGCTTAAAGACTCCAGCAGTTATGTCAAGATGTATTCAATGGTTAATGTTAAGCAGGCTACTGTTGTGGCTATCGGCTCCTCGCTTTCGGAGTGCCTTGAAAACTACGCCGCAGAACTCAAGGCAAACGGCATAGGCGTTGAAATTGACGTTGACGCAATAAGCGAGGGCGAAAATCAGCCTGCAGAGCCCGAAGAGGAGAAGACAACAACCATTACGGGCGTCATCAGTGACATTCGCTCCCAGGTAGTCGGCGGCGAGACGGTTTATTATATTCAGTTAAGCTCGCTTAACACCTACTATTCCGTCAAGGCTTCCGTTTACGAGGAGGCGGTCATTCTCAATAACGGCAACACTGTTGTAATCGAATACAACAAGGACGCAAAGGGGAATATCATCCCTGCCGTATCCGTAAAGCTCGGCAAAGCCAAGGCTAATGCAGGATAAATAAAATCAAATCAAATCAAAAAAGAAAGGACTCAGCTCGTTTGAGTCCTTTTATTATGCCATTATTCAGAAGGCGTACCCTAATGGAGTATTGTAAAATTTAAGGATTTATATTATTCTAATTATATATTATTTTAAGGGAGCAGAATAAGATGAAAACCCCGTATTTTTTTAGTAATGCAGTTAAATTGAAGAAATATATGATAATAGCGTGGATAAGTTATTTTCTCTTCCCGATAATTACGATGATAGTGACCGGGGGAGCAACCGGAGAGATATTGCTTTACTTCATCTTGGCTTTTGATAATATTATTCTTTTAGGTGCAGTAATTCTTTCCATTTACTATCATAAGTCAAAGAAAGCAAACAACGCTTTTCCCAATAAGCCGAGGACATCTGCCGTAAAAAACAGACAACCTGCCTTCAACGGATACGATGCTTCTGATACGCTCTTAATGCTTTCGCAGTATGCTGCACATTATGTATATAAAAATAATATTGGCTATGCAAATGAATATAAAAGGATATTAAATGCACTTGGCTTTAATGATGATGAGGCTCAAAGGCTGCTTGCGTTTGAGTGTGATATTCTTAAAAGATTTAATAAACAATATTTACTTGACGACGGATTTACAAAGGCGTGGCTTTTCTCTCTTTCAAAGCCTTTCTTTACGGATTATCCAAAGGAAAAGGATGATATACTTAAGGAGCGTTTTTTAACGCTGAGTGAACTTTGCAAAATTGTTGACGAGGCAGAGTGGCATTTTTGGAACAGTCATGAAAGGGAGCTTCCGAAGGGCGTATGGGAGGAAATATTTGCATGGCACCTTAAGGGGGCCGGTGCGGAATTTGCCATAAAATACTTTGAAACAGTTGCGGAAGAAACAGGCATTCCCGAAGAAAAAATCGGTGCTTATTCCTCGCGTGAGGGCGCTCATTTGAGTAAGCATAAGTGGGGAAAATGATTTTTGAATAAGGAGTAACAGAAAAGCAGTTCAGTGTTTACTGAACTGCTTTTTCTTGTATTATTTTTTAATTTTGTTCCGAATAATGATGCGCTTGTTCAAGAAGCATATCCTTGACCTTCATCAGTCTTGCCTTTGAGGAGCGGTCGTTTTCCTCGAGCTTCATTGAAATATACTTAATTGTATCGGTATATCTCGGGATTAAAACGTGCTCAAGGGAATTTACTCTGCGCCTTGTCTTTTCAATTTCAATGCTCATCATTTCACAAGCCTTTTCAATTTCCGCAAGCCTTACGAGCTCTTCGGAAACCTTTGTCAGCGCCGAAACCGCGTCGTCAAGCTCAAAGGACGTGAACGCAAAGCCGTAGGGGAAAACCGCCGAAGAGTCGTTGTTTCGTTTTTCGGTTGTGAAAACGGGAACATTTACGCTCATTATGTTTTTAGTCGACGGATTTGCAAACATTTTCTGGCTTGTTGTCAGAAGCGACTGCGTGAGCATTTCATTTGACATAACCGAGCCTGCCGAAGCAATTCTTACGTTACAAAGCCTCAACTGTTCCTCAATAGAAACCCTTAATTCCATATCCTGCCTTACAAGGTCAAGAAATTGGCGCATCAATTCGTCGCGCTTGTCCTTGAGCATTTTGTGCCCGCGCAGCGCGGTATTCAATTGCTTTTTGAGCTTTTGCAACTGCATCCTTGTCGGATTAACATTCATTACTGCCATAAAAGAGCCTCTTATCAGTCTTTTTCGTAATATTTGTCAAGCATTTCGTCCTTGATACGCTTTAATTCACTTCTCGGCAAAATGCGAAGAAGGTCCCAACCGATGTCAAGCGTTTCCTCAATAGGTCTGTTGGCAAGATATCCTTGAGAAACATATTTGCTCTCAAATTCATCCGCAAACTTTGCGTAAAGCTTGTCAATATCAGTAAGAGCCGCTTCACCGAGAATTACCATAAGCTCCTTTGCGTCCTTGCCCCTCGCATAAGCGGAGAAAAGCTGGTTCATTGAAGCGGCGTGGTCCTCTCTTGTTCTGCCGGTCCCTATGCCCTTATCCTTAAGTCGGGACAGCGAGGGAAGAACGTCTATAGGCGGTGTTACGCCCTTCCTGTATAATTCGCGCGAAAGAATAATCTGTCCCTCGGTGATATATCCCGTAAGGTCGGGGATGGGGTGCGTCTTGTCGTCCTCGGGCATTGAAAGAATCGGAATAAGCGTAATCGAGCCGTCCTTGCCCTTAATACGTCCTGCTCTCTCATAAATATTGGCAAGGTCGGTATACATATATCCGGGATAGCCTCGCCTGCCGGGGACTTCCTTTCTTGCGGCGGAAACCTCACGAAGAGCGTCGGCGTAGTTCGTGATATCGGTCATAATTACAAGAACGTGCATTCCAAGTTCAAATGCAAGGTACTCCGCGCAGGTAAGAGCCACACGGGGAGTTGCAATTCTTTCAATTGCAGGGTCCTTTGCAAGGTTTACGAACATAACCGTTCTGTCAATAGCGCCGGATTCCGTAAAGGACTTGATAAAATAATCCGACTCCTCAAACGTAATACCCATAGCCGCAAAAACAACCGCAAACTGCTCGTCCTTACCTCTTACCGCCGCCTGTCTTGCTATCTGCGCGGCAAGCTGGGCGTGGGGGAGACCCGAAGCGGAGAAAATGGGAAGCTTCTGTCCGCGGACGAGTGTGTTAAGTCCGTCAATAGCGGAAATACCCGTCTGGATAAATTCCTGTGGATAGTTTCTTGCGGCAGGGTTCATAGGTCTGCCGTTGATATCCATTCTTGCGTCGGGAATTATTTCGGGACCGCCGTCAATGGGATTTCCGAGTCCGTCAAATACGCGTGAAAGCATATCACGTGAAACGGGCAATTCCATACTCCTGCCTAAAAATTTGACCTTGGAGCCTGAAAGATTTATGCCTGCGGACGATTCAAAAAGCTGAACAAGCGCGTTGCCCTTATCTATCTCAAGCACCTTGCAACGGCGTTTTTCGCCATTCGGAAGCTCGATTTCGGCAAGCTCGTCATATTTGACATTTTCAACGTCCGACACCATCATAAGAGGTCCTGCGACCTCGCGTATTGTGCGGTATTCCTTTGACATCAGTCCTCGCCTCCCTTCTGTGAAGAAGCTATTTCACTCTTTAACTGTAAGATTATTGCGTCATATTCTCTGTCGGCGCTGTCTTCGGCGCAATACTTAAATCTGCCGATTCTCTCTCTTACGGGAAGGGAAAGCAATTCGTTTATCGGCGCGCCGTCATTCAGAGCCTCGGTAGAAAGGTCAAAGTAGGTGAGAATCGCCTTTATCATAAGGTACTGCTTGTGCAGTGACGTATATGTGTCCGTGTCGTCAAAAGCGTTCTGATGAAGGTAGTCCTCCCTGACGCTTCTTGCCGCTTCAAGCTTTATTCTGTCGGGCGCGGAAAGAGCGTCCATACCGACAAGGTTTACTATTTCCTGAAGCTCCGCCTCGTCCTGTAAGAGGGACATAAGCTTAATTCTGTATGCCGACCAGTCATCTGCGACCTCGGAAGCAAACCACGCTTCAAGTTGGTCGGAGTAAAGCGAATAGGAGGTCAGCCAGTTAATAGCAGGGAAGTGGCGCTTGTACGCAAGACCTGCGTCAAGTCCCCAGAACACCTTGACAATTCGAAGGGTTGCCTGGGAAACGGGCTCGGAAATATCGCCGCCGGGAGGTGAAACCGCGCCGATAACCGAAAGTGCGCCCTCGGTATCCTCGCTGCCGTTGACAATTACGCGTCCTGCTCTCTCGTAGAACTGTGCAAGACGGCTGCCCAGGTACGCCGGGTAACCCTCTTCACCGGGCATTTCTTCAAGTCTGCCCGACATTTCACGAAGAGCCTCTGCCCAACGTGAGGTTGAGTCAGCCATAAGCGCAACAGTGTAACCCATATCGCGGAAATATTCCGCAATTGTTATGCCTGTATAAATTGATGCCTCACGCGCCGCAACGGGCATATCGGAGGTGTTTGCAATAAGAACGGTTCTCTCCATAAGCGAGTTGCCCGTCCTCGGGTCCTTAAGCTCGGGGAATTCGTTAAGAACATCCGTCATTTCGTTTCCGCGCTCACCGCAGCCGATGTAGACGATAATATCAGCCGCCGCCCATTTTGCAAGCTGGTGCTGAACAACGGTTTTACCCGAACCAAACGGACCGGGAACGGCTGCAACACCCCCCTTTGCTATGGGGAAGAGCGTGTCGATAACTCTCTGTCCCGTCGTAAGAAGCACGTCGGGGGAGAGCTTTGTTTTATAAGGTCTTCCGATTCTTACGGGCCAGGACTGGAAAAGCTTCATTTCCTCGTCGCCGTTTTCGGTTTCAATTACGCAAACCGTATCCTCAACCGTGTGCTCGCCTGCGTTTATTTCCTTGACAGTACCCGAAACTGCAGGCGGTACAAGGATTTTATGAGTGACAGCGGCGGTTTCTTTGACAACGCCTACCGTGTCGCCGCCGATAACCTTATCACCGACTGAAACCGTGGGTTCGAAATTCCATTTCTTTTCTCTGTTGAGCGCAGGGACCTCAATTCCCCTCTGAAGAAGCGAGCCTGTCTGCTTCATTATTTCTTCAAGTGGACGCTGAATTCCGTCATAAATGGAGCCTATGAGTCCGGGACCAAGCTCAACCGAAAGCGGTTTTCCCGTAGAAATAACCTTTTCGCCGGGGCCGAGGCCTGCCGTTTCCTCATAAACCTGAATGGACGCGCGGTCCTCGTGCATTTCGATAATTTCACCGATAAGGTTTTTATCGCTTACACGTACAACGTCGTACATATTTGCCTCACGCATACCCTCCGCAATTACAAGAGGGCCTGCGACCTTGGTAATAACACCTTGGTTCATCTGTTTCACCTCAGTTATTTAAAAATGATATCGCTTCCGACTGCTCTTTCAACAAAGTCGGACAGTCTTTGCCTGCCTATTCCCGTATTTCCTCTTAAACCCGGAATGGGAATTATCGCAGGAAGCGATTTTTCTTCATATTTTTTGCGTTCCTTTTCGCTTGCAAGGAACATTTCTTCAGTCATATAAATAATCGAATAAACCTCCGCCTCGGCGGTATTTCTTAAAATGTGGTTTGCCTTTTGCGGCTCGTCACATTCGATTATTTCAAAGCCTATAGCCGCAAAACCCTTGACGCTTTCGCGCTCGCCAATAACCGCAATTCTGTTAAGCATAGATTTCACGCAGCCTTTCTCTTGTTAAAAGCTTATCGGCATTTGTTTCAATTCCGACTGAAATGATGTGTATCGCCTTTTCCTCGCCGAGTCTTGCTATATAAAAGCCGAGCGCCGCCTCGGGACCGCTCCCCGACTTTTTACAGGCTTTCTTTGCTTTTTTCATAAGCAGGTTTTCGGTGAATTTCTCAAATTCCGAAGGGGAGGAGGAAAATTTTTCCATAGCTTCGGGGCACGAATAAGCCTTGACGGAGGAAAAATAGTCCTTGAGCGCTTCAATGCCGTCCTTTAAAACGGAAACGACCTTTTTTACGTCAAACGCGTCTATTCCGTCAAAAAGCGCGTCAAAACAGTATTCCTCGTCTGCGCCGGTTTTGCATGCTCTTAAAGCAACCTTTACGTTCCTGTAAAATATTTCAGTGCTCACATAGTCGATTAAAAATTCGTTTTTAGTCTGCTTCGCTTTTTCAAGCTGCATTTTCATACACGCCTTGTCAATATAAGCGTCCGCTTTTCTCGCGTCGGTTGTGTGAGCGAGAGTCTCGTACGCCTTTTCGGCACTGTCGGAAAAGCCTTCGGGCAAAAGGGAATAGTTGTTTTCCTTAACCGCCGTTTCAATTGCCGAAAAATCAATTGTGTTCGGCGTCAGGCAGAGATTTTTGTACTCCGAGCCGGAAAGCAGTCCCTTTATCACGGACTTGATATTGTGAGCGTCATTCGGGAAAAGAAAAACGTCAAAAACGGAAATATCGGGGACTATTGATTTTAAATATTCAAATGTTTCAAGGCGGTTCGAACGGATAATTTCGTCAACCGTTTCGCCCTCGCCGTAGCCCTTGTCGCGCAGAAACGCCTTAAGCTCTTTAATTGAATTAAAGGAAAGCATCGCCTCAATGTCGGCGTTCGTGAAAAGATATTTCTCCCTGGCTCTGACTGAACCGAAGGAGTATTCGTAAGTCTTAGGCATCGCCTTTTTCTCCCTGTTTGAATATGCTTTCGTTTATAAAATCTTCGATTTCGTTTCTTTTATCGTCAATAACGCTGTCAACAGAGCAGTTCATTTCAACCGCGCCCTCGCGAAGAATAAATCCGCCCGAAATATCAGCGGGTGTTTTGCCGACAACGGCTTTAATGCCCGTTTCGGCGAGCTTTTCTTCAAAATCCGACGGGAGACGGTTAAGGTCCTTTTCGTTTAAAAGAATTTCACCGCTTTTAGGGGAAACATTTTTCGCCATACGGTAAATGAGAGAAAAGTATTTCTCATCTTCAAGCGAAAGAATATACTGCTTCATACCGTCAATTGTTTTGTCTATCTGTTCTCTTTTTGCCTTAAGAACGGTATTTCTTGAAACAAGTGACGCATTGCTTGAAGCGATATTCCTTAAGCTTTTCGCTTTATTTTCGGCAGCCTGCTGAATTTCAGCCGCGTTTTCTTCAGCCTTTTTTTCGGCGTCCTTAAGAATTTCTTCGCGCTTAATTTCCGTCTGCTCGTTTATCTTTTTTGCCTGAAGACGGCCGTCGTCAACGATATAACTTAATAAGTTGTTATCATTAGCCATTTGGGTTACCCTCAGATTTCAATTCCGGGAATGGAGATAACTGCAAGAAGGGAAACGATAAATGAAAGAAGAGCGTAGATTTCAACAAGTGTAATTGAAACCATTGCCTTTGAGAAGTTTTTGTCGTCCTTTGCAGTAAGAGCGATACCCGAAACCGCGGATTTACCCTGTTCAATAGCGGAAATGAGACCGCCTACGCCAATTGCAAGAGCAGCCGCAAGGAATGCAATTCCCTGACCCTTTGAGGGAAGCTCTCCGCCGAGTATGCCGCAGTTGGCGATGATAAGGAAGCCTACGATAAAGCCGTAAAGTCCCTGGGTACCGGGGAGAAGCGTAAGAACAAGCATTTTACCGAACTTTGAAGAGTCCTCGGACAGAACGCCCATTGAAGCCTGACCTGCGCTGCCGACTCCCTTTGCGGAACCTATGCCCGATAATACCGTTGCAATTACAGCGGCTACAACCGCCAATACTAAACCTAAATAATTCATTTTTTATTATCCTCCTTGATTCTTATATATTTACTGTTTAATGAAAACGGCTCAAACTGTTTTCCGCCGCCCTCATAAAATTTACTGAACATTTCTACGTACTGAAGTCTCATGGTGTGAACGTATGAGCCGAGCACGTTAAGACCGATATTTACGGCGTGACCTGCAATAAATACGACTATCATAAATATCGAGCCTAAAAACGACTTGCCGAGCATTTCCGAAAGCAAATTGAAAACCTCCGCCATAACGCCCGTGGTAAGTCCGAGAGCCATTAGCCTTGAATAGCTCAACAGGTCGCTGACATAGCTTGTAACATCGTAAAGTGACGCGACGCCCGAAAGCAGTCTTTTGAAGATGTTTTTATTGCTTCGCCCTTGGGTGAGAACCAAAACGGCAACGCAGAAAACGGCGATGTAAATGCCGATATTCATTATTGTTTTGCCGAATTTAGCTCCTGCAGCGGCAACCGCAACGCCGATTAAAAGCAGCATCCAACTGCCTACGTCGAACAGAGCGCCCTTTTTGTCACCGTTTTTCCACAGTACATAGAATTTACACGCCATACCTGCAAGTATGTGTATAAGACCCAGAGCCACGGACAGTATCATAATTGTCATAGCGTCGCTCTTCTGATCAAGTATCGGCCAGGGACAGATGTCCGCCATTGTTATTGAAGCGCCCGTGAAATGGTTGTAGAATACTGCAGGCGCATTTCCGAAAAATGAGCCGTAAACGAGTCCCCAGATAAAGGTTGATACTCCGCAGTACTCAAACAGTGTTAGGTTATTTCTCATATTCATTTCGGGCTTGAATTTCTTTTTTGCAACAATGCAGGCGATGAACATCAGCAGTCCGTACCCTGCGTCGGAAAACATCATTCCGAAGAAGAAATAGTAGAAAAACGCAAGTATCGGCGTCGGGTCAATATCCGTGATGCCGGGGGACGCGTACATAGTGACGATTCCCTGCGCCGGCTCTGAAAACTTGTTGTTCTTAAGCTTTACGGGAGCGTCCTCTTCTGCGTTCTCGAATTCAAGAACGCACATTTCAAGCTTGTTGCAGATTTTTTCGAGCCTTTCGGAGTCCTCCTCGGGAATATATCCGGTCACAACAAACGTGTGAGCCGAGTGGTCAAGGGAGCTTATTGCGTCATACTTGTTCGCCCTGATTTTGAAAAAGTCGCACGCGAATTTCATATCCTCGCGCCTATCGGCAAAGGAAGCGATTTTTTCATCCGCCGCCTTGTCCGCTTTTTCGATATCGGAAAGCCTTTGTCTGTATTCTTCAATAAGCTTTTTCGGCTCCTCGCTTCCCTGAAAGGCAGGGTAGGAAAAGCCCTCGCTTCTTAAAAATGCGTCCGCCTTCTCGGCTTGCGTTTTCGGAACGAAAAGAACAAAGCAGGTTATGTCGCCCGACGAATAAACGATTTCACTCTTGAATACAAGACCGTCGCAGGCAGCCAATTTTTCCGCAAGAAGCGTTTCGTTCAAAGAGAAGGGGAACGAGCCTGCAATAATGGCTGTTGAAGCGGTTTTCTTAAGCGAAAACGGAATGTCAAAATTCTCCCAAGGTTCAAGCTGGGCTATCTGGTTTCGAAGCCTGACCCTTTCGGCGGCGTTTTCAGCCTTTGCTTTTTCAAGGTCGA
The DNA here is from genome assembly GCA_937884975.1 of uncultured Clostridia bacterium. Lineage (GTDB taxonomy): Bacteria > Bacillota > Clostridia > Oscillospirales > Acutalibacteraceae > Fimenecus. Next base: position 40,978 of record CAKZZS010000055.1, on the reverse strand, counting down.
TTATGTCCGTACACAAATCAGCCGTTTCACTTGCTTTTTCCGCAAATTCGCCGATTTCGTCCGGGTCAATTTCCCGTCTTCCGGAGAATGAGGAAAGCATTGAGCTTTTTTCAGGCACAATCGAATCAAGTATTTTGAGCGCCTTTTCGGCGTTTGCCTTTTGCCGCTCAAAGACCTGACGGCGTGAGGACAAATCGATTTTTTTAAAGCCCTCGGCAGCTTCCTTTCCGTATTTAAGCTCAACTATTGAGCTGTCCTGCAAATGTTCTATCAGGTATTTTCTGTCCTTGCGCAAAGCCACAATTGTAAACTGTTTCATTTTAAGCTTTGCCATTATATCACCTCGCTAAAGGAATGGTTTTTCCGTTAAAAGAACCTTTCGACAGCCCTTTGAATAACTGACTGTCTGTTCTTTTGGGCCGAAGAAATAAGCTTTTCGCATTCGGCGAGCGCTTCTTTTTCGGCGTCGGAAACGGTTTTTTCGTTTTCTTCCTTTACCGAGGCTAAAAATGAGTCAGCCTTCGCCTTTGCCTCTTTTTCGGCAAAAGAAATAATATCCCGAGCCTTATTCGAAGCGTCATCAAGTATTTCGCGCGACCTTTTTTCGGCTTCAAGGACAATATTTTCACATTCCTTTTCGGCATTTCTGACAGCGTCTAAAATCTCTTTAGCCATCGGTTTCCCTCCGTTTAAAATCTTAAAGCGGTGTTAAAAACACACTTTTTAAAGTATATCATATAGTAATTAAAAAATAAATATATTTATAAATCTTTTTTCATATTTTTATTTGCCTGCTTCAACCTTCATAAGAAATCTATAAAACGGTGTAAGGGTTTTAAGGTCGTCAGCCAGTTTTTTTGAAAGAGCGTCCGAAAATAAAAGCTCAAAATCGTTGCTGTAACAGATAGCGCCGATATTTTTCATATCCAGCCATTCGCGTTTGCTTTCGCTTTCAAAGGGGTATTTCGAACGTTTGAATTTGTCGGCGTACAGGGTGAAAACATCGCTTTTTTCAATTGCTTTTCTTGCCGCCTTATAGTCCTTGTCGTCATTAAGAATAAGCTCTCTGAAACGGTTCATTGAAGCGGTGCTTGCCCTCCAGTAGCCGCAGCCGTAGGAAAAGCCGTCGGGAGTAATTTCAACAAAAAACGCCGGCAAGCCCTCGTAAAGCTTTTTGTCGCGCGTGAAAACGCACCATATTTTCTCTCTGAAAATTGACTTATCATGAGTAAAACGGGTGTCGCGGTAAATTCTTGAAATGGATTTTCCGATTTTCGGCTCGCAAATCATTCTCGCGTCAATTTCGTTCATGGTCGGAGATAAGGCTTCCACCAATTCGCGCATAGGCTCAAGAACCTTTTCTTCGTAAATATCCCTGTGCTCAACAAACCAGGGCTTGCTGTCCCTCATTTTGTTCTCAAATAAAAAGTCAAGTCCCTCTTTTGAAAAAGTCATTATTTCTCAAACCTCTTATCCTTAAAATAGAATTCGTAATCGCGCTCGTTTATCTGCCTTTGCACTCTGCACGGATTTCCGAACGCAACCGAGTTTTCGGGTATGTCCTTTGTGACAATACTGCCTGCGCCGATAACGGTGTTATCGCCTATCGTAACACCGGGAAGAACAACCGCGCCCGTGCCTATCCACACGTTGTTGCCGATATGAATATCGGCGTTGAACTGAAGAGCCTTTTTTCTCATTTCGGGCCGGACGGGGTGTCCGGCGGTTGTAAGCGTAACATTAGGAGCAATAAGGACATTGTCGCCTATAAATATTTTGCCGTCGTCAACGCAGGTAAAATTTGAATTTGCATAAAAAAACGAGCCGATATGAACGTGCTTGCCGCCCCAGTTAGAGTGAAAAGGCGGCTGAATGTAACAGCCTTCGCCAATTTCGGCAAACAGTGAGTAAAGAATTTCCATTCGCTTTTCCGTTTCACTCGGCTTTGTCGCGTTAAATTCGTACAGAGCGTCAAGATAAGACAGCTGTTCTCTCATTATTTCTTCGTCGTTCGGGTCGTAAATTAACCCGTTATTCATTTTTTCTCTTTCAGTCATTGTGACACCTACCTTTTTTGATATTTTAACACAGCGAGGGCGGTTTTTCAATTGTGCTTTGTTGACTTTTTGAGGATAATTGATTAAAATGTATTTGTTATATTACTTCTTGTTAAGGAGGAAGAAAAATGGATTTACAGAAAATAATCGATAAAAAGGATTGGGCAGCTAAGTATATGATTGATGAAATCACTCATATAATCAAAACCTTTAAGAAAAGAGACCCCGGCTCCGAGGGTGAATTAGAGGCTTGCGAATATATGGCTGACGTGCTTAAAAAGGACTGCGGATGCGACAGCGCGGAAATTGAAAGCTTTAAGGAAAATCCGGGTTCGTTCTTCGGCTGGATTTACTTTACAATTACCTTTGTACTTATTTCCATAGCGCTGTTCTTTGTTTTCCCGTTAGCTTCGGTTATTCTTATTACCTTCGGACTTGTTATTGCTTTTCTTCAGTTCGGTCTTTATAAAAAATTTGTTGACAAGGCTTTCAAGGAAAAAACCGGTCACAACGTAACCGCGGTTAAAAAGCCCACGGGCGAGGTTAAAAGGCGTCTTGTATTCAACGGTCACCCCGACGCAGCTTGGGAATGGCCCGTAAACTATGCTCTCGGCGGCGTTGGCTTTGAGTCTCACGCAATTATCTGTGCTGTCGGCGCAATTTACTACATAGTTGTTTCCATTATATATATTGCAAATCACGGCCTTATGGGTATGCTTGTAAACGCTGACGCTACAACGGGCGAATGGTTTATTAAATGCGCCCTCTGGGGACTTCTCTTTGTACCTTTTGAGTTCGGTCTGTACTTTATGTGGAACGAAAAGAGAATAGTTGACGGCGCTAACGATAACCTTACGGGCTGTTATATGGGCATTGCCGTTCTCAAGGCGCTTGAGGACGAGGGCGTTGAGCTTGAAAACACGGAGCTTGCGGTTGTTCTTACAGGCTCCGAGGAGGCAGGACTTCGCGGTTCAAAGGCTTGGTGCGAGGCTCATAAGGGCGAATGGCAGGACGTTCCGACCTTCTTCTTCTCGTATGACACGATTTATGACCCGAAATATCTTATGGTAAATTACCGCGACCTTAACGGTACCGTAAAGGCTGACAAGGACGTAAGCGACCTGTTCCTTGAAGCGGCAAAGGCTGTTGACGTACCTGTTACAAAGGGTTGGGTTCCTCCGCTCGGCGGCGCTACGGATAACGCGGCATTTGGTCAGGCAGGCTTTAGGTCAACGGGTATTACCGGACTTAATCATAAGTTAGAGGATTATTATCACACACGCCGCGATACTTACGACAATATGAATCCCGAGGGACTTGCAAATTGCTTTGCGGCAACGGTCAAGGCTCTTGAAATGTTCGACAACGGCGCAAAACAGTAAGCAGATAAAAAATGTGTTTCAGGGGCGGCTTTCAGCCGCCCTTTTTTCATTGTCATTCCGAGCGCAAGTGAAGAATCTAAACCAATTCGTAGGGGACGGGTTACCCGTCCCGTATCCTATTGACGGGATAAAATCACATAAAACAGAAGACAAAGAATATTCACAAATAATTTACAAATAAAAATATTGACTTTTCCATACAATTGGATATAATAGTAATTGTGATTAGCACTCGAAGGCTTTGAGTGCTAACAGTGATAAATCATTAAAAAAGAGGTGAGCATTGTGGAGGAGTTGAGTGACAGAAAGCAAAAAATCCTTGCCGCGGTTATTGAACAGTATATCGCTACGGGCGAGCCTGTCGGTTCGAAAACGCTGCTCGGACTTTTACCTTTTTCCGTTTCGTCTGCGACCGTCAGAAATGAAATGGCGGAATTGAGCGAAATGGGCTATCTTGAACAGCCCCATACCTCCGCAGGCAGAGTTCCCTCACAGCTCGGTTACAGATATTACGTCGATAAGCTTATGAATAATTATGAGCTGTCCGACCGCGAAAAGCGCACTATTGAAATGAAGCTCGGAAATACGGTTGCTTCTCCCGAAAAGGTGCTTGAAAAAGCGAGCAGTCTTCTTGCGGATATGACAAACTGCGCTGCAGTATCAACCACTCCGTCCGATTCGGCGGCGGTTATAAGACGGGTTGAGCTTGTTTCGATAGGAGAAAAGCTTGCGCTTATAGTTATGCTTACCTCCTCGGGTATTCTTAAGAGTAATATTGTCAGGACCGATTATGAGCTGACGCTTGACGTTGTTGAATCGTTTTACAATATTGTAAACAAGCTTTTTGTAGGCAACGCCGTGAGTGAAATGAATATGGCCATGCTCCAGACGCTTGCCGTATCCCTCGGCGATAAGGCTCTTATTATGACTCCGCTTATTGTTGCGCTTTCGGAATTGGCTTCCACGGCAGGGAAAAGCGATATGCTTCTTGAGGGACAGTCAAATCTTTTGCATCACAGCCAGATGGCGTCAAACGCTTACGAGCTTATGGAGTTCTTAAGAAAGGGCGAGCCGCTTACAAACCTGTTTTCAACCCATAAGGATAAGATGAATGTGCTTATCGGAAAAGAAAATCTGTACCGCGAGCTTGAAAATTCAAGTCTGATTTTCTCGCGTTACAATATCGGCGGCAGGGATTCGGGAACACTCGGAATAGTCGGACCTACGAATATTGACTATGCAAGGCTTATCCCCAGTCTTAAATATCTGACCTCGGTGGTAGGAAAGCTACTGACCGAAGCAGTGGAGGAATAGATATGAAAAAAGAAAAAGAGAACGTTTCGCCCGTTGAGGACGAAAAGGAAGTTAAAAACGAGGAAATAAAAGAAGAGATTTCCGAAATTGACAAGATAAAAAAAGAGCTTGAAGAAAAAGCCGACAGACTTCTTCGCACGCTTGCGGAGTACGACAATTTCCGCAAACGCTCGCTTAAGGAAAAGGAGCAGGCTTATTCGGATACGAAATCGGATGTGCTTTCTTCCTTCCTTCCGGTAACCGACAATATTGAAAGAGCCTTGAATAACGACAACGCTTCATACGAAGATTACAAAAAGGGAGCTGAAATGATTTTCGGTCAGTTCTTAAAGGTTATGACGGATTCGGGCGTTGAGGCATTCGGCGAAAAGGGCGATAAATTTGACCCCCTTCTTCACAATGCGGTTATGCACATTGAGGACGAAGCGTTAGGCGAAAATGAAATAGCCGAGGTTTTTGAAAAGGGCTATAAGTTAGGCGACAGGGTTCTTCGTCCGGCAACGGTTAAGGTAGCAAATTAAATTCATATAGATTACTACAAAAATAATTACAAACTATCTCTAAGGAGGAAAAAATAATGAGTAAGGTAATAGGTATTGATTTAGGTACAACTAATTCATGCGTAGCGGTTATTGAGGGCGGCGAGCCTGTAGTTATCGCAAACGCAGAGGGCGCAAGAACAACGCCTTCGGTAGTCGCTTTCTCAAAGGACGGCGAAAGAATGATAGGTCAGGTTGCCAAGAGGCAGGCTATAACAAACCCCGACAGAACAGTTTCTTCGATTAAGAGACATATGGGTTCCGATTATAAGGTTGAAATCGGCGATAAGAAATTCACTCCCCAGGAAATTTCCGCAATGATTCTTCAGAAATTGAAGTCCGACGCAGAGGCTTATCTCGGCGGCAAGGTTACTCAGGCGGTTATTACTGTTCCTGCATATTTTACCGACTCACAGCGTCAGGCAACAAAGGACGCAGGAAAAATCGCAGGTCTTGACGTAAAGAGAATTATAAACGAGCCTACAGCGGCGGCTCTTGCATACGGAATTGATAAGGAAGAGGACCAGAAGGTTATGGTTTATGACCTCGGCGGCGGCACTTTCGACGTTTCCATTATTGAAATGGGCGACGGCGTTCAGGAGGTTCTTGCAACTGCAGGTAACAACCACCTCGGCGGCGACGACTTTGACCAGAGAATTATCGACTGGCTTGCAGACGAATATAAAAAGGAACAGGGCGTTGACTTAAGAAGCGATAAGATGGCTATGCAGAGACTTAAGGAAGCTGCGGAAAAGGCAAAAATCGAGCTTTCTGGCGTAACCAGCTCGCAGATCAGCCTTCCCTATATTACCGCTGACGCAACAGGTCCCAAGCACCTTGAAACAACTCTTACAAGAGCAAAGTTCAACGAGCTGACTGCTGACCTTGTTGAAGCAACAATGGGTCCCGTCCGTCAGGCTATCAAGGACAGCGGACTTAAGACAAGCGAGCTTAACAAAATCCTTATGGTAGGCGGCTCTTCAAGAATTCCTGCTGTTCAGGAAGCTGTTAAATCCTTTACGGGCGTTGAGCCTTTCAAGGGCATTAACCCCGATGAGTGCGTTGCTATCGGCGCTGCTCTTCAGGCAGGCGTTCTCGGCGGCGAGGTTGAAGGCTTGCTTCTTCTTGACGTAACTCCGCTTTCACTCGGTATTGAAACAATGGGCGGCGTTTCAACAAAGATTATTGAAAGAAATACAACTATTCCCACAAAGAAGAGCCAGATTTTCTCAACTGCTGCGGATAATCAGACCTCGGTTGAGGTACACGTTCTTCAGGGCGAAAGAGAATTTGCAAGAGACAACAAGACTCTCGGTATTTTCCATCTTGACGGAATTATGCCTGCTCCCAGAGGTATTCCGCAAATAGAGGTAACCTTTGATATAGACGCAAACGGCATTGTTCACGTTTCGGCAAAGGATCTCGGCACCCAGAAGGAACAGTCAATTTCCATCACCTCTTCAACAAATATGTCAAAAGAGGACGTTGAAAAGGCGGTTAAGGAAGCAGAGAAATTTGCCGAGGAGGATAAGAAGCGCAAGGAATCGGTTGATACAAGAAACGAAGCCGACCAGATGGTTTACCAGTGCGAGAAAATTCTTTCCGACTCCGGCGACAAGATTCCCGAAAGCGATAAGACAGCTGTTCAGGAAAAAATCGACGCACTTAAAGAGGCTCTCAAGGGTGAGGACACCGAAGCTATTAAGCAGAAGAAGGAAGAGCTTACCCAGCAGTTCTATAAGGTATCCGAAGAGCTTTATAAGCAGGCAGCGGCTGCAGCCCAGGCTCAGCAGGGCGCAGAAGGCGGCGCGGCTGATACATCTTCAACAGACGGTAATAACTATTACGAAGCAGATTACACCGACGTTGAAGACGGCGATAAATAATTAAACGTTTCAAGGCAGGGCAGGAAACTGTCCTGCCTTCAGGAGTAAATTATGGCAGAAAAGCGAGATTATTATGAGGTGCTCGGCGTAAACAAAAACGCAACCGAGGACGAAATAAAAAAAGCATACAGACAGGCTGCAAAGAAATATCATCCCGACCTGAATCCCAATAACAAGGAAGCGGAAGCCAAGTTCAAAGAGGCGAACGAGGCTTACGAGGTTCTTTCCGATGCCGAAAAAAAGGCGAGGTATGACCAGTTTGGCCACGCAGGCGTCGACCCGAATTACGGCGCAGGCGGCGGTAATCCCTTTAACGGTCAGGGCTTTGACTTTGATTTGGGCGATATTTTCTCATCCTTCTTCGGCGGTTTCGGCGGCGGCAGAGCAAATCCGAACGCTCCCCAGAGAGGCTCGGATACAACCGCTACGGTTACCATTTCGTTTGAGGAAGCCGCAAAGGGCTGTAAGCGTCAGGTTGAAACCGTACGCATTGAAATTTGCGACGAGTGTCACGGCTCGGGCGCGGCGGCAGGCTCGTCTCCGAAGACCTGTCCCGAGTGTAACGGTAGAGGTCAGGTTACCTCCGCCCAGCGTACTCCTTTCGGCGTAATTCAGTCCCAGAAGGCGTGCTCGCGTTGCGGCGGCAAGGGCACTATTGTTGATAATCCCTGCAAAAAATGTCACGGCAACGGCAGATACCGCAAGAGCGTTAAAATCGAGGTCGGCATTCCTGCTGGTATTGATGACAGACAGATTATAAATATCCGAGGTCAGGGTAATAAGGGAATAAACGGCGGACCTGCAGGCGACTTAAGAGTAGTTGTAAACGTCCGTCCGCATCCGATTTTTGAACGCGACGGCTTTAACGTATGGTGCGATATGCACATTTCCTTTGCCGAGGCTGCAATAGGCTGTGAGCTTGAGGTTCCCACGCTTGACGGAAAGGTTAAGTACAACGTTCCTGCCGGCACCCAGGGCGGCGATATTTTTAAGCTCAAGGGCAGAGGTATCCAGAATATTAACGGCAGGGGAAAGGGCGACCAGCTTGTAAGAATAATTGTTGATGTTCCGAAGTCGCTTTCCGCCGAGCAGAAGGAGCTGCTTAAAAAGTTCGACGCAACGCTCGGAAATACAAGCCGTTTCGGCGAGGATACGAAACATAGTTTCTTCGGCAAGAAGAAAAAATAATTAACTCTTTTAAAAAAATGAAGAAATAAATGGGAAGCTTCGCTTCAGAACAGTATTATAATTGTCATTCTGAGCGTAAGCGAAGAATCTAAACCGATTATAAAAAAGAAGCCCTGCGTGGCTTCTTTTTTAATGATATAAATCTTCTGCGTATTTTAGTTGAAAAAATAAATTGTAAAAAATTTAATTTTATGCTTGACAAATTGTCTGAAATGATGTAATATATGACTGTAATCAATTGCACACAATTTAATTTTATAAAAGGAGTGTTATTATGAGCATTTATGACATCAAGGTTACTGACAACAAGGGTAACGAGGTTTCAATGGAAACTTACAAGGGCAAGGTTCTTCTTATTGTAAATACCGCTACAGGCTGCGGCTTTACTCCCCAGTACGAGGGACTTGAGAAGATGTATGAAAAGTTCTCCGACAGAGGCTTTGAAATTCTTGACTTCCCCTGCAATCAGTTCGCCTTCCAGGCAAAGGGCAGTGATGAAGAAATTCACGAGTTCTGCACGCTTAAGTACAATACAACATTCCCCCGTTTTAAGAAAATTAAGGTAAACGGCAGTGACGCCGATGAGCTTTTCAAGTTCCTTAAGGAACAGAAAAAGGGCAGAATCAAGTGGAATTTCACAAAGTTCCTTGTTGATTCCGAGGGTAACGTTGTTGACCGTTTTGAGCCTACAACAAAGCCCGAGGATATTGAGGCAAGCGTAGAAAAGCTTTTATAATAAAAGTGGTGTTTCGATGAAGGATAAATACGAAGCGTTAAAGCTTGACAACCAGATTTGTTTCCCGCTCTACGCGTGTTCAAAGGAAATTGTCAGAATGTATAAACCGTTTCTTGACGACATAGACTTAACGTATACGCAGTATATTACTATGATGGTTATGTGGGAGACGGAAGAAATAAACGTTAAAAACCTTGGAGAAAGGCTGTATCTTGATTCGGGTACGCTTACTCCGCTTCTCAAAAAGCTTGAAGCAAAAGGCTATATTAAGCGTTCAAGAAGCAAAACGGACGAAAGAAACCTTATTGTTTCGCTGACCGATGAGGGCAGGTTGCTTAAGGACAAAGCGGTATGTATCCCCGAAAAAATGGCAGGCTGCGTTCGCCTGACAAGGGAGGAAGCGTTTGAGCTTTACCGCCTTCTTCATAAGGTTCTTTCAACGGCAGAGGATGAAAAAAATGGATAAGAAAAACAATGACGTTATAATTATCGGCGCAGGCCCTGCCGGGATTTCCGCTTCGCTTTATGTAAAGCGCGCAAATAAGGATGTCCTTGTCCTTTATCACGGCGTTTCCCAGCTCGAAAAGGCAGAAAAAATTGACAATTTCTACGGCTTCCCCGACGGAATTGAGGGCAAAGAGCTTTACAAAAGGGGAATTGAACAGGCATTAAATCTCGGAATTGACGTAAAGGAAAAAGAGGTTCTGAATATTGAAATTAACCCCGATAAAACCTATACGGTAAAGACGGGCGACGAAACCTATGCTTCAAAAGCCGTAATTATTGCAACCGGCAATAAAAAATTACGCCCGAATATCAAAGGCGTAAAGGAATTTGAAGGCAGGGGAATAAGCTATTGCGCAATATGCGACGGCTTTTTTTACCGCAAAAAGAGCGTTGCCTTAATCGGTAACGGCGACTACGCTTTAAGCGAGGCGGACGACCTTAAAAATATCGTTTCCGATATAACGCTTCTGACAAACGGCTTGCCTGCGCCCGAGACTGATTTAAAGGTTGTTACCGACAAAATCAGCGAAATCAAGGGTGAAAAAAGAGTAGGCTCGGTTGTTCTTGAAAACGGCGAGGAAATACCCGTTGACGGCGTGTTTATCGCTTTGGGAACTGCAGGCGGAGCGGATTTTGCAAAGAAGCTCGGCGTAATGATGAACGGCGACAAAATAAAAGTAAACGAAAAAGCCCAAACTAATCTGCCCGGACTTTTTGCCTGCGGCGATTTGACGGGAGGACTGCTTCAGGTTTCGAAGGCGGTTTGCGACGGTGCAAACGCAGCGCTTGCGGCAGTTAAATATCTTAAAAATATCTGAAGGAGTTTTAGTTATGTCAGTAAAGGTATTAACGGATGAAAATTTTGAAGAAGAGGTTTTAAAGGCAGAGGGAACGGTTATTGTTGACTTTTTTGCAACCTGGTGCGGACCGTGTAAAATGATGGCTCCGATAGTTGACGAAATTTCAGAGGAAAGAACCGACGTAAAGGTTTGTAAGCTCGACGTTGACGAGGGTGAGGACACCGCAATGGAGTTCGGCATTATGAGCATTCCTACGCTTATGATTTTCAAGAACGGCGAGGTCGCAAAGACATTTGTCGGCGTAACCGAAAAGGACGAAATCATAGCTGCACTTTAAAATATTCACTTAAAAATAACTTAATCCAAAAAACGACTCTCCTTTATGGAGAGCCGTTTTGCTTTTATGATTTACGCGTTTGTGCAAATTCCGTATTTGTTGAAATTATAGGTTTTTGAACCTATCTTGACTTTTCTGTTTATAGCATTTACGCCGTTGGAGAAGAAATAATAATTGTAAACTTTTCCGTTTGAAGCGGCTATCTTCTGCCAACCCGTTCTCATATAACCGTTAGTGCCGAAATAATATCTGTACTTAACGCCTTTACTGTTTGCTATCCACTGCCAGCCTGTTCTCATATAGCCGTTAGTGCCAAAATAATATTTATATCCAATACCTTTTGAGTTTTTAATTGTTTGCCATCCGGTAAGCATTACACCGTTTGTGTGGAAATAATATTTATACGCAACGCCCTTTGAGTTCTTTATTGACTGCCAGCCTGTAAGCATAACGCCGTTTGAGGGGTTGAAATAGTACTTATATGCAACGCCCTTTGAATTCTTTATTGGCTGCCAACCTGTGCGCATATATCCGTTATCGCCGAAGTAATACTTATACGCAACACCTTTTGAATTCTTTATTGACTGCCAGCCTGTTACCATACAGCCGTTTGTGCCGAAGTAATACTTAAATTCAACACCTTTGCTGTTTTTAATTGATTGCCAGCCTGTGTGCATTGCACCGTCAGTGCCGAGATAGTGCTTGTATGTCTTGCCGTCACCGCGCTTGATGTTCTGCCAGCCTGTTTGCTTTACACCATTGACATAGTAAAAATACTTGCCGTTTTCTTTTATAAAGCAACTTTTGTCAAGTGGAATAAATGTTAATTCCTGTTTTTTTGCGAATTCTTCGGCACAAGAATTTGAATAGCCATAAATAACAGGATAACTATTTGTCATAACAAATTGTACTTCAACAATACTTATAACACTTTTTGGAATAGTTACACTTTCAAGTGATTTGCATGAAATAAACACACCATAGTCAATGCTAATAACTCCATCTGGAAATACTACATTCTTTAGAGAATTACAACCGCTAAATACATACTTGCCTATACTTGTAACAGAATCAGGTATTGTAATATTTGAAAGGGATGAACAATATGAGAATGTTTCATTACTAAGTTTAGAAATGCTGTTAGATAGTTTAACATTCTTTAATGATGAACATTCAAAAAATGCACCTTCCCCTATTTCTTTTACGCTATCGGGAATTGTTATATCAGTAAGTGATGTACAATATTGAAATGCTCCATAACCAATTTCAGTTATATTTTCCGGTATTGTTAATGTCTGAAGATTCCTACAATCCCTAAATGATCTATTGCCTAAACTTTTCACATTACTGGGGATTATAAATGAGGAATCTGTTTTACCCGATGGATAGAAAACCAATTTTGAGTTATCCCTTTCATATAGCACACCGTCAACGGAATAATAGGCTGTATTTGCGGGATCAACTTCTACACTTTTAAGAACGGGACATAAACAGAATGGATTTCTATCGTTAATATGGGTTACGCCTTGTGGAATGATGATTTTTTCTAAAGTGTTTGCATTTTCAAACATACAACCTACAACCGTGCTATTATTATCTTCTCTAGTTGAGCCATAAATATCCGTAACACTGTATCCGTCAAGGACAGAGGGAAAAGTGACTATTGAATCTGAGCCATAATAGCCTATTATTTCCGCTGTATCGGTGCTAAGAATTCTGTAACTCCAGTCGCCGCTCGTATATACCTCGTTTTCCGCAAACGCGGTTAAACCCGCCAGCGGAATGGCCGTTAGCACCATTAAAAGCACCAAAAGAATTGATAAACTTTTTTTGAACATTTTCATTTTACCTCCCAATGAAATTTTTGTACTTAATCATTATACAATATAAATTTCTGTTTTCCAATGCTCCAATGGGGTACAAATGAAAAAGTTTATAACGTCATATAGGATTTTATTTTTATTTAACAGTATTTTAATAGGGAAGATAGCCGCCTCTACGATTTTTAATTGATAATCGTACTTGGCGTAGGGCGGTGGCTTGCTGCTGCCGTTTGCCCTTACGGGCAAATTGTCGCCTTAGGCGACAACGGAACGGGAAACCCGTCCTCTACGAATCGGTTGAGATTCTTCGCTTTCGCTCAGAATGACATTTTTCATATTTACCTTTGCCAGAATTTTCTGTCGAGGCTTCTGTATCCGACGGCTTCCGCGATGTGCGGCGCGTCAATTATTTCGCTCGAGTCAAGGTCTGCAATTGTTCTTGCAACCCGAAGCACCTTGTCGTACGCTCTTGCGGAAAGACCTAAACTGTCAAACGCGTTTTTGAGCATCTGACTTGCCACGTCAGTCAGTATGCAGTATTTTTTGGTCGACGCCGAATCCATCTTTGCGTTACAGGTTATGTCCGTTCCCTTAAAGCGCTCTTGCTGAATAAGTCTTGCGGCGTTGACGCGCTTTTTTATTTCACTGCTCGGTTCGGCTTTTTGACTGCCTGACAGCTCCATAAATTCAACGGGCGGAACCTCAATGTGAATATCGAGCCTGTCAAGAAGGGGACCGCTGACCTTTGAAAGGTATCTTGCAGCCGCGCCTTTTGGACAGGTGCACGCCCTTTTCGGGTGACCGTAGAAGCCGCACGGGCACGGGTTCATAGCACACACAAGCATAATTGAGCACGGGTAAGAAAACGTCGCCGCAACACGGGCAATTGTGATTTTTCCGTCCTCTATAGGCTGGCGCATAGCCTCCATTGACTGCCTTGAAAATTCGGGCAATTCGTCAAGAAACAGCACGCCGTTATGCGCAAGTGATATTTCGCCGGGCTTCGGAATTGTTCCGCCGCCCGTAAGACCTGCAGGCGAAACCGTGTGATGAGGCGAGCGGAAGGGTTTTGCCTTTATAAGTGAAATTTTTTCGGGAAGCGCGCCTGCAACGGAATAAATTTTTGTCGTTTCAAGCGACTCTTCAAACGTCATATCGGGCAAGATTGACGGCAGCCTTTTTGCAAGCATGCTTTTTCCCGACCCGGGAGGACCTATCATTATAAGGTTGTGACCTCCTGCAGCGGCGATTTCGAGCGCTCTTTTAGCTTCGTACTGCCCCTTGACATCCGCAAAATCGGGAAGATTTGCTTTCTGTTCATACTCTCTGTAATCCTCGGCGCAGACGGGCTTTATATTTGTCACGCCGTTGAGGTGGTCAAGAAGCTCGTTGACGGTTTTTACGGGATAAACCGTAATATCCCTTACAACTGCGCCCTCGGCGGAGTTTGAAAAGGGAATAAATATTTCTTTTATTCCTGCCTGCTGAGCTTTGATTACCATCGGTAAAACGCCGTTAACGCGTCTGACGTCACCGTTTAAAGACAGCTCGCCTATGAACGCCTTGTCACTGATATCCGCCTTTAACTGTCTTGTCGCTTCAAGCAGGGAAACAAGCACCGGCAGGTCAAAGACCGAGCCGCCCTTTTTTACGTCGGCAGGGGAAAGATTTATAACGATTTTTGACATCGGGAAGTCATAGCCCGAATTTTTCATTGCCGAGCGGACTCTCTCACGGCTTTCCGAAACGGCTGTGTCGGGAAGTCCGACCACGTCAAATTTCGGTAAGCCTCCGCCGATATCGGCTTCTACCTCAACCACAAAGGTTTCCATTCCGAAAAGACCGATGCTAAGTACCTTTGAGAACACTTTTCTCACCTCAAAAAGATTATACAATACCTTTTGACCTTTTTCAATAAAATTGCATTTACTTTTTTGAAATATTTGGTATAATAAAATGTAGATTATTTATTTGGAGGTTAATGTATGAATGATATAAATGCTTTGTATTCACTCTGGAGTGAAAAAGCCGTTCTTGATAAGGACCTTATTGACGAATTGAAGTCAATTGACGGCAAAGAAGACGAAATTCTTGACAGGTTTTACCGTTCTCTTGAGTTCGGCACCGCGGGACTTCGCGGCGTTCTCGGAGCGGGCACGAACAGAATGAATATTTATACCGTTAATCAGGCTACGCAAGGACTTGCCGATTATCTTAACGAGGCATTCACTGACCCGAGCGTTGCAATTGCGTACGATTCAAGAATAAAATCGGATTTGTTTGCCCGTGAAGCTGCAGGCGTTCTTGCCGCTAACGGCATTAAGGTTTATATTTACCCCGAGCTTGTACCGACTCCTATGCTTTCCTTTGCAGTAAGGCGTCTTAAGTGCTCTTCGGGTATTATCATTACCGCGAGCCATAATCCTGCCAAATACAACGGCTATAAGTGCTATGACCCCAACGGCTATCAGATGACTGATGAGGCGGCGCAGAAAACCTATGAGTATATTCAGAAGGTTGATATTTTTGACGGCGTCAAGCGTATGGATTTTGAAAAGGGCATCAGCGACGGTATAATTGAATATATCGGCAGGGACGTTTACGAGGAGTTCTATTCGGCGGTTGAAAAATGTCAGGTCAACCCCGGAATTTGCAAAACCGCAGGTTTAAAGGTCATTTACACTCCTCTTAACGGTACGGGTAATAAGCCCGTGCGTGAGATTTTAAGACGAATCGGCGTTGAGGACGTAAGAGTTGTAAAGGAGCAGGAAAATCCCGACGGCAATTTCCCGACCTGCCCGTTCCCGAATCCCGAAATCAAGCAGGTATTTGAATGCGGCATTGAAATGACTAAAACCGAAAAAGCCGATTTGCTTTTGGCGACGGACCCCGACTGCGACAGAATGGGCATAGCCGTATATGACGGTAACGATTATGTTCTTATGTCCGGTAACGAAGTCGGTGTTATGTTCACCGAATATCTGCTCTCCTCACTTAAAGAGCAGGGCAGAATGCCTGAAAATCCAATTGTTGTAAAGACTATTGTCACAACAAAGCTTGTAGAAAAGGTTGCGAACAGCTACGGCGCAGAGTGCGTAGATTTGCTCACGGGCTTTAAATATATAGGCGAGCTTATAACTAACCTTGAAAAAGATAATCAGGCTGACCGTTTCATAGTCGGTATGGAGGAAAGCTACGGCTACCTTTCGGGCACTCATGCCCGTGACAAGGACGCGGTTGTCGCTTCGATGCTTCTTTGCGAAATGGCGGCTTACTACAAGTCAAAGGGAATGAGCCTTGTTGATTTGATGAACAGCCTTTATGAGAAATATGGAATGTACCTCAATACGCTTCTCAACTTTGGTTTCGAGGGCGCAAGCGGTATGCAGAAAATGGCTGATATGATGACCTCCCTTCGTGAAAATCCGCCGAAGGAAATTGCAGGACAGAGCGTTGTTACTGTTGCAGATTACAAAAAGAGCGAAAAGGTAAATGTTGAAACAGGCGAAAAGACTGTTATCAATTTGCCGAAGTCAAATGTCCTTTCGTATGCGCTTCCCGACGGCAGCGGCGCAATAGTTCGCCCGTCAGGTACGGAACCGAAGATTAAGATTTATATTACTGCCGTAGAAGCAGACAGGGCGGCGGCAGAGAAAAAAGCCGACAAAATCGGCGAAAGCATGAAAAAGCTTTTAGGGGTGTAAGATGAATAAGAAATTTGTAAAAGCAGTCGCAATTTTTCTTGCAATACTGATGCTTCTTTCGGTATTCGCAGTACTTATGAATGTGTTTGTATTTAAGCTTTAAATTTTTAAATTAAGATAAAAAAGACAGCTCAAAAAGGGCGTGCGGATAAGGGATTTAACAGATTTTGAAAAGCCCTTTTCCGCTATAACTGCTTCAAAAAGCGGGTTAAGGTGTCAGCCTTAACCCGCTTTTATTCATTGTTCTAACGAAAAATTTCTATTTCAAAATTGCGTATGCACCTCAAAAAATCATATTTTAGTGTAAGACAAGGCGAAAAGCGCAGGAATACTGTTTTGTATTCCGAGCATTTTTAACGCAGTATTACGCTAAAGGATGGTTTTTGAGGCTATTAAATCCCTTATCCGCACGCCCTAAAGGAGCTGTCTTTTTTGTCATTCTGAACGAAGTGAAGAATCTCAACCTACAGAATAGTCTCCCTTGTGTAAAGGGAGATGTCAGCCGTCAGGCTGACAGAGGGATTGTTGTAGGGGACGGGTCTCCCGTCCCGTTGCCCGTAGGGGCTTCATACCATCCGCCCGTGAAATAAATTCTTGCGAATTTGTGAAATGTTGTTATTAAGCAACGTGAAGTACGTTTCAAAAGAAACGCGTGAAGTGTTCCTTCGGAACGATGAAATGTTCCGTAGGGGCGTACTGTGTATGCCCGTCAAAGTCAGATAAAAATTAAAGGGCGGATAATATCCGCCCCTACGATAAGTTATTTTTATCTGTCAAAAATATTCGCCTTAATGCACATTATCTGTCCGTTTATTAAATCGACCATACCGTAATTTCCGTCCATTACCGCGCCGGGGTTGAAAATGTGAATGCCGCCGGAGTATTCATAATACTGGTTATGTGTGTGCCCGAAAAGGACAAGAGAAGCTTCATTTTTCAGTGCAGTTGTAAAAAGTAAATCCTCGCCGTATTTGACGTGCTCAAGGTGACCGTGAGTACAGTAAATCCTTATTCCGTCAAGGGTTAAAATTTCACTTTTCGGCGCAATTGAGCCCCAATCATTATTGCCGCTGATAAGTATGGGCGAAACGGGAAAAGGCAGGTCGATTTTGTCAAAGTCGTCAATTCCGTCGCCTAAAAAAATTATTCTGTCCGCTTCACGGTGAAGCAGAATTATTTTTCTCAGGGTTGTGTAATGCCTGTGTGAATCCGAAACAACCAACAGCCTCATTCATAATCTCCTTAAAAATTTCATAACTATAATATATACTTTTTTAGGAGGGAAATCAATGCCTGAAAGAAAAAACGAGAAGCTTGAAGAAATACTTAACGAGTTAAAAAATAAGGAAAAGGGGCAGTCCGCAGAGGATTTTCTGCTTTCAAAATTAAGTGACGAGCAGAGCGAAAAATTAAAGAGCATTATTTCAAATGACGAGTCTGTAAAGAATTTTCTGTCCTCCGAGCAGGCGCAGAAAATTATAAGACAGCTGACGGGGAAAGGGTGAAAAAATGGACGATATTGCATCTCTTCTCTCGTCGATTACGCCCGAGGAAATGGAACGTCTTAAGGGCATTGCCTCGTCAATTGCGCCGTCAATAATGCCTGAAACGCCCGGCAGTGACGCGCAGCTGCCGACAGGTCTTATGTCAATAATGCAGAACCTCAATTCAACAGACGACAAAACCGAGCTTATAAGGGCGTTAAAGCCGTTTTTAAGTGAAGAAAAGCAGAAACGGGCGGATGAGGCAATGCGGCTTTTAAAGGTTATGAGAATTCTTCCGCTCATAGGAAAGCTCAACATTAACGATTTGCCCGTGTGAGGTGGTAAAATGGCAACTGATTCGTATGCTGAAATAATGGAAATGCAACGTCAGGCTATGAGGCGAGCGCAAGACATTTCAAGACAGGAAAGACAGGCGGTAAGCACAGAAAAGCCGAGTGAAATTAAACAGATAAACTATACTCCGCGTGAGCCGAAGCACACGTCACTGCCCGTCACGTTTCCGAAAAGGGAGGAGAAAGAAAATGAAGAGGAAATCCTTTCTTTTCCGGATTCCGAAAGGGCAATGCTTTTGTCAATTCTTCTGCTTTTAAAAAATGAGGGAGCGGACGAAATGCTGCTTCTTGCGCTTCTTTATATTTTGGCGTAAAAATAGAAAAGAACTATTGAAAAAAATATTATATTATTGTATAATATCCTTTGGTCGTGTACCGTGTGGGCCCTGTGCGACAGGACGCTGTGAACCATGTCAGGCGGGGAACCGAGCAGCATTAAGCGGACTGTTCTGTGCGCCGCAGACAAGTCTGCACGGTATGCGGCTGTTTTTTTGAATTGATATTCAGCTTTTAAGGAGGTATGTGAATGTATCAGGTGCTTTACAGAAAGTGGCGCCCGAAAACCTTTTCGGACGTTTGCGGTCAACCGCAGGTTACCTCAACTCTTTTAAACGAATTAAAAGAGGACAGGCTTTCCCATGCCTACCTTTTTACCGGCTCAAGAGGTACGGGTAAGACAAGCTGCGCAAAGATTTTTGCAAAGGCTGTAAACTGCCTTAATCCGAAAAACGGCGACCCGTGTAACGAATGTGAAATGTGCCGCGCCATTGATAACGGCTCATGCCTTGACGTAATTGAAATTGACGCCGCTTCAAATAACGGCGTTGACAATATAAGGGATTTAAGGGACGAGGCTTCGTTTACCCCTGCCTCGGCGAAGTACCGCGTTTATATTATTGACGAGGTGCACATGCTTTCCATTTCGGCGTTCAATGCGCTTCTCAAAACGCTTGAAGAGCCGCCCGAGCACGTCAAGTTTATTCTTGCAACGACCGAGGTGCATAAATTACCCTCGACTATTCTTTCAAGATGTCAGAGGTTTGAGTTCAAGCATATAACGCCCGAGGATATCTGCGCGCGTCTTAAGTATGTGTGCGAAAATGAGGGGCTGGAGCTGACTGACGGCGCGGCGATGCTTATTGCCCGTCTTGCCGACGGAGCTATGCGTGACGCTCTTTCGCTTCTTGACCGTTGCGCCTCCTACGGCGAAACGATTACCGAAAAAACGGTTGAGGACGCCGCCGGAATTGCAGGCAGGGACTACCTTTTCTCGCTTGCGGACTGTATTGCAAGAAAGGACGTCGTAAAGGGACTTGAAATAATCGACACGCTTCATAAGAATTCGTGCGATATGGAAAGGCTCATTACCGAGCTTACAAATCACTTCAGAAATATAATGGTTGCAAAGACCGTTAAAAACTATAGGGAGCTTATCATCTGTTCGGATGAGGAAATTGAAAAGATAGTCAGACAGGGTGAAAGCATAAAGCTTGAAACCGTGCTTCACACTATTAACAGGCTCAACGAGGCGCTTGCGGTCATTAAAAAGTCCGTCAACAGGCGTATTGAAATGGAAACTGCGTTTATGTCGCTTTGCTCACCCGAGCTTGATAAGAGCAATGACGCATTGCTCGCAAGGGTTGCCGAGCTTGAAGCGCAGATAAGAATGCTTAAGTCGTCGGGCGTAAAAACAGAAGAAGATATAAGTGTTCGGGAAGAAGCTGTTTCGGCTGAACCTGTTACCGAAAAGAAGGCGGAAGAAAAAGCCGAACCGAAAAAAGAGGTTCCTCCCGTAACCGAAGAAGCCGAAAAAGCTCAAGCGAATGTAAAAACCGAGAGTAATGACTCCGCTCGGGTTCAGGCTCCAAACCCGTCTCTCGACGAGCAGCCGTTTGACAAATGGCCCGAGGCGGTAAAGCTTGCCTGCAGCGTGGACGTTCCCTTAATAGGCTTCCTGACAGGGACATCCGCAGTAATTTATAACGGAATAGTACTTATCAAGTCCGATAATCCCGTGTTAGGCTCGTTTTTACAGCAGGAAAATCACGCAAAGATTTTAAGAAGCGCGATTTTTAAAATTACGGGACAAAAATACAGACTCGGCATATATAAAAGCAAAACAGACTCCGAGGAGCCTAAAAAAGATCCGCTTGAGGACTTTTTAAATAAAGCGCAGAACCTCGGATTAAATGTTGAAAGGAAAGAATAAAATGAAAGCAAGAATTCCAAACCAGCCCCAGGGCAATATGATGCAGCGCCTTCAGCAGATGCAGGATAATATGCAGAAAACGCAGGCGGAGGTTGAAGAGGGTGAATACACCGCTTCCGCAGGCGGCGGAATGGTAGAGGTCACCGTCAGCGGAAAGCACGAAATCAAGTCCATTAAGCTTCAGGAGGATGTAGTCGATAAGGACGATATTGAAATGCTTGAGGATTTGCTTACCGCCGCTATCAACGAGGCTATGCACAAGGTTGACTCCACCATGGAGCAGAGAATGGGCGAAATTACAGGCGGACTGAATATCCCCGGACTCGGCGGACTCGGTCTTTAAGAATAAAAAGAAAAAACGAAGGCAATACTTATGTCATATAATGTAGCGGCGCTTCAGAAGCTCATAGACCAGTTTCAGAAAATGCCCTCTGTCGGCGCAAAGAGTGCCCAGAGAATGGCTTTTTATGTTCTCGGACTTACTGAAGACGAGGCAAAGGAGTTTTCCTCCTCAATTCTTGAAGCGCATGAAAAAATCCATAAATGCTCGGTCTGCTGCAACCTTACCGAAAAGGAGCTTTGCAACGTCTGCGATAATCCTGCCCGTGACAGGTCGGTTATCTGCGTTGTGGAGGATCCCAGAGACGTAATCGCAATTGAAAAGACCCACGAGTTTAAGGGCACTTATCATGTGCTCCACGGCGCAATTTCGCCGATGAACGGCGTCGGTCCCGAACAGCTGACGATAAAGGAGTTGCTCTCGCGTATGAATACGGATGAGGTCGGCGAGGTCATTATGGCGACTAACCCCACCGTTGAGGGCGAGGCGACAGCTATGTATATTTCCCGTCTTTTAAAGCCGATGGGAGTTAAGGTTACGCGCCTTGCTTACGGCGTACCCGTAGGCGCCGACCTTGAATATGCGGATGAAATAACCCTCCTTCGCGCGCTTGAAGGCAGACAGGTTATTTAATCAATGTCATTCTGAGCGAAGCGAAGAATCTCAACCGATTCGTAGGGGCGGATACCATCCGCCCGTAAAGTCAAATGTAAATTAACGGGCTGGGAAACCCAGCCCCTACAATGAAATGTAAATTCAAATGATATCGTAGGGGACGGGTCTCCCGTCCCGTCGTTGCCATTGGCGGCAATTGCCCGTAAACGGGCAACGGGCGACCGCAGGTCGCCCCTACAATTAACGAATAATTATGAAGGGCAAGTATTATGTCTGAAAACAATAAAACAATTGCAAATAATAAAAAAGCCTTTCACGACTATTTTGTACTTGAAAGCTATGAGGCAGGCATTGAGCTGTTCGGCACGGAGGTTAAGTCCGTCAGGGCAGGTAAGGTCAATTTAAAGGACTCCTGGTGCAGTATTGACGGCGGCGAAATCTTTGCAAACGGCGTTCATATTTCGCCCTATGACCACGGTAACATCTTTAACCGTGACCCGTTAAGAGTCAAGCGCCTGCTTATGCACAAAAGGGAAATAAACCACCTTTTCGGCGTTATAAAGCAGCAGGGACTGACCCTTATACCTTTAAGCATTTATTTCAAAAAGGGCAAGGCGAAAATGCAAGTAGGTCTTTGCAAGGGTAAAAAGAATTACGACAAGCGCGCCGTTGCCGCCAAAAAGGAAGCGGACAGAACAATTGAAAGAACAATGAAAGAGAGGGGACATAATCAGTAAACAGTTTTTACTGTTCCTTTGAAAATATCATCTGAATTTGGGGATGAAAGGATTTCGACGGGGACACTGAAACATGATAAGCGAGTAGCGGCGAGGAACCGCTATAAAAGCCTCAAGTTTAGAAATAAACGACGAAAAATTAGAATTAAAAGCTGCTTAATTTAAGCAGCCGTTCTCCCCGGGAGTACTGCGACCCGGGAAAGAGCGTCAAGGAGCAGTGAACGTGAACGGGTGAGTGTCGCATAGCCCGTCATGAACAGTGCGGCTACTTTTCCCAAAAGACAGTTAAGAGTCGTTTGGGACGGGGAATGTAAACTCTTAACTACACTCGTAGAAAGTTGTGCGGATGGGTTTTCGGACGCGAGTTCGACTCTCGCCATCTCCATTGAAGAAGCAGCCTTTGGCTGCTTCTTCAGCTAAATTCGCCTTATGGCGAGATAAATTGACCGTTGGTCAGCTAAATCTGTTTCACAGGCTAAATTTGGCTGCGCCAAGCTGAAATGCGAATTTAATTTAGCTGTGAGCCAAGCGAACAATTTAGCCATAAGCGAAGCGAATGTTTTAGCTGCTGCAGAGCGGCAATTTAGCAAATATAATAAAGAGGTTAATAATATGTCTGAAAGTATTATGCTCAACAAATCAAAAGATTTTGCCGTTGAGACAGTCCGAATTTGTCGGGATATTAAAAACAATAAAGGTGTAGCTGTTCTTGTAAATCAACTGATTCGTTCTTCAACATCAATTGGCGCAAATATTCACGAATCCAAATATGCTCATAGTACTGCTGATTTTGTTTCAAAAATGCAAATAGCATTAAAGGAATGTTATGAAACTGAATATTGGCTTGAAATTCTTTTTCGCACAGAGTGTATGGATGAGAAAGTATTTAGACATTTAAGTTCGGAATGCGGAAGTATCCGCCGTATGCTCATTTCCTCAATTAACACAGTCAAGGCAAATAAATCGAAATAGTTCCTGTTGAAAATTATTTTTAAACAAACAAAAGCACCTGTTTTTACAGGTGCTTTAATTATTTGTTATTCATTTTTCAGTTCATTGAATTGACTGCGTCCGAGGTGGCGTCCTGTCTTTCGTTTACGCTGTCAACGGCGTCCTTGGCTTGGTCAATTATTGAATTGCCGCTGCCTTCGGAGTCTGAAGAAGAAGCGTCCGAAGCGGTATTGCCGCTTGCCGCGTCAGCGGTTGAGGAGGAGCCGGAGTAGGTTGCATTTGTATCGGTAGTGATTTTGACATTTTCGGCGCCGAATTCATCCTTCATCCCCTGAAGATAGGCTTCTCTGTCCTCTTCATTATAAAAGTGCATTTCGCCGTTGCCTACGGATTCGAATAACTCGCCGTGCTTGTGGAAATCGTGAAGATTCCAGTCCTCACGCAGCTTTTCTTCCTCGCCGGGATAAATGTAGCCGTCGGTGCCGTAATATTTGTCATAGGTCTTTTCACCGTCAACTGTCGGGAAGCCGTCAACATATCTTGTCTTTGCGGGGACATAATCGCCGTAGTCAACGTGGCCGTAAAGGTCGTTGTCTGCGAGAATATCGTACTGATTTTCCGCGTTAAGACCTACGGGGTAATCCTGCCTGTCATAGGTGTATTCGTCAGCCGAGGAGGTGGCAATTGCGTTAGCCGTTTCACCCTTAAGAGTGACCGTGGGATTTACGTCATAGGCGGCGTTTATCACCGTCAGCGCGCAAACAGCCGCAACGAGAAGGGCAACTGCGAAGAGCATCTTTTTCATTTAAACACACTCCTTATGTGTCATATCAATTCAATTATATTCTATATTTAATTAAAAATCAATTGTTTTATTCGTACGTTCTTTTAACCGCGGCGCTTACATTGACGGGGGAAATGTCGATTTCAACCGTGTCGCCCGGCTTTATATTTTTTCCCGTGACGTCAACCGCGCAGTTCGTAAGACCCACTGCGCCGACAACCTTTGCGGTTTTTCCGTTGATTTTAACCGTAAGGCATTCTTTTTTTAAAAATCTTTTGACGGGCGAAAGCATACGGCGAAGAAGCGAAACTATACCGGTTATTTCCTGGGCTTTTTCGTAGCCGAAGCCGTCAAAATGACCAACGGGGACAATTGCAAGAACCGTGTCGCGTTTTGCGGTGAAGTCGCCGCTGTAGCCGACTGACACGCCCTTTTTAATATTTTTAATTTCAATGACCTGACTTCTTAAAACGCCGATTTTTCTTAAATCGAGCTTACTTTTCGTGATAACTCTTCCCGTGAATGCCGAGCCGATTCTCACCGCGTCAAGCTCGGTGCCGCTGACGTTAAGAAGCGCAGGGGAGGAGGCGGCGTAAACCTTGCCGACGTCAATGCCCCTTTGCTTTAGCTGCTCAACCGTATTCAGAAAACGGTTTAACTGCTTTCTTGTCAGCTCTTCATTAGTAAAAGCCGAGCTGAAATGGGTGTAAATGCCCGTAAACTCAATATTCGGTGTCTTTCGGTAAATGCTTTCAATTATATCCGTTTCTTCAGGCAAAAAGCCGTAACGCGAAAGACCCGTGTCGATTTTTATGTTAGCCTTTACAGTCTTACCTGCCCTTTCTGCGGCGGCATTCAGAACTGCGGCGCTGTCAAGTGAACCGACAGTTGCAATGCAGTTGTTGTTTACAAGTATTTCAGCTTCGCTTTCAAGGCAGGTTGAACGCATTATGAGAAGCGAATCGTTTTCGTCAAGAACATTTTTTCTCAACGGCTCAATATCGCTGACCTCGGCAACCGCAAAGGAGGTAATGCCCTCTTCTTTAAGAACCGAAGAGAGAAAATCCCTGCCGAGCCCGTAACCGTCAGCCTTTAAAACTCCGATTACCTCGTTGCCTGCCTTTTCTTTTATAAGAGAAATATTGTGCTTTAAATCCTCTTTTTTAATAACGTATTCGTTCATAATTTTTTCCTGATTTCATTTGCGATATTAAAGCCCTTGTATACAACAGGCTTTAAAACATAGTCAAATTCGCCTATAAACTCCTTCATATAACCGCCGAAGCCGTGCTTGAAGCGCCAAAGACCGTAATGGGGGTTGTCTGGGTTCTGACAGTCGCCGCTTATTCCGCCGAAATCATACACCTTACAGCCGCATTCCATACCCCACTGCATCATAGCCCACTGCAAAGCGTAGTTCGGATACACGTTTCTGTGGGCGTTTGAGGAAGCGCCGTACTGATATTTCATTACGTTCTGACCCCATTTTATTGCAAGAGTGCCTGCAATAGCCTTGCCTTCGTAATACGCCATATAGAGCCTTGCGTCCTCGCCCATACAGTTAAGTATTTTTTCAAAATACCATTTCGGACGTGTAGAGAAGCCGTCGCGTTCGCCCGTTTCTTTCATTATTGAAACAAAGTCGTCAAGCGCTTCAACGCCCATTACCTTAACCTCAACTCCCTTTTTGGGAGCCTTTCTTATACGCGTGCGGTAGTCGGGCTTGAAGGTGAGCATAAGCTCTTCCTCGTTCATACCGTTGTAGTCAAAGCAGTAAACAAACCTCGGCTGGACGTTTTCAAAATCCATACAACCGGGATTAAGCTCCTTAAAGCCTTTTTCAAGAAGATGCTTTTTGTATTCCTCATTTTTAACCGTGATTTCGGGGTCGATTTTAATGCAGTAAGCCTTGTATTCCTTCGCAAGGTCCAGAAGACCGTCAAAAAGAGCGTCAAAGGTTTCAAAATCGTCCTCGTCGGCGGCAAAGCCTCGGCAAACATAGAAAAGCGAATACTTAACCACGGGGATAAAGCGGATTAAAACGGAAGCTGAGCCTTTTATAACGCCGTTGTCATCCTTTAGCATTATTGCTTCCCATTTCCACGCGTCTTTTACCTTTCCCCATTTTGACGAGTGCTGAAAAAGACCCTTGGGGTGACTTTTTATAAAGCTTTCGTACTCTTCAAGATTTTGTGAATTAACTCTTTCTATCACTTTAATTACCTCTTTAGTCCTTTGCATTTGCAAGCTGCTTTGCCTTTTCAAACTCCTCCTGAATTTCTTCGGACGGAGCCTTTGTAAGAAGCGAAACAACAACAATGAGAATTGATGAAATAATAAACGCCGGCAGAATTTCGTAAATGCCGAAAATCTTTCCCCAGAAGCCCTCAATATTAAGTGTGCCCAGGAAATGGAAAATAATAGTTGAAATGCCGCCGGAAATAATGCCTGCGTAAACGCCCGGAGCGTTCATTCTCTTCCAGAAAATCGAGAAGAGGACTGCCGGACCGAATGCCGCGCCGAAGCCTGCCCAGGCGTAAGAAACTATTCCGAAAACCTCGCTTTCGGGATTTGCAGCAATTGCAACGGCGATAAGCGAAATGACTATAACGGACGCTCTTGAAATCCACATAAGCTTTTTGTCGCTTGCCTTTTTGTCAAAGGCGGCGTAGATATCGTTTGCAAATGCGGATGAAGAAACAAGAAGCTGGGAATCAGCCGTTGACATAATCGCCGCAAGAATAGCCGAAAGCAGAATGCCTGCAAGAATAGGCGGACACAGCGCCTGAATGGAGTCCATAAATACCGTTTCCTTGTCTAAAAGGGGAGTGCCCTTAAAGAAAACCTTTCCGACCATACCGACCATAAGCGCGCCTGCCATTGAAATAATAACCCATATCATTGAGATTACTCTTGCAGGGCGGATGCCCGACGGCTTTTTGATACCCATAAATCTTGCAAGTATGTGAGGCTGACCGAAATAGCCGAGACCCCACGCGAGAGCAGAGGCTATAACGAGACCTGAAAAATTACTGTCGGGGAAGATGTTTAAAAATCCGTCCTTAACAGCCGCAATCCCGTCTGCTGAAGGAACTCTCGGGTCCTTGAAAATCATAATCAGAGGAACTGCAACAAGGGAGCAGAACATAAGAATTCCCTGAATAAAATCCGTCCACGAAACCGCAAGAAAGCCGCCGAGGGTGGTGTAGGTGATAATAACAACCGCGCCTAATGCGAGAGCCTTACCGTAAGAAATGCCGAATACGTTTACAAAAAGCTTTGCGCCTGCAACAAACATTGAAGCGGTATAAATGAGGAAAAAGAAAAGAATGAACATAGCGCAGATTATTTTAAGAGCCTTGCTTTTTACCCTGAAACGCGCTTCGAAATAAGTCGGCATTGTCAGCGAATCGCCTGCCGCTTCGGTGTACGCGCGAAAACGCTTTGCAACGAAAAGCCAGTTGAGATAGGTGCCGAGTCCAAGACCCAAAGCAGTCCAGACAGCTTCCTTTGTACCTGCCAAGGAGATGTACGCAAGACCCGGAAGACCGGTTAAAAGCCAACCGCTCATATCCGACGCCTGCGCGCTCATTGCCGTAACCCAGGGGTTAAGGCTTCTTCCGCCGAGCACATAGTCTTTAATGGAATTGTTCTTTTTGTAGAAAAGAATTCCGATGCCTATCATCATCAGAACGTAAAGAGCAAATATTATGATTACCTGCGTGTTCATTTGCTTTCCCCCTTCTATTTTTTATATAATAAATAATAATAGCATAAATATACATTTTTTTCAATAAAAAAACAAAATAATGCCATATTAAACAAAATCCGCACTCAGCGTACGGATTTGCTGAGTACGGGTTTAAGAGCCTTGCTTAATAAAACTGCCGCAATAAGCTTTAACAGGTCGGGAATGATAAACGGCAGAACGCACATTGAAAGAGCCGAATAAAACGTTACCTTTTCTTCTCCGTTAAATACAAAGGTAAACCACAGCGTGCCGAAGACGTAACAGACCGCAAGACCGATTAAAAGCGAAACGGTTTTTGCTGTCAGGGAGTCGCTTATAAGCTTTTCGCATAAAAGAAAGATAAGCCCGATAAAAATGAAGCCCGTAATGTATCCGCCCGTAGGTCCGAGAAGCGCGGAGGGTCCGCCCTTAAAGCCGGAAAAAACAGGAGCGCCTGCAAGACCGAGAAGAATGTAAATGAGAATTGAAAAAGTGCCGTTTCTTCCGCCTAAAAGCAACAGCGTCAGAAAGACGCCGAAGGTCTGAAGCGTAACGGGTACGGGCGACACGGGAAAGGTCAGCCACGCGCATACCGCCATTACCGCCGCAAACAGGGCAATAAGTGAAATATCCTTAACATTAAGCTTCTTTTTTTCCAACATAAAACTCCCCTTGTAAAAAAGTCCAAGGAGAGTTTAGCATTGAGTTTTGAGTCTGTCAATTCATTATTTTAAATTATTCTGAATTTTTGCCGCCGTAACGGTGTTTTCAAGAAGCATTGATACGGTCATGGGACCAACTCCGCCGGGGACGGGAGTGATATATGACGCCTTTTTTTCGACCTCGTCAAATAAAACGTCGCCGCAGAGCTTTCCGTCTTCATTTCTGTTAATTCCGACGTCAATAACAACCGCGCCGTCCTTAACCATATCGGCAGTGACAAAATTCGCCCTTCCGACCGCCGCAACAAGAATATCGGCGGTTTTTGTAATTTCCTTAAGGTTTTTCGTCTTTGAATGGGCAATTGTAACCGTGCCGTTTTTCTGTAAAAGCAGCATTGACATAGGCTTGCCGACAATATTGCTTCTGCCGATAATAACGCAGTTTTTACCCTCAATTCCGATATTGTAATAATCGAGCATTTTAATTATGCCTGCAGGCGTACAGGGCTGAAAGCTCTGAACACCCTGAAGAAGCTTTCCGACGTTTACCGCGTGAAAAGCGTCAACGTCCTTATCGGGAGAAATTGCGGAAATTACCTTGCTTTCGTCAATGTGCCCGGGTACGGGAAGCTGACAGAGTATTCCGTTTACGTCTCTGTCAAGGTTCAGCTTTTCGATTATTTCAAGTAACTGCTCGGTTGAGGTGCCCTCGTCAAGGGCAATTTCCTTTGAAATAATCCCCGTTTCCTCACACGCTTTTTTCTTGTTGTTCACATACGTTCTTGAAGCCGGATTATTACCGACGATTATAACCGCAAGACAGGGATTTACGCCCTGCTTTTTAAGTTCTTCCACACTTTTTTTAACATCCTCTTTAACCGCCGAGGATACTTTTTTTCCGTCAATTATCAGAGCCATTTTCCGTTGCCACCTCTTTATTTTCCCCTGCAGGGTTCTTTTTCAGTTCAACAAACTTTGCTATGAGTAAAAGCGTACAGCAGATTACAAGTCCTAATGAGAGAGCCTGGGAAACCCGGATATTTGTAGCCGCAAGGTAAAGGCTGTCCGTCCGAAAGCCCTCGATTATGGTTCTGCCTAAGCCGTACCATATAGCGTAGCATAAGAAAAGCTGACCGTTGAATTTATAGTATTTTCTGCTCAAAAAGTAAAGAATGGCAAAGCCGAGAAGGCACCAAAGCGATTCGTAAAGGAAGGTCGGGTGAACGGGCTGTGAGGGGTCAATTGTAATTCCCTTTGCGGTAATTTCCGAAAAATGCTCGGTAAGATAAGCCGTTGTTTTATCGCTTAACATTCCCCACGGAGCGGTGGTGTTTGTGCCGAAAGCCTCCTGATTTGCGAAATTTCCCCAGCGGCCGATTCCCTGACCGATAAGAAGGCTCATGCCGATGAAGTCAAGTAACTGACCCATGCTCATCTCATGCTTTTTGCAGACGAAATAAGCCATAATCAGTCCGCCGATAATTCCGCCGTAAATCGCAAGTCCGCCGTTCCATATCTGTACGATTTCGCCAAGATGATTTTTGTAGTAGGACCACTCGAAAATGACGTAGTAAAGCCTCGCTCCGACAATTCCGCCGACTGTTCCGAAAATAAGCACGTCGACCATATGGTTGAGGTTTACCTTGTACTTATACGCCATTCTTCCGCCGAACAGCACCGCAAGCAGGAAGCCGAACGCAATAATCACGCCGTACCACTTAATCGTCATACCGCCGATTTCAAGAAAATTTTCACTCACGTCGAAAATGTGCTTAAGTCCGGTGAACTTAACGCTCGTATAGTCCGTGAAAAACTTCATGAGTTTTTCTCTCCTTTGTAAATCAAATTCAAGATATAATTATACCATACACTCATTCGTTTTTCCACAGAAATTTACAATTATTTTATGACTTTTGCCGTCAAGGGTGAGAAAGTCGCTTTTTTCACCGTCAATAAAAAGTCCGGTATTTGAATTTCTGAAATACTCGATTTCGTATTTTTCTTCTTCAAGAGTGAGAGTGAGAACGCATTTATCCCATTCCGACGGAAAGCTCGGCTTAATAAAGATTTTTTTACCCTCTTTTTTAATTCCGAAGATGTCCTCTATAACGGTTTTGTAATACCAGCCTGCGCTACCCGAATAAATTGACCAGCCGCCTCTGCCGCAGACGCCCTTTGCCGAATACACGTCGCCTGCAAGAAAGTAAGGCTCCGTCATATACATTTTTGCGTCTGAAACGTTTTCGTACTTATTGAGCGGATTTAAAAGCGAGAGCAGCTCGTATCCCTTGTCCGCCTGACCGTTTTCAATAAACGCCTTGCACAGCCATACCGCCGCGTGGGTGTACTGACCGCCGTTTTCCCGAAGCCCTACGGGATAGGCGGAAATATAGCCTGCGCGCCTGTCATTTTCAAAGCCTTCCGAAAAAAGCTTTATGAGTCCGTGCTCTCTGTCAACAAGTTGACTTTCGGCGTTTTCAAGCGCCGCCGTCACTCTTTTTTTGTCGGGCATTTTACAAAATACCGCAAAGGACTGGGAGAGCGAGTCGATTTTACATTCCTCGCTGTCTTCGTTCCCGAGAGCGCTCCCGTCGTCAAGAAAGGCTCTTACATATCTTTCGTCGGAATACGCGTTTTTATCAATTGCCTGACGAAGCGAAGCGGCAAGTGAAGAGTATTTTTCCTTTCTCTTTTCGTCGCAGAGCGCGCAAAAGTCCTCAAGCACCGTTATAAGAAATTCGCCGAGCCATACGCTCTCTCCGTTTCCCTTTCTGCCTACGGTGTTGTACCCGTCGTTCCAGTCACCGCCCAAAATCAGCGGAAGACCGTTCTTTCCGAAAACAAGGCTTTTTTCAATTGCTCTTACGCAGTGGTCAAAAATCGCCCCGTACTCTTCCGACGGATAGGTTTCAATATATCTTTCCGTTTCGTTTTCCTTTAACTGTTCGCACTTGAGAAACGGCGCGTTTTCATAAAGAATTTTTGAGTCCCCGGTAGCTTTAACATATTCGCAAACCGCCTTTACAAGCCAGAGTCTGTCATCCGAATAACGGGTTCTTACGCCCTTTATTTTTCCGTCGGGTAAAACGTGAAACCAGTGCATACAGTCGCCTTCGGTAAACTGAGCCGAGGCGTTAATGAAAATTTGTCTGCGCAGCCTTTCGGGAGAGAGAACGCAAAGCGACAGTGTATCCTGAATCTGGTCCCGAAAGCCGTATGCTCCCGAGCACTGGTAAAAGCCCGTGCGCGCCTGAAGGCGGCCTCTTATAATCTGGATGGGTAAAAAAGTGTTTACAAGCGCGTCAAGGTTTTTATCGGGAGAGTGGATTTCAATTTCGTTTTTAAGCTTTGAAATAGTGCTTTTTTCGCCGCCTTCGTAGCCGAGCGTAAAAGAAATTTCAGCTTCCTTTTCGAGTAAGATTTCCTTTCCGAGAGCCGCAACGGGATAAGCGCTTATTTTATTTGAATGCTTTTTCCACTCTCCGCCAAAAAGCGAGAGCTTATCAAAAATAAGAATATCCGCGTCGGGAGTCGAAAGAGTCATTTTTCCATTAAAATCCGTATTCAGCGGATTTGAAAAAGTGATTTTTTCGTCTGTGTTTTCAATTTTCAAAAGCCTTTCTTTGCCCTTTTCGAAGGACAAAACAGGCTCGGCTGAATAAATTGCCTTGATGCTTCTTTTTTTATCGGTTAAATTAAGCGCCTTTAAAAGAATGTGTTTTTCGCCGTTTTCAACGTTTATTTCCACGGTGAATTCAATATTATCGCAAATGCTTTTGTAAACCGCTTTATCCTTTAAAAACGTCACGTTTGACTGCAGCAGCGGATTATAATACCCGTTTTCCGTTTTTATAAGCAGCATTTCACCGTTAAGGTCCGTTCTTGTGTCGTTTGACCAAGGCGTCAGCTTATTGAGGAAGGAATTCGAGTAATACGAAAACCCGGGCCCCTTGTCTGTTAAAAGCGTTCCGAAACAGTCGTCGGAATAAATAAAGCACCAGGGCAAGACGGGGGAAACGTTGATTTCATATCCGTCCTTTAAAAGCGAATTTTCACTTTCCTTCCTTTTGCCGCAGAGAATTTTTATCTTTGAAAACCTGTTTTCCTGCTTCTTTTCCTCAATTTTGTTTTCGGCAAGAAACGAGCAGCAGGCATATAAGAAATTAACCGCGCTTTCGTCATATTTATCTTTTTCAATTATAAAAATATCGCCCCGGCTTTTTCCCTCTTCCTTTAGAAACCTTTTAATTTCATTTTTTCGTTGACTGTCACACAGTATTACAAGGTCATTTTTTATAAACGAATTTATAAAGCAGGTGTGGATTTTAAGAAGCCTTGAGAGAAAAGTTAAATCACCCGTGCTTTCAAACGGGAAAAGAATAATGGGTCGGTCTCCCGAGATGCCCATACTCCACAGCGCGTCAACCGCTCTTTCATTTTTGCTTATTGCATTAACCGTTTTTTCTTTAAGAACGGGAGTAAAAATCAGATTAGGCAGTATTTCCCTTGCAAGCACCGAGGTCTGCGAAGAGGAGCCCAAAACGGCGTTCGCGTTTTCAAAGGAGGAGAGCGAGCCGTTTCGTCTTCCCGAAACTATGATTTCCTCACTCTTTTTACTGTCCTTTTCAGCCGCAAAGAAAAGCGTAAAGGTCTTTTTCTCTTTCGGAGAAAGACTTACCCGAACCGAAAAAAGTCCGCAGCAGTCGGGAATTCCGCTTTGGGCGGAAAAATTGTTGTCAAAGTTTTCAAGCGAAAAAATTCCGTAAGGTCTTTTTAAAACATTTTCCCTTTTACAGGTAAAGGAAAACGGGGTGTCTTTTAAAAAGCCGCAGCTTAACGCCATCTGGTTGTCAAAGTTTTTGTCACGCCTTGAAAACGAAAGTATTTTTTCCTTTTCGTCAAAGGAGTCCGTGACAAAAAGATTTGAAAACGCGGGATGGCTTTTCTGTGTCTGAAAGTCCGTCAGGCACGGCTCAAGGTAAATAATCAGCTCCCCGTCAAGCCGTCTTTTTGAAAGATTCTGCAAAGTGAAGCTTCTTTTTTCTAAAGGGAGAAACCTGTGAACCGAAAGCCGTTGGGTGAGCTTTACGTCGGAGTCAAGATAGGTTATTTGAGCCTCGTTCTCCTTGAAAACACAGCTGTATTTTTCCTTTTCGTCAAGATTCATAAACGGCGAAAAATGCTTTTTAACTCCGTTCGCCCTGAAAATCGCCGTAACCGAGTTCGGAGAAAAAAGCATATCCTCGCTGTGCCTGAAAATACATTTGTCGCGGTAGGTGCTTTTCGTCACGCCGTTTTCACAAACCGTAAGGGTCCATTCGCCGTTTGAGTACGCCTGTGCCTTGGGATTAAGAACGGAAAAGGAGTTTCGCTCCTTTACAAATCTCTCGCGTCTTTCGTCCTTTTGCTTTTTTGTTCTTTTGCTGATATTTTTAAGAATCGGCGTGTAGGTGGGTATCTGCTCGTCAAGAAGCGCGTTTCCTGCCGCCATATCGAGGTCGCTCATAAACAGCTTCTGAACCGCAAAGGAGTCCGTAGCGTTAAAAACGGAAAGCATACTCATTCCTATATGGTGAGCCATATAGCTTTTAATAATTCTGTATTCCCTGTTTTCCGTTCTGTCTCTTGTGAAATCAGCCGCCTCGTAAAGTCCGTAAGGACCGAGAAGATGAAGCCGCTCAAGCCTTTTTATATTTGCAGAAGCCTTTTTGGGAGAAAAGGGGAGAGCAAGGTAAGACGAGTACGGGCTTATAACAACGTCGTTTTCATTGGCGCGGCTGAGTCTTAAGCGGTTAATTCCGTGCGCCTTGTACTGGTAATTGTAATCGCTGTCAAAGCTGTAGAATGCGCTTTCGCTGACGCCCCAGGGGATTTTCTTCTTCTTTGCGTAAAGAGACTGACAGTAAAGGCAAAAGCGCAGACCCTCATAGGAAAAGGTGTTCTTCTTTGCAGGAAGAAAAATATTCGGCATAAAGTATTCGAACATTGTTCCCGACCAAGAAAGCGGGCCTGTGTATCGGCCTGCTTTTCCGGGAAGCCTTGAAAGCGCACCCCAGTGCTTTTTGTCAACCGTTCTTCTGCTTACCGCAAAGTAGCTTGTCATTCTCGCTTCGCTCATCATAAGGTCATAGTAAGAAGAGGAAAGGGCGTTTTCGGTTACGTCAAAGCCGATGTGGAATAAATGCCGCTTTTTGTTATAAAGAAAGGTAAGGTCGGTTTCGTCAATTATTTTTTCAATTCTGTTTATGAGTTCCCGGGTCCTTTTTGTGTTTTTGCCATAGCCTTTAAGTCCCTGCTTGAGAGCGGTGAGAGAGCATAAAAGATTTCCGCTGTCAACGGTTGAAACAAACCTCGGTTCGAGCGGTGAGAGCGTCAGCGTGTCGTACCAGTTATAGAGATTTCCCCTGTATTTTTCAAGTTTTTCAATACTTGTAACCGATTTTTCGATTCGTTCAAGCATTTCCTTTTCGCCTATAAAGCCGCTTTTTTCCGCCATCAGAACGCAGACGAGCATTAAGCCGATGTTAGTAGGCGAGGTGCGGTGCGCAACCCTGAAAACGGGCGAAAACTGAACATTGTCTGCAGGAAGATAATTGTCCTTTCCCGAAGAGTAATCCTCATAGTATTTCCACTGCGCGGCGGCATGGGAAAGCAGTCGTTCCTTTGTCAGCGCGTCAATTTCGCCGTCATCCCTTTTAATCGGCTTTTGCGAGAAATACTCAAAGAGAATATTGAAAAGGAAAAGTATTCCGCAAAGCACGGTGTAAGGCGAATGAAAGTAAAAAAGAATTGCCGCGGTCAAAACGGACGGGGTATTGTTTATAAGAATACGGAAAAAATTGTTGCTTTTTTCACTGTCCGCTGCGGTTGTCCATTCAAGCAGTTTTTTCTTTGAGATAAGCTGGCGGAAAAGCGCCCTTAAAACGGCGGAAGCGCTTTTGAAGGCGGTGACGGGAAGCATTATAAGATTTATTGCCGCCTGCGTAAGCCTTGAAAGCGCTTCGGGTACGGCTGCGGAGTAGTAAAGCCTTGAAAGCATAGCCGTTCCGCCCGAAAAAAGCGCCTTGAAAAATGAAATGAGTTCGCCTGAAAATACGCTTAAAAGCGAAACGGAAATCATAACCTCCCGAATGGGATTTGAAAAAAAGACACTGCTCACTAAAAGCAAAAGCGCAAAAACGGCTGTTACGCTTCGCCTTAAATTTTCAAAAAGCTTATACCTTGAAATAAACGAAAGGGAATTTTTCTCATTTCCCTTAAGCGCGGACGGAGACGGGAGAAGAAAGCCGATATTCTGCCAGTCGCCGCGAATCCACCTGTGAAGCCTGGATAAATACGAATGCTCGCTCTTTGGAAATGAGTCCTGAACCTGGGCGTCGGACACAAAAAGCGTTTTAAGAAACTCGCCTTCGATAATATCGTGGCTGAGTATTTTTTCGTCCTTGAAGCGGTCAAGTATAACCTCGTCATACGCTTTGACGTCAATAAGTCCCTTGCCTGCAAAAATTCCCGAATCAAATACGTCCGAAAATCGCTCGCTGCAAAGCTCGTCATAGGCGCTTGAGCCGCCGCTTCCCGACATAAGGAGCGAAAAACTGGTATCGTTTTCTTCGAGAACGCGGTTTTGCACCCGTAAAGAAAAAATGCCGTAGCCGCTTTTAACCGCTCTGCTCTCTTTGTCAACGACAGCGCGGTTTAAGGGATGAAGCGCGGTCATAATAAGCTTGTGGGCGGTCATAAAACCGAGCCTTGTGTCCGAGTCGAGAGCAAGAATATATTTAAAGTCCTCAATAACGCTTTTGTCGCCGACTATCGTTTCAAAGTCGTTTTCATTTCGGCGAATAAGCTTTACAAGCGAGCACAAAGCGCCCATCTTTCTGTTTTTCCCCGTAAAAACAGAACCCGTTTTTGAATACTCTCGCCCTCTGACAAAGAGCAGAAAGCGGTTTGAGTAAGCGGCGTTAAGCTTTTCTATAACGCGTGAAAGAGCGTTTATATTCGCCTTGTCGTCGGGCTTTTCGGGCGAGGAAAACTCCTTTTTGTCCACGAGCAGACAAAAGTAGATATTTTTGTCCCTGTTGCTTGAATAAAGCCTTGTCAGGTGCTTTTCGGTTTGACTGCAATTTTTGGCGTTAGGTAAAAGCATTGAAACCGTGACAAGTGTTTTTGCGTTGTCGGGGACGCAGTCGCCCTCAAGCCTTAAAATCTGCTTTGGCGGATTTTTTTTCATCTGGGAAACGGAAATAAACGAGTCAAGTATCTGCCAGACGGGAAAGAGAAATAGAATAAAAAGCAGAGGTTTTCTTAAAAAAAGCGATATGCTAAGAGCGAACAATACCGCAAGCAGTATTTCAATAAAAACAAGAAAAGTGTTTTTATTTTCCCTTTTCTTAAAAAGACGAAAGCCAATATGCCTCTGGTCGCCCAAAAGCTTTTCAATTATCTGCTTTTCGCTTTTGCCGTCCTTTTTTGAAAGGGAAAAAATCCTTTTTCTGTAAACGCTTTTTACCTCGGGCGGAAAGAGAGAGTAGTACGAGTCTGTTTCAAGCAGCTTTTCGTTTTCACAGAAGTCTTTGCACAGCTGCTCATAGTCCGTTTCGTCAACTGCTTTCAGCGCGCGCACGCATTTTTCCGTAAGAAGCTCATCTTCGGGTTTTTCCCCTGCGCGGATGAGAATAATGCTTTTAAGAATAATCGGCGCGTATTCAAAGAAAAGAATACTTGTTCCTTCGTCATTAAGAATTTTCGCCTGACTCTTTTCGTCCGAAAAAAGGCTGTTATCAAAAATCGGCTGACATTTTTCATATATATCGCTTAAAAGCGAACAGACGCTGCGGTTTCTGACGGAAGAAAAGAACTTTTCAAGCTGCTTTGCGTCGCGCTCAAAGCAGTAGTAGTTATCCGTAAGCCATGCGTTTGTGTTCGTTTTAAGGCAAAAGCTATATTGCTTATACAGTTTTCTGATGCTTTTTTTAAGATTTTTTCTGATTTGTGCAGTTTTCATGATTAAATTACTCAACTCCGGTCAAAACTGTTATTATTCTTGTCAGGAATGAGAGAAATTATTATTTGAAAACTGTTATTTATTTAATTGACATAGCACGTCATTTATGTTAAAATTCTATTTCGAATATTATTTTAAGGAGGGGAAGTTATGGCAAGCAAGCATTTTGTTCAAAAGTCTGTTCTCGGCTTTATGCTGGACAGGATTTTAAAGTACGTTGACAAAAATCCGCAGGAGAATATGAAGAAGCTTGTCAAGCGCATTTCGCCGATTTTTTCAAAGATTTTTCCTCCCGAGAATTTTAAGAAAATGCTTGAAGCGGTTAGCGACAATGAAAACGTCTGGACGCAGTTCGGACTTAACATTATAAATGACGTTGACCGCCATACGGTAAGAACGCTGCTTATGTCCTTCGGCATTGACGCAGGTCTTTACGGAACAAAGGCAGTCAGGGCAAACAGGGAAAAGTATAAATGTAATATTCCGTTTTTGCTTCTCTTTGACCCGACGAGCGCGTGCAACCTTCACTGTAAGGGCTGCTGGTCGGCTGAGTACGGTCATAAGAACCAGTTAAGTTTTGACGAAATGCAAAGTATCGTTTCCCAGGGTAAGGAGCTTGGAACTCATCTTTATATGCTTACGGGCGGCGAGCCGCTTATCCGTAAGGACGATATAATTAAGCTTTGCGAGGACAACCCCGACTGTATTTTCCTTGCCTACACAAATGCGACTCTTATTGACGAAAAGCTCTGTAAGGAAATGAACCGCGTCGGTAACCTTTCGCTTGCGTTGAGCCTTGAGGGTACTGAAGAGTCAAATGACTGGCGAAGAGGCGAGGGCGCATATCAGACAACCGTTAAGGCAATGGATTTGCTTAAGAAGAATAAGTGCTTTTTCGGCGTTTCCGTCTGCTACACAAGAAAAAATGTTGAAGCGGTAACGGATGATGCGTTTATGGATATGCTCGTCAGTAAGGGCGCTAAATTTGCGCTGTATTTCAACTATATGCCCGTCGGTCATACGGGAACTCCCGAGCTTATCCCCACAAGCGAACAGAGAACGCATATGTATAAGTGGCTGCGCAAGGTGCGTAACGGCAAAGAGGGCAAACCGATTTTCGTTATGGATTTCCAGAACGACGCCGAGTATGTAGGCGGCTGTATTGCAGGCGGACGAAACTATTTTCATATTAACTCCGCAGGCGATATGGAGCCTTGCGTGTTCATTCACTATTCGGACTCCAATATTCGCGAAAAGACTCTGCTTGAAGCGCTTCAGAGTCCGTTGTTTATGGCTTATCATAAGGGACAGCCGTTTAACGATAATCATCTTCGTCCGTGTCCCATGCTTGAAAATCCCGAAATTTTAAGGGATATGATTAAAAAGACAAAGGCGAAAAGCTCCGACCTTATAAACAGGGAAGATGTTGACACCCTTTGCGATAAGTGTGAGGAATTCGCCGCCGACTGGGCGCCGAAAGCCGAGGCTCTCTGGAATTCAACCAAGCACAGGGA
Organism: uncultured Clostridia bacterium; assembly: GCA_937884975.1. Classification (GTDB taxonomy): domain Bacteria; phylum Bacillota; class Clostridia; order Oscillospirales; family Acutalibacteraceae; genus Fimenecus. The sequence continues at coordinate 2,322 of CAKZZS010000055.1, read as the reverse complement.
AACTCACACCCAGTATTACCGCGATACGCCTGAGGGCAAGGCGGAATTAAATAATAAGGAATAATAAAATGCCTTTAATCATTCCGAAAAATTTACCTGCGTATTCGTCATTACAGGACGAGAATGTTTTTGTAATGCATAAGGCGAGGGCGCTCTCACAGCAGATAAGACCGCTTAAGATTCTTGTCGTAAACCTTATGCCGACGAAAATCGCTACCGAAACCCAGCTTGCAAGGGTGCTTGCCAATAGCCCGTTGCAGGTTCAGTTGACTTTGCTTCGGATGGACTCTCACGTTTCAAAAAACGCTACACAAGAGCATATGAGGGCGTTTTACACAACCTTTGACAAGGTTAAAAATAACCGCTATGACGGTATGATAATCACGGGCGCTCCCGTAGAAACGCTCCCGTTTGAAGAGGTTGACTATTGGAAAGAGCTTTGCGACCTAATGGAGTTTTCAAAGACAAATGTGTATTCAACCGTTCATATTTGCTGGGGCGCTCAGGCAGGTCTTTATTATCATTACGGGATAGATAAAAAACCGCTTGAAAAGAAATTAAGCGGAGTTTTTGCCCATACGGTAACGCGTCCCCAGAATCCGCTCGTACGCGGCTTTGACGAGGTATTTTACGCGCCGCATTCACGCCTTACGTATGTTGATAAAAAGGATGTTGAAAGGGTTAAAGCGCTTCGCATTTTAGCCGAAAGCGAAAAAGCAGGGCTTCATCTTCTCTCCACCGACAGCGGCAGGCAGATATTCATTTTCGGTCATATGGAATATGACAGGGAAACCTTGAAAAATGAGTACATAAGAGATTTAGACGCAGGACTTAATCCGTCCATCCCCGAAAACTATTTTGAAAATGACGACCCGGACGGCAAAATCATTTTCAATTGGCGTTCCCACGCAAACCTGCTTTTCTCGAACTGGCTTAACTATTATGTATATCAGGAAACACCGTATGATTTGAAGAAGCTTGAAAGGGAAGAATAAAATTATAAAATCAAAAATTTATAATATAAACCAACAGGGCGCACGAAAGTGTGCCCTGTTGCTGTAGGGGCGGCTATCAGCCGCCCGTCAGAGTCAGATGTAAATTAAACGGGCGGATGGTATGTTACTCTTGACACTGTGGTCGCCCCTACAGAAAGCAATCATAACCAATTGTAAATCGACAGTGTATGATTATTCTAGAACAATCGTAGGGGTCGGGTTTCCCGACCCGAATATAGTTTGATAATGCTTTACGGGACGGGGAACCCGTCCCGTACAAAAATAAAGGACACGGAGAACTCCGTGTCCTTTCCATTTCCAGAGATTTAATATAAAGCTCTGTCAAGCTTAGCCGCGTCAAAGCCGTCAACTGCGCCGTCAAGGTTATAGTCGGCAACAACTGACTGAGTCTCGTTTAGTTCAACTTCTCCGCTTGCTGCACTTATAACAGCGCCTATATCGTTAATATCGACAACGCCGTCGGAAGATAAGTCGCCGATATAATGCTTAATAACAGTTTCAGCAAAAGAGTATATATCAGCACATGAGCCTATATAGCAATATACATCTGTAAGCGAACTACAACCAACAAATGCAGAACTACCTATACTTGTAACGCTGTCGGGGATTGTTATGCTTGTAAGCGATGTGCAACGCAAAAAAGTAAAACCACCTATGCTTGTAACGCTGTTGGGAAGCGATACGCTTTCAAGAAGCGAAAAATTGAAAAACGCATCGCCACGTATTTTGGTTACAGGGTATCCGTCTATTTGAGCGGGAATACTCAGCTCTGTTACGGTATGATCCGTATAACCGGTTATTGTTGCCTGATCGTCGGAAACCGTATATGTAAATTCAGGCGTCGGGGTCGGTTCAACGTAAACAACAAATGGATTTCCGTTTTCGTTTGCGTAAGTTTGTGCAGTTGAACCGCTGTGCGCGATAATAGTAATACTTGACGGAATAGAACCGCTTGCAATGGTCACTGTATCTGACAGGACGGTTATATTTTCAAGCGAAGAGCAGTTAGTAAAAGCTTTACTGTTTATATTTGAAACGCTTTCGGGAACAGTAACGCTGGTTAGCAAGGCACAACCGTAAAATGCAGAACTACCTATACTTGTAACGCTGTCGGGAATAGAGTAGCTCGTATCGATTATTCTTGCAGGATAACAAATCAAGCTTGTTTTATCCTTATTAAACAATACTCCATTTAAGGAGGAATATTTTGTGTTGCTGCTGTCAACAGTTATGCTTTCAAGCGAGGCACAGCCGTAAAATGCAGAACTGCCTATACTTGTAACGCTGTTACCAATAGTTATGCTTT
>CAKZZS010000054.1 GCA_937884975.1 uncultured Clostridia bacterium | reverse complement strand
TCTACACCAAGGGGGTCTTTTTTTCTATTGTCTATTTTTTACGGACTTGTGCACACGAGTACCTCTTTTTTTAATCTTCCGCTTCTTCTGTTATCACCCGTTAATTTTCATCTGACTTTACGGGCGGTAATAAACGCCCCTACGAGCCGGTTGAGATTTTTCACTGGGTTCAGAATGACATTTATCGTTCCGAAGGAACACTTCACGCGTTTTCTTTTAAACGTACTTCACGTTGTTTAACAACACTTCACAAATTCGCAAGAATTTATTTCACTTCTACACGCCGTCCCCTACGAATCGGTTGAGATTCTTCGCTTCGCTCAGAATGACATTTTAATTTTCCGCTTCTTCTGTCGTTTGTTCCTCTTCACTTTGATCCCTTGTAGTATTATTGAAGAGGTTTTGAGTCAGCACCGCAAGATGAACTACCTCAAGCGCGTTTTTATATGTCTGCTTTATGCTCTCAATAGCCAAAGAGTCGATTTGTAAAAGCGTCTGATTATAATACTCATCCGTTCCTACCGAGGCATAGCTTTCTATCATATTTTCGGCTGTCTGATACGGCTCAATTTCACTGTAATCATAATAAAGAAGAACGTTTTCTCCGCTTGAGGACATATCGTTCGAATATTTATAATCGTAAAACGCGATATTCAGATCGACTGCATTCTGCGTAATTCCGTAAACGTGCGCGCTGTCCGTGTACTGCCAGACCTGATAGCCGTAAGCGAAATTAGTCACATCCTTTGTGTAATGGGCAAGCCATATCTGGTATGACGAAAGACGGGAAAAGTCAAGCTGATGATAGTAAAAGGATTTGCTCGCATAAACGCCGGGTATGTAGCCTGCCTGACGTACCGTTTCGCAGAAAGCCTCCACGCAGTCGGTTCTTTTGTCGTAGTCAAGCCTGTCGGCTCTGCCGCTACGGTCGGTCTGCGCAAACTCGGTATCGCAGTAAATGGGAAACGAAATCTCGTATCCGCTCGCCTGCTGCACGGCAACGCTCGCCTCGTCAATTGCCTCCTGAACATTTACAGCCTGGGAATAGAAATAAAGTCCGACGCGTATCCCGTTTTCAAGAGCTCCTCTGATGTTTTTATGGAAATTGTCGTCAATGCTTAACTGTCCCTTTTCTCCGTAGCCGCGGAAGCCGACACGGATAATTGCAAAGTCAATTCCCGCCTGTCTTACCTTTTGCCAGTCTATACTGCCCTGATGACGGGACACGTCAATGCCTACAAGCGAAGCCACCGCTCCGCGCTCATTGAAAAAGTATCTGACGGAGTCTATCATCTGGTTCCCGAAAAGCACGCCGTGCTCGCGCGTTATGTAATAAAGATTATTTCCTATTACGTTCCAGCCCTGGGTGGTATTTGTGGACGCAAAGGTAAGTCCCGTCAGCTTTGACTCGAAGATAAGCGGCTGACCTGTGGGAGGAACGGACGAAACATCCCTTGTAACCTCGGGCTTTAATTCACTGACGCTTACCGTGTTGTCCTTAACGGGTCGGTTGCCTGCGTCCTCGTCAATAACTGCATCGCCCGTTGCAACGGACGCTTCAACGTCTTTATTGACCTTATATTCATTCTGCTTTTTTTCCTTTTCTTTTACTTCAACCTTTTCCGAATACGGCGCGAGAACCTCAATGAGCATCGGCTCCGTTTCAACCTTTTTTTCGGGCGGAATATAGCTTAAGGAAAAAACGCTCAACACATACACAATACACATACTCAAAGCGAGCATAACAGAAAAGCCGACAAATGACGGCGTATATCTTTTTGAAAACTCGGAGCGTGTTTTCTTTTCTGTTTTCTTTTTTTCTTCTCTTTTTTTCATAAAAACTATTATACATTTTTTCTAAACTAAATCAAGTGGTAATAAAAGCAAAAAGCGGACAGTTAAAAACTGTCCGCTGAAAACAGAAAAAAGCTGATTTATTTTTTAGTGTACTCAACCTTTTCGCCGAAGCTGTCTTCAATTGAAAGGGTGTTGCCGCTTATTGTATAAGCAAATTCGTTAGGCGAGGTGTTACCAGTATAGAGAATTTTAACGGTGCTTCCGTCATCCTCATAGGTAAACTCCATAACTGTTGAGCCTGCGGTGTAGCTGCCTGTACCGTCCTCATTGAAGGTGTATACATAACCGCCGCTTGTGTATTCCCACGAGCCTATAATGGCGCCCGAAGCCGCATTCTCTGCTTCGTTGCTTTCAGCTTCAACACTCTGCGCTTCCTGGGAAGAGGAAGGACTTTCCGAAGGAGTATCGATCTTTTTACTCTTGCACGCTGCAAATACGCAAATTACAAGCGCAAGACAGGCAAGAACTGCCAAAACTGCCAGAACATTCTTTTTCATAATAATAACCTCCGTAAAAAATTTAGTATAAAGCACTTCGTTTATACAAGGCTATTATAATTCTTCTTTTTTTAAATGTCACTGGCACAAGCGTTAGTAACAGCTTTTATTTTAAAGCTCTCATTGCGTTTACTACCGCAAGCACAAGCACGCCCACGTCGGCAAATACCGCAAGCGAAAGCGGAGCCAAACCGACAGCCGACAGCGCAAGCACGCAAAGCTTTACCGTTATTGCAAAAAAGATATTCTGCTTTGCAATGCCTATGGTACGTCTTGAAATCGAAATCGCGGTTGAAAGCTTCGAAAGATTATCGTCCATTATGACGACGTCCGCTGCTTCTATCGCCGCTTCGGAGCCCATTGAGCCCATTGCAACGCCGACGTCGGCGCGCTTGAGAACGGGAGCGTCGTTTATTCCGTCGCCGACAAAAACGACTGCGCCGCTTTCGTTTTCGGCTATAACGCTTTCAATTTTTTCAACCTTATCGGTGGGAAGAAGCTCGGCAAAATAGCTGTCAATACCAAGCTCGGACGCGACCTGCCTGCTTATTTCCTCCTTATCGCCCGTAAGCATAACCGTTGAAAGAACGCCCTGCTGCTTGATTTTTTCAATTGCCTTAACTATATCCGTTTTAACCCTGTCGGAAATGAGAATATATCCCATAAATACTCCGTCCATAGCAACGTACACAACCGTTCCCGATTTGTCGCAGGCGGTGTAATCGACGCCGAATTTTTCCATAAGGCTTACGTTTCCGGCAAGAACTGTTTTTCCGTCAACGTTTGCCTTAACTCCGAGTCCTGCCGCTTCTTCGACCTCGGAAACAGAAGAAGAAAGCTGTTCGCCGTAAACGTTGTACGCCTGACTTAACGACTGCGCTATCGGGTGCGTGGAAAACTTTTCCGCCGAGGCGGCAAGAAACAGCAGCTCCTTTTCCTCACAGCCGAAGCATTTAGCTTCGCTGACCTGAAAAACGCCCTGTGTGAGAGTACCCGTCTTATCAAACACCACCGCAGTGGTGTTTGCGAGCATATCCATATAGTTCGAACCCTTTATGAGAATTCCGTTTTCGCTCGCCTTGCCTATGCCGCCGAAAAACGAAAGCGGAACGGATACAACAAGCGCGCACGGACAGGAAACTATAAGGAAGGTCAGCGCCCTGTAAAGCCATTTTGCAAAGGAAGCGGCAAAATCGCCGCTTATAATCGGCGGAATAAACGCAAGAATCAATGCGCCGATAACAACCGCAGGAGTATAGTAACGGGCAAACTTTCTTATAAAGCTTTCGCTCTTTGATTTCTTCTCCGCCGCATTTTCGACAAGGTCAAGAATTCTTGCCGCCGTCGATTCGCTCAAAACGGACGAGGTGCGGATTTTTAACACTCCGCTCATATTCACACAGCCCGAAACAACTTTTTCGTTTTCTTTTACGTCAAGGGGTACGCTTTCGCCCGTCAACGCCCTTGTATCAAGAGAGCTTTTGCCCTCAACAACAACGCCGTCAAGCGGTATTCTTTCACCCGGTTTTACAATTATTACGCTGCCCGTCGGGACGTCCTCGGCGTTGACGTCAGTTACTGTTTCACCGTCAAGATGGACTATTCCCGGCTGTAAATCCATCAGCGTAGTGACGGATTCTCTTGCCTTATCCTCCGCAAGGTCCTCAAAGAATTCGCCCACCTGGAAGAACAGCATTACAAATACCGCCTCCGCAAACTGCGGCTTGGCGCCGGGGATAAAGCCTATGGCAAGCGCGCCGACGGTTGCAAGCGCCATAAGAAAATCTTCATCGAAGAAATCGAAATGAATTATGTTCTCCCCTGCTTCAAGCAGAACGTCGTATCCTGCAACAAGATAAGGCACAAGAAACATAATAAGACTTGCCCACAAAGGCAGTGAAAGAAGCTTATCTACGGTAAACGCCGCTGCAAGCAAAACGGCTGAAAGAATTATTCTTATGAGCCTTTGTTTATTTTCCTTTTCCATTATAACGCCTCCCTTGAACGGTTGAGCAACTGTTCAACTGTTATATTTATTTTAATCCCCCGACAGTAAAAAGTCAAGGGATTTTCTATTTTTTATCTTTTATTTCTTAATTTTTTATTCTGAACTTTTTAAGGTATTCCTTCCTCTCGTCCGAAATACGTCGGCTTTCAACCGCCTTTTGGATAGCCCTGTTATGAGTGAGCGGCAAAAGCCTTTTGTTTTCAATGTACTTTACCGCAGGCTCGTACTGCTTTGCAAGCGCAGTAGCAAAGTACCACGCCGCCATCATACTGATATAATATTCCTCACTGTCGGCTTTTGCGACTTTTTCAAGCTGTTCTTTCCTGAAATCCCCGTCAAGAAAATAGCTCATAAGCATTCCTATTGCAAATCTTTTTGTATATTCCCTTTCGGATATAATCCATTCCTCTGTTTTTTCGAGCAGTTCCTCTTTATGCTTTTTGAACGCAGCCGGTCTTACCGTATCGCACACCGCCCAGTTATCAATAAAAGGCAAAAACCTTTCGGTTTCGTCTATCAGCTCGCCGTAATCCTTAATACGGCAAAGGATATAGCCGTGAAGCGAATTTTCTTCAAGGTACTTATGCGGCAGACGGGAAATGAACTTTTTATACGTCCCGTCAAGATACATCTGCCTCGCCTTTTCTTTAAGAACGGGCGCTCTTACGCCGATTATTTTTTCTTTTTTTATATTCGGAATAAGCTTTGAAGAAAAATCGCGGTATTTTAAATCCTGATTTTCAAAAAGGAATTTTTGTATTTCAGTCATATTGTTCACCCGTACATATTATAATTTTTACTGCACCCTCAAGTCAACCTTTAAAATGATATTGAATTATTTTTCTTTTTTGATATAATAAAGGATACAAAATGAAACGGAGATGATTAAGATGTATTTACCTCTTCTTACCGTCGGCGAATGGCTCAACGAAACCTTCCACGGCTTTGACTATGCCATCTTTACGGCATTCTCACACATCCAGAGCGCATTTATGACGGTTGTTGCAAATATTTTCACCTTTTTCGGTGACGAATTATTTGTTATTCCGATGATGCTTGTCGCAATTGTTCTCTGCCTTTTCAAAAAGACGAGAAAATACGGCGCGCCGCTGTTTTTCGCAATATTTTTAGGCACGCTTATAACGAACCTCATCGCAAAGCCGCTTATTGACCGCGCAAGACCCTATGTCACGCTTCAGGATGACGTTTTCTACAAGTGGTGGCAGGCAGTCGGCGCTCACGAAGAAAGCGACAAGAGCTTCCCGTCGGGTCACACAACCGGCGCGTTTGAAATCGCGGTTTCAATGTGCATTACCTTTGCAAGAAACAATAAAAAGTACATAGCATGGCTCTTCCCCGTTATTGCTCTTGGCACGGCTTGTTCGAGAATTTACCTTTGCGTTCACTATCCGACTGACGTTATCGGCGGAATGATAATCGGTATTTTCTCGGGAATTATGGCTTGCGTTATAGCTTCTGCCTTACTCAAATGGTTTGATAAGAGCGAATCTCCTCTTATCAAAAAGGTAAACTCAATTGACCTGGGAAAGCTTTTCAAAAAGAAAGAGTCAAAATAAAAACTAAAAAATATAAAAGCGTGACTGAAAAAAATTCAAGCGCGCAAAAAGGCGTTAAGGAAAACCTTAACGCCTTTTGTGTGAAACAGTTTTTAAGGTGTAGGTTTGTTCTTAATCGAGGCAAAAAACGCAGTAATACTTTGTGTATTGCGAGTATTTTTAACGAAGAGTAAGGGCAAACATACCATTAAAAACCGTGCTTGATTTTTTGAAGGAACGCAAGAATAAAAACCAGCCGACGGGTGATTAACCCGACGGCTGGTTTTTCAATAAATCTTTTTATGATTTATTCTTCGCCCTTTATTTCTGCAAAGCATTCGCTGCAGTATACGGGACGGTCATCACGGGGCATAAACGGGACTTTTGCTTCTTTGCCGCACTTAGCACAGATGGCTGTATGCCATTCTCTTTCGCCCCTTGCGGCAGCTTTGCGAGCGTCACGGCATTCCTTACAGCGTAAAGGCTCATTTACAAAGCCTTTTTCTGCGTAAAACTCCTGCTCGCCTGCAGTAAATACAAATTCTTTACCGCAATCCTTACAAGTAAGGGTCTTGTCTTCGTACATTTTGGCTACCTCGCTTTTATTTTTGACCTTTGGCGGAATTGCACCGTCGTCCTTCGGTAAATAAATACAAAATGCTCTACTCTTGAGCTATAGGCCATATATAGTCAACGCATTGCCTTGATTTTTTTACGCGCCCTGAAAAGAGCGTTGTCAACCGCTTTGGGTGTAAGTCCCGTTTCAGAAGAGATTTTTTCATAGCTTAATCCCTTAAGATAACAGTTAAGCACCTTAAGCTCGGTCTCGGTCAAAGCAAGACGAACCGACTTTATGAACTTTTTATAGCTTTCATCCGCTACCAACAGCGCCTCCGGCTCAGACAAAAGCTGATTTGCCAATGGGGAATCGCCAAGTGAAAGAACGGGAATAGAGTGCGATGACGTCTTTTTGGAAAAGGTCAAAACGCGGTTAAGAGCGCACCGTGAAGCAAAGGTCATAAACCCTGCTCCTCTATCCTTATTGTAAGAATGAATGGCGGAGAGAACACCGAGCAAAGCTTCCTGAATAAAATCGTCCTCACCTACGGAATTATCGGGACTTGAGAAAGTGCCGACGAGAAATTTAACCGTAGGAAGCGCGCGGACAACAAGTTCATTTTCAGCGTCACGGTTTCCGTTCTGCGCCATTTGCGCGAGGGCTTCATCCGAACTCCTTTTAATTTCGTCTGAACGAACAGAATTCAAAATAGTCCCCCACTTTTTATAGTTTTAGATGGTATAATAATACTCAAAAAATTCAGTTTAGTCAAGTAAAACTTTTATTTTTTCTCAAAAAATGTTTAATTATTAGTTATTTTACCATATTTTGGTATATTTATACACAATTTATTGGTTTTTGAAAGTATAAAAATACGCGCCAGTAAGCACTGACGCGTATTTCTTTTAATTTATTTTTTAATACATTCCGCCCTGGGAAGCCATTGCGGCAGCCGCCGCAGCCTCAGCCTGGGGATCGGGAATATCGGCAACAAGCGACTCGGTTGTAAGAACCATTGCCGCTACTGAAGCCGCATTCTGGAGAGCTGAACGGGTAACCTTTGTCGGGTCAAGAATACCTGCTTCAAACATATCGGTATATTCTTCCTTCGCGAAGTTAAAGCCGTAGCCCGTCTTACCCGAACGGAGAATACCGTCAATAATAACGCTGCCCTCAAGTCCTGCGTTTGCGGCTATCTGGCGAACAGGCTCTTCAATTGCCTTAAGAACAATTCTTACGCCCGTCTTTTCGTCAGCGTCATCCGTTTCGTCAAGCAGCTTTTTAACAGCGGGGATAGCGTTGAGAAGCGCAACGCCGCCGCCTGCTACGCAGCCCTCTTCAACAGCAGCCTTTGTAGCCGCAAGAGCGTCCTCAATACGCAGCTTCTTTTCCTTCATTTCGGTTTCGGTTGCAGCGCCTACGCGTACAACTGCAACGCCGCCTGCAAGCTTTGCAAGTCTTTCCTGAAGCTTTTCTCTGTCGAATTCGCTTGTTGTAGCCTCAAGCTGCGAACGGATCTGGGCAACGCGAGCCTTTATAGCGTCCGACGAGCCTGCGCCGTCAACGATAATTGTATTTTCCTTTGAAATCTTTACCTGCTTCGCTCTGCCGAGTGACTCAACAGTAGCGTCCTTTAATTCAAGTCCGAGGTCGGAGGTGATAACCTCGCCGCCTGTAAGAATTGCAATATCCTGAAGCATTTCCTTTCTTCTGTCGCCAAAGCCCGGAGCCTTGACGCATACGCAGGTAAATGTTCCGCGAAGCTTATTCACAAGAATTGTCGAAAGAGCCTCGCCCTCAACGTCCTCTGCAACAATAACAAGCTTTTGACCTGCCTTAACTATCTGCTCAAGAAGAGGAAGAATTTCCTGAACATTTGAAATCTTCTTATCGGTAATAAGGATATATGCGTCGTCAATAACGGCTTCCATCTTATCGGTATCGGTTACCATATAAGGTGAAATGTAGCCGCGGTCAAACTGCATGCCCTCAACTACGTCACAGTAGGTTTCGCTTGTCTTTGACTCCTCAATTGTGATAACGCCGTCGGAAGAAACCTTTTCCATAGCGTCGGCAATAAGAGAGCCGATATATTCGTCAGCTGCGGAAACGGTTGCAACTCTTGCAATATCGTCGGAGGACTCAACGCCCTTTGAATTTGACTTTACGGACTCAACCGTAGCGTCAACCGCCTTCTGGATACCCTTTTTAACAACCATGGGATTTGCGCCTGCGGCAACATTCTTCATTCCCTCGCGGACAAGAGCCTGTGCAAGAAGAGTGGCGGTTGTTGTGCCATCGCCTGCAACGTCATTTGTCTTTGTTGCAACTTCCTTAACGAGCTGGGCGCCCATATTCTCAAATGCGTCCTCAAGCTCAATTTCCTTTGCAATTGTTACGCCGTCGTTTGTAATAAGCGGAGCGCCGTATTTCTTATCAAGAACCACGTTTCTGCCCTTGGGGCCGAGAGTGATTTTAACGGTATCGGAAAGCTTGTCGATACCTGACTGAAGGGCCTTTCTTGCCTCTTCACCGTAAATAATCTGTTTTGCCATAAAAAATCAACTCCTTATTCAACAATACCTAAAATATCCGACTGGCGGACAATTGTATATGTGTCGTCACCGAGCTTAACCTCCGTGCCGGAATACTTGCCGGTAATAACCTTTTGACCAACCGAAACATACATTGTAACCTCTTTGCCGTCGACAACACCGCCGGGACCTACTGCAACGACCTCGGAAAACTGGGGCTTCTCCTGCGCGGAAGAAGCAAGAATAATTCCGCTTGCGGTTGTTTCTTCAGCCTCAACAGCCTTAAGGACAACTCTGTCAGCTAACGGTTTAATTGTCATAATAATTCCTCCTATGTGAAAATATAATTGATTATTTTTAGCACTCTTATCTTTCGAGTGCTAATTATTATTTTAGCCTGTTTTTAAAAAAAATCAATACCTTTTTACATTTTTTACAAAAAATTCATATCTCTTTTTTATATTCGTCCCCTTGCGACATATTATTCATTTCAATTGTTCTAATATAAATATGAAAAGGAGTGATAAATTATGCCTACAAAGGTTATCTGCAACGGCGAAAACGTAACCGCCTTTCTTTCGGGCGAAATCGACCATCACAACGCGCCTGCGGCAAGGGCGATTATTGACACCTATATCCAGAAAGCAAGACCGAAAACGCTCACAATTGATTTCGGCGCGGTCAGTTTTATGGACAGCTCCGGAATAGGACTTGTAATGGGCAGATTCAAAAACATTGCCGATTACGGCGGAAAAATGGAAATAACGGGTCTGTCGCCCCAGGCGTTCAAGGTGATGAAGCTTTCGGGAATTGAAAAAATCGCCCGTATTCATAAGAAAAGGGAGGAAGAAAAAAATGAAAAAGCCGATTAACGAACTGAAAATGCAGTTTTCCGGAAAAAGCGTAAACGAGAGCTTTGCAAGAGCCGCGGTCTGCGCATTCATAATCCAGCTCGACCCGACCGTTGAAGAAATCAACGATATAAAAACCGCCGTAAGCGAAGCGGTCACGAACTGTATTGTGCACGCGTATTCCGATTCGATAGGAAAAATTTACATAACCGTTTCCCTTTTTGAAAACGGCGAGGTAAAAATCAAAATCCGTGATACGGGCAAGGGAATTGAGGACATAAAAAAGGCGCGCGAGCCGCTTTTCACAACGGGAGGCAGCGACAGGGCAGGTCTCGGCTTTTCGGTTATGGAAACGTTCTCCGACAAAATGTATGTGCGCTCAACTCCCTTAAAGGGAACAACCGTTACTCTGATAAAACGTATCGAGGGGAAGAAAAAGTGACAACTGACGAATTGGTTGAAAATAATCTGCGGCTGGTTCACTCGTGCGCAAACCGTTTTCGCAACAAGGGTTTTGAGTATGAGGAGCTGTATTCGGCAGGCTGTCTCGGACTTGTCAAGGCGGCAAAAGGCTTTGACGAAAAGCGCGGTTTCGCCTTTTCAACCTACGCAGTGCCCGTTATTCTCGGAGAAATAAAAAAGCTTTTCCGCGACGGCGGAGCGGTAAAGGTCAGCCGTTCGTTAAAAGAGAAGGCGTCAAAGCTTTTGCAGTTAAACGAAAGAATGACAAAACAATTAGGCTCACAGCCGACCGTCAGCGAGCTGGCAAGAGAAACGGGACTTGAAGAAACGCAAATTGCCGAGCTTCTGAATATTGCCCTGCCGACGGTATCTCTGACCGCAGACGAAGAAAACGATGAGAAGCAGCTTGACATACCCGTTGACGGCGCCGAGGAGGAAATCACAAACCGAATTGCGCTAAACGAGGTTCTTTCAACCCTTGACGAAAACGACAGACGGCTTATTGAATTAAGGTATTTCAATAATCTTTCCCAGACAAAAACGGCAAAAAGCCTTGGCATTTCCCAGGTTCAGGTATCAAGACGGGAAAAGAAAATACTTCTTAAATTAAGAAGAAAACTGCTTGAATAAAGTATATAAATATGTTAGAATAATAATTCGATACAGTCAAATCAGCCATTATAAACCGTTTTGGGCTTGGCTTGGTTTGACTGCAAAGCGCGGAGTTGGTATATCGGTATTACAAGGCCTTCCCAAGGCTTTAAGGCGGGTTCGACTCCCGTACTCCGCTTAAAAGTGAAAATCCTGTCGTGAATACGGCAGGATTTTTTCTTTGTATTATTCATTTTTAAGTTTTTTTGATTCAGGCGGCGAAACATTTCTGTATTCCGAAATTGACATCAAAGTCAGCTCCTCCGATGTGGTTATAGTCAATTACAATAAATCCTCCGCACCGGGGACATCTGACCTCTTTTTTCGGATTATTTTCTTTTTCCTCCAAAGCGGCAATTTCTTCTTCGCTCATAATACCCTTCGTCTTCTTCAATTTAATCCGCATTTAAAATTATATATCTCACTCGGTTTTATGTCAATTTCGGCAGTCCGTTTTATGGGACTTAAAATATTTTTGCTTTCTGTACTCCTTCAGAGTATTGACCGAAACGGTGATATTGGGGTATAATAATTGATATAGTTTTTTCTTGGATGTGGTAAAATGGCGAAGGAAATCGAGCGCTTTTCTTTAGCAAGGCTCAAATCAATTGAAAAGCTGACAAGCTCTCCTCACTCCTCGGGGTCGAGAAAAGAGTATATCGGTCACCGCGGCGAAATATATATTATGGAAAGTGAGCACAAAAATCCGGGCAGCAGATACCTGTATTTCACTAACCACGTTGACATACGGTTTTCGACAGGTTTCGGCAGTTACACTGTTGAAAAGGGCTCTCTGACAATGAAAACCCATCATTCGGTTTATGTGTTTGAATTACTCTAACAAGAATAAAATCGGCAGGAAATAATCCTGCCGATTTATTTTTTGTCTGTTTATTCCATTCCGAAATATTTCCAGGCGTTATTAAAAGAAATATCCTCTACGAGTTTTGAAAGGAAATCAATATCCGCCGGATATTTACCCTCTTCAACAAGGTCGCCCAAAAGCTCGCATAAAATCCGCCTGAAATATTCGTGCCTCGGGTACGAAAGAAAGCTGCGGCTGTCGGTTACCATTCCGACAAATTTTCCTATTACGCCAAGGTTCATAAGCGCTTTCATCTGCTCGCGCATTCCGTCGTAGTTATCGTTAAACCACCACGCCGAGCCGTACTGAATTTTGCCTTGCGCCTCGCTCGACTGGAAATTGCCGAGCATTGAGCCGAGAACGTAGTTATCCTTCGGATTAAGGTTAAAAAGAACGGTTTTCGGAAGAACGCCCTTTTTATTCACCGAATCGAGGAAGCGTGAAAGAGAAAGAGCCGTCTCACTGTCGCCTATGCTGTCAAAGCCCGTGTCCGCTCCAAGAGAAGCAAACATTTTTGAATTGTTATTTCTCATAGCGCCGATATGAATTTCCATTCCCCAGTCAAAGGAATGATACAATTCGCAAAGATACTGCATAAGGGCGGTGCGGTATTTATCAGCTTCTTCAGTCGTCAGCTTTTCGCAGGAAATGCCCTTTTTGAAAATTCTTTCGAGCTCTTCCCCGGACGCAGGCGCATAAGGAACGTAATTAAACGCGTGATCGCTCGCTCTGCAGCCCATTTCGTTAAAGAATTCAACTCTTTTTTTCATCGCTTCCTTAACAGACGCAAAGCTGTCAATTTTCATCTGACACGTTTTCTGCATTGCGGAAATCCACGGAATAAACGTTGAAGCTTCAATATTCAAAGCCTTGTCGGGACGAAATGCCGGAAGCACCTTAAACGGAAGATTTTCCTTTTTTAAAAGCTCGTGATATTCGAGAGAATCCGCCGCGTCATCCGTTGTGCAAACGCACTTGACATTTGACGAATCGATAAGCTCTCTGGGAGTAAAGCCACCCGAAGAAATCCGGCGGTTGCACTCGTCAAATATTTCTTTCGCCGTTTTTTCATTCAGGGGCGTGTAAATATTAAAATATCTTTGTAATTCAAGATGGGTCCAGTGATAAAGCGGATTTCCGACTGCGTAAGAAAGAGTTTTTGCATACGCAGTGAATTTTTCAAGGTCGCTCGCATTTCCCGTTATGTATTTTTCATCAATACCCATACTCCTCATAGCGCGCCATTTGTAATGGTCGCCGCCGAGCCAAAGCTCAACTATCCCCGACGGAGTTTTGTTCTCATAAATCTCCTTTGGTGAAAGATGACAGTGCCAGTCAAAAATCGGAGTGTTTTTTGCTCCTTTTTCAAAAAGCGCTTTGGCAGTTTTGGTTGTAAGAAGAAAGTTTTCGTCCATAAATGCTTTCATATTTTCCTCCGTATCAAAGGGTCGCCCCGTTTTTTAATTCATTAAGCTTTATTCAATAACCTTTTCTATTGTATGAGCCGCGCCGAATTCAACTATCTCGTCATAAAAAGCGGCAACCTTTTCATAAAGCGAATAAATCTGCATAAGGTCAATTCCCCATATTGACGTGTTCGAGAGAATTTCCCGTACAACGTCGTCGGATTCATACGCCTTACTTACGTCAACAAGTATTTCAAGCGAATCGCGGATTTCGTATTCTTCGGTTCCGCGCAGTCCTATGTATTTTCCGTCCCTGAATTCGCCCTTATAAAACCTGATAAGAGCAGCCAAAGAAAAGCAAAGGCAGGTCGGCGCAACGCCGTTGACCTTATAGTGTTCGACAAGCGAGGTAAGATTTCTCGCCCTGAATTTCGAAAAAGAATTAAATGAAATTTCAAGGGTTTTGTGCTTTATAAACGGATTTTTGAGCCTGTCGGGAATATGGGAAGAAAATTCCTCAATTTCGCCTTTATCCGTATCGGCAAAAGGGACTAATTCTTCATTGAGAAGCTTGTTTAAAAACAGGACGTACTTTTCATCCTTCATCATTTCGCATACCGTTTCGTACCCTTCAAGAAAAGCCGAAAGCGCGCAGGCGGTATGAGCGCCGTTTAAAAGCCTTAGCTTTCTCATTCTGTACGGAGTCAGGTCGTCTACAAATTTAACGTCAAAGCCGAGATTTTCAAACGGGATTCTGTCGCGGAATTCTTCGTCACACTGAATATAAAACTGTAAAAACGGCTCGCATACGTCCATAAGAAAATCCTCGTAACCAAGCCTTTGTTCAAGGACGAGGGTTTCTTCTCTCGGAAAGCCGGCGACAATTCTGTCAACAAACGTGTTCGCAAAACAGCAGGAGCTTTCAACCCAGGGGATAAACTCCTCTCTTAATTCCCATTTTTTTGCGTACGCAAAAACGGTTTCCTTTAATTTGTCTCCGTTTTGTTCAATTAACTCCGTCGGGACAATAAGAAAGCCCTTTGACGTGTCGCCGAGAACCGCCTTGAATCTTGCGTACAGTAATGCGGTAAGCTTTGCAGGAAAGGTTGACGGCGGCATATCAATAGGCTCATCATTTCCGTTAAAAACTATACCCGCCTCGGTTGTATTTGAAAAAATAACATTTAAGTTCTCGTCCTTGGCGAGGTCAAGAAATTCCATATAGCTGCGGTAGGGTGAAATACAGCGTGAAATACAGCTGATAATTTTTGCTTCGTCAACTGTTTCGCCGTCCTTAATTCCCCTTGTAAGCAGGGTGTAAAGACAGTCCTGGGAATTAAACAGGTCAACCTTACTGTCACCTCTGGGCTGAACAAGAACAACAGAAGCGTCCATAATTCCCTTTTCGTTTGCGCAATCTATAAGGCAGTCAATAAAACCGCGAAGAAAATTCCCCTCGCCGAACTGAATTATCCTTTCGGGGAAAACCTTTTCCCTTTTATAAAACTCATTGATTTTAAGCATAAACAGTTTCTCCGTAAAATAATTTTGGATTACTTATTATTTTACCACAAACACAACATTTTGTATACAGTTATTTTTAAGACGAAAAATGTTGCATTTCGGTTGCATTTTGTAAAATATATGATATAATAAAGTTTGTTAAAATTTTATTAAATAAAAAGGAGATTTAAGTTATGCCAAAAGTAGTTTGTCCTTGGAACTTAATCACTGATTTTGTAACCGACGCATTTGTCGGATACGGTATTCCGAGAGAAGAAGCCGAAATGTGTACGGATGTTCTTCTTGAGTCGGATAAAAGAGGTATTGAAAGCCACGGCTGTAACAGATTTAAGCCCATTTACCTTGACAGAATCAAGGCAGGCATTCAGTCCCCCACAACGAACTTTGAAATCCTTAAGGAAACGGAAACAACAGCAGTTGTTGACGGTCACAACGGCATGGGTCAGGTTATCGGCACTCGCGCTATGCAGATGGCTATTGACAAGGCGAAGAAATACGGTATGGGTATGGTTGTTGTACGCAACTCCTGCCACTACGGTATCGCAGGTTACTATACCTCAATGGCTACCGAGCAGGGCTGCATCGGTATGACAGGTACCAACGCCCGTCCGTCGGTTGCTCCTACCTTCGGCACGGAGGGTATGTTCGGCACTAACCCGTTCACACTCGGCGTTCCGTCAGACGAAGCGTTTGACTTTAACTTCGACTGCGCTACCTCAATTACACAGAACGGTAAAATCGAGTATTACGCAAGAATTGACGAGCCCGTTCACCCGGGTACAATTATCAATATCGACGGCACTCCCGTTGAAGGCGACGCAGGCGTTGCTCTTAAGAAAATCCGTGAAGGTTCAGCCGCTCTCACCACACTCGGCGGTATCGGCGAAGCTCTTGGCGGCTACAAGGGCTACGGCTTCGCAATGTTCGTTGAGTTCCTTTCCTCCGTTCTTCAGGACGGCGAATACGGCAAAGCTCTTGACGGCAAGGATGAAGAGGGCAACATCAGACCTTATCACCTCGGTCACTTCTTCATTGCAATTGATACGAACCACTTCCTCGGCGAAGAAATCTGCAGAAAGAAGACCGGCGACATTATCCGTTCAGTCCGCGCTTCAAGAAAAGCTCCCGGCGCTGAAAGAATTTATATCGCAGGCGAAAAGGAATATGAAATCTGGAAGCAGAGAGAGCCTCACGGCGTTCCGATTAACGAATCCGTTCAGGGCGAAATCAACGCAGTAAGAGATGAACTCGGTCTTGATTACACCTTCCCGTGGGAAGAGAATTACAAGCCCTATCCCGAAACAAAGAAGATTAAATCACACATTGAAAGATAACTGAAAGGCAAAGGTATATTTATGGATTACAGAAAAGAATCACTCCGCCTTCACGGCGAATGGAAAGGTAAGGTGGAGGTTGTTGCACGCGCAAAGGTTGGCGATAAGGACGCGCTTTCCCTTGCTTACACACCCGGCGTTGCAGAGCCCTGTCTTGCAATTCAGGCTGACTACACAAAGAGCTGGGAGCTTACCCGCCGCTGGAATATGGTACTTGTTATCACAGACGGTACAGCAGTTCTCGGTTTAGGTGACATCGGTCCCGAAGCAGGCATGCCCGTTATGGAAGGCAAATGCGTTCTCTTTAAGGAATTCGGCGGCGTTGACGCATTCCCGATGTGCATAAGGACAAAGGATGTTGACGAAATCGTTGACGTTGTTTATAAAATCAGCGGCTCCTTCGGCGGAGTAAACCTTGAGGACATCTCCGCTCCCCGTTGCTTCGAAATCGAAAAGAAGCTTAAGGAAAAGTGTGATATCCCGATTTTCCACGATGACCAGCACGGCACGGCTATCGTAGTTTCCGCGGCTCTCATTAACGCTATGAAGCTGACAAACAGAAACTTAGGAGACTGCAAGGCTGTTATCAACGGCTCGGGCGCAGCCGGCGTTGCAATTGCAAAGCTTCTTATGACCTTAGGTCTTAAGGACGTTATCCTTTGCGACAGAACAGGCGCTATCTACGAGGGCAGAGAAAACCTCAACCCCTCAAAGGAGGAAATCGCAAAGGTTACTAACAGAGGTATGGTTAAGGGCGGCCTTAAAGAGGCTATGAAGGGCACCGATATCTTCATCGGCGTTTCCGCTCCCGGCATTGTTGACGAGGAAATGATTAAGTCCATGAATCCGAACCCGATAGTTCTTCCCATGGCTAACCCGACTCCCGAAATAATGCCCGACCTCGCAAAGGCTGCAGGCGCAGCTATTGTCGGCACAGGTCGTTCGGACTTCCCGAACCAGATTAACAATGTGCTTGCATTCCCCGGCATCTTCCGCGGCGCGCTTGACGTAAGGGCAAGCGACATCACGGAGAATATGAAGATTGCGGCGGCATATGCAATTGCTTCACTTGTAAGTGATGAAGAGCTTAACCCCGACTACATCATTCCCCACGCTTTCGACCCGAGAATCAAGGACACGGTTGCTGCTGCAGTTGCAGAAGCTGCAAAGAAAGACGGCGTAGCAAGAATATAAATATCAATTAAAATTTAAAACCCTTCGGTTAAAGGGCGTGCAGATAAGGGATTTAACAGATTTTGAAAAGCCCTTTTCCGCTATAACTGCTTCAAAAAGCGGGTTAAGGTGTCAGCCTTAACCCGCTTTTATTCATTGTTCTAACGAAAAATTTCTATTTCAAAATTGCGTATGCACCTCAAAAAATCATATTTTAGTGTAAGACAAGGCGAAAAGCGCAGGAATACTGTTTTGTATTCCGAGCATTTTTAACGTAGTATTACGCTAAAGGATGGTTTTTGAGGCTATTAAATCCCTAATCCGCACGCCCTAATTCCGAAGGGTTTTTGTTATTGATTATTTTTCAATAATCTGTCGGCTCGGGCATTACTGCCGCAAGAACAATGTAAGCGATTATTCCGGGTATGCCGGCAAAGAAAGCGGTCAATAATGCGTAACCGACTCTGACAAGCGTTACGTCAATATCAAAGTATTCCGCTATGCCGCTGCATACAGCCGCAAGCATTTTATCATGGCCTTTTGTAAGCTTTTTCCCGTTCATTTCTTTTACTCCTTTTTTAATAAATAAGGTTGAGATTCCTCGCTTACGCTCGGAATGACATTCATTTTTCTAAAGTTGAGATTCCTCGCTTACGCTCGGAATGACATTCACCTTTTACAGTATTTCCCCTGCAAGGTAAAACGAACCGCAGATTACTACCGCGCCGTTTTCACCTGCATTTTTTTCTGCTTGTTTTCTCGCTTCCTTCGGCGTTGAAGCAACAAAAACATTTTTACAGTATTTTTTAGCTGTCTTTGCAAGTTCTTTTGCCGAAATTGCTCTCGGGTTATTCGGTGTGACGGTTGTAACGGACTTGCACAGCGGTAAAATTATACTTAAATACTTTTCGCAGTCCTTATCCGCCATCATACCTATACAAGCGTGAATATCGGTTTTAATAAAGCTTTTCAAAACCTTTTCAAGCGCAAGAGCGCAACCCTCGTTATGACCGCCGTCAATAAGCGTCAGCGGCTTTTCGTTTATTATCTGCATTCGCGCAGTCATTTCGGTTTTTAAAAGTCCGTCTTTGATATTTTTATCCGTAACGCCTTTAATATGCCTTACCGCTTCAATTGCGTTCAGAGCGTTTTCAACCTGATGAGCGCCAATAAGACGGATTTTATATTTTTTATTTTTATAGGAAAACTCGGTAAAGTAAATACTCTCCTTTGTTATTTTCACGCTTTCAAAATCGGAAATGACAAGGGAGTTATTCTTTTCCTTAACGCTCTTTTTAATCTGTTTTAACGCTTCTTTGTTCTGGTTTGACGAGGTAACGGTAATACCGTTTTCTTTTATTATACCGCACTTTTCGGCTGCGATTTGCGAAACCGTGTCGCCGAGCACCTGCGTGTGGTCAAGTGAAACCGAGGTAATCACGGAGCAAAGAGGCGCGTCAATAATATTTGTTGCGTCGAACCTGCCGCCGAGGCCGACCTCAAGCACAACTATATCACAGTTTTCCTTTTTGTAACAGAGCATTGCCGCCGCAGTTATAACCTCAAATTCAGTCGGCTGTTCATCCATTTTTTTAACTGCGTTTTTAACCCTTTCAACGGCTGACGCAAAGGTTCTTTTTGAAACGCTCTTGCCGTCAATTTGTATTCTCTCAAGAAAATCCTTTACATAAGGCGAGGTGAAAAGCCCCGTCTTATATCCTGCTTCGGAAAGAATATTTGAAATAAAGGTGGACGTTGTGCCTTTCCCGTTGGTGCCTGCGATATGAATAAAGCGCAAATCTCCCTGCGGATTACCGCAGAGAGAAAGTAATTTGCTTATCCGTTCAAGTCCCGGCTTAATTCCGAAAGCCAAAAGGGAATGAACATAATTTTCGGCGTCTTTATAGGTCATCTGTTTTCCAATTTTGCAATGCTTTCATCAAGCATTTTCATCTTTTCAAGGTAAGCCGCCTGTGCCTTGCGCTGTCCTTCAACAACTGCGGCAGGCGCTTTTTCAACAAAGTTTTTGTTATTAAGCTTGTTGTTTACAAAGTCGAGGTCCTTTTGAACCGCCGCCTTTTCCTTGTTCAGGCGTTCAAGCTCCGCCTTGAAATCGACTAATTCGTCAAGCGGAATATAAATTCTTGCGCTTTCGGTGATAATTGAAACAGCACCGTCCATATTGTCGAATCTGTCGCCGACCTCAACCTCGCTTGCGGAAGCAAGACGGTTAAAGAATACCGAACCGCTTGTGAAGGTGTCCTTAAATGACGTTTCAATAGACACCTTCGCCTTCTTTGAGGGAGCAACGTTCATCTCCGCCCTGCGGTTTCTTACAGCCTTAATGGCGGTCATAATCATATCCATTTTTGCCTCTTCATCCGAGAAATCGAGCTTTTCGTCATACCTTGCCCAGGATGAGAGCATAATCGTTTCTCCGTCATGCGGAAGAGCCTGCCAGATTTCCTCGGTGATGAAGGGCATAAACGGGTGAAGCAGTTTGAGTGTATTTGACATTACATATACAAGAACTGCTTTCGCAGTTTTCTTTGCCTCTTCATCCTCGCCGTTAAGTCGGATTTTGGTAAGCTCAATGTACCAGTCGCAGAAAACGTCCCAGATAAAGTCATAAAGCTTCTGAACCGCCATACCGAGCTCAAACTTATCAAGCGAATCCGTAACCTCTTTTACAAGAGTATTATACTGGCTTAATATCCATTTATCCTCAAGAGAAAGCTTTTCTGGGATATGGGGAGCCGGCTCGTCTTCGGTGATGTTCATAAGAATATATCTTGAAGCGTTCCAGATTTTATTTGCAAAGTTACGGCTGGCTTCAACCTTTTCGTCCGAGAAACGCATATCGTTTCCGGGGCTGTTACCCGTTGCAAGAGTAAAGCGCAAAGCGTCGGCGCCGTATTTGTCAATTATTTCAAGCGGATCAATACCGTTACCCAAAGACTTTGACATCTTTCTGCCCAATGCGTCACGGACAAGGCCGTGGATAAGAACCGTATCAAACGGCGGCTTACCCGTATAGGCAAGCGAGGAGAAAATCATCCTGCTAACCCAGAAGCCGATAATGTCATAACCCGTAACAAGGGTGTTAGTCGGGAAATAGTGCTTATAATCCTCGGTTTCATCGGGCCAGCCGAGAGTTGAAAACGGCCAGAGCGCAGACGAGAACCAGGTGTCAAGCGTGTCGGGGTCCTGCGAAAGATTTTTTCCGCCGCACTTCGGGCAAACGTCAACATCCGTCTTTGAAACAATCGTTTCGCCGCAGTCGTCACAGTACCACGCAGGAATTCTGTGACCCCACCAGAGCTGACGGGAAATGCACCAGTCTCTTGTACCTCTCATCCAGCTCATATAATTCTTCTTAAAACGGTCGGGAACAAATTTGATTTCGCCCTTTTCAACGCTTTCCATAGCAGGACCGGCAAGCGGTCCCATACGGACAAACCACTGCTTTGAAACCATAGGCTCAATTGTTGTGCCGCAGCGGTAGCAAGTGCCGACGTCGTGCTTAATGGGTTCAATTTCCTTGATGTATCCACCCTTTTCGAGGTCCTCTAATATAGCTTTTCTCGCTTCAAGAGTGCTCATTCCGGCGTATTTTCCGCAGTCAAGAACCTCCGGCTCATTCTGCGTAGCCTTACCCGATTTTCTTAATTCGTCGGCTTCTTCCTTCTCCTTTGCGCCGGTCATATAACCGTCATAGGTAAACGTGCGGACAATAGGAAGATTATGGCGAACGCCTACCTCAAAGTCATTCGGGTCGTGAGCAGGCGTGATTTTAACTACGCCCGTGCCCTTTGTCATATCGGCGTGTTCGTCGCAGACAATGGGAATTTCCTTATTGAGAAGCGGCAGGATAACGTGGCAGCCGTGAAGGTGCTTGTACCTTTCGTCCTCTGCGTTAATTGCAACCGCAGTATCGCCGAGCATAGTTTCGGGACGTGTTGTGGCAAGCTCTAATTTTTCGCCTGTTTCCTTTACGGGATAAAGAAGATGCCAGAAATTGCCGTTTTGCTCCTCGTATTCAACCTCTGCGTCGGAAATCGAGGTGTTGCAGTGCGGACACCAGTTTACCATTCTGTTTCCGCGGTAAATTAAATCCTTTTCATAGAGATTAACAAAAACCTCTCTTACGGCTCTTGAACAGCCCTCGTCAAGAGTGAAGCGCTCTCTGTCCCAGTCGCAGGACGAGCCCATCTTTTTAAGCTGTTCAATAATTCTTCCGCCGTACTGCTTTTTCCAGTCCCACGCGCGTTCAAGGAATTTTTCTCTTCCGAGGTCCTCCTTGGAAATCCCCTCCTTACGCATAGCCTCAACTATCTTCGCTTCCGTTGCAATTGAAGCGTGGTCGGTGCCGGGAAGCCAGAGAGTATCGTAACCCGCCATACGGTGATAGCGGATAAGAATATCCTGTAAAGTATTGTCAAGCGCATGTCCCATATGAAGCTGGCCGGTGATATTCGGAGGCGGAATGACTATTGTATAAGTCTCCTTTCCCTCCTCACGGCGAGCGTGGAAATACTTGTTTTTAAGCCATTCGGCATATATACGGTCCTCAACGTCCTTGGGATCGTACTTTGTTGCAAGTTCCTTTCGCATTGTTTTCCCTCCAAAAAAATGTATAGATTGTCATTCTGAACGAAGTGAAGAATCTCAACCTTAAAAAAGAGAATACCACAAATCTTCCCATTCAGGATTAAGTGATTCAACAAGTGCGTTTTTCTTCGCACGAGTCCATCCCTTTAATTGCTTTTCTCTTTGAATAGCATCCATCACATCTGACGCTTCTTCAACATAAACAAGTTTTTCAACATTATATCTTGATGTAAATCCCTTCACCAAATGGTTTTTGTGCTCGTATACCCGTCTGACTAAATCGTTTGTCATTCCGATATACATTGTTCCGTCATTTTTATTTGTCATAATGTATACGTAATACATTTTTTCTCCTGTAGGTTTAGATCCTTCGCTACGCTCAGGATGACAATAATAAAAAAATAAACCTCATACAAAAGTATGAGGCGAATAAAATCCGTGGTACCACTCAAATTGCCCGTTATAAAAACGAGCCGCTCAAAGCCTGTAACGGCGGCAGACCGTCCCTGCTTAAAAATTCGGCAGGAAAGCTCCGAGGTGACGACGGTAAACGCCGTATTGCCTTGCACCGAACGGCAACTCTCTTAAAGCGGCAAAATACCTTAATCCTCTTCACAGCCTTTAATATTATAATGTATATTAACACCTTTATTTGTTTTTGTCAACACGATTATTTGTAATCGCAGCCGTTACGCATACAACCTCTTTTGCGCCCGAAAGCAGAAGCATTTTTGCGCATTCGTTAAGCGTTGAACCCGTTGTTTTAATGTCGTCGCAAAGAAGAATTGTTTTACCCTCGGGACTTATTTTTTCAACGCTTCTCTGCTTTAACGAGGAATTTTCAAACACCTCGCCTGCATTGTATGCGCCGAGCACGTTGCCCTTTCTTAAGCTCTCCTTAAGCGAGTGCTGCGGCTTGGTTTCAAATTCCTTTACAAGATACTTTCTTACGGGTATTCCCAACAGTTGAGAAAGTCCGTTTGCAAGAAGCTCGCTCTGGTTAAAGGAGCGCTGTTTTTCCTGACGGGCGGTCATCGGAACAAAACAGATTTCATCTATTATTATATCCGAATAATTCTTTTTGACGCATTGCGCCATATAGGACGAAAGGTTCTTTGCATACTCGCCGCCGTTGCCGTATTTAAGCTTTAACACGGCTCTTTTGGCTCCGTTCCTGTAATAAAACGGAGCGCACACGGCAGAGTAGGAATTTTTATGCTTTTTACATTTGCAAAACTGCTTTTCGGCGCCGCAAAAGGTACAGATTTCGTCCTTTATGAAAAAGCTTCCGCTTTCGCATTCTTTACAAAGTCGGTAATGCGGATTTATTACCGTTCCGCAAAGCGCGCACCTTTTAGGGAAAAAAGCGTTTAAAATAAACTGACGAAGCGAAATACTATTCATTTTTACCCTCTGTAAGAAAATGCTTTAACGCCGAATACCGCTTTGTCTTTTTATCGTTTTCTATCATTGAAAAAACCTGCATTTCGGTTCCGACAATTATAAGATTATCCTTTGCCCTTGTCACAGCGGTATAGAGAAGATTTCTGTAAGAAAGCTGCGGAGCAATGCCGACTGCTAAAAGAATTACGCACTTAAACTCGCTGCCCTGACTTTTGTGAACGGTTACCGCGTAGGACAGCTCAAGCTCCTCGAGATTAGCCGCCGGGTACATAACCCGTTTGCCGTCAAAGTTTATAAACAGCACGCCCGAACGGGTGTCAATATCCTCAATAAAGCCGATATCGCCGTTGAATATTCCCGTCCCCTTCTCGTCATCCGTTTCCCATTCAAGGTCGTAGTTGTTTTTAATCTGCATAACCTTGTCCGCGGAGCGAAACGCAGTTCCCTTAAAGATGAACTGCGCTCTGCCGTCGGAATACGGGTTAACCGCTTCCTGAAGCATTCTGTTCATCTGAACCGTGCCGACGTCGCCCTTTCGGGAGGGACAAAGCACCTGAATATCCTTAATCGGGTTATAGTCGTAAGCCGCAGGCAGCCTTTCGCAGTAAAGCTCCCTTACCGTCTTTGCGGCAAGAATTCCGTTACCCCTTTTCAAAAAGAAAAAGTCGCCGTCATTTCTCGTTAAATCTATCTTTTCGCCGCGGACAATTGAGTGGGCATTTGTAACTATCTGCGACTGCTGAGCCTGACGGAAAATTTCGTTAAGCTCAACAACGGGCAAAAGACCCGAATCAATTAAGTCGTGAAGCACGTTTCCTGCTCCGACGGGCGGAAGCTGGTTGCTGTCGCCGACCATAATGAGCCTGCAGCCGAACGGGAGCGCGTCCATAAGAGACGCGAAAAGGTGAATATCAACCATTGAAAGCTCGTCGACTATTAGCACCTGCGCTTCCAAAGGGTTTCTTGCGTTGCGTCTGAAAACGGGTCTGTCGCTCTCGTCCCATTCGACCTCTAAAAGTCGGTGAATTGTTTTCGCCTCGTACCCGGTTACCTCGGTCATTCTCTGCGCCGCTCTTCCCGTCGGCGCGGCAAGGACAATATCAAGCTTTTCTCTTTCAAAAAGGCGAAGCATACCTTTTATTGTTGTCGTTTTACCGGTTCCGGGACCGCCCGTAAGGATAAGAATACCCTTGTTGACGGCTTTTTCAATTGCCTCGCGTTGCTTTTCGCCGTAAGTGATTTTGTCCTTTTTCTCAATGCGGTCTATGTCCTCGCTTAAGGTGAAATTCTGCTCGGGAGGAAAGCGCAAAAGCACGTCCATTCTTGAAGCGATTTTCTTTTCGGCATTGTATGACGAAGGCAAAAACAGAAAATCGCGGTCATTTATTTTTTCGGTTATAAGCTGTCTCTCGCTGATTAAAGAGTCTATAGCTATTTCAGCCTCATCGGCAGTAATATCAAGAAAATCACACGCAGGCTTTATCATTTTTTCTCTGGGCAGACAGGTGTGTCCGTTTGAGTAAAGATTATGCTTGACTATATGAAGAAGCCCTGCGTTCGAACGGTATTCGCGGTTGAAGGAGGAAGGGATTTTTGACGCGATTTCCTCCGCTCGCTCGAAGCCTATCGAGTCAATTTCGGTACAGAGTCTGTAAGGATTATTTTTAACTATTGAAGCCGCTTCAACGCCGAATTTTTTAAACGCGGCAAGGCATTCGCTCGTAGTCATACCGTACTGCTCAAGCGCAATAACGGTACTCCGCGCGGCAAACTGATTTTTAAACTCGTTTGAAATCTTCCTCGCCTTTTCGGGAGAAATGCCCTTTATTTCGGTAAGGCGAAGGCAGTCGTTTTCAATTACGTCAAAGCTGTCCTCTCCGAATTTTTTAACTATTTTTTCGGCAGTGGCAGGTCCGACTCCCTTAATAACGCCCGAGGAAAGATATTTGAAAAGCTGTTCCGTGCTTACCGGCATCTGTCTTTCAAGCATTTCCACCTTAAGCTGTCTGCCGAAGGACTGGTGCGTCTGCCATACGCCCGTAAGCGTTACGCTCTCGCCCGGCGAAAGAGAGCTGACGACGCCTACAGCGGTGAAAACGTCCCCGTCCTCATCGCTTGAAAATTCAAAAACAGTAAAGCCGTTTGCAGGGTTACAGAACGTAACACTCTCAACGGTACCGTTAATTATTACCTTTTCATTCCTGTCGTCCAATTAAAGCACTTCCGTTATTTTTTCAGAGGTTATAAGCTTCACCGACGGATTTTCGGCGCAAAACTGCCTGCAAACCTCTTTCTGAATGTTGTTAAGTCCCATATCAACAAGCACAATTTTCACCCCGGCCGGGCAAAACGTGTACTTATAGGAAATGTAGCCGAGTATTCTTCTTATGTCGCCGTCATTCTCATAAAGAGGAAATAAAACGGTTTCACACCTTTCCCTCGGTCTTAAAAGCAGATAAACAACCGCATAAACCGAAAAGACGATTCCTATAAACATAAAGGATATAAAGAGAACACCGAAGAATAATTCCATAAAAATCACCCCATATAACATAATATGGGGCGTTTTTCATAAGGTGAGTAAACCTGTAAGCCGAGTTCTGTCATTTAAGGCAATTATCTATCTGCTCCTTACGTTGCCGTAAGGCTCAAGCCACCCTTCGAAGTATCTGCCCAGCTGACAACTTCAGTCGGTGTTGCATCGGGTAGGGTTTACTTAGCAGCGCCGTCACCGACGCACTGGTGAGCTCTTACCTCGCCTTTCCACCCTTACTGCAAAACGCAGCGGTATATCTCTATGCACTTTCCCGGAGGTCGCCCTCGGCGGCCGTTAGCCGTTACCCTGCTGTATGATGCTCGGACTTTCCTCATAGTTAAACTACGCAACTGCCCAGTCTACTCAACGGTTATTTTAACAATAATAAAACTAAAAGTCAATAAATATAAATTTGTAATTGTATTATTAAATGAAATGTGATATAATCTTCACTCGTTGAACATTTTTTTAGGAGAGATACTTTGAGTAAGCTTTACGAAGAATATAAAAAATCATACGATATATATTCCCATCTTAACGGAAAATGCTATCTTTCCGTCGTCGGCGACCTTTACGAAAGACCCGAAATTCAGCGTATGAAGGAGTACGAACAGCACCTTGAAATCGACAGGCTGCAGCACATGACAAGCGTTTCGTACTTAAGCTTTCTTGTCTGCCGCCGTTTAGGGCTCGACTACAAGTCAGCCGCAAGAGGCTCGATTATGCACGATATGGTTTTTTACGACTGGAGAAACAGCGAAGAAATGTGGCACCGTCCTCACGGCTATCTTCACCCGAAATTTGCCGCCGATAACGCAAAAATTCTTACGGGCGGCGCTCTTAACAAAAAAGAGGAAAAAATAATTTTAAAGCATATGTTCCCTCTGACCGTAACCCTCCCCTCTTCAAGAGAGGGTCTTATAGTCAGCCTTTCGGATAAATACTGCGCAACAAGGGAGCTTTGCTATTCGCTTTCAAAAAGCTATAAAAAAAGATTTTTAAAGGAGATTGGCAGAGATGTTTGATAAAATAATCTTTTACCTGCTTCTTTTCTTCTTTGCTTCGGCAGGCGGCTGGCTGGGCGAGTGCATTTACTGCTCAATTGCCCATCACCGCATTATAAACCGAGGCTTCCTTACAGGTCCGCTTTGCCCGATTTACGGCTGCGGCGTGCTGATTATGGAGCTGATTATCAAAATCTGTTCTTATTTTCCCGAAAAGTACCATTATTTCATTGTCCCCGTGCTTGCAATTCTTTTATGCGACACGCTGGAATTTATGACAAGCCTTATAATGGAAAAAATGTTCCACGCGCGTTGGTGGGACTATTCGGATAAGTTTTTGAACATTCAGGGACGTATCTGCTTCCGCCATACTGTAATCTGGGCGCTCGCTTCAATGCTTTATGTCTATGGCTTAAGACCGTATGTAATCGAGCAGCTTTACGATTTTATTCCGCATTATGTAAGGCCGTATCTTCTCGGCGCAATTCTTATTGTTTTCGGTTTTGACCTTATTGACACGCTCAAAAGCGCTCTCGATATTAAAAGAATGCTTGTCCGTCTTGAAAAATTCGGTGAAACGGCAAGAGAGGCTACCGAGCAGCTTTCGGTTGTTCGCGACGCAATAGTTTCGGACGCGAAGGAGTCAATGAAAAAGCGCAGAAAAGAGTATCAGGAGTCCTCGCAAAAGCGTGAAGAAAGGCTTAACGAATGGATGTCCTCGGCGGCTGACCAGCTTATTGAATTTCGAAATCAGTTTGCTTCATTTAACAGCCGCACAACAAGAAGAACAAAGGAATCCTCCCGACTTCTTAATGTTTCTCAATTCGGTGAAACTATAAGAAAACGTATTGAGTCTGCGCAGGAAGCGTACGATAAGTACAGGGAAAAGAATTCGGATGATAAAAAGGATAAATAAGAGTATAAAGGGCAGTCATCGACTGCCCTTATTTTAATCAAAAACAGGTTGAATCTGCACTCCGTAGAGGGCGGAGAAGGTTGCGTCCTTGATTCTGTCAAAATACGCCACAAGCGAGGTGGGCTTGCCCGTTGCGTCATCCTGGCGCATGGGCACAAAATAGATGTTTTTGGTATTCATAAGAAGCCCGATATTCTTTCCCGAGGCGGAAAGCGCGTCATTTGTCGAAGCGGCTATGAGAAGCGGTCTTTGATTTCTTAAATGCGCCTTTGCCGCAAGACAGACGGGCGTGTCCGTTATACCGAGCGCAATTTTACCTATTGTGTTGCCCGTACAGGGCGCGATTATAAGTACATCAAGTATTTTTTTCGGTCCTATCGGCTCGGCGGCGGTCAGCGTGTGGATAATGCTTTTTCCGCATATTTCTTCGATTTCATCCCTGAACTTTTTTGCCTTGCCGAAGCGCGTATCCGTTGAATAAGCCGTTTCGCTCATAATCGGGTACACATCTATATCACTCTCAACAAGCCTCTTTATCTGCGGCACGACCTGGGAAAAGGTACAGAATGAGCCGCACAAAGCAAAGCCTGCTTTTATTTTTGCCATTTATTCATCTCCCTGATAATTGTCTTTGCGATTAAAACACCTGCCTGCTTCGGAAAGTACTTTCCGGGAAGCCCCGGCGCTTTAATCACGTTTATACCGAGCCTCTTTGCCGCGTCAAAATCAATTCCGTAGGGCGCAGAGGCGATTTCAATAATACTCGTTTTTTTATTTATTTTTTTCAATTCCTTTTCACCGAGAACGGGTGACGGAACGGTATTTATTATAAGCGAGGCTTCGCTGATATAATCCTGCATTTCCTTAAAAGAAATGAAAGAATATTCAGAGGATTTACCTGTCACAACCGTTACGTTCCCCCCGACTGACGAAAGCACATCGGCTAAAGCCTTTCCGCATCTTCCGTTGCCGAGAATAAATATTTTCCCGTTCCCGACGGGTATTTTTTCGTTTCTCATCAATTCAAGCGTTGCCCTTGCGGTAAGAATAGCGTTTTCTTTAAGCAGAGCTTCGTCCTTATAGTAATCAATGAGATTTATTTCCTTTTTTCTTGCAAATGAAAATAGCAATTCCCCCGTCACACCGCCGTAAACGGTTGATTTTTCGGGTAAAATATCAAAAAGCTTTTCAGCGGTTATTTTTTCCGCATGAAGCGGCGCTGTTAAAAAACCGTTTCTTAAAACGGGCACGGGCAATACAACCGTATCGGAAATTTTCGCTTCCGAGTCACGGTTTAAATAAATGCGGTTTACGTCAAAGCCCTCTTTTTCAAAGTACTGCGCCGCATACAAAAAACGGCTGTCGCCGCCGATAAAGGTAATTGCTTTTGACATTTTCAAGCACATCCTTTCCTTACATATTATGATGAAAAGAACTCCTTGACACAAACCCACTTGAAAAACAGCCGAGGGTGTGGTAAAATTAACACATTAAAGCAGAAAAGAGGGAGGACAATGCAGCTTCAGGAATCGGGCGAAATGTACCTTGAAACCATCTTAATACTTTCACAGAAAAAACCGTATGTGCGTTCTCTTGACGTTGCGGAATATATGGGCTTTTCAAAGCCGAGCGTAAGCCGCGCAGTCGGGCTTCTTCGCAACGGCGGCTACCTTGACACGGACGAAAGCGGTCACCTTCTTTTAACCGACCTCGGCAAAGAAATTGCAGAGAAAATATATGAAAGGCATCAGGTGCTTACAAAGGTGCTTACCTGTATCGGCGTTAACAAGGAAACGGCGGCTGATGACGCGTGTAAAATTGAGCACGATATAAGTGACGAAACGTTTGACGCAATAAAAAAATATATTGAAAAGAATAAAAAATAATTCTAATAAAAAACAGATAAAAAGAACAGGCTTGAATCAAGCCTGTTCTTTATTTTTCTTTGCCGTATTTATAGACGCTACCAAAAGTCTTCTTATTTTTCCGCAAAGGTTAGATAAATCCGTAACGGTTTCTTTATCGATTATTTCCGCTTTTACAAACAATTCCAGCCAATACTCGGTTTCGTAGCACTCTTTTAAAGCGATTTGAAGTTTTGAAATAAAATCCGCTCTGCTATGCGCATAATTAGCTTCATATATATTTGCTCCTATTGAGGTTGCGGAACGCTCAATTTGATTTTTCAGTGAATAATGCCCTTTTACACCTCAAAACATAAACAGCAAATTCCATTGAAAGATCTCTTAATTTAGAATCTGACATCTAACAAATAACCTCCATCAAATATCGCGAAATGAAATATTTTGCTTAACGCAAAACGTGAAATACCGACAAAAGTCGTCGTGAAATATTTTAATAATTAAAACGTGAAATAAAATAAATCCACTCGCGCCCGTAGGGTACTTCACGCCGCAGGTACTTCACGCGCGCAAGCGTACTTCACGAATCCGCTGTGGATTTATTTAACGCCCGACATTTCATAAAATGGAGGGCAAGTTTAGCCTTCGTAATCGTCCTCGTTCTCCCAGTTATGGTAAACCTCCTGGACGTCGTCGTTATCCTCAAACATTTCAAGCATTTTACCCATATTCTTAATATCGTCCTCGTTTGAAAGAGCGGTGTATGTGCCGGGAATGTAAGCGACGTCAGCCGAAAGAATCGTATAACCCTTTGCGGCAAGGTCATCATTTATTGCGCCCATATCCGTAGGCTCGGTGCGAACGTCAAATACGTCCTCGTCGGCAATAAAGTCAACTGCGCCTGCCTCAAGAGCGTCCGTCATAAGAGCGTCCTCGTCAACGCCCTCTTTGTCAATAATAATCTGACCCTGCTTGGTAAACATAAAGGATACGCAGCCTGTTGTGCCCATATTTCCGCCGTACTTGTCGAAATAATGGCGAACGTCGGCGGCAGTACGGTTACGGTTATCCGTAAGAGCAAGAACCATTACCGCGATACCCGACGGACCGTATCCCTCATACGTTACGGACTCGTAGTTTGCACCGTCAGAGTCACCGGCAGCCTTTTTTATAATTCTTTCAATATTTTCGTTTGGAACGTTTGCAGCCTTTGCCTTTGCAATAATATCCTTGAGCTTTGAATTGCCTGCCGGATCGGGGCCGCCCTCACGGACTGCAACTGCAATTTCCCTTCCGATTTTGGTGAAAACCTTTGCGCGCTGGTTATCGGTTTTCTCCTTTTTTCTTTTAATTGTACTCCATTTTGAATGTCCGGACATAAATTTTTATACCCCTTTTTCAAGATAATCTTTTTAACTTAAATATTTTAGCACACGATTATTCTTTTTGCAATAGCAATTGAGTTTTTCAAGCAAATCTCTGTCAATGGTAATACTTTTTCCCCTTTCAACCGCTTCATTTAATCACCTCAAGGTTATATACCTAAAAACAAATACAAATTATTGATAAGTAATGTAAAGTAAAAAATAATACTAATTATTAAAAGTTCGCTGCCAGAGTATTGTGTTTAATAGTTTTTAATTTTATAATTTAATTGTTTACTTTTTAAAAATTATTATGGAAGTAGAATGAAATGTTAAGAAAAGGATTATCGGTTTTATTAGTCCTTGTTATGGTCCTGACAGCCATACCGCTGACGAACCTGACGAGCTTTGCGGAGGAAAGCGAGGACATCGTATATTTAATCGAAAACGAAACTTACGATTTGTGGTCCTTGAAATACTCTTTTGGAGAAGACTGGTTAATGGAAGATGACTATATTTTGGACAGTTCATTACGGTTCATTCCTAATGAAACCGGAGCATATACAATTGTTCTTACAGGTTACATTCAAAGTTTAACCGTATATGATTTAACAGAAGGTCTCAACGAAACTGTTTACAGTGCCGAAGATTTTTATAACTCAAGTGATGATAAGCATATTTTTAATGCTAAGGTTATGCTCTTAAAGGAACATACATATGAAATTATCCCAAGTCCGTTTAATGTGTATAAACCTACACCTTGCACTGTAACAGTCAACCAAGGCAATTATAATGAACTTGAATGGGAAATCCATAGCACCGCAACAAATGATGGCATAATTATTGACCGTTATAAGGGTTCGGATGAAACGCTTCTTATACCAACAGAGGTTGATGGCGTAAAAGTAGTGAGAATAAATAATAACGCCTTTAAAGCGTGCAGCACGCTTACCAGCATTGTGCTGTCGAAAAATATTGACGATATTTGGGATTCCGCATTTGTTTTATGCAGTTCACTCAAAAGCATAACAATCCCTGTAAGCGTTACAAGTATAAGTGCTTGTGTTTTTTACGGTTGCGACTCCTTAACAGACATTTATTATCAGGGAACAAAAGAGCAATGGTCAACAATTGACATTGACGGCAACAACAAAGAGCTTTACAGGGCAACAATTCATTGTACTGACGGGGATCTTAAGGACTTAAATCTAATCAATTTAACAGAAGGCGAAACGCTTGATTTATCGTCTTGTCGAAAATCAACAGGCGAGTATAATCCTTACGAGGGCTATGTATCATGGTGGGATGTCTGGTTTTTGGGAGATTTTATTCACTTTACACCGAATGAAACCTGCGTATACACAATAACTTTAACCGGTGATATTGATAGCCTGAGAATTTATGATATAACTAACAATTCCAATGAGGAAATTTTAAACCAACCTATCCAAATTCATATGGATTCAGAGTATATTTATAAACTTACAGTCGAATTAAAAAAGGATCATATATATGATTTTGAATTTGGCTACATCGGGTTTTACGAACCGCCTTGCACGATAAATATCAAGCAAGGCATTGATATTGAGAATGGTTGGGTTACTGATAACGGAAATACATACTATTATGAGAATGGTGAAAAGATAACCGGAAGAATGTATGATATAAATGTTTATTATCCGGACACTGAATCGTATGAGTATCATACTTTCTACTTTGACAATGACGGCGTTATGCTGACAGGCTGGGGCGAAATACAGCTCGATGATGGGACTACAGGAAAGATATATGCAGCCGAAAACGGCGAAATAATCGGATTTCCCGGATATGGATTAGTATCAATTGACGGTGATTTATACTATTTTGGCAGTGACGGTATTGAAAAAAATAACAGTGTCGGTTTCTCTCCAAATGAATACTATTATTTTGGTGACGACGGCAAAGCAGAAAAAAACACATGGATAGATTGCGGCTATGTTGGAACAGAAGACGCTCCAATCGCAGAAAGATACTATGCAGGCGAAGATGGAAAACTGTTAATTGGTTGGCATGTAATTGATGGAAAAAATTATTATTTTAATCCATCTTGGGCAAACAATGAAATCATTGACATAGACGGTGTTGAATACACCTTTGATAAAAATGGTAATGTGGTCGGCAAAACCAGCTTAAAGAACGGTCTTTTAAAAGAAAACGGCAAATATTATTACTATGTCAACGGTGTAAAACAGACCGGTTGGCAGAACATCAAGCGCGGTGACGGCAAGGTATATAAGCACTATTTTGATGAAAACGGCGTTATGGCAACAGGCTGGAAATCAATAAAGAATAGTAAAGGTGTCGCTTATAAATATTATTTCGGCACAAACGGCTGTATGGTAACAGGCTGGCAGAAAATAGCAAATTCCAAGG
>CAKZZS010000053.1 GCA_937884975.1 uncultured Clostridia bacterium | reverse complement strand
CTTGCACAGGGTTGTAGTAATAACACATTCACAAGTAGTAGCAATAATCACCTTGCACAGGGTTGTAGTAATAACACATTCACAAGTAGTAGCAATAATCACCTTGATTATTGTAAATATACAAGATTTAGGTATGTAAGCGGTTGGTATGATGTTGTTGCTCATAATACTACATTCAATGTCTATCTTAGCATTGATGATGAAGATAACAATGATGACTTTGACGAAACATCAACAAGTTATTTTATTGGTTTTTATGTAAGTACCTCCAGTGATAGTGCAGGTGATTATCCACCCCCTGAACTTACCCTTAATTATCGACTATGTTCAAAGAGTACATCTAATTTATGGAAGGGTACATTAGATAGAAAGGTTTATTTTGCCGAAGATGATTACTTTGGAAAATGGATAACCATAGAGCAAGGGGAATTTGAAAGTGGTTATTTATTAAGTGCAGAAGCAGAAGTGGTTTTCTGTGGTGGTTCTGCTAAAACATCACTCTGTCAAGGTAGTCTCATATGAACATAAACATACCCATAGCAAACAACATCATCCCAATGTACGATGATGTATTAGAAGATATATTAGAACACCGCCACACACATTACACCTTTCCCGGTGGACGTGGTTCGACCAAATCATCATTTGTGGGCATAGATATAGTTTTGCTGATTATCAGCAATCCCGACATACACGCAGTATGTTTCCGCAAGGTGGCGAATACGATACAAAACAGTATATATTCACAAATAGTATGGGCGATATATCAATTAGGCTTAGATAGCCTATTTAAAATACCCAAGACATACTCAACACCGATTGTGTATACGCAGACCAAGCAGAAGATATACTTTATGGGCTTGGACGACCCACAAAAGGTGAAGTCGATAAAACCCGAATTTGGGTATATAGGCGTTACGTGGTTCGAGGAACTTGACCAATTCAGTGGCGAGGGCGAATTAAGAACAGTGTTACAATCCACAATGCGCGGCGGTAATACATTCTGGGACTTCCGCACATTCAATCCGCCTATCTCCAAAAATAATTGGGCGAATGAATATGTTGAGGATTGCGAAACGAACGAGAAGCGCATAGAGAATACGCTTGTTGTGCGGAATACATACCTTGACGTACCGTCTGAATGGTTAGGACAAGCGTTTATAGACGAAGCCGAGGAATTAAAGGAAATCAACCCGAAAGCATACGAACACGAGTATATGGGCGTAGCAATAGGCGCAGGCGGTGACGTGTTCGCCAATGTAGAGGATAAGGATATGTCAGTTATGATTGACATCCAAGACTTTGCAGGTCGCACCGTTAAGCAAGTGCCTATGTGGCAGACGTTTGACAAGATATACAACGGCATTGACTGGGGATTTGCGCGAGATCCGTTCCGATTTGTTCGTATGCATTTTGACAGGTCGCATTTAGACCTATACATATTTGCGGAATACAGTACGACCAAGACGCGCAACAAAGATGTTTTTGAGATATTGTACAACGATATGAAGCTGATAGACCGCAACGAATTAGTAACCGCCGACAGCGCGGAGGAAAAGAGCGTAGCGGACTTCAAGGCATACGGCGCATTTATACGCGGTGCGGAAAAAGGACCCGACAGCGTAAGATACGGTATCAAATGGCTGCAGGGCTTACGGCATATATACATAGACAAACGCCGCTGTCCGCTGACGTATAAGGAGTTTGTAAACTACGAATACGACACCGACAGAGATGGAAACTTTATAAGCGCATACCCCGACGCGGACAATCACAGCATTGACGCGGTAAGATATGCGCTTGAAAGATATTGGAAAAGGAGAGGTAATTAAAATGGATAACGAGTTCAAAGACCTTAAAGAACTATGTACGCCAATAGCTGATTATATACGCAAAAATTACAATCCATATACAAGAATTGTTATATCAGATACACATATCAAGGTTATATCCGATGATAAAAGTATTCCCGTTGACGAGGTGAAATAATGTTTTCTCAACTATGGCAAAAACTAAAGGAGCTGATTTATAAATTGACGAACAAGAGCATAGAACAGGCATTACATATACAGCCTACCATATCAGGCGAAATGACAGACGCTATTGATTTATGGACAGCAATGTACAAGAATAAAGCTCCGTGGCTGAAAGAGGGAACACTTGCAAAGCCCGAAACGGTCAGGTCACTTAAATTGCCGGTGAAGATTGCAAGGCTGAAAGCGGAATTATGCACGCTTGAAATGAAATCGGAAATCACAGGCGAAACATCGGAGGAAGTAATAACCGATGAAGCGACAGGGCTTGAATACACCACGCGGAAGGCTGCAGAGTCTAAACGCGCCGATTTCCTCAATGAGCGGTATCAGAAAACCATAATTGACAATATCCGGATACAGTTGGATTACGGTCTTGCTAGGGGCGGCTTGGTTATCAAGCCGTATGTTGTAGGCGGCACAATAGAAATGGACTACGTTCAAGCTGACGGTTTTTATCCGATAGCGTTCAGCGCGTCAGGCAGGATGTCGGAGGCGGCATTTGTACAAAAGATTGTCAACAAGAACGAAACATACAGCCGCCTTGAATATCACAAGCTCAACGACAACAATTCGGTGACGATTATAAACAAGGCGTTCAAGTCTACCAATACCACATCAACCGACAATTTAGGTTCAGAGATACCTTTGAATAGCGTACCCGAATGGGCTGATCTTGAACCTGAAACGACCATAACCGGCGTTGACAGGCTGATGTTTGCCTATTTCAAGCCGCCTATTGCCAATACAATAGACGAGTACAGCCCTCTTGGTGTTTCTGTATTTGCTGACGCGGTAGAACACATACAGGACGCAGATGAATTGTATTCAAGCCTGTTGTGGGAGTTCAAGGGCGGTGAAATGGCTGTTGATGTTGACCGTGACGCAATGAAGTATCAACAGACTGATGACGGTGCGGAATATCCTATTATGGATAAGCACCAAAGCAGACTATACAGGCGTATTGACGTTGACACGAACGACTTATACAGCGTATTTGCTCCGGCATTACGTGACGCGTCATATTTGAATGGCTTGAATGAGGTGTTACGTACCATAGAGGATGATTGTTTGTTGTCACGAGGTACAATATCTGACCCGAATATACAGGCGCGTACAGCGTCGGAGATTATTGCAACGGAGCAGAGAAGCCACGTAGCAACGGCGCAATTACAAAAGGCACTGCAAAAGACGCTTGAGGATGTCGTATACATAATGGACGCACTTACCACACTATACAACCTCGCACCCGTGGGCAAGTATGAAGTGTCATTTGAGTGGAAGGATAGCGCAAAGGCAGACGATGAAACGCTTTTAGGCGAGCAGACAACGCTTATGAATAACGGCGTAACGTCAAAGGTGGAGTTCCGTCAAAAATACTTTGGCGAAACGGAAGAACAGGCGATACACGCACTCGCAAAGGTGAGGGCGTATAACGAGTACGAAGCGCAAAGTGAGATTGAGGAAGGTATTGAATAATGGCTATATTAGTGTTAAAAAATGTCGACATATCCTATGGAGACGCAGGGTTAGGCAAAGAGTTTGTATATGTTCCATCTGCAAGTGATATTAGTGACATAAAAAAAGATTATCAACGCGAAATCGCCGCGCTTAAACTGGAAATAAAGAGATTAAAGAATAAAATCTAATGTTTACAGAAAACCAAATTGACAAGCTAATACAGCCGCTTATAGACCGCCAACAGCGGATAGAACAGGAAATAATAGAGATAATCGGCAAGCGCATAGCCGATGTCAAAGAGATTACACCGTCAGACGTGCGGCGGTTAGGTCAAATGCGGCGAACAGGCGCAGACGTTAAGGCTATAAACAAGAAGCTATCCGAGTTGTCGCGCTTTTCCGAGCGTCAAATCAAGGGCATTATAAAGACCGCGGCACAGGACGCATACGAGGACGCTAAACCATTCTATGATTACAGACAGATTACACAGATACCGTTTGACACGAATAAACCGCTGCAAAAGGCTATTGAAGCCGCAGGGCGTGTGTCACTTGGTAATTATTCCAATCTATCAAAAACAACGGCATTTCTTATGCGTGACCGCAACAATCCGTTAATCGTCAAGGTAACACCTGCGGCAAAGGCATATAGAGAGATAGTTGACAGGGCGGTACAATCATCTGTTACGGGTATGGGGAGTTATAACACGTTGATTATAAAAGCCATACAAGACCTTACAAAGCGAGGTCTGACAGCGGTTGAATACACAACTGACGAGGGCAAAGAACACCGTATACGGCTTGACAGCGCGGTAAGACGTAATATCCTTGACGGTATACGAGATGTGCAGCAGACCATACAGAATATGACAGGTGAGGAATTCAGCGCGGACGGCGTGGAACTGAGCGTACATATGAACTCCGCACCCGACCACGAGCCAATACAAGGTCATCAGTTTACAAACGAACAGTTTGACCGCTGCCAAACGGGGCTACCGTTTAAAGATGTCAACGGTATACAGTTTGCGGCGCTTGACCGTCCTATCGGCGTTTGGAATTGTAGGCATTTGGCTTTTCGCATTATCATAGGCGAGAAAACACCGAATTACACGCTTGCAGAACTGGAAAAAATAAAGGCGGACAACGCGGACGGCATCACAGTAAAGAACAAACAGGGCAAGGATGAAAAGAAATCTATGTACTGGTGTACACAGAGAATGCGACAGTATGAAACGGATATTAGACGTGCAAAGGAAGGGCAGGCTATGGCGGAAACCGCCGAGGAAGAAGCACAGGCGGAGAAGTTCAAAGCCGAGGTGTCAAAACTGAATAATGAATACAAGGTCTTTTGTAACAAGTGCGGTCTGAAACCGAGGTTTGACAAGACAAGAATTTATATTTGAGCCGATAATCGGCTCTTTTTTTATGCAAATGTCGCCTTTGGAAATTTTTTAGAGTTACGATTATACGTGAAAATAGCCGAGCGCAAAGGCGATTAAACAAGCGCAGCATTCACACCGCTACACTGCACAGCGAATTTATAAATTAGCAGATATAAAGAATGTTTAGGAGGACAGAATGGAATTTTTAAAGGTTTTGTTTGAAAGTGGCGCATTGACGTGGGAACAGTTTACCACGGCGGTCGCAGAAAAGGGCTTTAACATAGCTGACCTTGCAACAGGTAACTATGTTGACAAGCGAAAGTATGAAACTTTGGAAAGCACAAATCAGACGCTTACAAAGGACATCAAGACGCGCGACACCGACATTGCCAAGCTAAAGAAACAGCTTGAAGAAGCCGGCACAGACGGTGAGAAGCTGACACAGGCACTTGCCGAGATTGAAAAGCTGCAGGGCGATTACAAGACCGCGCAGGACACCCACAAAAAGGAGCTTGACGCGGCGAAGTATGAATATGCCGTCAAGGACTTTGCGAACTCGCAGAAATTTACAAGCGAAGCGGCAAAGCGTGACTTTATCCGCGCAATGACTGACAAGGGCTTGAAAATGGAAAATGACGCTATTCTTGGCGCGTCTGATTTCTTAGACGCATACAAGACTGACAATGCGGACAGTTTTGCGGAAGACGGCGACAAACCACATTTTTCAAAGCCGACAAAGCCCGCACCGAGCGGCGAGGTCACAAAAGAGCAGTTTGCAAAAATGGGCTATAAAGCACGTATGGAGCTGTTCACTTCAAACAAAGCACTTTATGACAAATTAAGTGAGGAGTGATTTTTTAAATGGCAATTACAAAGATTGCAGACCTGATAAATCCGCAGGTTATGGCGGATATGATTTCCGCAAAGATTGAAAAGAAAATTGTTGTCACACCGTTTGCAAAGATTGACACAACTTTGCAGGGCAGACCCGGCGACACAATTACCGTTCCGAAGTATGCTTACATCGGTGACGCTGGCGAGGTTGCCGAGGGTGAGAGCGTAGACCCGACAAAGCTCACAGCATCAACCACAACGGCAACCGTTAAGAAGGTTATGAAAGCGGTAACCCTTACGGACGAAGCTGTACTTTCCGACTACGGCAACACCGTAGGCGAAAGCACAAATCAGCTTGCTATGTCTGTAGCGGCAAAGATTGACGAGGACGCAATGACCGCGCTGCAGGGGGCGACACTTTCCAAGACACTTGACGATGTTATCAGCTATGACGGTATCGTTGACGCTATAGACGTGTTCGAGGAGGAAACAAACACCGCAAAGGTTATATTTGTACACCCGAAACAGGTAACGCAGCTCAGACACGACCCGAACTTTATATCAGCGGACAAGTACACCGGCGATGTAATTATGAGCGGCGAAATCGGACAGATTGCGAATGCGCGTGTTGTACCGTCAAAGAAAGTTCCGGTTAAGTCTAACAAATACATCAACCCGATTGTTAAGCTCAATCAGGAGGACGAAACAGAGGACGAGGCAACAGCAATCACAATCTATATCAAGCGTGATACGAACGTAGAGGACGAACGTCACACATTGAACCGTACAACGGATATTTCAGTTGATAAGATTTACACTGCTGTACTGTCGAACGCTTCAAAGGTTGTGCTTGCAAAGTTTGCAACTACGGCACCGGCAACAGGCGCCTAATG
>CAKZZS010000052.1 GCA_937884975.1 uncultured Clostridia bacterium | reverse complement strand
CCAATCCCCAATCCCCAATCCCCATTGTTCTTTATAAAAATTCAATATAATATTTGAAAAAAATAAAATCCCGGCAGTCTGCGGCGCGGTATGTAACCGCAGATGTGAGGACAGATGCACAAGAGGACTTGTCGATAAGCCCGTTGCAATTGACGAAATTAAAAAGTTTCTTGCGTACCGTGAGCTTGACGCAGGGGAGGAGTATATCCCTGAGGTCTGCTATAACGGCGTAGGCGAGCAGTGGGACGACTTCAAAATCGCGGTTATCGGTTCCGGTCCTGCAGGTCTTACTGCGGCTTACTACTTAAGAACAGAGGGCTACCCCGTAACCGTATTTGAAAAGGAGTCAAAGCCCGGCGGAATGCTTACAATAGGTATTCCCAATTTCAGACTTGACAAAAAGGTTGTTGAAGTCGAAATTGATATAATCAAAAAGATGGGCGCCGAAATCAAATGCGGCGTTGAGGTCGGAAAGGACATTACTCTTGACGAGCTTCGCGCCGAGGGCTATAAGGCGTTCTATATCGCAATAGGACTTCAGGGCGGAAGAATGGCAGGCGTACCCGGTGAGGACGCAAAGGGCGTTGAATCGGGAGTCAGCTTCCTTCGCAGAATAAATCAGGACGATACCATTCGTCTTGACGGCGACGTAGTAGTAGTCGGCGGCGGTAACGTTGCGGCTGACGTTGCAAGAACAGCGGCAAGAGCAACCGAAGGTAAGGTTACAATGCTCTGTCTTGAACAGCGTGACGAAATGCCTGCTGCAAAGGATGAAATAGAAGAGGTTGAAGAAGAGGGAATTAAGATTCTCAACGGCTACGGACCCAAAGAGGTTCTTAAGAATGAGGACGGCACCGTTAAGGCTATCGTATTTAAAAAGTGCCTTTCCGTATTTGATGAAAATCACCGTTTCTCACCCAAATATGACGAAAACGATACAATAACGGTTGAATGCAATAACGTGCTTATGGCTATCGGTCAGTCGGCTGAATGGGGCGAACTGCTCAAGGGCACAAAGGTAGAACTCAATCCCAACGGCACCGCAAAGGCTGACAAGGTTACATATCAGACCGCAGAACCCGACGTATTTGTCGGCGGCGATATTTACCACGGCGCGCGCTTTGCAATTGACGCAATTGCCGAGGGCAAGCAGGGTATGGTTTCCATTAACCGCTTTGTTCATCCCGGTCAGTCGCTTACAATAGGCAGAGACCTTCGTGAGTTTATTGAGCTTGACCGTGACGATATCACGTTCCCGTCTTATGACAATGCCGACCGTCAGGCACCCGGAATGCGTGAGGGCGATCCCTTAAAGACCTTTGAAGACCTTCGCGTTCCTTTCACGGAGGAACAGGTCAAAGCAGAGGCTTCCCGTTGCCTTGGTTGCGGCGCAACTGTTGTTGACCTTAACCAGTGCGTCGGCTGCGGACTTTGCACAACAAGGTGCGAATTTGATGCAATTCACCTGTCAAGGGATATTCCCCAGGCGAGCGAAATGCACACCGCAGAAGAGATGATGAAGGTTGTCGGACCGTATGCTTTGAAGCGTTCAATGAAGATAATCAAGAAAAAGCTTTCGGGCGACAAGCCTGAATATCAGGAATAATATAATTCACAGGCGGAGAAATCTGCCTGTGAATTGGTAAAATACATTTTGTTATTAAAGAAAGAGGAGGGTTTTTAAATGCCTGAAACCTATGATAAGAATCCTGCGACCAAGTCAAAATTTGACGGCGAAGAAGAAAAAAAGAAAAAGTACGCCAAGCTCGGCGCAAAGATTACGGATAATGTTCCGCATAAGATTTTCGGACTGAAAACCACTGACGAGGAGTATTGGGGACTTCGTGAAATTCTTAATGAGAAAGAGGTTGACATTGCTCTTTCAATGAAACAGCGCAAGTGGTATACATACGAGCAGCTGTTTGAAATGAATAAAAAGAATATGGACGCCGATACGTTCAAAGAGACGCTCGAGCTTCTGTGCGTTCACGGCTTTGTCGAGTATGACTACGGCGACCATTATGACGATAACGGACCTATTGAAGGCGCGCCGAAGGAAAAGCGTTACAGAGTAAGCTTTTTTGTACCGGGAAGCGCGGAATTATTCAATTCCTCCGTTGACCGTATAAAGAAAAATCCGCCTGTTGCAAAGATGTTTGAGCGTATGACGTTTTTACCGCTTGAGCATATTACCTCAATGGTTCCCCAGGGCGGCGACGGAATAGGAATGCACGTCATCCCCGTCGAAAAAGAGGTAAACGCTTCAAGGGAGTCTATAAGCCTCGAAAAGATTTCGTACTGGCTTCAGAAGTACGAGGGACATCTTTCGGCAGGTATCTGTTCGTGCCGTTATTCAAGAGCCGAAATAGGCGAGGGCTGTACGGATGACGGCGACGACTGGTGCATTCAGGTCGGCGATATGGCTGACTACACGGTTGAAACGGGCAGAGCGCATTATATCACAAAGGAAGAAGCGCTTGACATTTTACAAAAGGCAGAGGATAACGGATATGTTCACCAGATAACGAATATCGACGGTGAGGACCATATCTTTGATATATGTAACTGTAACG
This sequence comes from uncultured Clostridia bacterium, assembly GCA_937884975.1. GTDB lineage: Bacteria > Bacillota > Clostridia > Oscillospirales > Acutalibacteraceae > Fimenecus. The sequence goes on along the minus strand of CAKZZS010000052.1, from coordinate 12,223 downwards.
TAAAGATTTGTAACGCGCTTCGTACTTCGCTGCTTTTTAATACTCCGAACCTCTCAAGAAGCGCTTATACCGCAAATGTTACAACCGAAAACTGCGTAGCCTGCGGAAGGTGTGTTGAGGTTTGTCCTGCAGGCGCGGTAAAGCTCGGACAGAAGCTCTGCCAGAAGGACGGCACTCCCGTTAAGTATCCCAAGCAGCCGCTTCCCGATAAAATTCATTGGGGCAAATATGCGTGGGACGAAAACTACAGGGATACCGCGCGCGTAAATACCCATAAGACGGGCACTTCGCCCTGTAAGTCGGCTTGCCCTGCGCACGTTCCGATTCAGGGCTATCTTAAAATGGCGAATCAGGGAAGATATGACGAGGCGCTCGCGCTTATCAAAAAGGAAAACCCGTTCCCTGCAATTTGCGGACGCGTCTGCAACAAGCGCTGTGAGGACGCCTGCACAAGGGGAACAATTGATAAACCCGTTGCAATTGACGATGTTAAAAAATTCCTTGCCGAGCGTGACCTTAAGGCTGAAACAAGATATGTTCCCAAAAAGGTTACCCAGAGAGTAAGCGGCGAATGGGACCAGAAAATTGCAATTATCGGCGCAGGCCCTGCAGGTCTTTCGTGCGCTTACTATCTCGCGACTATGGGTTATAAGCCCACCGTATTTGAAAAGAACGAAAAGCCCGGCGGAATGATGACCTACGGTATCCCGTCCTTTAAGCTTGAAAAGGACGTAATTGACGCTGAAATTGACGTTATCCGTCAGCTCGGAGTTGAAATTAAATGCGGCGTTGAGGTCGGTAAGGATATCACCCTTGACGAGCTTAAGGAACAGGGCTATGAGGCGTTTTATATCGCTATCGGCTGTCAGGGCGGAAGACTTCCCGGCGTAAAGGGAGATACAGCCGAGGGCACTGTTATTGCGGTTGATTTCTTAAACAAGGCTCTTTCCGATACAAGCAAGGATTTAAGCGGCGACGTTGTAGTAGTCGGCGGCGGTAACGTTGCAATTGACTGCGCAAGAACTGCTTTGCGTAAGGGCGCAGACAAGGTTACAATGTACTGCCTTGAATCAAAAGAAACAATGCCTGCTTCTCCCGAAGAAATCGAGGAAGCGCAGGATGAAAACGTAATTATTCAGGCAGGCTGGGGTCCGAAAGAAATTCTTACGGACGAAAGCGGCGCCGTTACGGGCGTGGTTTTCAAGCGCTGTCTTTCAACAATTGACGAAAACGGAAAGTTCTCACCGAAATACGATGAAAACGATACCGTAACCGTAAACGCTTCAAAGGTTGTTTTCGCTATCGGTCAGACTGTTGAATGGGGTAAGCTTCTTGACGGCACAAAGGTTCAGTTCCACCACGGAAACTATCCCGTTGCGGACTCCTTTACATATCAGACGGATGACGAATGTATCTTTGTCGGCGGTGACGTTTACACGGGACCGAAATTCGTTATCGACGCTATCGGCCAGGGACACGAGGCGGCAGAATCGCTTATAAGAAAGGTTTCAAGGAACAATGTTTCCCAGACTCTTGCGCGTGACCGCAGATATTTCAAGTCGCTTGATAAGAATAATATTGCAATTGACTCCTATGACACAGCGCAGCGTCAGGTTCCCGCAATTGACGAAACAATTGACTTTAAGCACGGCTTCGTTGATAACAGACTCACTCTTTCAGAGGAACAGGTTCATACCGAAACCTCACGCTGCCTCGGCTGCGGCGCGACAATAGTTGACGCAAACAAGTGTATCGGCTGCGGACTTTGCACGACGAGATGCGAGTTTGACGCCATTCACCTTGTACGCGACCATCCGAAGGCTTCAACCATGCGTATGGCGGAGGATAAGGTCGGCGGACTTGCGGCTTACGCAATCCCCAGAGCCTTTAATATCATTCTCAACAGCGGTTCAGAGGAAGCGCGCGAAATGAGAAAGAAGCGCAAGGAATATAAAAAATCAACAAAAGAATTCCATAAGACCCATCCGCATACGGGTAACGCTATTGATACCGAATCTCTTATGAAGGACTGATTTTCGGGGGAAAGTAATATGCATGAAATGGGTATAATCCTCAACCTTGCAAAAACGCTTGACGAAACCGCCGAGGAGGAAAATATAATTGCTATAGGCAGGGTTACGCTTCAGGTAGGCGAGGTTTCGGGAATTGTAACTGATTATTTTGTTGACTGCTGGGACTATTTCAAACGCCGTCACAAGGTGCTTGAAAACTCGGTTCTTGAACTGGAAACCATACCTGCCGTTACTTACTGTTCCTCGTGTGAAAAAACCTATGAAACGGTTAAATACGGTAAGGAATGCCCCTACTGTCACAGCGGCGAAACGTGGCTTATACAGGGAAACGAGTGTATTATTAAAGAAATAGAAGCTCAGACACAGTAAAAAAAGAGGATGCGTTAGGCTTAAACCGCATTATCGGCAGCGCCTTTTCGCATCCTCTTTATTTTTACTGATTTTTTAAGAAAACATCAATTGCTTTAATCAGCCTTTTGTTAAACACAACAAAGTGAATGGGGTCTGATACAATTCTGTTTATGGAAATCCACTTTCCGCTGTTAACTGTAAAGGAAATATTAGGAAACTCCTTTTTTCTTATTTCATGCACCTTAGAGTCCGAAACACTGTTTTTGATAAAGGAATTGAATTCTTCCTCGTTTTCGCTTGAGTAAAATTTTATCAGCGGCATAGCTCTTGAAAGCATGTAATCACGTTTCTTAAAGTAGTACTCAAGCTGGTTTTTGTTCGTCGTCACTAAAAAGGTTGACGCTTCCTGATTCGTTGAAATGCACTCGCCCTGAAGCGCCGCAACGCCCGAGGTGCAAAGAATCTGGGGAAAGTCAGAGGAAAGCAGCTCATCGAAGTAAAACGAGCTGACCATTCCGGTCATATAAAGCGGAATCCAGACCTCAAGTCCCATAAGCATTTCGTTTATAGGGCGGTTGATGTTGTGTATCATTATCAGGCTTATTCCCTTTGAAATAAGCATTTCAACCGCTTCGGTCAGCTTTTGCTTTTGCTCGCCGTCAACCTCATTCATACCCATATCCGAATGAATAAAGACGCTTTTCTTTGATGAAGAAAGAATGGTTGTCCTGAAAAAGTCGGCTTCGGCAGACTGCATTCCGCGCAAACCGAAATAGTATTTCGTCCTTCCCAATGTTTTCGGAATAGAGGGGAGGCGTACGGGAGTCGCGCGTTTGCTTTGAGCGACAACAGTTTTATTCAAGGACGACAAAAAGGTTCCTATCAGCTCGTTTGAGGGAGTCTGTTTAGTGGTCAGGAAGCTTTGTACGCATTCGATTATTTCGCTTTCCTCCCTGTATTTATCCTCCGTTCCGCCGAATACCGATATTAAAGCCATCCTGCCGTCAGGGTTATTGAAACGCTTTGCAATAAATCTTCCCATTTCCGTGCAAAAGCTGTTTATATTTGAGGGATACCTGCTTGAATTTTTTATTTTGGATAAAAATGACGGGTCATAATTCATAAAGCTGGAAAGATCCGACATGTTTATTTTGAGCTGTTTAATCAGGAAACGGAAATTTTCCGAAAAAATATCAAGACTGTCGTTTTTCTTTCTTGACGCGTTTGAAAAGGAGTCGATTATTTCTTCATGTTCAATTTTTACTTCCTTTTTTTCTGCAAGAAGATACAGCCCTCTTGCAAGCGCCTTGACCTGCTCGCTGTTTTCGCGAGGGGTGCGTTTGCCGTTTTTATATTTGCTTATTTGCGAGACTGAAATTCCGGAGACTTGAGAAAGCTCTTTTGAGGTGCAGCCTACCGCTTTAATATAAGCGTTGAGCGTTTGTGAAAAATTCATATCATCACTTTGCCTTTTTATTTTATATTTATCACTATGATATACCAAAGTTGCCGTTTATGTCAATGACAATGTGGCAACTTTTCTTGTTCGCGAACTGCGTTCTGTGATAATATAAAGTTGTATAATTATATTTAAGGAGGAATTCCGTATGAAAAAGGTTTTATCGGTGTTACTTGCTGTGACTTTAATTCTCGGCGTCTTGCCGGTTGCAGCTTTTGCAGGTAACGGACCTGCTTCGGGTGAAGGCTATATCGGCTTTATGCTCCCGGAGTATAATTACAGTCCGGATTATCCGTATATGCAGATAGTTTATGAGGGCGGTATACTTGGGGACGAAATCGAAGGCGCTTCATACGACCTAGGCACAAATACGCTGACCCTTGACGGCTATAATCTCCCGATGAGCTTATCCGTTGTTTCAATGGGTGATGATTTTAAAATTAAACTTATCGGCGAAAACTCACTTGATAATATCAGATTTGCCGATCTTACCGGAAACGGCTGTTCCGCTTACTTTATCGGTGACGGCAGTCTTACCGTAAACGAAGAGCGCAATGCGGATTTTGCTATGCATATTGATGCGTGCGGTCAGTCAAGACCTACCATAAAATTCAGCAATGAGGTCAATGTTACTCTTTACTGCGGCGAAGACGAATTCGGCGGAATTGTCAAGGCTGAAAAGGTTCTTGACTCTGACGAAAATCCCGAACCTCCCGTTTTCGTATTTGAAAACGGTCAGCAGGTCGAAGTTCAAAAGCAGGATACACAGATTTTTGACGGCGAAATTGAAGGCTATGAAATCAGGAAGATGGACGGAGGCTATATGTGGTTTGGAATGCAGGTTACAAACCCCGACGATCCCGACGGCTTATATACTTATACGAGCAACGGATATTATGACGAAGAAGCCGAAGAATGGATTCAAACCGATTATTCGATTCGTAAAATCAATGAAATCATTGAAGGAGCTTATGAATACGATAACGAGTATGAGGGCGAACAGTTTGCAACCGAGGAGGAGCTTTTTGCAGCCTTCCCTCCCGTAAAGGAAACGGTTCAGGACGAAAGACCCGCCACTCTTAATAACCGTATAACTGTAGCTACGCATTCCTCCTCGGCGCGAGTTTATGAGGATGAATCAAATAACAGATATGCTTATGCGTACAGTTATAATTCCGAAGAAGGAAGCAGCGGATACTACGTCTGTGAATTTGAGGAAATTCCGGAATTACCCGGCGAATATGTTGTTACTCCTATTGACGGAATGGAGCTTGACGGACTTTCTTATACTGATGAGGATATAGGGGTATACAGTTTCAGAGATGACGGCGAACCGAGCAGCGTCGGAAACCTTATTGATATGGAAACGCCCGAAGGCGTAAAATATACCGCTACGCTTATTGAGGATCAGAGTGACCCCGATAATTTCCATACTGACTGGCATATTCACAAGTTTATTTACAGCTCAACCTTTGATATGTGGTTCCAGGATTATTCTTTCAACAACGGTGAGGGAGAAATAGAAATAAATCCCCAGGATTTTGAAACGAGCGAATGGAATGCATTTACTTATGAAATGGTTGAACGTCAGGTTGAAATAAAGAGCTATTACGATCTTTATGATTTTGAAGCAAAAATCTGTGAGGATAATGAGGGCAACCGTTGCGCTATTAACAGATACGCTGACCTCAGTGACGAAGAAACTGTCCTTTACGATTTTGAGGACCGTGACGGCGTAATCATCTTTACCGAGAACACGTCGCTTGACAAAGCAAACTTCACTGTTGTTGACGACGCTCACGTTGCTGAGGGCGTCCACGATTACTCTATTTTGGGACGTTCCCTTACAGTTGCACCCGGCGAGGACAACTGGGTCGCTTTCGTTAATATTGTTGATAACGAGGGCAACAGATACACTCCCGAAGATGTTATTGAAATCAAGGTCGGCGAAAAGAAGTTCTTCTGGTGCGAAACCGATTTTGAAAACAACGCTTCACACGGCGTAACTCCGTATGTAGGCTTCTCGGAAAATGACGAACATATCTGGACGCTTACACCTGCCGGCTTTAAGGTTACGGGCGGCACGGGCGAAGAGCTCGGATACGAGGGTATTGACTCCTTCGGCATTGAGGTTGACACAACGGGAATGAAGGTTGCCACTGAAGCTCCGCTTAAATGTTGGCTTTATGAGTTTGACGGTCTGTTCCCGGGTATGGACGGCTTTGACTGGAACGCACTTACCAAGACAAATGAATTTACATTTAAATTTGCCGTTGCTCCGAACGAGGGCTGGAACACCTTTGTTGACGGTCATAATGAATACATCAAGGACGGCGTCAGCTACAAGGGACTTAAGAAGGTCGGCAGCTACTATTATTACTTTGACGCTAACGGAAAAATGCTCACCGGCTGGCAGAATATCAAGCGCGGCGACGGTAAAACCTATAAGCATTATTTCAATACGAACGGCACAATGGCTCTCGGTTGGCAGAGTATTAAGAATTCGAAGGGCGTTGCGTATAAATACTATTTCGGTACAAACGGCTGTATGGTAACCGGCTGGCAGTCAATAAAGAACTCAAAGGGCGTTGCGTATAAATATTATTTCCACACCAACGGCGTAATGCTCACGGGTTGGCAGACTATAGGCGGTAAGAAATACTACCTTGGCACCAACGGCGTTATGGTTACCGGTTGGCAGAAAATTAAGAATGCAAAGGGCGTTGCATATCAGTACTATTTCGGCACCAACGGTGTAATGGCTACGGGCTGGCAGACGATAAAGAACGCAAAAGGCGTTGCGTATAAGTATTATTTCAACCCCTCGAACGGCGTAATGCCCACGGGTTGGCAGAAGATTAAGAATGCAAAGGGCGTTGCATATCAGTACTATTTCGCTTCAAACGGCGTTATGGCAACCGGCTGGCAGAAGATTAAGGCTTCAAACGGCAAAACATATTGGTACTATTTCGGCACCAACGGCGTAATGGTTGCAAATAAATCCCTTAAAATAGGCAGTAAGACCTATAAGTTCAACAAGAGCGGCGTTTGCACGAACAGGTAAATTCTGAAAAAGTAAAGAAGAGGACGGAGTTTTCCGTCCTCTTTTCTGTCATTTTGAACGTAAGTGAAGAAGCTAAACCGATTCGTAGGGGACGGGTGACCCGTCCCGTGCCACAAATAGCGAGCCCGTTATTTTTCATTGTAAAAAAATATGCGATATGGTAATATATAAAAAAACAAAGGAGGGGAGTACGGTTGGGAGAAAAAAAGAGACTTGTTAAAATCGGCGTTACGGTTTCGCTTCTTATTGTAACAGCGCTTGCGTGCCGTTATCTCGGATACCTGCCGAATGCGTTTTTCAGTAAGCTGCTGAATTTTGTGCGCACGCTTATATATATCGGTATTATTTCCGTCTGGGGCGTATCCGTAAACAGGCGCGTCGTCCAGACGCAGGTCAGGATTTTGCTTAACTGCGTTACGCTGATTATGGTTTTCTGGCTGACCGTCAGGGAGTTCAAATTCCGCTTTGTGGATAATCCGACGGTTATACGTTACCTTTGGTACTCCTACTATATTCCCATCCTTTTGATACCGCTTCTTGCGCTGCTTGTTTCCTTTTCACTCGGAAAAAGTGAAAAATACCGTCTGCCGAAGCCGACTTTGCTCCTTTTTATTCCGACGGGCATTCTCATTCTTCTTGTAATGACAAATGATTTGCACGAAAAGATGTTCATTTTTCCCGAAAACGTCCCCATCCGCACGGAAGCGGATTATACATACGGCACGGTGTTTTTTGTTGCGGTTGCGTGGGTGCTTGTACTTTCGCTCATTTCACTTGTGAATATGCGAATTAAAAGCAGAAGCACAAAAAGCGCTTTTCTTCGCTGGCTTCCGATTGTGCCTATCGTCGTTGCCGCACTCAATACGGTTTTATACACCTCAAGAATTCCATATATCCGCTTCGTTACGGGGGATATAGCCGTGCTTTTCTGCCTTGCGATTACGGGCTTTTTTGAGGGTTGTATTCAGGGCGGACTTATCCAGACAAATACCCGTTATTACGATTTATTCACCTCTTCAAGGGAAATCTCCGCGCAGATAGTTGACAATAACTACAACGTCGTCTTTTCCGCGTCGGACGCTTCTCCCGTAAAAAAGGAGGATATGATTTCGGCTGCGGATAAAAGCGTTATACTCCCCGGCGGCAGGCTTCTTCACACCTTAAAGGTAGACGGCGGAACTGCGGTATGGAGCGAGGATGTTTCAACGCTTCTTTCGCTTCGCGAGACGCTTGAGGACAGAAAAGAGGAGCTTGAGGAGAGAAGAAACCTGCTTGAGCTTGAATATGAAAGGGAAAAGGAGAATAAAACGGTTGAGGAGCAAAACCGACTTTACGACCTTTTGCAGAACCGTACCCAGAGTCAGCTTGACTCTATTAACGCTCTTGTAAGCGATTACAGAAAGGCGGACGATGAAGAAAGAAAGCATAAAATTCTTTCAAAAATAGTAATACTCGGAAGCTTTATTAAAAGGAGAAAGGACTTTGCGCTGTCCTTTGACTATTCGGAAAATATAAGCGAAAGTATGCTTGAAAGCGCGCTCGGTGAATCGTTTCGGGCGTTAAGACTTCTTGAAATAAAGGGAGAATATCTTGTAGATACCCGTTCACGCGCTTCGGGCGAACAGCTCTCCGAAGCTTACGATTTTTTTGAATGCGTTATTGAAACGGCGCTTGACGGGCTGCATTATGTCAATGTGAGAGTGTGCCTTGTAAAGGATAATATAAGAGTCAGCATTCTTACGGATTACAGCGGAAATGTTAATAAGGTAAGGGCAAAATATCCGCTTGCAAAAATTGAGCAGCCCGATTCGGACGGTTATTCGTTTGTGCTCGAGATGAAAGGGGGAGAGGTGAAATGACCTTGTTTTATCTTATCCCCGTATGGGCGCAGCTTCTTCTTTCGGGAATACTGTTCCTTTTCTCATTCTTTCTCGGCGCGTTGTTTTCGTATGAAATTATGCTTAAACGCTCAAGAAATCGGCTTATTGCGGACGGACTGATTTTTTCGGTATATTTGACTATTCTTTCCTACATCACCGCGCTTGCGAGCGAACCGCAAAAGATGGTAAGAGTCAATTTCCCGTGGATAATTATTCTTTTAATGAGTATTTTTGCGTTTTGCTACGGCGCAGTGGGAATAAGGAAAAATTTTGCTTTTTCCAAAAATCAGATTTCACCCTCGTCAATTAAACAGGCGTTTGATAACCTTAACTCGGGAATCTGCTTTTCGGACGAAGGCGAAAGGATAATTCTTATTAACTATATGCTCGGCGAGCTTGTTTATCCGCTTCTCGGCTCGTATCCGCAGACGCTTGACGAAATCAGGACCGCTTTGAATTCGGTTGAAAAAATGTCGGAAAAGGAAAACGTTCCGTCCGATATTTACCGTTTTCCCGACGGCAGAGTGTGGCAGTTTCTTTTCGTTTCGCTTTCGGGTAATTCTCTTGACGGTTATACTCAGACAATTGCGCAGGACGTAACCGAGCTTTACGAAGCGAATGAAAGCATTGAAAAGGAAAACGAGCTTCTGCGCGTGACGAATGAAAAAATAAGCGAAATGCTTGAAAAGCTTTCGGAGAGAATCCGTCAGCAGGAGACGCTCGCTTTGAAAATGCGCGTTCATAACGACATTGGCTCGTCGTTGATTAAGATTTCAAGGATTATTTCGGGCAAGGCGGATGAGGATATGGAAACCCAGCTAAAGCTGCTTAAAAGCGCAGTGGGTTACTTTTCAACGGAAAGGGACTTTTCCGTAAAAACCGTTGAAGAGGTTATAGGAATTGCAAAGGAAATGAACGTCAAAGTTAATTTCGACGGGCAGCTGCCGAAATCCGAAACCGCGAGAGGAATAGTTGCGCTGGCGCTTCGTGAATGCGTTACAAACTGCGTGCGGCATGCTTCGGGAAATACGGTTAATGTGAAAACCGTTTATAACGGAAAAAGCTGCCTTGTTTCGTTTACAAATAACGGTGAAAAACCGAAGGGCGAAATTATTGAGGGCGGCGGACTTTCTTCACTGCGCAGGCGCGTCGAGCAGGCGGACGGTGAAATGAAGGTTATACATTTTCCTTATTTTGAGTTACAATTATTTCTGAATGAAGAGGAGGGAGAAAACGGTGTATAAGGTTATAGTGGTTGAAGACAATATGTTTATGCAAAAGCATCTTGTTGACATTTTTTCGTTTGACGAGCGTTTTACGGTTGTCGGCGCTTACAGGGATTCGCGTGAGGCGGAAAAGGCGGTAAGTGAAAGCAATATCGACCTTGTGCTTATGGACGTTCAGACGCTTCATAATCATTCAGGGCTTTCCTCGGGCGAAAAAATAAAGAATATGAATAAAAAAACAAAGGTTGTAATCGTCACCTCACTTATCGACCCCGAGGTGCTTTCAAAGGCAAAGAGGGGAGCGGCGGACAGCCTTTGGTATAAGGACCATGGCGACGCGGATATTGTGGACGTCATTCTTCGCACTCTTGAGGGCGAAAACGTTTTTCCCGACACCTCGCCCGACGTTGAACTGAACAATATGTTCTCCTCGGAAATCACTCCCAGACAGATGGAGATTTTAAGGCTTTTTGTCAAAGGCTTGACTTATGACGAAATCGCTTCGGAGCTTAATCTTTCAAAAAACGGAGTCAGGTGGAATCTTGACAGAATTGTTGAAAAGGGAGGCTTTAAGAATAAGCACGAGCTTCTTGCGGCGGTAATTGAAAATAAACTTATTGTAACCACATTAAAATAAAAAAAGTTTTTTCTGTCACTGGCACTTGTGCCAGTGACTTTTTTTTACATTTATTGCATAATGAATATGTATAGGTATGTTTATTCAAGAGAGATAACATGACCGAAACAAATATTATATATGGAGGAAATAATATGAAAAAGGTATTATCCGTTTTTTTGGCAGTATTGATGATTGCAAGCGTGTTCTCATGTCTTAGCATCAGTGTATTTGCGGCGCGCACGGATATTACATTCGTTTCCATTGACGGTGTTGTTGAACCCAAGGTAGGCGAAAATCCCACATACAGCGGCAAAAACTCGCAGAACAGTAACCAGTTCACCGTCACAAATATTCATAATAACTCAACTACGATAATTAACGGCATTTCATGGTATGATGTTACCGAGCAAACGGAGGTTGAATCCACAGATACTTTCAAGGCGGGACACACTTACAACGTCAGCGTTTATCTGTGTGCAAATGACGGTTACATATTCCCCGAAATGGTCAGTGAATTGTTTATTAACGGCAAGGATGCAGACGGCGTAGTTGATTACGATACCGCAGACGCTCAGATGAAATCAACGCAGTTCTTTGTTAATTATACATTCCCGGCTCTTGAGGAACAGGATACCGGCGACAGCAACGAAATAAGCGTTGTCAATATTGAGTGGGATTTTGAAATGAATGCCGGTGAGCTTATTCCGTTTGATGCGTCAAAATATCTTATGATAGGTGACGGTAAGCATATTGACAGGACCTATAACAAGGACAACTTTATAAACGGTATCAAATGGGTAACCACTGCAGGCAAAATCCTTAAACAGGGCCACAGATTCTATCCGAGAACCGATTATTATCTAAGCTTAAGAATTGTTGCCGACAAAGGTTATACTTTTGCAAACAATGTTGAAGCAAGAGTGAATTATAACGACGCTTCGGTAATTGACAGCGGTTCGAATTATATAGTTCTTGAATACTATGTATATCCCATGGGTTACGGCGATGAAGGCTGGTCAAAAACAAGTGACGGATATTATATGTATTTCTATGATGACTGCGGTCATTTCTACAGAAATCAGCTTGCAAAGATCACTGTTAAGGGAAAGAACTATTTCTATTATTTCAATAACTACGGCTTCAGAGTAAGCGGCTTCCAGAAAATTAAGCGCGGCGACGGAAAGACTTATTACCATTACTTCAACTCCAACGGCACTCTTGCATTCGGCTGGCAGAAGATTAAGCGCGGAGACGGAAAAACATATCTGCATTACTTCGGAACAAACGGCTGTATGCGTACGGGCTGGCAGAAGATTAAGCGCGGAGACGGAAAAACATATCTGCATTATTTCGGAACAAACGGCTGTATGAGAACCGGCTGGCAGTGGATAGCAAACAGCAAGGGCGTTAAATACAGATATTATTTCGGAACAAACGGCTGTATGCGTACGGGCTGGCAGAAGATTAAGGCTTCAAACGGAAAGACCTATTGGTACTATTTCTATTCCAACGGCGTAAATGTAATTAACAAGAGCGTCAAGATAGGAAAGAAAACCTATAAATTCAACAAGTACGGCATTTGCACAAATCC
>CAKZZS010000051.1 GCA_937884975.1 uncultured Clostridia bacterium | reverse complement strand
CAGGGTCACGTTGGTCCGGTCAGCCAACTGGGAGAGCACGGCCTGGGCGTCCGTGCTGGGCGGGTACTCCCGCACGGCCCAGGCACAGCGGTAACTATCCCCGCAGATGTAGTGGTCGTCGAAAAACTTCACTGTGGCCGGCAGGATCATGTCAAAAAAATCCTTGACGGCCAGTTCTTCCTTCTGTTCTTCTGTCAGTTCTTTTTTCTTTTTCATGGTGCTGCCTTTCTATTTTCAGGTTGCTTTCAGCGTAGCTCGCTATAATAATCGACAAAGGACGGAGGTGTCCGGAATGAAACGAATCTCAGTCGTATACTCCTATCAGCCGAATGACCAGTTGCTATGCACCGCCGATGAGCTGATCCACTATGGAATGGAAGTGGTGGTGGTCGATGACGGCAGCGGCGAAGCATACGATAATCTTTTCACCAAGCTCCAAGATCATGGGGCTGAAGTCATTCGCCTGCCGCTGTTTCGGGGGAAAGCGGCAGCGCTGAAGGAAGGCATCTGCTTTGTCCTTGAAAGAGAGAACGACGAATGCACGTTGGTGACACTGGATGGAAACCAAGCGAATGAAACCCGGGATATCTTCCGGGTCTGCATCGAAGCGGAACTGCATCCGGAAGCCATTGCGTTGGGCTGTCATTCTCTGGAGAAAGAAGCTCGTTTCGTCAGCCGCATGGGGCACGCCCTGACAAGACTGGTGTATCGTCTCTGCTCCGGCATCGCGGTTATGGATATCCAGCCGGCCTTGTGTGCATTTTCCGCTCAAACTGCAACCAGTATTGTTTCACTGGACGATGCTCAGTCAGAGTATGAACGGAACGTGCTGATGGCTGCCGCCAGACAGAGGATTCCCCTGCATCAGCTGAGCATCGAAGCGGACAATTCAGCCCGGGATGATGGCCAGCGGAGGGTTACTCTTTCTGGATATGTGCAGATCATGAAGCAAATCCTGATGCAGAGATCCCAACTTCGACTTGGCAAAACGGCTACCTGATTCCAGGAGTGCCCGCAACTACTCTTCTCTGAAGCATCTCACTCCTCCCGGTCAAGAGAGGAAAAGTGTGAAGCCCACATCTGCCTGCACTTCCTCATCCGAAATCTGCTCCGGCTCTGCAAAGCGCCGGAGGTAACGGGCAATCTCCTCATCTGTAAGGCTGCGGAATGTTTTCACAGCATCCCCACAGACGAAAAACGGACCGGCAATAGGCTCATGCCGCCCATCTCCATGCCCTCGGACTGATACATGGAGACATAGTCGGTTACCGCCTGGGCGATCTTGTTCAGATCGCTTGCAGAAGGGTGATACCCATACCAATCGACTTCTGAGCCGAAGTCGCAAATCTGGACCCCCTTGATGTACGGCTGACTGATCTGCTTTCCGCCCAGCATGGTGTCGAACTTGAACACCTGGCTATCCACCTCGCCCTCCGTCCGATTGATAATCTTGACCCGAAGGGCTTCATAGTGGTCCGCATAGCCCAGTGTGGCAAAGCTGACCTTTACTCGCAGATCGTCGTCCAGCTTGGCCAGCATGGTCTTGTCGCTGAATTATTGATCCGTCAGGATATCGCTGTCCCCGAACATCTGCCGCATGGTCTTCTCAAAGAATGTCATGGTATACCTCCTAGAAATAGAAAAGGAGCCGCTATTTTTCAACAACGGCTCTTTTAATGGCATTTTTCTTCGGCCTATCGCTTAACACGAGAGTTCGATTCTCCCCAGATGGCTTTGATATCATCCAAACGCGTCACGCCGTGACGGGCTGATTTCGGCCTTCTGAGAACGAAAAAACCACGGAACTCCGCGGTTTTTTCGACCCGATATCATTTTTGTACGGGTATGATGGTGGAGGAAAGGTCGCGCTGGTCGAACACGTCAGACTCTAACAGCGCGAGGTCCGATTCGGCAAGCTCCGGGTGATTCTTGTTGATATTATAGTAAATCACGAGGCGGTTGTCGTACAAGTAAACCTCTGAGACGAAACAATCAATAATTTCCTTTTTATAGGCTTGCTCGTCCGCGCCCTTTTCCGCGTACTGCATAAGCATAAATTCAATATGCTCAGGAGTGAGAATAATCTTCCTCGCTTCCGCGGCCTTGAGCTCGTCATGGAGCTGCAAGCCTTCCATCTCCAACTCTTTAAGCCGGACTGGCAGCGACATGGTATCGACGCCGGACTCTATTGCCCTTAGCGTATTGCTGACGGCCTTTTTATTCTCGGCAATTCTGCGCCGGAAAAACTCAATTTCCTCGTTGCCCGATTTATCTTTAAGCTGAATCTCATAGCAAGCGTTAGCGATATACTTGACCGCTTCCGGCCGAAGAATATGGTCCAGCGTTTCAGAAACGACCAAGTCCTCAATCCAGTCTTTGGGGACTTGCTTTTTGTCGCACCCCTTTTTATATCTTGCAGACGGGCAATAGTAGTAGTAAAACTTCCCGCCGCTTTTGCCCGTGCCGCTTACCCCGGTCATTTTCCGTTTACAGTGACCGCAAAACAGTTTACCGGACAATAGATAATCCGCTCGCGGAAGCGCCGCTTGTTTGCTGGTGCGCCTGCGGGCGTTTTCTTTTTGCGCCATCAAGAAAACCTCTTTTGAAATTATCGGAGGTACGGCGTCCTCAAGCCGAATATCCCCGCACTTATAGACCCCGATGTACTTTTCATTTTGAATTATACGCGGTACGGAGCTTTTTGTAAAGGGATTCCCGCGGCTCGTTTTCAGTCCGAGGCCGTTCAGGTATTCGCAAATCTCCGCGTTTGTCTTCTGCCTGACGAACATATCGAAAATCATTCTCACGGCCTCGGCCTCTTTTTCATCGATAACAAAGGACTTGTCCGGCCCAATTTTATACCCGAGGGCGATATTCCCTCCGGTTGCCTTGCCCTTCAAGGCGCTCTCGCGGATTCCGCGGCGTATCTTCTGGCTCAGCTCGGCCGAGTAGTATTCTGCAAGGCCTTCCATGAGGCTTTCGAGAATAATGCCCTCCGGGCCTTCTGGGATATGCTCGGCGGCGTAGTGGAGCTCTATGTTGCATTTGCGGAGGTGCCTTTTATATATGGCGCTGTCGTACTTGTTTCGGGCGAAGCGGTCCGTGCGGTACACAATAACCGCCTCAAAGAGATGTTTATTACAGTCGGCAATAAGACGCTGAAAATCAGGGCGGTTATCGGTCCGACCGGAAATTGCCCTGTCTATGTACTCGCCAACGATGGTTAGGCCTTTGGCCTTCGCGTACTCGGAGCATACGCGGATTTGTCCCTCGATGGATTGCTCGGTTTGGCTGCTCGAGGAATACCGAGCGTATATAACAGCGCGCTTCACTTATCCGTCTCCTCTGCTTCCAATTCCATTGCGGTCGTCAAGAGTTTCATTCTTCCCTTGACGCTAAGCGCGGCATAAATACGGAGGAGCTCCGTCTCCTCTTTGCTCATTTGCTCCGGCAAGGAATCGCCGTTTTTAATATTGACGGGCGCGTTCGCCTGCCCGATAAGCCCATTGTTGGTGTGGACCTGCTCGACGTGAACGTTTTGACTTTCATCCCAGCCCATAAGGTAGGCGGGCGTCACTTGAAGCGCGTCCGCGACCCGTCTTATCTTATCGCTGCGCATGTTTTTGATATATCCCGTTTCCCATTTGCGGACGGTGCTTGCGCCCGCCCCTACCATATTGCCGAGCTCCTCAAGGGTCAAGCCGAGCTCAATCCTGCGCTCCTTTATCTTCTGGCCCATACTTTCGACCATACGACTCGCCTCCTTATAATAAGGTCCCGCGCATGCGCGAAAGCGGGGCCTGACTAATTTCTATCGTATTATAGCATAGATTTGTCTTTAATGAAATAGGAAGATTAAAAAATTTCCTTTTTTATCGCAAAAGCTATTTACAAATCCTAAAGGACAGATTATAATACGAATTGTCCTTTGGGACAAGAGGTAAACGGGCCCGTTTCCTTACGAGACTGATAGAAGGAGGTACGCTATGGACGGCGCAATGATTAACCGAAACTTGCTCAAGTCGCAAATGACCCTTCGCGGCATTAACGGCAAAGCCCTTGCGGACGCGCTGGGCTGGAGCACGACGACCGCTTATAGGAAAATCAACGGCAAAGTAGCTTTTACGGCGCCGGAGATTGAGGCTTGCGTCGAGCTGCTATCCCTTGACTCTGAAACGGCCAGTAAAATTTTTTTTGCCGGCAAAATGTCCTAAAAGACAAAAATGACAGAGCGAAGGAGCGGCGAGCTCGACGCCGACGGGCGCGCCAAAGAGCGCGTAATGCTGGAGCGGCTGCTTGACAGCGCGAAGGCGTTTTATCAAAACCCAGAACATCTAAAAGCCTTTGAGGCTTGGAAACAAAAACAGAATAAGGAGGAACACACTTATGGCACAAATCACGTTAACGCTTGACCTGACGCCTGAGACTTTAGAGGTTTTGAAACTTCTGGCCTCTACGTCAAACGCGAATTCCGGCGTCGACACGCCGAAGAATGAAAAGCCCGCCACCGACGACGGGGACGCCGAGAAGAACAAGAAGGCCCCGAAGAAGTCCCCGGGCAGGGAGAAGAAAGAGACCCCGAAGGAGGAGCCTGCCGAAGCGGCTGAGACCGATGGGACCAAGGACGACGGCAAGGCCCCGAGCTTGACCGACGTTCGCGCCGTTGCGCTGCGGCTTTCCAAAGCCGGTAAGCAGGCGCAGCTCAAGGAGATTTTCGCTAAGTACGGCGCCGCTAAGCTCTCGGATATTGCCGAGGAGCATTATGCCGACCTGATGGCAGATTTGGAGGCCGTCAATGAGTAAGCACGCTTTGCTCTCCGCGAGCGGCTCGTCTCGCTGGCTGGCGTGTCCCCCGAGCGCACACTTAGAGCTTCAATTCCCGAAGAAGTCCAGCAGCTACGCGGACGAGGGAACGGCGGCCCACGAGCTGTGCGAGGTCACGGCGCGGTATTGGCTGGGCGAGATGAGCGAAGCGGACTATGAGAACAAGGTTGCGGAGCTCGCTAAAGGCCAATATTACAATGCCGAAATGCAGGAGTGCGCCGTCGACTACGGCCGTTTTATCAGCGAGACGGTCAAGGCGACGAGAGTTAACTGCCGCGATGCCATCGTGGAGCTTGAGGTCAAAAACCTCGACTTCTCCGATTGGGCTCCCGAAGGATTCGGCACCGGCGACTGTATCATCGTGGCCGACGACCTGCTGGAGATTATTGATTTTAAGTACGGCAAGGGCGTTCGCGTCGAGGCTGAGGGGAATCCTCAAATGCGTCTGTACGCTCTCGGAGCTATCAAGCTCTACGGCGAGCTTTACGACATTAAGCGCGTTCGCATGTCGATTATCCAACCCCGAATCAATCGCGAGCCCAGCACGGACGAGATAAACGTCGAGGAGCTTTTGGAATGGGCCGAGACTTATGTTAAGCCCCGCGCGGCGTTGGCGTTTGCCGGCAAGGGCGAATTTAACCCGAGCGAAAAGACTTGTCGATTCTGCCGCGCGAAAGAACAGTGCCGTGCACGGTATGAGCAAAACCTTAAGCTCTTTGACGAAGCCCCCGACGCGCTGCTTATAACCGCGGGCGAAGCCGGAGCGGTCCTTGAAAAAGCGGACGACATTAAGGCTTGGCTGTCGGACCTTGAAAAGCTCGTTATGAGCAAGCTCTTTGAGGGCGAGACGGTCGAAGGCTGGAAGCTGGTAGAGGGCCGCAGCAATCGCGCCTATACGGACGAGGCTAAGGTCGCCGAAGCTATGAAGAAGGCCGGCTATGACGAGACCCTGCTTTACGAGCGTTCCCTTATCGGTATCACCGCTATGGAAAAAGCGTTCGGTAAGAAGGAAATCGCGAAAGTCCTTAAAGGCCTTATCGTTAAGCCTCAGGGAAAACCGAAGCTCGCGCCCGTTACCGACAAGCGTCCTGAGTTTAAGCCCGAGAAACTTGTCCTTGACGCGTTCGACGACATTGAGGAATAAGCCCATGGAAAGACACGCAACAAGAAGGAAAAAGAGAAATCCGCAAGCGGTATTCGCGGCGGTGACGGTTACGGCCGTTTCACTTGCCTTAATTATCGCTATCGCGGGGACTCTGAATAAGAAGGCGCCCGAAGAATCGCTTGCGGAGGCGACGGAAACGTCTGTGGCCTTATCGGCTGAGCCCGTCAATCTCGCGGTTACCGTGCCCGAGCTTGAGCCTGACCCCGAGCCCGTCATTGAGTACATAAGTCTTGGCGAGTTTACGCTGACGGCGTATTGTCCTTGCGTCAAGTGCTGTGGAGAATGGAGCGCGGAGCACCCTTCCAGAATCGGCACGGACTACGTGCAAAAGACGGCAAGTGGTACGATTCCCGTCGCAGGGCGAACGGTAAGTGTCGACACGGACGTTATCCCGTTCGGTTCAATCGTGGTTATCAATGGGCACGAGTACGTTGCGGAAGACCGCGGCGGCGCAATCAAGGGAAATAAAGTCGACGTCTACTTTGACAGTCACGACGAGGCTTTAGAGTTTGGCCGGCAGACGGCCGAAGTATTCATCAAAACTATCAAGGAGGGCTAATCAATGCAAATCTTGTCACAGAACGGACGCCGGCTCATCAATGGGGACTACGTAAGTCAGTTTTTCATTGAGGAGACCGAGAACGGCGCGAAACTCATGGCTGCGGCCGACGTGGATATTTTCCTCGGCGCCTACGACAAGGTTGACCACGCGGAAATGGCGCTGAAGTTTATCGGCGTCTGCATGGTCGACGAGGACGCGCAGAACAAAATCACGCGGGTCCCCACTCGCGAGGACATGGAGATGGGCGACAAGCTCTCATCCGGCGACCTGAATCCCGCGGGGCTGAGAAAGCTGTTCGAGCATGCCGTTTCCTCGAGGGGGGGGCAACCGAAAATCCTGACGATTCGGGACATGACCTCCTCTCCCTGCTGAGAGGCCTGCTTGATTAAGCAACCTATAAACAAATTAAACAAATTCTAATTAAGAAAAGGAGATTTTATCATGGCTAACCCTACTCAAATCACTACCGGCAAGGTGCGTTTCAGCTATTGCAACCTGTTCACCCCCCGCGCCGTCGATAACGGCCCCGCGAAGTACAGCGTCACGCTGCTCATTCCTAAGAGTGACAAGGCAACGCTCGCCAAAATCAAGGCTGCTATCGAGGCCGCCAAAACCGTGTACATTCAGCGCAATTCCGGCAAGAAGCTGCCGAGCAACCTGAAGAACACTCTCCATGACGGCGACGGCGAGCGCCCGAACGGCGGCGAGTTTGGCGAGGAGTGCCACGGCCACTACGTTATGACCGTCAGCTCCAAGAATCCTCCCGTTATCGTGTACGGTGACAAGACCCCTATCACCGACCCGCAGGAGCTCTATTCCGGCTGCTACGGCCGCGCAATTATCAACTTCTACGTGTACGACACGCAGGGCAACAAGGGTATCTCCGCCGGCCTCAACGGCATTATGAAGCTCTACGACGGTGAGCCCCTCGGAGGCGGCGTCGTGACCGATTCCGATTGGGACGACGGCTGGGAAGACGAGGACGCTGACGACGACCTCCTCGGTTAAGTCATGCGGACGCTCAGTATTGATATAGAGACTTATTCCTCGGTATCGCTCCAAAAGTGCGGCGTGTACGCTTACGCGGAAAGCCCCGACTTTGAAATCCTGCTCTTTGGGTACGCTTGGGACGACGAGCCCGCGCAGGTGATAGACCTTACCACCGGCGCGGGCTTGCCTGAGGAGCTCCAGAACGCCCTGTATGACCCCGAAATTTTGAAGACGGCATATAACGCTAACTTTGAAAGGGCTTGTCTGAGCGCGTATATGGGCTCCGTAACGCCGCCCGAACAATGGCAATGTACGGCCGTTCTCTCCCGCGAGCTGGGCCTTCCCGCCAGCTTAGAGGCGGTCGGCGAGGTTATCGGACTTCCTGAGGAAAAGCAGAAGCTCAAGACGGGCAAGGCTTTGATTCGGTACTTCTCCATTCCCTGCAAGCCGACGAAATCGAACGGCCAAAGGACGAGGAATCTGCCGGAGCACGACCCCGAGAAGTGGCAGCTCTATATCGAGTATAACCGGCAAGACGTCGAGACTGAAAGAGAAATCCGCAAACGCCTCTCCCGCTTCCGCGTCATTGAGACAGAACAGCCCCTATGGGAAGCGGACCAGCATATCAATGACCGCGGCGTTCGCGTAGACGTGACATTTGCGAAACGGGCAATCGAGATTGACGGCATAATCAAGGCCCGACTTCTCGAACAGGCGAAGGAGCTCACGGGGCTCGACAATCCTAAAAGCACGAGCCAGCTCAAGGGCTGGATTGAGGAGACCGCGGGCATTGAGGTGGCGAGCCTTAACAAGAAAGAAATCTCCGGCGTTCGTGCGTCCGCGGACAACGAGGAGGTCAGTCAAATGCTCGACATTCGGGCGGGGCTCGCCAAGACCTCGACCGAGAAATACAACGCTATGATTCGCACCGTCTGCGAGGACGGAAGAATCCGGGGGCTGACGATGTTTTACGGCGCGGCGCGTACCGGCCGATGGGCCGGGCGCCTCGTGCAAATGCAGAATCTTCCTCAGAACAAAATGCCGGAGAAGGACCTTGACATGGCGCGTCAGCTCGTAAGAGCGGGCGACTTAGAGACCCTTGAAATGCTTTACGACGACATTTCCGGGACGCTCTCGCAGCTTATCCGCACGGCGTTTATTCCGAAGGAAGGTCACCGCTTTATCGTGGCCGACTTTTCGGCGATTGAGGCCCGCGTTATTGCGTGGCTTGCAGGCGAACAATGGCGGCTGGACGTTTTCAACACCCACGGCAAAATCTATGAGGCAAGCGCTGAACAGATGTTCCACTTGCCCGCGGGGTCCGTCAAGAAGGGCGACCCCATGAGGCAGAAGGGAAAAATCGCGGAGCTTGCTTTAGGGTATGGCGGAAGCGTCGGCGCGCTCGTGTCGATGGGCGCTCTCGCTATGGGCTTGAAAGAGGAGGAGCTAAAGCCCCTCGTTTATAGCTGGCGGTCGGCGAATCCCGCTATTACGAAGTTTTGGTGGGACACCGACGCGGCGGCGAGAAAGACGATAAACATGCAGACCCCGAGCTACTTGCCGCACGGTATAGCGTTCCGTAAAAGCGGCTCGCTCCTGCGGCTGAGGCTCCCGAACGGCCGCGAGCTTTCCTATGTGAAGCCTATGGTTGTCAACGACAATATCACATACGAGGGCACGCTTCAAAGCTCTGGGCATTGGGGAAGAATCGAGTCTTACGGCCCGAAGCTCGTGGAGAATATCGTGCAGGCGGTCGCCCGCGATTGCTTAGCGGAAACGATTGTGAAGGTCGAGGCTCTCGGCTACCCGGTCGTTTTCCATGTGCACGACGAGCTTATATGCGAGGTCCCCGAAGAAAAGGCGGACCAAGCATTGAAGGATGTTCTCGAAATCATGGCGACGCCGATTCCGTGGGCGGAAGGCCTCCCGCTAAAGGGAGACGGCTATCAATGCAGATATTACAGAAAGGATTGACGCGTTATGAAAATTGAAAGATTCAACGCTATCGTGGACGAGCAGGTTCAGCGCTGCTTGACGGTCCTCGCCGAAAAGGGCAAGGAATATTCGCTCAGCGACGACCGGCTCGACCACTTCAAAGACGCGGCGGCCGAGCAGGACACGACGCCGAAGCAGGCCCTTTGGGGCATGGCGTCGAAGCACTTCGCCTCTCTCAACGGCATGTGCAAGAACGGCCAGAGCGACATGAGCCGCTGGCTTGAGAAAATCACCGACAGTATAAACTACCTGCTTTTGCTGCGGGCGCTTGCGGAGGAGGAGCTTACCGATGAAAAAGATTGAGGTCGCGGTCTTAAATCCGGAATCCACGATGGGCGCCGAGAAAATGATGGTGTGCGCCGCGAGACTTACCCAGCGCGGTCATAAGATTAAGGACCTTGACGACTTCATGGCTCTTTACAATCAGTCGTATAAGCCCGAGACGGTCAAGGCTATGGCAAGCCTCCCCCACCCGACCATTCAGAAGCTCGAGCGGATAAACGTCGTGGTCGTGGGCGCGTCGCGGCGTTTCCTTGCGCAGATAACCCGCCATCAGGACGAGGTCAAGTTTATGTCGGCGTCGCTGCAGTACAGCGATTATTCCGGCGAAGCCGATTTTGTCGTTCCCTACGAGCTTTTGACCAGCCCCTTGCAGGTCGCGTATCTCAATTCATGCGCCGCCTCTATGGACACGTATCAAAAGCTCGTCGAGTACGGAGCGGATAACGATACGGCCGGCTACGCCGCGCCGCAAGGCCTCAGGAATATCCTCATTATGAGCGCGGTGCCCTACGAGTGGAAACACATGATTCACCAACGCATTTGCCGGCGCAATACGCCGGAGACCCGCTACGTTATGCTGAAGATTTGGGAGGAGCTTTATAAGCTCTCACCCGAGTTTTTCGGTCCCGAAACGACGGGCGCTTTTTGTATGCAGGGCGCTTGCCTTGAAGGAAAGATGGCTTGCGGCGAGCCGCTCGCTAAGGGCATGGCCCCGGCTGACATACTTAAGGCCGATTTTCCGTTGTTGGCAACAACATAACTCAGAAAGGAAATACCCGCTATGAAAACAGAAGAAGGCACTATCTTGTTAGCGATTTTGATTTACGTTGCTGCATTTACGGCTTTACTTTTGTTAGCGGGATTCCTCTTTTTCAAAGTAATAAAAGCCACTGCTCGGGAAATAGAGCGAAAAAGCAAAGGAGCTATCGGAATGAAAGTAAAACTCATTGATTTTAACGGTCCTGCGCCTGTAAGAGCGCACGACAACGACGCGGGGGCGGACGTGTTCGCCCCTCGCGACCAGACTATTTACTCGGGGCAGGTTTATAAATTCCCCCTCGGATTCGGCTTGGAGCTTCCTGACGGGTATGCGGGATTTATCTTCCCCCGCAGCAGCTTGAGCGCGCACGGTATCGTATGCGAGCTTCCGCCGATTGATTCGGGCTACCGCGGAGAGGTCCATGCTATCGTCTCGAATGTAGGAAATAACAGCTACGACATTAAGAAGGGCGATAAAATCGGCCAGCTTGTGATTATGCCGGTTATGATTCCCGAGTTTACTTACGAGAAGTCTGCCGAAAGGGGAACGGGCGCCTTTGGCAGCAGCGGCCGATGAATCGCCAGCAGCGCCGCGCTGCGAAGAAACGCGGTATTACTGACCGAGACCTCCGGCAAGAGCATTTAGACGGCATTCATTTTGCCGTCAAATGCTACTCGGTCGCTGTCGCTATGGTATTACACGACAAGCTCGGATTCGGGCCTATGAGGCTTAACCGAGTCATGGGCCAAATTCAAGATATGTTCGATTCCGTTCAAAAGGACTACGTGAAAATCGGCGACTTGGAGGAGACCTTGCGGGAGGAATGCGGAATTTTGTTTAAGGACGGTGAAAGCTAATGCGAATCGATAAAGACAGCTATTACCTGAATATAGCGAAAGCGGTCGCGGCAAGGTCTACTTGCTTGCGCAGGCAATACGGCGCCGTGATTGTCTCGGGCGACGAGATTATCGCGACCGGTTACAACGGTTCCCCTCGCGGCGAGGTGAATTGCTGCGACGTGGGCGAGTGCTATTGCAAAAGTCATTCGACGCCTATCGACGAAACGGCTGCGAGACACGGAGACCAGTACGGAAGCTGCGTCGCCGTGCACGCGGAGCAGAACGCCATTATCAGTGCGGCAAGGCGCGACATGCGAGGGGCAACCCTCTATCTCGCTTGCCTCGACGATTCCGTGGACCCGGCGCCATGTAATTACTGTGACCGCATGATTAAAAACGCCGGGATAATTAAGGTTGTAACAAGGGAGGGCGAGCGATGAGTCTACCGGCAACGAATTTAAAATACGACGGCCCTCTCACTATCGCGACGGCTGGCTCAAGGAAAAGCATGAGCTGGAAGAATCAAGATATTACGTGGGGACAGCTCGCGCATAGGCTCTCCATCACTCAGCGGACGGCCGAAACGCAAGACGAATACCAGACCATGCGCCGGGCGCAAAAGGACGAAATCAAGGACGTCGGCGGCTTTGTGGGCGGCACGCTCAGGAACGGGAGGCGCAAGGCCGAGTCTATCATTCACCGCGGGCTCTTGACGCTTGACATTGACTCGGTACCTCAGGGGGAAGACCCTTGGCCTACGGTCGAGCTCGTTATCGGCTGCGCGGCGATTCTGTACAGCACGCACTCGCACTCTCCCAAGGCGCCCCGGCTCCGGCTGGTGATTCCTCTGTCGAGGAAGGTAACGCCAGACGAATACGCGGCACTCTCACGCCGCGTAGCGGGCGACATCGGAATCGACATGTGCGACGATACTACATACGAGGCGCACCGTCTTATGTATTGGCCGTCTACCTCAATCGACGGTGAATACCGTTTTGAGCTCTCAGATAATCCATGGCTCGACGTAGACGAACAGCTCGCACGTTATAAGAATTGGCACGACGTGAACGAGTGGCCTGTATCAAGTCGTAAAACGGAAATCATGCGGCGTCTGGCTAAGAAGCAGGGAGACCCCCACGAAAAGCCGGGCGTCGTCGGCGCATTTAATAGGGTCTATTCGATTGAGGACGCTATCGAGCAATTTTTGCCCGAAGTTTACGAGCCGAGTGCGACCGAGAACAGGTACGACTACATTCCGGCGGATTCAAGCGCAGGACTCGTGGTATACGACGACGGGAAATTTGCGTATTCCCACCATGCGACGGACCCCGTTTGCGGTAAGCTGTGCAGCGCCTTTGACCTTGTGAGGCTCCACCTTTTCGGTGACCAAGACGACGCGGCCTCTCCGGGCGCGCCGGTGAACAGACTTCCGAGCTATACGGCTATGTGCGAGCTCGCTATCGACGACGAGGCCGTGAGGAAAAACCTTGCGGAACACAAGCTCAAGGAGCTCTCGGAAGCGTTCGACGAGGGCGACGATACCGAGTGGCTGGCTCAGCTCTCCATGACGGCGAAGGGTAAGGTCGAGCCTACCATCGATAACGCCTTTATCATCATCACACACGACCCCGAGATTTGCGGCAAATTCTATTTTGACGAATTCCGCGAGCGGCCGGTCGTCTGCGGGGATATGCCGTGGATAAAGCTCTCAGACAGAACGAGCGACGTGTGGACCGACTCGGACGACGCCGGCGTAAGGCGCTTGATAGAGAAGAAATATGACATAGACAACCTCTCGAAAATCCGCGACGCCGTAGACCTTGCTATGCTCAAGCTGAAGCGCCACCCCGTGAGGGAATACCTGAGCGGCCTCGTCTGGGACGGCACGAAAAGGGCCGATACCGTTTTTATCGACTACTTAGACGCGGAGGATTCCGCCTACGTCCGTGAGGTTACGCGTAAGGCCCTGCTCGGCGCGGTGGCGAGAATCATGTCGCCCGGCTGCAAGCACGACCACATTCTCGTGCTCGTTGGCCCTCAAGGGTGCAGGAAGTCCACGACCCTCGCGAAGTTGGGTAAAAGCTGGTTCTCCGATTCCCTTTATACCCTATCGGGCAAGGACGCTTACGAGCAGCTTCAAGGGTACTGGATTATTGAAATGGGCGAGATGGCGGCGACCCGTAAAGCGGAGCTTGAACAGATAAAGCAATTCGTGTCGAAGCAATCGGACAATTTCCGTTCGGCGTATGCCCGTCGTACTCAGGAGCACCCGAGGCAATGCGCCTTTTTCGGAAGCACGAACGACGAGGAATTTTTAAGAGACCCGACGGGCGGCCGCCGTTTTTGGCCGGTTGTCGTTACGGAGGAAGGACGCAAACGCGCGGACGGGCTAACGGAAGAAATCGTGGACCAGATTTGGGCCGAAATAGTTACGCGCTATAACGCCGGCGAACAATGGTATCTGAGCGACAGCGCCGAAGCGCTGGCCCGCGAGGTTCAGTCGGCGCACACGGAGCAGAACGGCAAGCAAGGCGTCGTGGAGAATTTCCTTGAGACTTTATTGCCGAAAAACTGGGACGAGCGGGACCTTGACGGACGGCTTATGTTCTATAACGGCGGATTCGGAGGAGAGGAAAAAGGTACGGAACGACGGGACCGGGTATGTGCTTTAGAGATATGGGCGGAGCTGTTCAAGGGCGATATAAAGGCCTATACGCAAGCGCAGGCAAGAGAAATAACCGGTATTTTGCGGCAAGTAAAGGGCTGGAAATTTTACGGGTCGACCTATTGCGGCAAGCCGTATGGAAGACAAAGAGCTTTTGTCAGAAACGGCGTTCCCCGTTCAAATCTACCGGGAAACGCCAAAGAAACGGACGAGCCATGACGAGGGGCGGAAAAGAGTTTGCAACCGAGTGCAACCGAGTGCAACCGACGTCGGTTGTTGAAAAAAGCCAGTCGTACCAATGCTTTCGGGGTTTACAACCGAGTACAACCGATTTTTATATAAACTTTTTAAAAAATGAGAGAATAGAGAAATTTGAGAGGTTATGTATTCTCTATACCTCTCAAAATTCTCAAATTTATATAGTTATATACAATTTCTCGGTTGCAACGGTTGCAAAGTCTCAAAAAGCCAGTAATACCAAGGCTTTGAGGCCGCAACCGACCTCGGTTGTAATCGGTTGCACTCGGTTGCAAGTATGGGTCGGAGGGCTTAGAAAGCCAGCAATACCAAGGCTTTGGGCCTACAACCGAGTTTTTCGGGTCGAAAATCGGCCCCGTTTGAGAGAGGAGGATTCGTGCAAAATGTATGAATCGGCGTTTGAGAATTATGTTGTGAATAAAATCCGTTCGGTCGGAGGGCGGGCGTTCAAGTGGGTGTGCCCCGGCATGACGGGCGCGCCCGACCGCATTTGCGTGTTTCCGGGCGGGCGGATTATTTTTATAGAGCTGAAACGACCGGGACTCAAAGACGGAAGGAGCGAGCGACAAAAGAAGGTTTACAGGCTTCTTGTAAATCTCGGCTGCGACGTTCGGCGCGTTGGCGAAAAAGAGGAATTCAAAGAAATCATGCGGGAGGTCGGTTATGAAGATTTTGGTTAAGTGCGAATATTGCGGCAAAGAGTTTTATAAATATCCTTGTGAAGTTAGGTCTCATAACTTTTGTTGCCGCGAGCATTCAAAGGATTATTTGTCGAAAAAGATGGCCGCGCTTAACCGGGAATTGAATCCGTCCCGAATGCGCGATAGCACAAAAGAGAAAATACGAGAGACGCATTTAGCTGCGGGCAATAACGGGCAGACTTATGAGAAAACGCACGGTCGACACACGCATAGGCAGGTTGCAGAACAGATTCTCGGAAGGTCATTAAAGCCCGGCGAGGTTGTTCATCATAAAGACGGCAATCGGAGAAATAACGCGCCGGAGAATTTAGAGGTGTTTTCGTCGCAGGCCGAACACATGCGGCTCGGTCACGGAAGGAGGTGAGGCCCTATGATGTTTAAGCCTTTCAGCTATCAGCAGTACGGGATAGATTTTATACTCGATAATGCGGGAGCCGGATTGTTCTTAGACATGGGTTAGGTATGGGGAAAACGGTAACGACCTTGACGGCGGTCGAGGAATTGATTCGGGACAGATTTGAGCTTTGCCGCGTTTTGGTAATCGCGCCGCTAAAGCCGGCGGTCGAGACGTGGCCCGCCGAGATTGAGAAGTGGTCCCACCTTGAAGGGCTGAAGTATTCCCTCGTTATCGGAAGCGAGAAGGAGAGAATCGCGGCGTTGAGCGAGGATGCCGATATTTATATCATCAATCGCGAAAACGTGGTATGGCTCGTAAACTACTACAAGAAAAAATGGCCGTTTGAGATGGTCGTTATTGACGAGCTATCGTCCTTTAAGTCGAGCAAGTCCCAGAGGTTCAGGGCTCTAAAACGGGTTCGACCTATGATTAAGCGAGTGGTCGGGCTAACCGGCACGCCGTCGCCGAACGGCTTACTTGACTTGTGGTCGCAGATTTATCTTATCGACCAAGGCGAGGCCTTGGGGAAAACGATAACCGGGTACCGTGAGAAGTATTTTGTCCCGGATAAACGGAACGCGACGACGATTTTCTCATGGAAACCGAAAGACGGTGCGCCAGAGGAGATTTATAACCGGCTGAAATCGTGTTGTATCAGTATGGACAGCGCCGACTACTTAGACTTACCCGAACGGCTATATATCACTCATGAGGTCGAATTACCCGACGAGGCGAAAGAACAGTATAAGCAGCTTCAAAGGGATATGCTTTTGCCGTTTGCCGACGGGGATATTGACGCGGGCTCGGCTGGAATTCTGACGAATAAGCTCTTACAGTTTTGCGGCGGCTGCGTCTACGACGAAAACCGGGGCGTCAAAGAATTCCATACCGCGAAGCTCGACAAACTGGAGCAGCTTATCGAGGAAGCGAACGGGCAACCGGTTTTAGTCTTTTACGCCTACCAGCACGAGAGAGACAGCATTTTGCGGCGTTTTTCTGACGCGGTGGAGATTAAAGAGGACACGGCCGTTAAGAGGTGGAACGCCGGCAAGATTCCTATTTTACTCGCCCACCCCGCGAGCGCGGGGCACGGGCTTAATTTACAGGAGGGCGGGCATATCGCGATTTGGTATAACTGGACGCACAACCTCGAATGGTACCAGCAAGCGAATAAGCGGCTCCATCGTCCCGGACAGAAAGAGGTCGTCCTGATTCACCATATCGGGGTAAAAGGAGGACTCGACACGCAAGTCTTAAACAACGTACTCGCCGAAAAGGCGAACGCGCAGGACTTTTTAATTCAAGCCTTACGGGCGATAATTCAGGAGGTAGCGGCATGACGCAGGAACAGATTAGAGCGATATACGAGGACCCGAAAGCGTTCTTGCTTCAAGGAAAAAAGACAAAAGAGCTTATCGCGGCGAAACGGGAACGAATCGACTCGTGGAATAGACTCGCGGAATCGATAACGGTAACGCTAAAGCCGGACGGCGGCAGCGCGCCGGGAGGATATAAGCAGAGCCTTATAGAGAACGCGGCTTGCAATATCATTGACTTAGAGAATGAGATTCTCGAAGAAATCTCGGGGCTCGTGAACATTGAGAAGGATATTCGGGAAGCTATCGCCTTTTTCGTCAAGGATGATAGGTATAAGGCGGTTTTAGAGCTCAGATACCTTAACGGGTATAGCTGGCGGTCGATAGGTTCCCGCCTCTATTACGGGGAAGACTGGGTATGCCGACTTCACGGCTCGGCTTTGCAGGAAATGAGGCAGAACGCGGAAAGAGCCTTGCATTCGGCACAGTGACCGTATTAAGTCGGCTTCTTTTGCGATAAAATACAAAATGAAATATTTGGAAATGAGACGGCGCCGGCTAAAAAATCGGCGTCGTTTTTGTTTCTGCGAAAGGAGGAAAGCTCATGGGCACAGTAGGAAGACCTCGAAGAATCAAAACGCCGGCTGAGATGGAAAAGCGGTGGGAAGAATACAAGGCTTATTGCGATAATCAGTCTGTATTGACCCATGAGTTTAGCGCCGCCCGCGCCGAGTTTGTGAGCAAAGAGCTCAGAAAGAAAATCACTTACACGATTGAGGGATTTTGCGTTTTCCTTAAAATATCGCGTAACGCCTTCTATTCCACGTATGGAGCGGATGAGAAGTTTCTTGACTTAGTTTCGCGTATAAGGGAAGAATGCGAGCTCGACGCACGAGGCAAATTCGAGACCGGGCAAATCCCGTCGCAGCTCTCCGGCTTGTGGATGAGCCGTTACGGCTACGGCACGAACAGCAGCGTTAAGGTCGGCGCCGAGGAGCTTGTAAACGACTGGATAAACGGGGTGCTTGAGAAAGATGGCGGCAGTTAACCGAGCTGAGTTTTTCAGGCAGCGAATCCCTATTTACAAAAAAGACGCCGTCCTGTTCGCCGAGGAAGTCTTGAAGTTTTCCCCGGACGATTGGCAGCGGGACGTGTTGAAGGACCTTTCGCAGTACGACCGTGTGACGGTGCGGTCGGGTCAAGGCGTCGGCAAGACCGGCGTCGAGGCTATTGCGGCCTTGTGGTTCCTGTCCTGCTTCCCGTTTGCGAGAGTCGTCGCGACCGCGCCGACAAAGCAGCAGCTTCACGACGTGCTTTGGTCCGAGATAGCGAAGTGGCAGGGCAAAAGTCCGATTCTCTCCGAGATACTGACATGGACAAAGACCTACATCTACCTGAAGGGATATGAAAAGCGCTGGTTCGCGGTGGCCCGGACGGCTACAAAGCCTGAGAATATGCAGGGCTTCCACGAGGACAATATGCTCTTTATCGTCGATGAGGCCTCCGGCGTCGCGGACCCAATTATGGAAGCGATTCTCGGTACCCTATCCGGCGATAACAACAAGCTCTTTATGTGCGGTAACCCGACGAAAACGAACGGAGCGTTCTTTGACAGTCACACGAAGGACCGCAGCGCGTATAGAGTCCATCGGGTAAACGCCGAGGACAGTCCTCGGACAAATAAGGAGAATATCGCCTCCCTGAAACGGAAGTACGGGGCGGACAGCAATTTTGTCCGCGTTCGCGTGCTTGGCGAATTCCCCTTGCAGGAAGACGACGTATTTGTTCCGCTTTACCTTATCGAAGATTCAATACGGCTTAGGCGGGACTACAAGCCGCACCCCGCGCCTGAGTCAATCCATATCGGCTGCGACGTCGCCCGTTTCGGCGACGACCAGACCGTTATCGGATATAAGGTCGACGAGCTCGCTACCCTCAAATATAAGACGCGGGGACAGGACACGATGAAAACGGCCGACCGCATTATCGAGCTTGGCGAGTCCTTAATTACAAAATACAAGTGGAAAGGCAAGATACCCGTCAAGGTAGACGACGGGGGCGTCGGCGGCGGCGTAGTCGACCGTCTCAGGCAAATCAAGCGGAACAACCCCGAGAGGTTCGCGTGGCTTGAGATATTCCCGGTCAAGTTTGGCCTGAGAATCAAGAACAAGTATTACCACGACAGCACCTCCTACATGCTGAGTATCGTTAAAAAATTGCTTGCCCCGTTCGACGAACAGGGCAATCCAAAACCGGTCGGGCTGATACTTCCCGACGACGACAATTTGGCGGCGCAGCTATCGAGCCGCAAGTACGAGCTGACGGAGCAAAGCAAGATTCGCGTCGAAAGTAAGGACGCCATGAAGAAGCGCGGTCTACCGTCTCCCGACGAGGCAGATTGCGTGCTCCTGTTATGTTTGCCCGTGCGCATAAAAGGGCAATAGGTTCGACCGAAAAACTTAGCTCCAAATAAGTCACGAGGTCGAGCTTATTATATAACCGAGCTTTTCAGCGCGGGCGATAAAGCCCGTGATGTTATCGGCTCGCCATTGGGTACATACGGCGGCGGGACCGTCCGCAAGAATGACGGCCTCGTCGGTGTAATACCTTTTGTGGCCTTTGAAGTTAGAGGGCATTGCGTCTGCAAGCGAAGCGACGACGCCAAAATTGCCTTGCAGCTTATCGGGGAAAACTTCTTTAAGCTGGGTGAGGGTGAGCGGTCCGTTTTCTGCGGCGTAATGCGTGACAATTTCAAGCACTAACCGAGATTTTGGGAGATTTACCCCCCCCCCCCCGAAAAATTCCCACGAGAAACGGCTTGTGTCGCGCTGTACGGCGTTTTGAATGGCTTGGGAGGCTTGGGAGACTATTTTTTGTTCGGCGTCTTCTAAGGGCACGTAGTCACCGATAGAGAGTATCACCGCGGTAAGTAAGTCTTTGTGCTTGTCCCAGAATCGAGCGAGAAGGTCCCGCTCCTCTTGACTGATGGCCATGATAATATCTCCTTTATCTTGCCGCGTCTCCGGGAGGCTGAGCGCAAGCAGGTACTCGTCAAGATACCGTTTGACGCTTCCCTCCGGCGCGAAGTCGCGGCAAGGGGTAATGACATAATCCGCGAGGTACTGGTAGTTTAGCTCTATAAACTCTTTGGCCTCGCACGTGGGCTCGCTACGGAGCTCATAATCGCGATTTGCGAGAGGGGTAAGGAAAATACTTAGGAAAATCCCCGGACGCGATACGGGAGGTCGTAGGGCCTCTAAATAGCGTTTCGTTTGAGAGTCATGTTCGGACGACTTGACCTTGTTCTCGATAATGATGGTCAAGGGCTGCTCCGAGCCGTCGAACGAGATGCGGCCCTCAATGAAAATATCGAGCCGGCCCGCGCCCACGGATTTTTCACGCTCGACCGTGATACCGGACAGCTCATAAGCTCCGGTCGTTACGGCGCTCGCGAATTGCGGCGACAACTTGCCGCGCGAATGAGGAAGCGCGCACGCGAGCGTAAGCGTTTCTAAAAACTTGCGGAGCGGCAAATCGCCGAGGCCGTGGTCGTTCTTCTCCGGTTTGGGGGTAAGGAGCCACGCCAGAAAGTTACTATGCGTGTTCTCGTGTCGCGAGACGCCGAGTGCGCTGAATATGGACGGCTGCGAATAATAAGCGTCGAGCTCCTTAAACTCGACGCTGTTTCCGAAGTCGATAATCTGTTTTTGACGGGTTGACAGCGAGGACATAGGGCTTCCTCCTCTTTGTGGATAATTCTTCAAAATACAGTTTAGCATGATATACGAATTTAGTCAAGGGAGGTGCAAGCTGTGAAAAAGCCGAGCGGCATAAGCGCGACAATCATAAAAGCGTCCGGTCCGGTGGCGAAAGCCGAGGTAAGCACGGAAATCGACGCCAGCGCGAGGGCTGACGGCGCGGGCTTTATCTCCCCGCCTACGGACCTCAGAGGCTATAAGAGGCTCGTTAATCACTCCTCTATCTTGCCTCAGTGTATCAGGGCTTACAAGAACAATATCGCGGGTTTTGGAATCGGCGTTCGCTACAAGGAGGACGTCGAGGAGACGCCGGAAATGAAAGCTGAGTGGGATAAAATCTCCGAGGTGCTTGAATTCTTGAATATGGACCAAGACACTAAAGAGGTTTTCGAGGATATTATCGAGGCGCGCGAGACTTACGGTATCGCGTACCTTGAAATTATTCGCAATCTCGCCAGTGAAGTCGTCGGCATTGAGTTTATAAACGACATTCCCTCGGTGCAGAAAACGAGCGCCCTCGCCCCCTATGTCGATATTGAGTATGAAATCAATGGCAGAACGGCGACGAGGCGGAAAAAGTTTTGCAAATACCGGCAGCAGCTTAACGGCAAGACGGTATTTTTTAAGGAAATCGGCGACCCGCGCGTTATGGACTACCGCACGGGCGATTATGGGGAGAATATCCCCATTGAATATCAGGCGAATGAGCTGCTTGAATTCGCGATAGGCACCGAGCCCTACGGCGAGGTCCGCTGGCTCGGCACGGTCTTAAACGTCGACGGCAGCAAGAAGGCTGAGGGCCTGAATAACCGCTACTTCTCCGAAGGCAGGCACACACCGCTTATGCTCATGATAAACGGCGGCACGTTGACGGACGACAGCTTTGAAAAGCTGCAAACGTATATGAACGACATTAAGGGCGAGAACGGCCAGCACGCTTTTATCGTCCTTGAAGCCGAGAATCTGGACAGCAGGACCGACATGGAGGGCGAGACCAAGCCCACCATCGAGGTTGTCAAGATGGCGGATATTCTGCAAAAGGACGAGCTTTTTCAGGACTACCTCGACAACAACCGCCGCAAGGTGCAATCCGCTTTTCAGCTTCCCGACCTGTACGTCGGCTATACGACCGACTTCAACAGGGCGACGGCTCAGTCGGCGCAGGAGGTTACGGAAAAGCAGGTATTCCAGCCGGAGCGGCAGAGCCTCGCGTGGATTATCAATCACAAGCTCCTTGCGGACTATCACTTTAAGTACGTCGAGGCCTATTTCCTTGAGCCCGATATTTCTAATCCCGACGACCTCGCGAAAATCCTTACGATTGCGAATCAAGCCGGCGGCTTGACGCCGAATAAGGCGAAGATGCTTTTATCGGAGAACGTTCCGTAAAAAACAAGTCCGGCCTGTCTAGCGGCAAATCCCCGTAAACTTCATCAGTGCTGACTTGGTGAAAGCGTTTCACGTTGAACTTCATGCAAGCGTCAAGAAGCACGCCAGTCCCAAGCGTATT
>CAKZZS010000050.1 GCA_937884975.1 uncultured Clostridia bacterium | reverse complement strand
AGCACCGATGCCGGCTCATCATCAGGGTCCTGTGGAACGAGTTTTCCTTGTATAGCTAAATCCAAGATTTTTGATTTAACTAATTCTATTATATTATTTATACTTGATTGGTTCTTTTTAATTGAAGTTATGATTGCGTTTGATTCGCTATAAACTTTAACTATTTTAATTTGTTCATTTAACGAAGGAAGTGGCACTATCATTAGGCGCAAATCGGTTTTGTTAAACTTAGGCATTGCGGCACCTGCAGACAACTTTTCTAAATACTTTTGACCGACAAAAGATTTGAATACAATTTCAAAATAGTCTGAAGTTATGTCATCAAGAAATTTTAGAATAATTGAATTTGGCGCTAATGACATTGGTATATCAAATTTAGGAATTTTAAAAACTTTTCCAATAGAAGCACCAATATTACTCAACATTAATTCGCCGCCATATAATTTAGATTTCTCTAAAAAATCATAACTGCTTTTATCAATATAAACTAAATCTTTTTTAAAATCATTAGCGAAATCAATTGTCCGAACAAACAACGCATAGTTTTTCTCTTTATATGTGTTTACATTAGCTTTTAGCGAAGCAAAACTACCATTAGCAACATAGTCAGTGATAACCGTTGTTAGTTGTTCTAATCTTGTCCATGACCATCCCATAGGCAATTCAAAAGGTATTTCTTCTTCAATGCATTTTACGGTTCCGTCAGCAAACTTCTCATAATGTAAATTACAACAATGGGCGCTGAATTAAGCTCCCGTGTGTTTTGTTGTGTATTTTATCAAGTTTATATCTATTATTTTTTGGAGAGTATCCCATCGACTCGGTCGCTGGAGATATATAATAACATAATAAAAGTTAACAAGTTTTACTCGTATTATTGATGTGAAAAGTCTCATGGATTATCGTACTTGACAAGCAATTGTTAACAAGATTAAATATAACAATGTGAGATTGCATTATACTAGTTTTTATGATATAATTATTCTGTCAGTATGAGCAATCAGATTTGACTTCGAATGGTTCGCTTTTATGCGAGCGGCACCATGAGTTTCTCATAGGTGTAATTATTGACACAGATCCATCCCCGCATGACACCTTCCAACACACTCATACATTCACAAAATAATGTGAATGATTGTCTTGTGCGTTCGTAGTCGTGTGAATGATATTAGTGTCTGATTTATGATGGAAAAACAAAATAGATTTATAGTAGTTTTGTTTGGAAGTCGGATTTGTGCTGGCGCAAATAGTGATGCAAGGTTGCGTGTTCCTTTGTTATTTGAGGAATTGGAAGTCCCCTTATTTATAAGTAAGGGCCAATAATAACAAAGGAGGTGAGTTCGTGAAAAAAGCGGACTATCCTGTTGTCATTGTAAATGGCGACAACAATGATGTTAAGGTTAGTTTGACAATTAACCAAAAACCATCAAAATTTGCTTTTGCAGTAATTGTTTTTATTGCATTAGCCATACTGGCTGTATCATTTTACTGTCCCGATTTGCTAGCTGATCTAGTCCGTTGGATTATCAGCATAGCAATTGGCAGTTAAACGCCAGCACATTTTTTTTGGAGTGCAAACTATGAAATATGATAATTGTCCGCTTTATAAACTTCAATCAAAAAAACAGTTGAAGAGAATATTAAGCATAAATAATAAGTTGTTAAAACAAAACTATATTTCAAGTATGATTACACCATACATAGATACAGATGGTAAACCAAGGTTAATCGAACCTCCATCAAAAGAGTTAAAAAGAATACAAAGAAAATTGAAATCATTGTTGGGGAAAATAGAAGTTCCTAACAATGTTTTTTCAGGTGTAAAGGGACGTTCATATGTAGGTAATGCTCTTATGCATGTTGGAGAAAAGCAAAGGTGTCTTTTTAAAATTGACTTAACGGCCTTTTTCCCTTCAATAAAAAGAGAAGTTGTTTTTGAATTTTTCAAAAATGATTTGGAATGTTCTTCAGATATTGCAGAAATACTAACAAATTACACAACGGTTGACATAAACAGAGCAAATGTGAGAGACATTGAGAGAATAATGACTTTTTTGAATAATAAGGGTGTGAACTGTACAAATCATTTGATTTCCGGTGCACCGACTAGTCAATTGTTGTCATATTTGGTTAACCATAGAATGTTTGACGAAATGCAGGAATTATCAAATAAAAACAATATAACAATGACGATATATGTTGATGATGTTACATTCTCCTCAGAAAACAAAATATCCAGCGGGTTTAGAAACAGTATTTTAAAGATAGTAAAGAAATATGGATATAGGATTTCAAAATCGAAAGTAAAAAATTATACAAAATCGTATCCCAAATTAATAACAGGTGTCGTGATTGATAAAAATGGAAATGCTGTTGTGAAAAACAGTATACAAGAGAGAATTGTTAAGGAATTTAGATATTTTAAAGACAATCCAGATGATGAGCATTCTAGAAAACGCTTGCAGGGTTTATTGACAGCTGCTCGTCAAGTGGATGAGCATGTATTTCCGTCAATATATAGATATCTTAGTGAAAAAAGGCAATAAATAATTAAAAATGAGAAAAGATTGATAAGCCCTGATCACGTAAAATCAGGGCTGTTCTGATGCTTTTTTGATGCTGTACGGGACGGGAAGATTAAAAATGTTGCGAGAAATTGGACAAAATCAGAGCATCAAAAGAGCAGCAAAGTCCAAAATCGGATTATAAAATAATTGAAAAAAGACAAGAAAAAAGCCTTGAAACCAAGTGTTTCAAGGCTTTATCCATGGCAGGGGCAGAAGGACTTGAACCCTCGGCACGCGGTTTTGGAGACCGCTGCTCTACCAACTGAGCTATACCCCTATGTCAATTTTCAAATTGCTTACATATTATACACACCGAAACCATATTTGTCAATAACAAAAAGGGTTTGCGGACTTTTAATTTTTGCTTATTCCCAACTTATTCGACAAGATGTTAAAAAATGTTTTTCAGAGGTGTAAAACCTTTTCGGGAAATTGATGCTTTATTGATGATATTGAAATCTCAAATCGAGTTTTTTGATGCTCCGAGCAGCTTTTGAACGAAAAAATTCGGTGTTTTGAGCAGAATAACTTGAAATATTGAAAAAGTCCACTGTTTTTTTCGGAGGTAAAAGGATTGAACTACCCCCTGTATAAAAAACCGAATACAAACAATGTATAAAAGCTTTCTTCACATCAACTGTACAGAAATACATAAGAGAACAAGAAAAGGCAGACCAAATAGAAGATTAATTAAGAAGGAGTATGAAGACACTTTCAAGGGTAGCAAGTAGTCATACCACTAAGGTTTGAATAAAGTAAAAGCCAGCGTCATTAAGGCGCTGGCAAGTAATAGGGGTTATACCACTGTTCAAACACTTCTTAGGGGGTGGCTATAATTTGCATAGGTAATGATCATTTATTCGGTTTGTTTTGGCAGAAAGTCCTCGACTGTTGTTCCGTCGTTTTCACGGGATGATATCGTCAGCGTACCGCCACACATCATTTCAAGTCGCTCTTTAATGTTGGCAAGAACAACGTGTGGCTCGTTGTTATCGTTTTCGCTAAATCCGAGCTTAATAGTATTTCCACTATCGGCTGAAGCGTCAGAGGCGGAATTCTGAAGCACATGTGCGGCGTGTCAAAATCCACGAACAAATTGTCCTCAAAAGAACATAGCAACCATCATAAAAAATGAAATAATTCTGTTCAATTCGCATTTCCTCACAGATATAATTTATTAATTCTACATAATTATATCAAATCCTTAATTCAACTTCAACTTCAAACAGTAAAACAGAGACAGACGGGGTCGCCTGTCTCTTATTCATTTTGAGGAATAAAAATTTTAACGGTTGTGCCGTCGGGGGATGAAGCGATTGAGAGCATACCGTTGCACTGATGCTTCAGTCGTTCCTTAATATTATTAAGGGCGGTATGAGGAGTGTCGTCATTTATACTTTCAAAACCTTTGCCGTTATCCTTTATCATTATTTCGGTTCCGTTAATGTTTTTTTTGGTTTTTATGGAAATCCGAAGCGTCTCAAGGTCGGGGCTGATGCCGTGTACTACTGCGTTTTCAACTATGGGCTGCAGCGTAAGCGGCGGAAGACAGAATTCTGTATGCGGCGTGTCAAAATCAACTAATAATTGATTCTCATGACGCACCATCTCTATCGCAAGAAATGCTCTTGTATGTTCCAGTTCCTCTTCAAAGGGAATTGTATCGGGCTTGGCGATAGCGGTAAAGTTGTTGCGAAGATAGGTAGTAAAATCAAGCGTGACCTGCTGTGCCTTTTTTGCATCCTGCTGTATCAGGTAATAGATACTCATCATTGTATTACATATGAAATGCGGACGCATCTGGAGTACGTTGATACTTGCTTGTTGACGGGCGTTTTCTTCTGCCTGACGGATAGAGGTTTCAGACTGCTCCAGAAGAGTATTTACAAACATAAACAAGACTGCCCCCGCAGTTCCAAAAGCAATCAATAAAATTCCGTAAAAGAACATCTGAATTGTCATGCAAACCAGAGGAATTACAAAGTATGCAATAAAAGAGAGTCTCTGCCTGTGTGTCAGTACTGAACGATATTTGTAAAGAGCGAACAAATCGACAATTATAAATAGTGTGGGCGGAAACAGAAGCAGTGGATACCAAGGTCCTCTATGATAAACATTGTCAGGGGTGTAATAATAAATAAACCTTGTAAACTGCGTAACGATAAGTAGTACAAAATAAACTATCAAAATGCCAATAATAGTGTAAAAAAATAAATTACGTTTCCATGGTTTTCCTGCACATTGAAGCATAAGTAAAGTAAGCGGAAGGATTACAATTGATGAAAACAGTGAACTGATAAACAGCGTTATTTGCGAAACTACGACATTGTCAGAAATAATATTGATTAGTTCCGCTCCCGTACTAATGCTCAATATAATAAAGAAACTCAGGAAAAACGAACGATAGGCATTATTTATAATTTTAATAAAAATTGTTGATATAATACCGAACAACAAAACAACAAGACCGCTACTCAATATTCCAAAATTAACAAGGAATAAAGTCTCTTTCATAATTTTTATCCCTTCTCATTTTATAGGATTTGGAAGACGTGAAACCGTTTCCCTGACAGAATCAGCAGTAAGAGGCTTAAGCAGAAATCCGCAAGCGCCTGTATTCCAAGCGTCAAATGAATATTCACGATATGCCGTAAGAAATACAATATTCATTCGGGGATTGATTTCCAAAAGTTCACGGCAGACGTCAAAACCGCTTATACGTCCCATATTTATATCAAGAAACGCTAAATCCACCCGATCGTTTTTTGCATATACCAATGCCTCAGAAGGATTGGTAAAACCCGAAACCTCTGCATTGGGAATTGCTTGTTTCAAAACGGAAACACCGCCGTTAAGAATGATTTTTTCATCATCAATAATAATGACAATAGGCGTTTTGTCTATCTCGGCAGCAGCTGTAATAAGATTATTTACATCTACTAAAAGGCATTCGGCTATTTTTCCTATCATCATTGCGTCAGGCATACGGCTTCCGTTTTCCCAACGTGCTACCGTTGAACGTGTAACAAACAGCTTGTCTGCCAATTCCTGTTGTGATAATCCTTTTTCTGTTCTGTGTTTTCTTATTGTTTTTCCGAATTGTATGCTCATTTGCGTGAGTTCTCCAAATTGTATTACCAAAAATTTGTTATTATATATTTTAAACAAATAAAGAGTAAATTACAATAATTATTACATTAAAAATTAAATATCAGGTGTGACTAACTGGAACACCCGCTTGAAAAGGCAGACACAATATTATAAATTATACGTTAGTCGCGTATTTTTTTAGATAAATCAGAAAGGAGTAAAACTTTGCAAAAAAGAATACTTTCATTTGTATTGGTATTTGCTTTGCTTCTGAGTTTTCTACCTGTTGCTGATACAGTCAAAGCAACAGACGATATCGTTGTTACCAAGGGTGATTACATATATTCTCTGAGCGCTGACCCCGATACGGGAACTGTCCCGCCGAGTTTCGGAACGCCTGAAAGCAACGGAAGAATCTGGACGGATAAGAGCGTTTTGGTTGGCGACGACCATTTTGACGTTAACCTTAAGGTTCTCGCCCAAGAGTATATATCAACCTATGAAACATCCATTACCCAGTCGATAGCCGCTGATGTTCTTTTTATTCTTGACTTCACGGGGTCAATGACTCAAAGCGGTAATGTTGTTCAAAAGGAAGACGGTACGTCAGTTTCAAGACTTCAGGCGTTAGTTGATGCCACTAACGAAGCAATAGAAATTATCACAACAACAAACCCCAACAACCGAATAAAGGTGTTCTGCTTCAGCGGTAACAGCTCATCCTGTGCTACCAATTCAAAAGAAATTATGCCGCTTGCTCACTACACCAGCAGCAACACTTCTACCGAAACAAAAGATAAATACATTTATCTTTCAGGTAGTTCAACAGTCAGGTCAAGCAGTACACTACTTAAAGACGGTGCTTCGTATTCGTTCAGTCAGAGTACATCAAACGGAACCTGTACTCAATACGGTATAGCTGCCGGAGTTAAAGATTTTATTGATGACATAAACGCCGAAACAGACAACAGTACAGAGCGTAAGCCATACGTTATTATGCTTACTGACGGTGAACCGACGTTAGCCAGTAAGAACTGGAACGCGGAAGATGTTTCACAGCTCAGGACAAATACAGTTACGAATTCCAGCGGTGGAGACAGATACGAGCTCATGGCAACGGGTGCTATCCTGTCATCCGCTATTTGGAAAGACAGACTCGCCGAAGCATATAAGCAGTATAACGGCGGCACCAAGGATGTTGAGGTTGATTGGTTCAACATCGGTCTCGGTATTGCCGAGCCCGAAGAGGGAGATGACCCGAACTACACCGCCTGTCTTCTTAATCCGTATTATCTCGTCGGAGTTGAAGGAAGGAACGGAACAGGCGCCACCTCGGCAGAAAAAATTAAATACTATATGGGCCAAAGCGACTGGGCTCCTAAGGTAACGGAAAAAGATTATTCCGACGACAGTAATTATACCTATGTAAACGAAGGCGACGGATTTGTAACCTTCGCAAACACATATGCGGTTTTGATGAACGCTTTTGTAACGCTGGCGAATATCATCAAGATGGGTTCAACGGAATACACCATTCCTATTATTTATCACGAAGGCTCGGGCGAACAGAGTAGCGACGTTGTGTTTACCGACGTTATCGGAGATGGCATGTTTGTAACGGATATTACGCTTAAGCCAAACGGAGTGGAACCTGTCATCGGAGATGACAGCAACGGCGACGGCGTATATACCTTTGAAGGTTACCAAACGACAGTAACGATTACCGAAGATGCTTCAGGTCAGCAAACTCTTGTATGGAACTTACCTGCAAACGAGGTTGCGATGTTTACCTTTGCTGACCGTGAGGATCTGACGAGCGGCGAATATATCGCAGCAACCCCGACAACGCTGACCTATTCAGTTGAGGTTACGGACGAAATAGGAGAAGGTCCCGGTTACACCAACGCTTTTGATGAAAGTAAAACGCCAAAAACAACTGTAAGTTACGAAATCCCGGGAGATAATACGTACTACTTTGATGTAATAACCGATTCGGAATTTCAATATGTCAGCAGTACGCTGAAACCGAATATGGATACCTCTACCGATAAAACAGACAATGTAACTGATTCAGCACCGCACTCTTCTGACTATACTTACACATCCGTTGCGGACGGAACGGAAAACGCAAGTGCAGTTGCAAGCGTTACGCTTGGTAATAACGGTAAGGCAACGCTTTCAGGTTATCATAATGAACTTGACATTCAGGTAGTAAAAGAATGGCAGGATTTGAACGGAGAAACGATAACTGATACCTCGGCACTTCCAAGCGTTAAGGTTTATCTTTACAGAACCGCCGATTCAGGAGCGACAACGGAACTTGTTGCTCAAGAGACATTGAGTAATTCAAATAATTATACAAAATTGTGGACTGTTCCACGCAAGGACGGGGGCGGAAATGTTTACACCTATTCGGTGAGCGAGTATCCGCCCGATGGCTATTATGTAGCGAATAATACTGGACCGCTTAACGGTGTGGACGGTGTGATTACAATTACAAACCGTGAGATGCCGGCTAGCGGTGTAATCACTATAGAAAAACAGTGGAAGAACAAAATCGGCGCTACTTATACCGATACTTCTTCATTTGCACCTATTCAGGCTGAACTTTGGCGAAAGGTTTCGGTTTACACACCGTCAAAGGTTAATGTAAAAATTTATTGCAACGACGGTACTAATAATTATCTTGCAGGTGATTATGACCTTGTATATGGTACTACGCTTAGTTTTAAACTAAGAGCGTATATACGAAGGCAGAACAATGCCAATTCGGCGATAATTACTTATGATGGCGAGACTGTTCCCTCCACAAGAAGCAGTGTACAGCAAGGCGGTTATACCTATCATTATCGTGAAACAAACGAACTTCAAACATTCACTGTTAGGGAGCCAACGATTATAACCTACGATGTTTCAACAACGCTGAATTCAGCTCAGTTGGATCTGCCATGCAGTCTTGAGGAGTTAACCAAAACGGATGCAACCGAAGAAGGCGGAACAACTGTGGAAGCGCCTGACGAATTCGTAGAAGCAACCACGTTGAGCACTTCAAATAACTGGCGTGATTATTTTGATAATCTTGTCTCTGCCGAAACCATTGATAACAAGCTCTATTCATATAGCTATTATGTTAAAGAAATATCAGCTCCTGAAGGATTTGAGACTTCCTACAGCTCAAACAATACGGACGGTATAACAGGGGGAAAGCTTGTTATTACTAATACTTCAACCTCAAATATTCCAATACTTCCGGAAACGGGTGGTATAGGAACCGAAGCATTGATAATTATTGGAATGGCGCTTATGGCTGCGGTTCTGATTATCGCACTTGCTCGGCAGAGAAAAACGTTATATTTGAAACGATGTATTTCTTTTTTTCGACAAACATAGAAATAAATCAGTTATAAATATAGTTTTAAATACAATCAAATGAAAGGTGTTTTACAATGAGAAAAACAGCAAAAACAATTTTAGCAGCAGTACTTACATTGTTAGTGTTATCAGCAATGCTTGTTCCTGCTATGGCAGCAGGCACAGGTACAATCACTATTACAAACAGCAATGAAGCGGTTTCAATGAACGGTCATACATATAAGGCATATAAGATTTTTGATGTAACTTATAATGCTGAGAAAACTGTGTATGACTACAAAATTGCTCCGGCATTTGTATCATATTTTGAAGGTCTTTCACTTTCAGACGACCTTGGCGAAGATCTTGATGCAAAAGCGTATTCGTATGTTTCTGCTATTTCAGGTGATGAAGCACTTCAGGCATTTGCAAAGGATATTTACGGTTCAAGGGGCGACGCCGCTGGCTCCGTAACAGCTGACAATGCGAACAGTGCAACTATTACAGGTCTTGATAACGGTTACTATCTCGTTTATGACGAGGGTAGCGCTACGCCCGGCAACAACGCTGAAAAGGCAATCGCAAACATTGCTCTTACAACAACCGATCCGGACGCCACAATCGTTCTTAAGGCATCGGTTCCCACTATCGACAAGAAGATTACCGGTGTTGGTGATTCGGCTACTAATACCGCTTCCGCAACGGGTGAGGATGCAGTTTCGGCAACCATTAACCAGCATGTTGGATTCCAGATTGACTCCAATGTTCCCGATCTCACCGGTTATACCAACTATACCTATAAGGTTAGCGATACTATGAGCGACGCTCTTATCCCCGACGAGAATGCTAAGGTTACAATCGGTACCGACGATGTTACCTCTTCGTGCGAAATCGTTTACAGCGGTCAGACCATGACAATTACCGTTCCCTTCGCAATTATTAAAAACTATGCTAAGGATACGCCTATCACCATTACCTACTCGGCAAGAGTAAGTGCTGACGCTAAGATTTATCCCGACGCAACAGGTAACTCAAACGAAGCCGAACTTGAATACAGCAACAATGTTGACGACCTTACTATCAAGGA
Organism: uncultured Clostridia bacterium; assembly: GCA_937884975.1. Taxonomy (GTDB): domain Bacteria; phylum Bacillota; class Clostridia; order Oscillospirales; family Acutalibacteraceae; genus Fimenecus. The sequence continues at coordinate 80,507 of CAKZZS010000050.1, read as the reverse complement.
AACAACACCTCCTTCAGAGGTTCATATCTATCTTTTCAGCATCGATGTTACAAAGGTTAATGACAAGGACGAAAAACTTCCCGGCGCAAAGTTTGTACTTAAAGATAACAATGGCAACTTTATTCCCGTTACTCTTTCTTCGGGAAGATACAAGGTTTCTGACACACTTGCTGCTACTGAGGCAAATGCAACTGTCATTTCGGATTCAAACGGTAAGATCTATATCGACGGTCTCGGTGAAGGCACATATACCCTTACCGAAATCGAAGCTCCTGCGACCTACAACCTTTTGACAGATCCCGTTGAAATTACAATCACAGCTACATATGATACAAACGGTAATGTTACAAGCGTTTCCGGCAACACGAAGACTGTTGTCAATAAGGCAGGCGGGCTTCTCCCCTCAACAGGCGGTATGGGCACTGTTATATTTACAGTAGGGGGCATAGTTGTTATGCTTGCAGCAGTTATTGTTCTTGTTATTAAGAGAAGAAAGGTAACCGCCTGATTCGTGTTATTTAAATTAATTTTATTTAGCTCTCTTACCCGGGGCGTTAACACCTCGGGTAAGAGTCGGATTTATCATCATGTTAAGCACGGAGATAGTATGAAAAAACATTTTTCTACGATATTGTTAATAATCGTTTTCCTCGTCGGGCTTGGTTTGATGATGTACCCGACTGTAAGTGATATGGTCAACAAGGCACATCAATCGGTTGCGATCAATTCATATGAGGAACAGGTCGCCGAGATGTCAAAGGATGATTTTACGAAAATCCTCGACGAAGCCCGTGCATACAATTCGAAGCTTACTACAAACGAGTTCCCTAAAAATTCTGAGGATCTTGAGGGTAATGAGGCTTATCGTTCCGCTATGAATCCTGCCGGAGACGGTATGATAGGTTATGTTAAAATAGACTCTCTTAATCTCAAAATGCCCGTTTACCACACGACCAAAGAATCCGTTTTGCAATCCGGCATCGGTCATATTCCGACCACTTCTCTGCCCGTAGGCGGTGAAGGAACGCATGCCGTTCTTACAGGGCACAGAGGTCTTCCGTCCGCAAAGTTGTTTTCCGATTTGGATAAGCTTGAAGAAGGCGATGTGTTTTATATCTATGTGCTTGATGATGTTCTTGCATATGAGGTTGACCAGATAAAGACAGTTCTGCCTACGGAAACACGCGATCTGCAAATAATTGATGGCGAAGATCATGTAACCCTCGTGACCTGCACTCCTTACGGAGTGAACACACACAGATTACTCATACGGGGAACTCGCATTCCTTACAGCGCCGCAATTGAAAAAACAAATTCTGCAGACATCGAAACACATAAAGTTATTGATACTGGGTTGCTTATTACTGTGATTGGCGCACCGTTGATGACATTGATATTTATAACTGTTCTTATTAAAACAAGAAAGAAAAAATATACTAAAAAGGAGGGATAATGTTTGAAAAAGGTACTATCGTTTCTTACGGTTGTTTTCTTAATGCTATTACCGTGTTTTTCAGTATATGCTTATCCTACTTCGGGCAGTATAACCGTTGTTATGATTAACAAGGCAGACAAGCAACCACTTGAAAATCAGACGGCAACTGTTATTAAGGTTGCAGACTGCTCATTTACCGAATCGGACATATCCTTCTCACTGACGGCTGATTTCTCGGAAACAGAAGTTGACCTTATGAGTACGGATGCAGCTAACGATCTTTATCCTATTGCCAAGTCGAAAGTTGTCAGTGGCGTGAGCGCTGTAACTGACAGCGAGGGTACGGCTGTGTTCGCCGAGTGCGATCTCGGCGCATATCTGGTCTATTCCCCCGACGGAATATTCAATCCGTTTATAGTTTTTATTCCTATGGTTTCGGAAGACGGCGCATCGTTCAATATTACTGCACAACCGAAAATCGATATTCCTGAGGAGACGACTACAGAGCCTCATACAGATACGGACACTGATACTGATACGGTTACCACTCCGTCTAAGACCAGTTCAACCGATAAATTGCCTCAAACAGGCATGCTTCAGTTCCCTATTCCCGTGTTAGGACTTTGCGGTGCTTTAGTATTTGCGAAAGGATTCGTTGTGTATGTCAACGGAAAAAAGGAAGAAAACTAAACAGGGAATTATTTTAATGACTCTCGGCATACTGCTTATTGCAGCTGCCGGGGGCTTGTTTACTTATAACATTATTATTGATAAAAGAGCAGGAGAAACTGCATCAACGCTTCTTGATAATGTAGTCAATAATAAAGACGAATCAATCTATGAAATGAACGAAAACTCCGAACGCATTGCAATAATTGATTCGACAGAATATATAGGTGTAATTTCCATACCCTCGCTGGACATCAATCTTCCTGTGCAGGCGGACTGGAGTTTGTCAAAATTGAAAAACTCTCCATGCCGATACACCGGAAGCATCACAGATGGTTCGCTTATTATCTGTGCTCATAATTACCAGAGCCATTTCGGAAAACTCAAATATGTAAGCAAGGGCGACATAGTAAGGTTTACCGATATGATGGGTATGACATATACTTATACGGTAAAAGAAATTGACTTGATTAATGGTAATAATGTAGAGGAAATGAAACAAGACAATGGTTGGGATTTAACTCTTTTTACTTGTAACTATGGAGGAAGGCAAAGAGTTACCTTGCGTTGTGTGCGTACTGATATTAGACAGTTTGCAACTGAATGATATGGTGGTAAAGTGACATGGGTACATTCGACTTGTTCCGTCTTGATAAGAGAATAAACCATTTCGCATAGAGTAAAATACAAAACGACAGAGTGTGGAGTTATCTACGCTCTGTTTTCATGCCAGTTGCTTTTTAGAAAATGCATTTGTCTGTACAATAAAAAGTACATTGACTTTCAATCTTACTTTACAAACGAAAATATAATTGATATAATTTTTATCTAGCAAACAAATGTTCTGAATGAGGTGTGTTAAATGGAGAAAAAGGAATACAATTCTTTTGATGAACTGCCGCTTGTGTTTTCTGTTCAGGAACTTTCACAAGTGCTTTCAATTTCAAAATCAACTGCGTATGAGCTGACAAAGGAAAAAGACTTCCCGTGTATTAAAATCAAAGGCAGAGTGTTAATTCCGAGAGAGGAATTCAAAGCTTGGTTTCAAAAGAAACTCAAAGAGAAAAGATAACGCAAAGAGCCAACCGGTACGCCCTACTAGACGAGTAATAAATGATATAAGGAAAAGAGTCGCAGATAAGGTGAAAAAGCGTTACGGACGATTTTTGAGAGCGTGTGGAAAAGGTGTTCTTCGGTGTGCCTTGTCATTCGGGGAGTTATTCTCCGATATTATCGGAAGCAGGGTTAAGTCAGGTGTCGCTTACGCACTCCTGACGGACTCACATCAGACGGCAGAGCCGACTGTTTCAGGGTTTTAAGAATGTGAGTCAACGAGTGTCTATATACATTTGAGAGGTTTAAGAAAATGAACGATGAAAACAAGAAAAGGTATGCATATTGGATGCAGCCGTCAAAGGACAATAAGATAAAGACCGCAATGATTTTGTCGGGAACAAAAAGCCGAAGCGACTTCATAAACGAAGCAATTGATTTCTATATATCTTACCTTTACGCAGAGCAGAGCGTTGATTGCCTGTCTCCCATAATCAACCGTTCCTTGAAAAATGTAATTGCAGGAACAGAGAAAAACATCAGCGAAATGCTTTTCAAGTTAGCTGTTGAGGTAGGAGTTATGCAGGATGTCGTTACGGACTGTTACGATTACACCCTTGACGATATTGATGAGAAAAGAAATATGATTGCACAAAAGGTTGCCGAAACAAACGGCGTTATTGAATTCGGCGATGAGGATGATTCATAATGGCAAATCTGGTTTTATCAACTAAATATTTAAGAGGAAGCAGAACAAAAGGCGCAGGCAATCTGCTCCAGTATATGGCTACTCGTGAGGGCGTTGAAAAGATTGATATAAATACAGACAGAAGACCGAGTACAAAGCGGCAGGATGACCTCATAAGAAAAGCAAAAAGTCAGTTCCCCGAGGTATATTTCTATCCCGAGTTCAACTCTTATCTCGAAGCAAGAACAAGAGCGAATGCTGACGAACTGCTTGCCGCTATAGTTGACAGAAACGCTGATTGTGTTCCCGATATGAATGCTCTCGTTCACTATTACGCAGAGCGCCCCGGAGTTGAAAAACTCGGCTCGCACGGTTTGTTTTCAGATACGGATGACGATATTGATCTCGATAAGGTTGCCGAGGAAGTGTCTCAGATACACGGAATTGTGTTCACGGATGTCATATCCCTTCGCAGAGAAGACGCATCCCGTCTCGGATACGATAATGCAGAGGCATGGAAAGGTTGTATCAGAAGAAATCTTAATGAGATAGCCGAAGCTCACAAAATCAATATGAGTGAATTAAAATGGTACGCCGCCTTTTATAACACGGCACACCATCCTCATGTTCACCTTATGGTTTACTCCGAACACGGAAACGGATATATAACAAAGAAAGGTTATCTTGATCTTAAAAAAGCATTTGTCAATGATATATTCCGCAACGAGCAGTACAAGTTGTTTAAACTTCAGTCAGATATTCGTCAGGAGCTTAAAGATAAGTACAGAGAGATACTCATACACCTTGCCAATACCGAAGTCAGCGATAATATGCTCGGGCAGTTTGTTGAACTGGCAAAGGATTTACAAAACTGTGACGGCAAAAAGGTTTACGGCTATCTGCCCAAAAGCGTTAAGGAAAAGGTGGATAATCTCGTTAAACAGATAGCAAAAGTACCTGAAATTGCCGAGCTGTATTCCGAGTGGAACAGACTCAACCGTGAAAAGCTATCGGTATATTACGACAGCAGTAAGGATGAAGATATACCGCTTGAGGAAAACAAGGAATTCCGTTCACTTAAGAATCAGCTCATATCCTTTGTCCTGAAGCTTGATACGAGTCAGAATAATTCAAATCAGCGCTTCACTGATAACACGAACAAGGTTATTGTAGGCGATGCTTTAAGTCTATTTGCATACGCTATGAACATCAGTTCTTCAAAAAGAATAGACAGTCTGAACGGTCAGCTTGATATTGAACTGATGAAAAGGCAGATGGAAAAGCGTGAGGCTCTCGGCTTGAAAGGTATGCCTGAAAACACCAAGAAGGAAACTGATGAAGAAGCATCCGAAACTGCTGCCGGAAATGTTGCCGCCGCTATCGGTATCGGTGCTGCCATTATTGATACGGTTGTCCATAAAACGAACGAGGAAAAACCTGTTGAAGAAGAACCGGAAGACAAGGAAATCCATTATTACGATGACGGTACCTTCTCGATAGGTGACTCAAAGACCTTATGGTACATTGACGGCGAAGATGAAAACGGCAATCCGATTATTAAGTATGGCGGTGAGATGGAAGACGAAGATGAAGATGAAGCAGAGGAAGACAGCTTTGGAATGATAATGTGAGATTAAAAAAATTGTCTGGATATTTCAAAACCTTTGTGGTATTTGTTGTGTTGGAGGTGTCAAAATGCAAAGAAAACTACTCACAAACGGAAACGCTTTTCAAAGAACTGATAAGCGGTGGTGCGGTGTAGTCTGGTATATGGACGAAGACGGAGAAAGGAAAAGAAAATCTTTCTCAGGCACTACCAAAGCTGAAGTCAATAACAAAATGAAGGACTATATTGCCACATTCAATGATGAGGTTAACGATTCCGTAATTGCAACCAAAAAGCTGTCTGAGGCTCTCGGCGAATGGCTCAGGGTGTTCAAATTTGCATCGGTGAGCAGAATAACATATGACAGATGCGAGCAGATATTAAAGAATCAGATAAATCCTTCGCTCGGTGAAAAGGTTATTGAAAACATAACATCTGCGGATTTGAAAAAGACAATTCTGACTCTGACCGATAAAGGCTACTCCTATTCTACGGTAAAGCAGACATACAATTTGCTCAATGAATTCTTCAGGTATCTTGAGCTTGAGGATTACTTGGTTAAGAATCCTATGCGACATGTTCAGTTGGCGAAAAAATCAGTTTTCTACGCCTCGCAGGGTAAGGAATTAAAGCCAACATGCGAAACGGTAACCGTATTTACTCCCGAGGAAATAGAAACATTCAAAAAAGAAGCCTTTAGCACATACAAAAACGGTAAGCGCAAGCACGAACTACCCGAGGTATTTATCCTTATGCTTAATACGGGATTGAGAACGGGTGAAATGCTCGGCATCCGTAACTGTGACATTGACCTTAAAAACAAGGTGCTTCATGTTCAGCAAGCCGTAAAGGAACAGTACAAGCGTGAAGGTACGGAGAAAAGCGGCGGCAGAGAAATGATAATTGGTACTCCGAAATCAAAGACAAGTATCCGTTCAGTACCGCTTAATGAAACCGCAATGAAAATGATTGAGGAAATACGCAAAGAACGGTATTTCGGTGAGGATGCTCCTCTCGTAGCAGAGGCAGACGGAAACTATACAACGCCTAACAGCCTGAGAAAAAGATTCTATCGTATACTTGAATTAGCCGATATTGAACATAAAGGCTTACATTCCCTTCGACACACCTTTGCAACCACGCTTATAAACGGTGTAAAACAACCGGACGGAACGATAAAATCGCTAACGCCAAAACAAGTGGCTGATATTCTCGGACACACGACCTCAGAGATAACGGAAATATATTATGTCAAAAAGGACACATCCCGACTTGCAGGTATGACTGACGGGTTTGAGATGTAAAAAAAGGGCAAGGAGTGAAAAATCATTCCTTGCTTTAAATATTTCTCTGGACTTTTGGGGAGTTATATGGTATTTGTTTGTGTTGTGAAGGAGGTATCGCAAATGAGTATTATAGACGAGCTGTGGTACGGGAACATTGTTCCTAATGAGGAAATAAGGTTCAAAGGCGACCATGAGTACGATTTCGCCCTTAATCAACTTGGTGAATCGCAGGAAAAACTGATGGAATCACTGAATGAAGAACAAAAGGCTCTGTGTGAGGAATACATAAAAAGGAACGACGCACTGTCTTGTTTCCTTGAAAGAGCCGCATTCAGAAAAGGCTTCTGCCTCGGAATAAAGATAATGGAAGAAGTTCCCGAAGAGTAAAAAACAACGAAAGGCTGAAAACAGTCTTTCGATTTTTGACTCGGTTACGGTGTATGATTTATTATACTACCCCCTATATAAAAAACCGCATACAAACAATATATAAACCCTTTCGAAATTTTTATTGCCGTTTTGATATAACCAAAATTATTGTGATAAGCACCTAAAAGAATGGTAGGGATTGATTATGAACAAATTAAAAGCCTTTTAACCGATTGATGCTTTTTTGATGATGTAGCGTTCGGAATCGTTGGAATTGTGACAACAATTTACACTCTTTTTTGCATTTGTGATGCTTACAAAAAGCAGAGAAAATACAAAAAATTACAAAACAAAAAACCGCCTAAATCCCGATGTTTCAAGAGGCTAAAGCGGTTTGTGTTTGTTTGAGGGGATAGCGGTCTTGAGGTCAAACTTGATAGTTTGGAGACCGCTGCTCTACCAACTGAGCTATACCCCTATATTTGAGCGCCGAAAACGCATCAAGGCGTTTTTAGCGCTCTTTTGGTGGACCATCAGGGACTCGAACCCCGGACCGACCGGTTATGAGCCGGTTGCTCTAACCAACTGAGCTAATGGTCCGAATTGCCCTTGTTTAAGGTGCTTGAATATTATATAGGTTTGAGTGGATTATGTCAAGAGTTTTCAAATAAAAATCTCCCCGTTCTTTTTCGGAACGGGGAGGAAATTTTTTGTTTAAGCGTTTGTGCAAACTCCGTATTTATTAAATTTGTATGTTTTGTTTCCTATTTTAAGCGATGTGTTTGCAACCATAACGCCGTTCGAGTAGAAATAGTATTTATACGCCACGCCCTTTGAATTCTTAATCGACTGCCAGCCTGTGCGCATAATTCCGTTGGCTCCGAAATAGAATCTGTAGGTGTTGCCCTTTGAATTTGTGATATCCTGCCAGCCGGTTCTCATAACGCCGTTGCCACCAAGATAATATCTGTAGGTCTTGCCGTTTGATGCCTTTATATTCTGCCAGCCGGAAAGTCTCTGGCCGTATTTGTCAAAATAGTATTTATAGGCAACGCCCTTGGAGTTTTTAATGCTTGCCCAGCCTCCATAGCTGACGCCCTTGGCGTTGAAATAGAAATACTTGCTGTTTATAACAACCCAGCCTGCCTTGTTGAGAGAGGTGGTTTTGCCGTTATTCTTAAGTCCGTCGGGCTTATTGCAGCGAGTGGCATTATTTCCTATCTGAACGGTTGAGGAGCTGTTATTGAGCCTGATGCCGTAGTCGGTTGAATTGAAAACTGCGTTGCCGTAGACCTTTTTGATAATACTCTTTGTCGAAGAGGTTGTCTTAATGCCGCTGTTGGTGCACTTGTTTATGTAGTTGCCCGTGACATTGGTTACGGTAGAATCCGAAACATAAATTCCGCAGTCCTTTGCAGTGTTTATTACGTTGTTCGAAACGGTTGTAACCGTGCTCTTACCGATTCTTACGGCATTTGCAGTGCTGTTGGTAATTTTGTTTGTTGAAATATAAGTGACCTTACTTGAGTTCATAGCCGCAATTGAATCGCCCTTGCAGCCCGAAATCGTGTTGCTGTTAAGTTTGCTGACGGTTGAACCCGAAGCGCAGATGCCTATGCCGCCTGCCGTATTGACAGTATTGCTTATGAGATTTGTAACAGTGGAATTTCCGATTGTTATTGCATTGGCAGTTGATGAAGAAACCGTATTGCCGGAAACTGTTGTAACCGTGCTGTTGTTATAAACAAGAATTGCGTCGCCCGTGCTTGTTGAAATCTTGTTGTTCGAAACGTATGTAGCGTTGCCTGAATTTACAAGAATTGAATTAGCCTTGCACTTTGCAATTGAGTTGCTGTTAATTTTACCGACAGTTGAGAGCGTTGCGTTTATACCGTTTTTACCTGCCGTGTTAATTGTGTTGCTTGTAACATTGGTAACGGTGCTGTTGGCAATTCTTATTGCGTCGTTTCCGCTGTTTGTGATTTTGTTGCTTGAAACGTAATCAGCCTTACTTGAATTGATAACCGCAATTGAATCAACCTTACATTTGTTCAGGGTGTTAGCGGTTATTTTTCCGACAGTTGAAGCCGTGATATATATTCCGTCTGCATTTGACGAGGTGATAACGTTACTGGAAATCGCCGTAACATTTGCGTTTGAGCTTGCCTGAATTGCGTGGGCGTTTGATGTAATCTTATTGCCCGAAACCGTGCCGACAGTCGCTGTTGCGAGGTGCAGTCCGTACGCAGTGTCCGCAACGCCGGAGGTGGTAATTGTGTTGCCTTTAATTAAATCAACCTTTGTGTTGGTTGAATATGTGTTTGAATTAGTTGAAAATGTAACCGCTTTTTCATTTGAAGCGCTGATGTTATTGACTGAAAATTCTGCAATATGTGATGAGGCATAAGCGCAGACCGTGGGAACATCTCCGACAGTTGTGAAGGAGTTGTTAAGCACCTTGCATTCGCTGAGGAAAATGTTGTCTCTTGTGCCGCCGCTTTCGGGAACATAGCTCGCACTTGCAACGGTTAAATAAAGGCTTGCGTATTCGAGAACAATATCATTATTACTTACGGTTATATTCTTTCCGCCGCTTATTTGAATTCCGCCGCCGAGGGGATTCCCGTTCGCATCGATACCTGCGTAATTACCGCGTATTTCATTATTATCAATAACGCTGTTTGTGAAGTTATATGCCCATATTGCAGGCTGATAGGATTTAAGGGTGTTGTTGAAATAACAATTCTTTATGGTTACATTGTCCGTGTATTTTCCCTTAACACCCTTGTGATTCCCTATGGCTGACGGGAAATTGTAAAAATTACAGCCTTCGATTGTGACGTTGCGGCAGGGAGTGTTATCGGCACCCGAAGTGTCTGCGCCGCAGTAAACACCGTTCCATTCCTGGCCACCTGTTTGCTTGCTTGCGCAAATATCAAGCTGAAGTGCCTCAACGGCGTCCGTCAAATTTGAATTAAGAAATCCGTCAAACGTACAGTTTTTGACGGTAACGTTCTGACATCCGGTGAATTCAACAAGGTGACCGCCCTTACCGTTTTTAACAGTGATATTATAGAGCGTTATGCCTGAGGCGTGACCGAAATTCATGACATTTGCGCTTGATGTCGGGTCTCCGCCGATGCCGTCAATAACACCGTTTTTTATTGTTATGTTTCCGGAAAGGCTGTAACCGCTTCCGTCGGATGTCTGACCTCTTTCGTCACTGCACTGGAAAACGTTTCCCATTTTACCGCTTCTTGTGAGAGTTGCGTAGTTGAGGTCAATAACGGTGTTGGGACGGATTTTCAATGCCGCGGCGGTTTCACTTTTACCGATATAGTAATTGCCGCTTGCAGAAAGCTGTACAGTAACTGTTGCTCCGTTATTTGAGAGGCTTTGTTCAGATGCCTGAGTGAGTGCGTTATCAAGTGTGAACCAGTTGTTTTCAGCTTGACTTTCGTCATTGGGGACAAGCTCGACAATAATCGGTTCAACGTCTGTGGCTGCCGAAGAGCTGATAAACAAAACAGAGAACAAGCTCAGAACAAATACAAGAATAACCGATAAGGTTATAATTCTCTTTATATTTCCTTTCATAGTTTGACCTCCTTAATTAAAGTCTTTAATACCATTATAAATAAAAAAATATGTTTCGTCAACTTTATTTAATAAGCAAAAAATCCCAATTGCCTTTACAACCGGGATTTTTATTATTATCTGTCGTTAATGCTTTTGTATTCGCGCCTTGGCTGAACCGCCATATACGCAGGACGGATAATCTTTCCAGCGTTGATGAGCTCCTCCATTCTGTGAGCCGACCAGCCGCTGATTCTCGCAATTGCAAAAATCGGGGTGTAAAGCTCGTGAGGCAGACGAAGCATTTCATAAACAAAACCGCTGTAAAAGTCGATATTTGCGCTGACGCCCTTATACATTTTGCGTTCATTTGAAATAATTTCTGGCGCAAGGCGTTCAACGAGCGAATACAGGGCAAATTCGTTCGTAAGGCCCTTTTCTTCGGAAAGAGATTTGACATATGAGCGGAAAATGTTTGCCCTCGGGTCGGATACGGAATAGATAGCGTGACCTATACCGTAGATAAGCCCTGCCTTGTCAAACGCTTCCTTATGAAGAATTTTAAGAAGATAAGCCGAAAGCTCCTCTTCGTCAGTCCAGTCCTTAACATTTTTCTTTATATCCTCAAACATGTGGCAGACCTTGATGTTTGCTCCGCCGTGCTTGGGACCCTTGAGCGAGCCGAGAGCCGCGGCAATTGCGGAGTAAGTGTCGGTGCCGGACGAAGAAACAACGTGAGTGGTAAAGGTTGAGTTGTTACCGCCGCCGTGCTCTGCGTGAAGCACTAATGCAAGGTCAAGTATCTTTGCCTCAAGAGGGGTAAAGGACGAGTCAATTCTTAACATATGAAGAATATTTTCAGCCGTTGAAAGCTCTTTTTCCGGCTCGTGGATAAAAAAGCTTGAGGAGTCCTTGATGTAGTAGTTATACGAAAGATAGCCGTAAACCGAAAGCAACGGGAAGGTTGCAATAAGCTGAAGACACTGGCGAAGCACATTTGGAATACTCGTGTCATTGGGGTTATTGTCATACGAGTACATTGTCAGAACGCTTCTTGCAAGCGAGTTCATCATATCCGTTGACGGCGCTTTCATAATGATATCCCTGATAAAGGAATTGGGGAGTGAACGGTAGGAATTAAGAACATCCTTGAATTCGTCAAGCTCCTCTTCAGTCGGCAGTACGCCGAAAAGCAGAAGATAAGTAATTTCTTCAAAGCCGAAACGGTTGTCCTTTACAAAGCCGTTGACCAAATCTTCAATATTATATCCTCTGTAATAAAGCTCACCCTTGCAGGGAACCTCTTCACCGTTAATCAGCTTTTTGCTGTTTATTTCCGATATTTCGGTAAGACCTGTCAGAACGCCCTTTCCGTTTAAGTCGCGCAGACCTCTGTTGACCTTGTTTTCAACATAGAGCTTCGGGTTTATCTTACAGTCGCTCATACACATTTTGGAGTACTTTTTAATTTCGGGAGTAATTGCCGAATAATCCTTTTTATTACTCATCATACAGCCTCCTTTTTTTTAATGGACTGATATAATACCATAATTGAAAATATATTTCAATGAATAATTTGTAATCTTTATTTTAACTTTATTTTTATAATGGAATTTTGATTATCATTTTTGAAAAAGTATAAATTATTCCTCTATTGAAAAGACGGGGTATGTTTGTTATTATATAATTATAACACAGCAAAAGAGGCGGAAAATGACGGATTTATGGCAGAAACTGAAAAAAGAAAAGGGACCTGTTTACCTTTACGGAATGGGTAACGGCGCGGATAAAATCCTTGACGAGTGTATTCGCCTGGGAATTGAAATAAGCGGAGTTTTTGCTTCCGACGGATTTGTCCGTAATCAGGTTTTCAGGGGCTTTAAGGTTGAAAGCTATTCCGCCGTAAGGGAAAAGTCACCCGATATGACGGCGCTTTTGTGCTTCGGCTCGGCTCTTGAGGAGGTTATTTCTTCAATAAAGCAAAAGTCGGATGAAATAAGGCTTTATGCTCCGAGCGTGCCAGTTTACGGAGATGAAATTTTCAATTCCGAATTCTTTGAAAAAAATGAAGAAAAAATACGTCTTGCCCGTTCGCTTTTTGCGGACGAAAGGTCAAAAGAGGTATTTGATAAAATAATCGAATACAGATTAAGCGGAGATATAAAATATCTTTTTGAAGCTGAGTCGGACAGAAATGAGAATTATAAGCTGCTCGAATTAAAGAACGAAATCTTTTTTGACCTCGGCGCGTACAGAGGGGATACGGTTCTTGAGGTTGAAGAGCATTGTAATCTTGAAAAAATATATGCGCTCGAGCCTGACAAAAAGAGCTTTGAAAAGCTGAAGGCAAACACCGCCCATATTAAAAATGTTAATTATTTTAACTGCGCTGTCGGCGAAAGAGATGAAACGGTCTTCTTTAAAAAGAGCAGGGGAAGAGGCTCCTCGGTAGGAAAAACGGGCGAAGAAATCGAGTCAAGAAGCGTTGATTCAATTCTTCAAAACGAAAAAGTGACGTTTATGAAGCTTGACGTTGAGGGAAACGAAAGGAAAGCCCTGCTCGGCGCGAAAAGCACGATTAAAAATTATCTGCCGAAGCTGAAAATCGCGGCTTATCACAGAAGCGAGGATATTTTTGCGCTTGTTCTTCTGATAAATGAAATAACGGACAAATACCGAATTTATTTAAGGCATGAGCCGTCGCTTCCCGACTGGGATACGGACATTTTTGCCATACCGAAGGAGTGAAAATATGTTAAAAAAATCACTTGTAGTTAAAACCGACGCAAAGGCTGACGAAAACCAGATTTTTACAGGCTACGGGGTAAGAATTACCTTGCTTTCGTCGAAGCTTATAAGAGTTGAGCAGGCTGACCTGACAACGGACCTTGCCTCCTTTACCGTGTTTAACAGACGATTTGACGCAGGGAAAATGAATGTTACAAAAGTTAACGGTGAGGTTGTAGTTGAAACCGAGGACAGAATTTTCCTGATTAAACAGTTCAAGCCCTACAGCGTTGTCTTCAAGGACACCGGCAAAACCGAAATATTTTCAAGACAGAAAAATCTTAAGGGCACGCGCCGCACTCTTGACGCAACCTTCGGCCCCGTTAAGCTTGACGACGGACTGATTACTCAAGGCGGCGCATACCTTCTTGACGACAGTAAATCCGTTTTACTTGACGAAACGGGACATTTTACTCGCAGGAAGAAAAATTCAACCGATTACTACGCGTTTGCGTACGGTAAAAATTACCGTGATACTATAAGGGCGTTTTATAAAATCAGTTCGCCCGTTCCTCTTGTCCCGAGGTTTGCTTTGGGCGTGTGGTGGAGCCGTTACCACGCCTATACCCAGCAAGAGTATCTCGGCCTTATGGACAAATTTAAAAGCGAAAACGTGCCCATAACCGTTGCGACTGTTGATATGGACTGGCATTGGGTAAAGGGAATTGAAGAAAAATTCGGCGTTAAATACGGCGGCTGGACAGGGTATTCCTGGAACACGGAGCTTTTCCCCGATTACAGGCAGTTTTTAAAGGAGCTGAAGGATAAAAATCTTCATATTACACTTAATCTTCACCCTGCAGACGGCGTTTACCCGTTTGAGGATATGTATGAGGATATGGCAAAGGCTGTCGGCGTAAACCCCGACTCAAAGGAAAAAATTGATTTTAAATGCTCGAGCGATGAATTCTGGAACGCGTACTTTGACGTTCTTCATAAGCCTTACGAAAATGAAGGCGTCGATTTCTGGTGGATAGACTGGCAGCAGGGTAAAAAGAGCGATGTCGAAGGGCTTGACCCGTTGAATGCACTTAACCATTACCATTTTCTTGACAACGCCGAGGACGGAAGAATGCCGCTTATTCTCTCGCGTTATGCAGGGCTTGGTTCTCACAGGTATCCCTTGGGCTTTTCGGGTGATACGGCGATAAATCATAAGGTCTTTGACTTTCAGCCGTATTTTACCGTAAATGCTGCAAATGCGGCTTATTCGTGGTGGAGTCACGATATAGGCGGTCATCATTTCGGATACCGTGATGACGAATTATATCTTCGCTGGCTCCAGTTCGGCGTGCTTTCGCCCATTATGAGGCTTCACTCGACTGCAATTGAGCTTCTCGGCAAGGAGCCTTGGAAATATCGCGCGGATGTGTGCGAAAATGCCGAAAGGTGGCTTCGTTTCAGGCACGCTCTCATACCCTATATTTTTACCATGGATTACCGCACTCACACCACGGGCGAGGCGCTTTGCGAGCCGATGTACTATTCGTATCCCGAAAATGAGAATGCCTATAATTATAAAAACGAGTATATGTTCGGAACCGAGCTTCTTGTCTGTCCGATTACCGAAAGGGAGCATAAGAGTATAAATATGGGCTCTGTCGAAGCGTGGATTCCGAAGGGCAGATGGGTAGATATTTTTACGGGACAGACCTATGAGGGCGAAAGAAAAATTACTCTTTTCAGGGATTTAAATACTATTCCCGTGCTTGCCGGGGAGGGCGCGATTATACCTCTGTCGGCGGATAAGGGAAACGGCGTAGATAATCCGAAAAGCTTTGAAATATGGGCGTTTTCGGGCGACGGTGAATTTACGCTTTACGAGGATAACTCAAAGGTCGATTATGAAAAACACAATGCGAAAACGCGCTTTGAAATGAAATATGAAAACGGTTGTGTTTCGTTTACGGTTAATGCCGCCGAGGGTGATTTAACGGTTCTTCCCGAAAAGCGAAATTATTTAATTAAGTTTAAGGATTTGGTGAATTCGGACGGCGGCGAAGTAACGCTTGAATTTACGGATTTGCCCGTAGATTCTTCACTTACTCTTACAAAAGAAAATGTTAGGAGAAAAGAGAAAAACGAGCCGAGGGACGAGGTTATCTGGGCTTTTTCAAGGCTTCAGGGCGGAACAATAAGAAAGAATGTAAGGTATCTTCCCTTTAAAAATCTTACAAAGTCCGATGAAATCCGTGAAAAACTGAAAAAAGCCCCGATTCCGAAGGAATTGAAGCTTCTTATTGAAGAAAGAATATAAAAAACGGTGCAGCTCACAATGAACTGCACCGTAATTTTTATTTATATTTTTCTTATTATTTCTTCCATTTGAGGCATTTTGCTTTCCATGTCCTCAACGAGCTTTAACTGGGCTTTTGTTCTGAATAAATTGTGGTCGGGATAGTCGGTTTTGAAGTATTCGTCGCCGTTTAAATAATCCTCAAGAAAGCGTATTGCAAGCTCAAGAGTAAGTATTTTTGAAGAAACGGCGAGAAGCTCTTTTTCCTTTTCGGTAAGTGAACTGCCGGCGGTTTCAAGATAACCTCTTGCGTACGCTTCAAAAAGCTTAAGGTCTATTGACACGAGCGATAAATCGTGTTCGTCCTCCTTGGCTGTTGAAGCTCCGTAGCGTATACAGTCGCCGAAATCGTAAAGCGAAAGACCGGGCATAACCGTATCAAGGTCAATTACGCAGATTCCCTTTCCCGTCTTTTTGTCAAAAAGCACGTTGTTAAGCTTTGTGTCGTTATGGGTAACGCGTACGGGCAATTCGTTTTTCTTAATCAGGTCCGTAAAAAGGTGTGTGTCATCTTTTCTTTTGCGGATAAACTCTATTTCCTTTTCAACCTTTTTCACCCTGCCCGCTCTGTCATTTTTTATTGCGTTTTCAAGGTTTTCGTATCTTTTTTCGGTGTTGTGGAAGTCAGGGATTGTATCATAAAGCGTTTCAATAGGATAGTCAGAAAGAAGCGACTGAAAACAGCCGAAGGTTCTACCTGCCTCGTAAAAAATTTCGGGACTGTCAATGCTGTTTAGCGCGTACGCGTCATCGACAAAAACGTAACAGCGCCAGCAGTCGCCGTTTTCGGCTCTGTAATAGTTCTTTTTGTCCCTTGTCTTAATAAAGGTGAGGGTTTCCCTTGTCTCGTCTCCGCCGTTTTTACGGATTTTTTCTCTTAAAAACTCCGTTACGCAAACAATGTTCTGCATAAGCTCATCCGGGTTTTTAAAAACAAAGGTGTTTATTTTCTGGAGAAGGTACTTTTTGATTTCTTCTCCGTTTTCGACAGTGACCTTATAGGTGCTGTTGATATGTCCGTCCGTAATTGCCGTAAAGCTAACCTTTTCACCCGTTATGTCAAACGAATTGATTATCGCCTTTAAGTTACCGTTCATAATTTTCTTCCTCTCATTTTCAACAAAATTTATTATAATTTTTTTACATTCAATAGTCAATAATAAATCAAAATTGTCTTTACATATAAGAGTAAATATTATAAAATATAGGAAATATGGAATTTTATGTTTGGAGGAAATAAAATGGTTGCTCCCATTTACAAAAGAATTTTATTAAAGCTCAGCGGCGAGGTGCTTGCCGGTGAGGAGAAAAAAGGAATTGACTTTGACACGGTTGAAAACATTTGCTCGGCTGTAAAGCAGGTTACCGAGCTTGGCGTTCAGGTGGGCATTGTTGTCGGCGGCGGAAATTTCTGGAGGGGAAGAAGCTCCGGGAAAATGGACAGGACGAGGGCGGACCATATGGGTATGCTCGCGACCGTTATGAACTCGCTTGCTCTTTGCGATTCGCTTGAGCAGATGGGCGTTCCCGTAAGAGTTCAGACTGCTATTGAAATGCGTCAGATAGCCGAGCCTTATATCAGAAATAAGGCAACGCGCCACTTTGAAAAGGGCAGGGTTGTAATCTTCGGCTGCGGAACGGGTAACCCGTTCTTTACTACCGATACCGCTGCGGCTCTTCGCGCCGCGGAAATTGACGCGGATATAATCTTTAAGGCAACAAACGTTGACGGCGTTTACGATAAGGATCCCAATAAGTTCAGCGACGCGGTAAAATACGACGAGCTTTCCCATAACGAGGTTCTTTCAAAGGGCCTTGCGGTTATGGACAGCACCGCCGCTTCGCTTTGCAGGGATAACGGAATAGCAATTCTTGTATTTAATCTTAATAATCCGCAAAATATCGTTGATGCCGTTTGCGGTAAAAAAATCGGCACAGTTGTTAAATAAAAGGTAAATATTCAGGAGGATAATTATGCAGACAGTATTTAATTTTGCAGAAGAAAAAATGCAGAAAACGGTTGACGCTCTTAACCACGAATATGCTTCAATGAGAGCAGGCAGGGCAACTGCTTCCGTGCTTGATAAAATTCTTGTTGACTATTACGGAGTTCCCACGCCCATAAACCAGATGGCGGCGGTATCCGTTGCAGAGGCAAGAATTCTTACCATCCAGCCTTGGGACGCAAGTACTCTTAACCCGATTATGAAGGCTATTCAGTCGTCGGATCTCGGCATTAACCCGATGAATGACGGAAGAGTTATCCGTCTTACCTTCCCGCCCCTTACCGAGGAGAGAAGAGTTTTGCTCACAAAGGACGTTGCAAAGTACGGCGAGGAAGCAAAGGTTTCCGTTAGAAACGTAAGACGCGACGCAATTGACAAGCTTGAAAAGATGAAAAAGGACTCCGAAATCACCGAGGACGACCTTAAGGAAGGCAAGGAAAAAATCCAGAAGATTACGGATAAGTTCACAAAGCTCATTGACGAGTCAAGTGAAGAAAAGAAAAAGGAAATAATGGAAATCTGACATTATGGACGATAACAGCTTACCTAAATTTGACGTTCTGCCGCAGCACGTCGGCTTTATTATGGACGGTAACGGCAGATGGGCGCAGCAGAGAGGTCTGCCGCGCTATAAGGGACATATTGAGGGCGCAAAAACCTTCAGGGTAATAGGCGAGTACGCCGCGGACATAGGCATAAAGTGTATGACATTTTATGCCTTTTCTACGGAAAACTGGCGCAGACCCAAGGAAGAGGTAAACGCCATTATGAACCTTTTCAGGGAATACCTTAAAGAGGCGGACGAACGCAAGGCGGAAAACGAGGAAAAGGGTATTCATATGACCTTCCTGGGCGACAGGAGTAATCTTCCGATGGATATGAAGATGCTGATGAATAAAATTGAGCGCGTCAGCGGAAAACAGCATAAGGTCATTGTCAATATCGCCATTAACTACGGCAGCCGCGAGGAGATTACACATTCGGCAAGGGAAATTGCAAAAAAGGTTAAATCCGGCGTTCTTTCTCCGGACGATATCACCGAGGAGACGGTCACAAACCACCTTTATACAGCCGGTCAGCCCGACCTTGACCTGATAATACGGCCCAGCGGCGAGCACAGACTGTCAAACTTTATGCTCTGGCAGGCGGCTTACGCCGAGTTCTGGTCGTCAAACGTGCTTTGGCCGGATTTCTCGAAAGAGGATCTGAACGAAGCCTTAAGAGAATTCGAAAAAAGAAACCGTCGTTTCGGCGGCGTGTGAGGTTATTTTATGTTAAAGAGAACAGTTTTCGGAATACTTGCAGCCATTTTCGGCATAACAATTGTCGTATTTTGCTACACTCCGGCAATGGTAATTACCGTTGCCGCGCTTTCAGCGACGGCGTGCTTTGAGCTGAATAAATGTATCGGACTTAAAAATAAGCCGATGTATTATATAAGCGTGTGCGTTGCGGCGCTCATCCCCGTTTACTATGAGTACGCAAAGGAATTAAACAGCCTGCTGAACATTAGGTTTTCAACCGTAGGCTTCCTTGTGTTTTACATAATCCTTCTTATGGGACTTATGCTCGCAAAATATGAGCAGACAAAGTTTGAGGAGGTTACAAGCGTAATCCTCTCGTCGGTTATTGTTCCGTACGCTTTTTCGTGTCTTTTTAATTTAAGGGATATGTATATTACATACAGCGACGTTTACGATAAGCATTACGGAAGATTTTTCATTCTGTTTGCTCTTCTTGCGGCGTGGCTTACGGATACCTTCGCTTACTTTACGGGCAGTCTTTTCGGCAAGCACAAAATGTGTCCGAATATCAGTCCGAAAAAGACGGTTGAGGGCGCTATCGGCGGAATTATCGGCGGCGTGCTCAGCTGCGTAATCCTTTTTGCGGTGTATGACAATTTCTTCTTTGAAAAGCACAGCATGAACTATTTAGAGGTGATTATCATTTCACTTCTTCTTGCGCTTATAAGCATGGTAGGTGACCTTTCCGCGTCAGTCATCAAGCGTAATTTTGACGTAAAGGATTTCGGAAACGTTGTTCCCGGTCACGGCGGAGTTATGGACAGATTTGACTCGGGACTTTTTGTAATTGCGGCTCTTAACGCTATCATAGTTATATACAGGGGCATTTTATCATGACAAAGGTGCTTTCGGTTTTAGGCTCTACGGGTTCAATTGGCACCCAGAGCCTTGACGTCGCAAGGAAAAGGGGCTATCGCGTCAGCGCTCTTGCGGCGTATTCAAACGCGGAGTTAATTGAAAAGCAGGCGCGCGAATTTAAGCCCGAAACGGTTGCGCTTGTTGATGAAAAAGCAGCGGCAGACCTGAAAACCCGTCTTGCGGACACCGATATAAAGGTGCGCGCAGGGCTTGAGGGCGTTTGCGAATGCGCAAGCGAAAAAAACTGCGACACGGTTCTCAATTCCGTTGTCGGTATGGCAGGACTTAAGCCTACTCTTGCGGCAATTGAGGCGAAAAAGAAAATTGCGCTTGCAAATAAGGAAACGCTTGTTGCAGGCGGAAAGCTTGTGTATGAAAAGGCTGATGAATACGGCGTTGAAATTTTACCCGTTGACAGCGAGCATTCGGCGATTTTTCAGTGTCTTCAGGGCTGTTACGATAAAAAGCAGTTAAAAAAACTTATTCTTACCGCGTCGGGCGGTCCGTTTTTCGGGAAAACTATTGAAGAATTAAAAAATGTTACGGTTGAAAATGCCCTAAAGCATCCTAATTGGTCAATGGGTGCAAAAATAACCATTGACTCTGCTACAATGATGAATAAGGGGCTTGAACTTATTGAAGCGGTATGGCTTTTTAAGATGAAGCCCGAGGATATTGACATCGTTGTTCACAGAGAGAGTATTGTCCATTCTCTTATTGAATTTGACGACAATTCCGTGCTCGCGCAGCTCGGACTTCCCGATATGAGAATTCCCATTCAGTACGCCCTGACGTATCCCGACCGATTTGAGTCGCCCGTAGGCGAGCTTGACCTTGCGAAATGCGGCTCACTTACGTTTTTTGAGCCTGATTATGACACCTTTAAGTGCATAAATCTCTGCCGAAAGGCAATAAGTCTCGGCGGACTGTACCCTGCGGCGGTCAATTCCGCAAATGAACAGGCTAATAAAATGTTCCGTGAGGGAAAAATAGGCTTCCTTGACATTTACGAAAGAAGCGCTTCGGTGCTTGAAAAAATACCGGTTTACGACTCGTACACTTATGAGGACGTAATGGAAATTGACGCTCTTGCAAGAGAACTTGTTGAAAATTATTGATTAGTAGGTGATTTGTATTTTAGCGGCTGTCAGCCTTGCGGCAATATGGGGTAAGACGTGGAAGATTTTACTTGCAATTCTGTTTTTCGGCATTATTGTAATGATTCACGAATGCGGTCATTTTGCCACCGCAAAGCTTTTTAAGGTTAAGGTAAACGAATTTGCAATAGGTATGGGACCTGCCCTTTTCAAAAAGAAAAAGGGTGAAACTCTTTATGCGTTAAGGCTTTTCCCCATCGGCGGCTTTGTCAGTATGGAGGGCGAGGACGAGGAGAGCGAGGACGAAAGAGCTTTTAATAAACAAAAGGTCTGGAAAAGAATCATAATTGTTGCCGCAGGCGCAATTATGAATATAATTCTGGGTCTTGTTATTGTTGCGGTTATGCTTTCAACAAGCGGAGACCTTATCGGCACAAATACAATTCATTCCTTTACCGAAAACGCCGTCAGCGAGCAGAACGGGCTTAAGGTAGGGGACAAATTTCTTAAAATTGACGGACACCGTCTTTATTCGGATATGGACCTTATGTTCCTTCTCAGCCGTAGCGAGGACGGCAAGTACGACCTCGTCGTTGAGCGCGACGGAGAAAAGGTTGAATTGGACGGATTACAGTTTGAAACCCACGAGGTTGAGGGAGTAACGGTTATCACCTATGATTTTGTAATTGTCGGAGAAGAGCCTAATTTTTTAAATATTCTTAAAAATACCTTTACCCAGTCCGCGTCGATAGTGCGCCTTGTAAGACTGTCGCTTTTCGATTTGATTACGGGAAGATACGGACTTTCGGATTTGTCGGGACCGGTTGGCACAATAAATATAATAGTTGACGCAACGGAGGAAGCCACAACCGGCGGAGACTGGTATACGGTTCTTCTGATGATGGCGCTAATAACCATAAATATCGGCGTTTTCAACCTGCTTCCGCTTCCTGCGCTTGACGGCGGACGGCTTCTGTTTATGTTTATTGAGCTTATACGCCGTAAGCCCGTAAAGCCGAAGTACGAGGGCATTATTCACGGCGTCGGACTTGCGTTGCTTCTTGTGCTGATGGTTGTGGTTACGTTCAGCGATATTATGAAACTGGTGAAATAGTATGGAAAGAAGAAAAAGCCGCGTCGTTACGGCAGGTAACGTAAAAATCGGCGGTGAAAATAAAATAACGGTTCAGTCAATGCTCAACGTAATCGCTTCCGATATTGAGGGAAACGTCCGTCAGGCAAAGGAGCTTGAAAAGGCAGGCTGTGAAATAGTCCGCCTTACCGTGCCCGATGTTGAAAGCGTAAAAACGCTTGAAGCAGTAAAAAATGCCGTAAGCATTCCCGTTGTGGCGGATATTCATTTTGATTACCGCTGCGCTCTTGAAAGCGTTGCGGCAGGCGCAGATAAAATCCGTATAAATCCCGGAAATATCGGTTCCGAGGATAGGGTTAAGGCCGTTGCCGACGCATGCAGACAAAAGAATATTCCCATAAGAATCGGCGTAAATTCAGGCTCGCTTGAAAAGGATATACTTTATAAATACGGCGGCGTTACGCCAGAGGGTATGGCTCAAAGCGTTTTTAGGCATATAAGGCTTCTTGAAAAATATGACTTTGAGGACATCGTTGTCTCTATTAAATCCTCAAATGTTGAAAATATGGTCAACGCTTACCGCATAGTTGCGTCCGAGTGCGACTATCCGCTTCATCTCGGCGTTACCGAGGCAGGCACGTCAAGAATGGGGCTTATCAAGTCGGCGGCAGGTATAGGAGCGCTTCTTCTTGACGGCATAGGCGATACGATACGCGTTTCAATGACTGCCGACCCCGTTAAGGAAATCGCGGCAGGCAACGATATTTTAAAGGCTGTCGGCATTAAAACCGACTGCCCGTACATAGTTTCCTGCCCTACCTGCGGCAGGACGAAAATTGACCTTATTTCACTTGCGAATGAGGTTGAAGAGAGACTTGCAAACTGTAAAAAACCGATTAAGGTTGCCGTAATGGGCTGTATTGTAAACGGTCCGGGTGAAGCGAAGGAAGCCGATATCGGCGTTGCAGGCGGCGATGGGTGCGGACTTATCTTCAAAAAAGGTGAAATCGTTAAAAAGGTCGACGAAAAGGATATAGTCGACGAATTGATGAAAGAGATAGAGGAATTGTAAATGGCTTCGTTACAGGATTTATTCAGTCCTACGGTCTGTAAGGGCTTCCCTGAAAGCAATAAAATCACTGCAACAACCCTTGACGATGAGGAGAGGGTTGTTGAATTTACGCTTGAAATGGGCGAGTACGCGGATGTTGAGCTTGTTGACAGGGTTGAAAAGAGAATAGCGTCTGCGCTTGATTTGAAAACAAGCAGACTTTTTATAAAATTTGATAAAGAAGTATTTTCTCCTGCGGTTTATAACGATATTTTTGTTCTTACAAAAAGAGCGATTCCCGTTGCAAACGGGTTCTTTGATAACGCCTCGGTCCTTGTCAGCGAAAATGAATTTACCGTAACGCTTAAAAACGGCGGTGAAAAGGTGCTGCTTGACGCTCATTGCGATGAGTTTATTTCTTCGCTTCTGAAAGAACGTTTTTCGCTTGAATATGACGTAAAGCTTAAAAGCGAGTTTTCGGACAAAATGCCCACGCTTGAAGAAATACAGCAGGAAATAGACAAGCAGTCGGCAATTAAGGCGCAACGCGCAATGGAGATACCTGCTCCAAGTGAGAGAAGAGTAGTTGAGGGCTTTCCGATTATTTTTGAATCGCTTCATCCGATTTTCGGCGCGCCGATTCACAAGGACCCGATACATATCAAGGACGTGCATTTCGATTCGGGAAGAGTCATTATCTGGGGCGATATTTTTGACCTTGAGGTAAGAACAACACGAGACGGCAGAAGCAATATTATTACCTTTAATATCACTGACTATACCGATTCGTACACCTGTAAGCTTTTTGACGAAAAGGAGAGGACGCAGATTCTTCTGTCAAAGCTTAAGGACGGGCTTACGGTTATGGTCTGCGGCGACGTAAGGCTTGATAAGTATACAAACGAGTACACGCTCAATATCAGGAATATTTCAACGGTTCAGAAAGTTGAAAAAACGGATGAAGCCGAGGAAAAACGCGTCGAGCTTCACTTACATACAAAAATGTCCGAGCTTGACGCGGTGACAAGCGCTTCGGATTTAGTCAAGCGCGCAATAAAATGGGGTCATAAGGCGATAGCCATCACCGACCACGGCTGCGTTCAGGCGTTTCCCGAGGCTATGACCGCGGCAGGCGATAAGATTAAGGTTATCTACGGCGTTGAAGCATATTTCGTAAATGATGACGGTGTTGAAAATATTGAGGATAAAGAGGTTATGAAAACTCTGCCGAGTTATCATATGATTATTCTTGCAAAAAATCTAACGGGACTTAAGAATATGTATGAGCTTATTTCCTCAAGTAACCTTAAGTATTTCTACCGCCGCCCGAGAATTCCGAAGAGCGAGCTTGTAAAGCGCCGCGAGGGGCTTATTATAGGTTCCGCGTGCGAAGCCGGCGAGCTTTACAGGGCAATTGTTGAGGGCAAAAGCGAGGAAGAAATTGAAAAAATTGCTTCCTTCTACGATTATCTTGAAATTCAGCCTGTCACTAATAACTCGTTTATGATCAGAAGCGACAGGGATATTTATGCCGACATAAACAGCGAAGCGGACCTTCAGAATATCAACCGCCGTATTATCGCTCTGGGCGATAAGCTCGGAAAAATGACCGTTGCCACCTGCGACGTGCATTTTATGGACGAAAAGGACGGAATATTCAGAAAAATTCTTCAGGCAGGTCAGGGATATACCGATTACGAAAACCAGGCAAACTTGTTTTTCAGAACAACTGACGAAATGCTTTCTGAATTCTCATATCTTGGAGAAGATACGGCAAAGGAAATTGTTATAACAAATCCGAATAAAATTGCCGATATGGTTGAGGTTATCCGCCCGTTCCCCGACGGCGTTTTCCAGCCGTCAATTGAGGGCAGTGAGGAGCAGCTGCGTGAAATCTGCTGGAACAAGGCAAAAGAACTTTACGAGAAGGACGGAAAAATACCCGAGTATGTTTCCGACCGACTTTCAAGAGAGCTTAACTCGATTATTGCAAACGGCTTTGCCGTTCTTTACATAATTGCGCAAAAGCTTGTATGGGATTCCGAGGACCACGGCTATCACGTCGGTTCGCGTGGTTCCGTCGGCTCGTCATTTGTCGCGACAATGGCAGGTATTTCCGAGGTAAACCCTCTCGCTCCGCATTATCGCTGTCCGAAATGTAACCACACGGAGTTTTTCCTTAACGGAGAGTACGGAAGCGGCTTTGATATGCCTCCGAAAAACTGCCCCGAATGCGGCGAATCGATGAAACGGGACGGTCACGAAATACCGTTTGAAACCTTTCTCGGCTTCCACGGCGACAAGCAGCCTGATATCGACCTTAATTTCTCGGGTGAATATCAGTGGTTCGCCCACCGCTATACCGAAGAGCTTTTCGGTAAAGACCACGTTTTCAAGGCAGGCACAATTCAGACCGTTGCCGAACAGACGGCTTTCGGCTTTGTTAAAAAATATGCCGAGGAAAGAGGCATTGTATATAATAA
This sequence comes from uncultured Clostridia bacterium, assembly GCA_937884975.1. Lineage (GTDB taxonomy): Bacteria > Bacillota > Clostridia > Oscillospirales > Acutalibacteraceae > Fimenecus. The sequence goes on along the minus strand of CAKZZS010000050.1, from coordinate 54,850 downwards.
AGCCGAAACAGAGCGCCTTAAAAACGGATGTACGGGTATTAAGAGAACCACCTCGCAACACCCGGGCGGAATGGTTGTTGTTCCTAACGAATATGACGTTACGGACTTTACGCCTGTTCAGTATCCTGCGAATGACGAAAGCAAGGGTATGATTACAACCCATTTCGACTTTCGTTCGCTCCACGATACAATTTTAAAGCTTGACCTTCTCGGTCACGATGTTCCGAGTATTTACAAGCACCTTGAGGATCTTACGGGGCTTAATGTAAACGATGTTGATATATGCGACCCCGAGGTAATAAAACTTTGCACAAGCACCGAGCCTTTAGGCGTCACTCCCGAGGACATAGGCTTTGATATAGGCACGCTTTCAATACCCGAAATGGGCACTCCGTTTGTTGCTGAAATGCTCAAAGAGACAAAGCCGCAGAAATTCTCCGACCTTTTACAGATTTCGGGACTTTCTCACGGTACCGACGTGTGGCTCGGCAATGCGCAGGAGTTAATTAAGGACGGCACCTGTACGATTTCTAACGTTATCGGTACGCGTGACAGTATTATGGTTTACCTTATGCATATGGGACTTGACCCGAGCATGGCGTTTAAGATTATGGAATCCGTGCGTAAGGGCAAGGTTGCAAAGGGCGCCGAGAAAGACTGGGATAAGTACAAGGAAGCAATGAGGGAAAACAAGGTTCCCGAATGGTATATTTCTTCCTGCGAAAAGATTAAATATATGTTCCCGAAGGCTCACGCAGCCGCTTACGTTATTGCGGCGCTTCGGCTCGGGTGGTTTAAGATTTATAAACCTCTTGAATACTATGCGGCAATGCTGACCGTTCGAGGCGAGGATATGGACGCGGTAACCGTGCTTCAGGGTAAGGGAGCCATCAAAAGAAATATGGATATGATAAGGCAAAAGGGCAAGGACATTTCAAAAAAGGAAGAGGATCAGTTTACCATTATGCAGATAGCTTCCGAAATGCTTTCGCGCGGCATTGAGCTTTTGCCCGTTGACTTATATAAATCTCACGCAAGAACCTACCGTATTGAGGACGGAAAGCTCAGAATGCCGTTTGTAGCGCTCAGCGGCGTCGGAGAAAATGCCGCGAAGGCTCTTTATGACGCCCAGAATGACGGCGAGGGAGAATTCCTTGCGGTTGACGATATCCAGCGCAGAAGCGGCGCGTCAAGCGCTGTAATAGCGGCATTAAGAGAGGTTGGCGCTTTAAAGGGTATACCTGAGTCAATGCAGATGAATTTATTTGGATTTTAAGGAGTGAAAGTATGGGAGAAAAGATTCTTTACGCTATTCTGATAATTTTAGGAGCGTTTATAATTATTACACTTATCAGAGCGGCGTTTTACAAGTCAAAAAAGAGGGAATTTACTCCTCTTGAAAAGGAAAACGTCGACCTTGACAGGTATATTAAAAACCTTCAGACAGCGATTTCAATTCCCACAATTTCATACGCTACCGAGGAGGAGTATGACTGGAAGCCGTTTGAGGATTTCCACGCCTTTCTTGAAAAGTCATATCCGCTTGTCCATAAAACTCTTAAAAAGGAGAATATCGCTCCTGCAAGTCTTCTCTACACCTGGCAGGGAAAAAGAGACGACCTTGACCCGATAGCCCTGCTCTCCCATCAGGACGTTGTTCCCGATGACGAAAAGCGTAAAAACGAGTGGGAGCACCCTGCGTTTGAGGGCTTTAATGACGGCGAATTTATCTGGGGCAGAGGAGCTCTTGATATGAAAAACCATCTTATCGGCGTTATGGAAAGCGTTGAAACTTTAATTTCCGAAGGCTTTGAACCCGAAAGGACGGTTTATCTTTGCTTTGCTCACGACGAAGAGCCGATGATTCAGGGCGGAAGCGGAGCGGATAAAATTTGCGAAATTCTCCGTCGGAGGGGCGTTCACCTTGACTGTATTCTTGACGAGGGCGGCGCTATTCTCCCCGTTAATGTCAAGGGACTTATTGAAAACAAATTCCTTGCAGGCATTGGCGTTGCCGAAAAGGGTTACGCGGATTACAGAATTTCCATAAACGGCCATTCGGGTCATTCCTCACAGCCGCCCAAGCACACTGCGCTCGGCAAAATGGCAAAGGTCATAAGGAAAATTGAAAATCACCAGTTCAAGGCGCATTTAAGTAAAAATATGTATAAGCTCTTTACCGAAATCGGAAAGAATTCAAAATATCCCGTAAGACTTTTTGCCTGTAATCTCTGGCTTTTAAAGCCGCTTATTACAAAGATTATGACCTTTATTCCCCCTGCGGCATCAATGGTCAGGACTACCACCGCAGTTACAATGGCTGAGGGCAGCCCTGCGGCAAACGTTCTGCCGGGTAAGGCTTTGATAAACGTCAATTTCCGCATTATGCAGGGCGACAGCATTGACGGCGTTAAGAAGCATATTTTAAAATATGTCGGCAAAAGAATTGATGATATCCGGTTTGTAAAGGGTAAGGAGCCGTCATACGTTTCGCCTACCGACTCGCGCTGCTTTGACGCTATAAGAAAAATCTGCGACGGAACAAATCCAGATTATATTGTTGCGCCATACCTTGTAATGGGCGGAACGGACGCCTGTAAATATGAAAGCATTTGCGAAAATATTTATCGCTTTTCACCCTTTGTTGCGGACACGTCACTGCTCCTTCGCACTCATAATACAAACGAGAGAATTCCCGTTTCCTCTCTTGAGGACGGCGTCGTTTTCTTCAAACGTTATATCAGAATGCTCTCGGGCAGTTAATTAAAAGCCTTGAATTGACAAATTATTCATAAACGTTTATAATAAAAATGTTAAAAATAAAACCTGTTCTACAGGGTGAAAAGAAAGAGGTATAATTATGAAAAACTGTGTTAATTGCGGCGCTCAGTTAAATGACGACCAGGCTTTCTGCACAACCTGCGGCGCTCAGCAGCCTGCAGCGGCTCCTGCTCCCGGAGCAGCTCCCGTTTACACTGCTCCCGTTGCTCCTGCATACGATCCTTTTGATCATACCGCAGAGTTCGACGCTCAGGACGTTTCGGATAACAAGTGCTTTGCAATGCTTGTCTACATAATGAGCGTAGTAGGAATTATTATCGCTCTTCTTGCAAGCAAGGATTCTCCCTATGTTAAGTTCCACCTTCGTCAGGCAATAAAGCTTGAGGTTTGCACAATTCTTTCTGCAGTTCTCTGCGTTATTCCTTTCCTTGGTTGGCTTGCTTTCGGCGTATGCAACGCAATTATCTTTGTTCTCAAGATAATTGCTTTCTTCCAGGTATGCGGCGGAAAGGCTAAGGAGCCCGGCATCATCAGAGGTCTTAAGTTCCTCAAATAATCATACTGTATTTCAAATTCTCCCGAGCAATCGGGAGAATTTTTTTACTACAGGGTTTCATCACTTTAAATTATTAAATTTTTTTTACAAAACGGTATTGACAAAATTCTTTAACGGTGATATATTAAGTAAAACAAAAATCAAAGGATTTATTTATGAAAACTAACGTTTTTGCAGCTGAATACTTTTACTTTTACTTTATCAATAAAATTTGATAGAGTCGGTTTTGCTGCAAAACAAGAGAATTTGTTATTTTTACCCCGCAGTGAAATCACTACGGGGATTTTTTTATAGTAAAACGAACAGTGAGAGGTGTAAAAAATGGTAGTAGTAATTAAAAAGGGTACCGACGAACAGCAGCTTTATAATCTTAAGGAATGGTTAAAAAGCTTTGGAGTTGATATTAACGAAAGTAAGGGCGAATACGAAACCGTCCTCGGCCTTATAGGCGATACAAGTCATATTGATACCGACCTTCTTTCCTCGCTTGCGATTATCGACTCGGTTACAAGAATTTCCGAGCCTTTCAAGGCTGCAAACAGAAAATTCCACCCGGACGATACGGTTGTCGACGTAAACGGCATTAAAATCGGCGGCGGAAATTTCCAGTATATTGCAGGTCCGTGCTCGGTTGAAAGTGAAGAACAGATTACCTATATCGCTTCCGAGGTGAAAAAGGCAGGCGCTATGCTTCTTCGCGGCGGCGCATTCAAGCCGAGAACCTCTCCCTATGCTTTTCAGGGTATGCGTGCAGACGGTTTGCGGCTTCTTGAAGAGGCAAAGCAGCAGACGGGTATGCCTATAGTAACCGAAATAATGGATATTTCACACCTCGATTTGTTTGAAAACGTTGACGTTATTCAGGTCGGCGCAAGAAATATGCAGAATTTTGAACTTCTCAAGGAGCTTGGACATACTCATAAGCCCATTCTTTTAAAGAGGGGACTTGCCGCAACAATGCAGGAGCTTCTTATGAGCGCCGAATATATTATGGCAGGCGGAAATAACAAGGTCATTCTCTGCGAAAGGGGTATACGCACCTTCGAAACCTATACGAGGAACACAATGGATATTTCCGCAATTGCGCTTTTGAAGGAAAAGACGCACCTTCCCGTAATCGCTGACCCGAGTCACGCCGCAGGATTTTCAAGGCTTGTTAAACCGCTTGCTCTTGCCGCAACAGCGGCAGGCGCGGACGGAATTATGATTGAGGTTCATAATGACCCTGCCCATGCGCTTTGCGACGGGCCTCAGGCGCTGACTCCCGAACAGTTTAAAGAGGTTGTGGATGACTGCAACGCAATAAGAGATATACTTAATAAATAAGGTGATAAAATGACGGTCGGAATTGTCGGACTCGGTCTTATCGGCGGCTCCTTTGCAAGAGCGATAAAAGAGAATACGGATAATAAGGTGCTCGGTTTTGATATTTCTTCAAAGGCGTTTTATGCCGCGATGCTCTGTGATGCTGTCGACGGGGAATTGAATGAAAATAACATAAGCGAATGCGATATTGTCCTTGTTTCGCTTTATCCCGAAAAGGCGGTTGAATATGTAAAGAACAACGCGGCTCGCTTTAAAAAGGGCGCTTATGTAATAGACTGCTGCGGCGTGAAAAGATACGTCTGTCAACGCCTTTTGCCCGTTGCCGAAAAAAACGGCTTTGTATTCCTGGGCGGTCACCCTATGGCAGGCACTCAAAGCTGGGGCTTTGAGTATTCAAGAAGCTCAATGTTCAAAAACGCTTCAATGATTTTAACCTGCTTTGAAAAGCTGAATATAAAAGAGCTTGACTCACTTAAAAAGTTTTTCCTTTCGCTCGGCTTTTCAAGACTGCAGTTTTCTTCTCCCAACGAGCACGACAGAATTATTGCTCTTACCTCGCAGCTGGCGCATATAGTTTCAAACGCCTATGTAAAAAGCCCGACCGCAAGAAAGAGAATGGGCTTTTCCGCCGGCAGTTACCGCGATATGACAAGAGTTGCGGATTTGAATAACGAAATGTGGACCGAGCTGTTCCTTGAAAACAGCGATTACCTTGCAGAAGAAATTGATACGCTCGCAGAAAACCTGAAGAAATACAGCGAGGCGCTCAAAAATAATGACCGTGACGCGCTCAATAGCCTTTTGCTTGAGGGCAAGCAGAGTAAACGGGAGGACAGATAAATGCGCACAATTACCGTTAACGCTTCAAAAAAATATGACGTAATAATTGCAAGAGGCTTGCTCGACACGCTTGGTGAAAGACTGTCGGGTGATTATTCGGGCTGTAAAATAACTCTTGTAACCGATTCGAAAGTGGATACGCTTTATTCGAAAAAGGTTATTGACAGACTTTCCGACGTCGGATTTCAGACTGAAAAATTTGTCTTTCCCGAGGGGGAACAGAGCAAAAATAAGGACACGCTTTTCGCCTTGCTTGAGTTTATGGCTGAAAAAAGAATGACAAGAAACGATATCCTTCTTTCTCTCGGCGGCGGAGTTGTCGGCGACCTTACGGGCTTTGCGGCGGCTGTTTACCAGAGGGGAATACGCTTTATCCAGCTTCCTACAACTCTTCTTGCCGCTGTTGATTCGTCGGTCGGCGGAAAAACTGCGGTAAATCTTGAAAAAGGAAAAAATCTTGCAGGCGCTTTCTGGCAGCCTGAGGCGGTTTACTGTGACCTTGACACTCTTGACACTCTTGACGATAAGACCTTTGCGGACGGTATGGCGGAGGTCATAAAATACGGCGTTATTGCAGACAGCGAATTGTTTTGTAAGGTTAAGGGCGGAAACGTCAGAAATGATGCAGACCTAATTGAAAGCATAGTCGCCCGCTGTGTTGAAATTAAAAGAGAGATTGTAAATGAGGATGAACGTGAAAACGGCGTGAGAAAATTACTTAATTTCGGTCACACAGTCGGTCACGCAATTGAAAAATGCAGCGATTTCACCGTTTCCCACGGCAGCGCAGTCGCAATGGGAATGGTCGTTGCGGCAAGGGCTTCATATAAAAACGGATTCAGCGACAGCGACCTGACGGATGAAATTATCACCGCGCTGAAAAATAATAATCTTCCGTTTGAATGTCCGTATTCCGCCGAAAAGCTTTCGGCAGCCGCCCTGACGGATAAGAAAATGTCAATGGGAAACGTTGCATTTATTGTTCCCGAAAAAATCGGAAAGTGTAAAATTGAAAAAATCGGTTCGCTTGAACTCATTTCGTTCATAAGCGACGGACTGGAGAAATAAAAATGGATGTCAGTTTAACGCCTGCTCCCGTTTCGGGGCATATCGGTGCAATAGCCTCAAAGTCCTATGCTCACAGGGCTTTGATTTGCGCTGCTTTGGCGGAGTCTGACAGCTTTATTCGGCTTAATTATTCTTCAAAGGATATTGAGGCTACAATTGAATGTCTTACGGCGCTTGGCGCTTCGATTACGCGTGAGGGAGAGGTGACAAGAGTCACTCCTATTAAAAAGGCAACTGACGGCGAGCTTTTCTGTAACGAAAGCGGCTCAACGCTTCGTTTTCTATTACCCGTTGCGGCGGCGAAAAAAAGCAAAAGCGTGTTTATCGCCTCGGGAAAGCTTCCCGAAAGACCGCTCTCACCCTTAAAAGAGGAAATGGAGCGACACGGTATTACGTTTTCGCCCTCGTTTCCGCTTGAAATAAACGGCAGACTTTCGGGCGGTGAATTTGTTTTGCAGGGAGACATTAGCTCGCAGTTTGTTTCGGGCTTGCTGTTTGCCTTGCCGCTTCTTGAAGAAGACAGCGAAATCAAGCTTATCCCACCCGTTGAGTCAAAGCCGTATATTGATATGACGGTCGAGGTTTTAAGGCGTTTCGGAATTGAAATAACCGAGGGAATAAATTCGTATTTTGTAAAGGGAAATCAAAGCTATAAGCCGTGCGATTATACCGTTGAGGGCGACTGGTCAAATGCGACGTATTTTCTGGCTATGGGCGTTAAGGTTTCGGGCCTTGATATAAACTCAACCCAGGGCGACAGGGCGTTTATTGAAATTCTGTCCTCGCTCGGAGCGGAAATTGAAAATAAGGGCGGATTTTTGCACGTTTCGACCGATTCGCTTCACGGCGGAAATATTGACGCGAAGAATATTCCCGACCTTGTTCCGCTTCTTGCGGTTTTGATGTCGACCGCAAAGGGAAAAACGGTTATCAAAAATGCAAAAAGACTTAAATATAAAGAAAGCGACAGGCTCGAATCCACTTATCAGATGCTTTCCCGTCTCGGCGCAGATATTAAAAAGACGGACGACGGCTTTATTATCGAGGGAAAAACGGAGCTTGACGGCGGCGAGGTCGACTCGTTTAATGACCATAGAATTGTGATGTCGGCTGCGGTCGCTTCTCTTAAATGTAAAAAAGAGGTAAAAATAAAAAATGCCTTTGCGGTTGCAAAGTCATATCCGACGTTTTTTGAAGATTTTAATTCGGTTGGAGGTGAAGCGCAGTGTCTATGACCTACGGTCAAAAAGTTAAAATGACGGTTTTCGGCCAGTCACATTCCGAGGAAATCGGTGTGATTATTGAGGGCTTGCCGAAGGGGATTAAAATTGATTTTGACTATGTAAAAAAATACCTTTCGCGCCGCGCTCCCGGTAAAAACGCATATTCGACCCCGAGGAAGGAAGCGGACGAGCCGATTTTTGAAACGGGACTTAACGGAGATATTACCACGGGAGAACCGCTGAAGGTTGTTATTAAAAATACTAACACAAGGTCAAACGACTACGATAATATAAGATTTCTTCCACGACCCGGTCACGCCGATTACACCGCATATATTAAGGAAAACGGAAAAAACGACGTCAGAGGCGGCGGAGCTTTTTCGGGCAGGATGACCGCTCCGATAGTTATTGCAGGCGCAATTGCTTCGTCAATTCTTCTTACAAAGGGAATTTGCTTCGGCGCTCATATTTTGAGCATTAAAAACGAAAGCGATTTACCCTTTGACAGCGTAAATGTTACCGCAGATGAGCTTGAAAAAATAAAGGAAAAGGATTTCCCCGTTATTGATGACGAGAGAGGCAGGAGAATGATTCAGACCGTTCTTTCGGCAAAGGAACAGGGCGACTCAGTAGGCGGAGTAGTTGAATGCGCCGCCGTAGGACTTCCTGCAGGTATCGGTTCGCCGATGTTCGACGGGCTTGAAAACCTTATCAGCAGGGCAGTGTTTGCGGTCCCTGCAGTAAAGGGAATTGAATTCGGCTCGGGCTTTGAGGGAAGTAAAATTTTCGGCAGTGAGAATAACGATGAATTTACCGTTCGGGACGGTGAGATAAAAACCGTTACCAATAATCACGGCGGAATTTTAGGCGGTATTTCAAGCGGTATGCCGCTTGTTTTCAGGGTTGCGTTTAAACCTACTCCGTCAATTTCAAAGCCGCAGCAGTCGGTTAATCTTAAAACAAAGCAGGTTCAAACGCTTGAAATAAAGGGCAGACACGACCCGTGTATAGTTCCCAGAGCCGTACCGGTTATTGAAGCTGTGACTGCGTTTTGTATACTTGATATTTTAGAAAGCGAGGAAAAGATATGAATATTGATGAACTGAGAAACGAGATAAACGCTGTCGATGAACAGCTGGTTTCACTTTTTGAAAAAAGAATGAAAATTGCAGGTGAAATTGCAACCTATAAAAAGGAAAATCAGCTTCCTGTTTATGATAGGGGCAGGGAAAGAGATATTCTTAACCGTGTGACTCAAGGCGTCTCGCCCGAATTTGAGGGTTATCTGCGCTCGATGTATATTACTCTGTTTGACCTTAGCCGTTCGTATCAAAAAAAGCTTCTTTCCGATAAGTCAAAGGTTGCCGAAAAGATAGAAAAGGCTATTGAGAATTCGCCCAAGCAGCCTCCCGAAAGGGCAACCGTTGCCTGTCAGGGCGTTGAGGGCGCGTATTCCTCGCTCGCCTGCGAAAAGCTTTTCACATATCCGACAGTTATGTATTTCAAAAGCTTTGAAAACGTCTTTTCAGCAGTCAACAGCGGACTTTGCAAGTACGGAATACTGCCTATTGAAAACAGTAACGCAGGCTCGGTAAACGAGGTCTATGATTTGATGAACAAGTATAAATTCTATATCACCCGTTCGCTGAAGCTTTGGGTAAATCACAGCCTTCTTGTCAACAGCGGAACGCAGTTAAGTGATATTAAGGAGATTTTCTCGCACCGGCAGGCAATTGAGCAATGTTCGGATTTTCTTTCGTCACTCAACGGCGTTAAGATTACGGTTTGCGAAAATACAGCCGCCGCCGCTAAAAGAGTTAAGGACAGCGGAAGAACCGATGTAGCCGCAATTGGCTCGAGGGAGTGCGTTGAGGTTTACTCGCTTGAGGAAATTAAATCGGGAATACAGAATACCGATAACAATTACACTCGGTTTATCTGCATTTCAAAGGATATTGAAATATACGCAGGCGCAAATAAAACAAGTATTGTACTTGTTCTTCCGCACAAGCCCGGCTCGCTTTATAATGCAATTGCACGTTTCGCCGCGCTCGGACTTAATCTTACAAAGCTTGAAAGCCGTCCAATAGAGGGCAGTGATTTTGAGTTTATGTTCTATTTCGATATTGACGTTTCGGTCTACTCTCCGCAATTGAGAACCGTTATTTCACAGCTTGAAAACGATTGCGACAAGTTTATTTATCTGGGCAGCTATTCGGAGGCTTAAAATGAAAAAAATACTTGTAATAAACGGGCCGAATCTTAATATGCTCGGCATTCGTGAGCCTGATATATACGGCAGACAGGATTATAAGGCACTGTGCGATTATATCGGTCAAGCTGCCGCGTCTCTCGGAATTGAAACCGATATTTTTCAGTCAAATCACGAGGGCGAAATAGTTGATAAAATTCAGCTTGCTTACGGAAAATATGACGGAATAGTCATAAATCCGGCGGCTTACACTCACACAAGCGTTGCAATTCTTGACGCATTGAAGGCGGTCGGAATTCCTGCGGTTGAGGTTCATCTGTCGGATGTTTCAAAACGCGAGGCTTTCAGACAGATTTCATACGCAGGACTTGCCTGCAGTGAGCATTATACCGGACTCGGCTTTGAGGGCTATAAAAAAGCGCTTGAATGGTTTTTAAAATAATAAGAAAACGGCTCGCCTTAGCGGTGAGCCGTTAATTTATATATAAATTTTTATTCGCCTTCGCTTGTGTGCCAGCCGAAGTGATAGTACATCTGGTCAGTGCAGTTGAAGCTAAGCCCTACCGTTCCGACGGAAGCGAAATTGTTTGTGCCCGTGATTTCAGTATTGACTGTCATATTATTCTGATAAGTCAGAGTTGTGATTTCATCCGTTGCGGCGTCAAAAACTGCGGTTATTACGCATACGCCGGGAGTTATTTCGTAATCCTCAACCGTGAAATAGTCCGAAGCCTTTTTCATTTCTTCAAGAACAGGCTTTTTATCGTGAATGCTGAACGCCTTTTTGACTGCGTTTTCATCAGGCTTGAGCGTGATTACAACGGTTCTTGTAAGAGAGGTTACATATTCCTTTTCTTCAACGGTTGTGGTTTCTTTTTTAACGGAGGATATAGCCGATTCAACGTCATCATACGTCAGCCTGCTAACATCCTTTTCACCCCAAAGATAGAGAATATCGTCAAGACTGTCATTGCCCTCGGCAAGGTTTTTGGTTTCGCCGTTTTCGTCTTTAATGTGACCTAAAAGGAAATTGTAAGCGCCGTCGACAACATATTTTTTGTAAACAACTGCAGCCGAACGAAGCGCCTTGTATTCGTCGGTGCTCTTGTCAATTTCCTTGCCGTTTCTTGTAAAGGTGACGGAGTCGGTTGAGTCGTCGGTCCAGAAATCCTCGCCGTATTCGGTCTTGGCAGGCTTGTCGGTTTTAAGGGAGTTGACTATTTTATTAAAGTAGTCGATTACCTCGTTTTTATTAGCTGTTGTCGCCTTCATTTCCTCATCCGTTGCGAGCGACCATATACCCTCAAGCGCCTTGCCGTCGTCCTTCATAACGTCTGCGCTGAAGCGCGTTACAATTTCGTTATATGAAAGCGTGATTTCGGTGTCGGGATTCTTTTCCTCATAGTTTTCAAAAAGAGGCGCTAATTTTTCAAGCGGAAGCACCGTTTTAAGCTCGCCGTAGGTAAAGGTGTAAGACGGGTCGTGAAGGTCAGTTTTAAGCGTAACCTCATCGGGGATTTTAACCTCTGCCTTAAAGGGGTTTGTGCACGAAGAGAAAGCCGTGATAACTACTGTCAGCACAAGCAAAATGCCGATAATACGGAGTGAATTTTTTTTCATATTTCTGTACTCCTTTGTTTTAATACAATGATATATTATACCAAACAGTTAAAAAATTCAACTTTTAATTAAATACCCTTTTCGTCAAAGAGGTATGCCGTTTCAAGCGAGAGCTTAAGTCCTGCTTCAATTGCCGAGGGAGAAATGCTGGTAACTGTGTCCTCGCGTGCGGCATAGACAAAGTTTTCCTTTTCGTCGGCGGCTGAAATTCTTATAGCCTTTTCGTTTTTCATTCCCGAAAGAAGCGAGGAGGAAAGATTATCTTTTCCGTTTGAAATTATAACGCCTGCATTTTCGGCGGCAGACTCAATAATATCACTGCCGGTATTGATAACGGAGAAAGCGAAGCACTTGTCGGACTGAAGGCAGTCAACCGAAACAAATAAAGTCGGCATATCGGAGTATTGGGAAGAGTATTTTTTTACAAATTCTCTTGCGCCGTAAGCGCCTGCACCGCACGAAACACTGACAAGAACGGTGTTTTTAAGTGAAAGACTGTTGTAGGTAAGGTATTGCATAACCGCCATTGAATCGAAGGTGCCCGTAAGGTTTCCGTTTGCACCCTGAATATCCTGCTTCGGGTTGTAGAAATTCATATACAGAATAAAGACGGGAATAAAAATGAGTTGGAAAAGACCTATAAACGGGCTTACGGTGTTTTTCTCCGCAATAATATAAAATGCGTCGTAAACCATACAGAGAATGCAACCTGTAAGAAAGCCGAAAAACGCAACCTTTTCAAGCGTATTTCCGCTTATTCTCAAAAGCTTTCTTTCTATGGGGGAATTTATGTTTCCGAGAAATACAATTCTTCTTTCGTTTTTGTCCGAAGCATTTTTGACGCAGATAATATTTGAACTGTGCTTTGTGGCTTTTAAAAAGCCGAGGAAAGCGGAAATGCCCATAGCCAGAACGGAAGAAGCGATTAAGTAAACTGAGATTGCAGGGATAAAGCCTGCAACGCACGAAAAAGCAACAGAGATAACGGCAAATATTCCCTGAAGAAGGGGAGTTGACGGCTTTGCGGATTTAACTGTTATTTCCTGCGTTTCAACGCTGTCTGCAAATTTTTCCATTGTATCTTTGACATACTGCTGGGCTTTGGCTTCCTCTTCGGTGCCTGCGCGCCTTTCGGGTGTGTCTTTGCAGACCTGTTTTATGTTTTTTATAATAAAATTAGTTGATTCTCTGACTTTTGAATCGTAATTGGGTAAACTTTCGTTTGCTCTCATTTTTTCGCCTCCGGAATAAAAATGTTCACTGCTTATTTTACCATACATTATTGTAAAAGTCGAGATATTTTATGCACTTGTCAATTGTTTTCAGGTGTGGTAAAATAAATCGATATGTGTTGAAATGGGAGGAATTCTTAATGAACACGGGAAAAAGAAAAAAATCCATGACAAGATATAAACAGCAGGAACTGAAAATTGTTATAGGCGGCTTTCTTGCGGTTTTGGTTCTGACCTTGATTCTCGGCTTTGCCGTTACGGCAAAAAAGGCGCCCAAAAAGGTTGAAAGCACCACCTCCGGCAAGGAAAATGCGCAGACAACCGAAAGCTCTTCCAATGAAAGCTCTTCAACGCAGGCGAATACGGAAGCTCAGAGCACCGAGGAAAGTACCGAGGAAGAGAGCACCGATGAGGAGGAGAGCACCGATGAAGAGGAAAGCACGGTTGACGAAAACTCAAGTCCCTTTGACCCGCAGGTAATTTCTATTGACGAGGGCAACTGGGAAATGACTCTTCTTAACGCAAACTATAAGCTTCCCGAGGGGTATGAGCCGGAGCTTACTCCTGCAATTCCCGGAAGCGGCGAGTCGCTTGACAAGAGGGTTCAGCCGTATTACGAAAAAATGTATAACGCCGCAAAGGCGGAGGGTATTCTTCTCACTCCTTATTCGGGTTACAGAAGCATTGCCACCCAGACAAGGCTTCATACAAATAAGGTCAACTCATATATGAGTCAGGGTTATTCATATTACGAATCCGAAATAAAGGCTACCCATTGGAGTATGCTCCCCGGTTGCAGTGAGCACAATTTCGGCGTTGCAATGGATATTTGCAACACGAATGACGATTTCAACCTGACCGAGCAGTACGCATGGCTTCAGAAGCACGCCGAGGAATACGGATTTATTGAAAGATACAAGGGTGATAAGACCGAATATACAGGAGTTGCCGCCGAACCGTGGCACTGGCGCTTTGTCGGACCGGAAAACGCCAAAAAGATTAACGAAAGCGGACTTTGCCTTGAAGAATACCTCGGAAAGACCGACTGATTAAACCGTTTTTTACGGAGGCAAAAAGATGAAAAAGATTATAGTCGCTGATGACGAACAGCTTATAAGACGGCTCGTCTGCGATTTTCTTAAAAAAGAGGGATACGAAACGCTTGAAGCCGAGGACGGAAATCAGGCGCTGTTGCTCTTTAACGCAAACACCGACGTTTCTTTAATGATACTTGATATTATGATGCCTGAAATTGACGGCTGGGAGCTTTGCAGAAGGATAAGAAAAAAATCGGATATACCGATTATTCTTCTTTCCGCGCGCAGTCAGGAATTTGACCAGCTTACGGGCTTTGAGGTCGGAGCGGACGATTACGTTACAAAGCCGTTCAGTCCGACTGTTCTTGTAAAAAGGGTTGAAGCGCTTCTTAAAAGGAAAAACTATCTTCCGCAGGAGGGCGGAAAGGTTTTTCTTGATACCCTGGTGCTTGACAAAAGCGCTCATTCCGTAACGGTTGCGGATGAGGAAATAGTACTAACCCTTAAGGAATTTGAACTGCTTGAAAAGCTGTTAGCTGCCCCTGACAGGGTATTTTCAAGAGAACAGCTTCTCGACGACGTCTGGGGTTATTCCTACGAGGGCGACACAAGAACCGTTGACAGCCATCTTGCAAGACTTCGTACAAAGCTCGGCAAGTGGGGAGACAGGCATATTATTACCGTTTACGGGCTCGGATATAAACTCGACAGAGAGGGTAACAGTTAAATGAAGAAACCTTCCGTTAGCATAAGATTTAAACTTTTTGCTCAGGTCGGCGCAATTCTTATTCTTGCAATTCTTGCCTTTCTTGCGCTCAATTTCTGGTATCTGGGCGACGTTTATATTGACACGGAAAAGAATAATATGAAGGACCTTGCGGATGAGGTTGCCCTTATTGACCCCTCGCGTGAGGATTATAACGCCATGCTCGGTCAGTATGAGTCGGACAGCGGAATTATAATAAACGTCTATTCTCCCGACGGAGAGTTTATTTATAAAAGCTCAATTACGTTTATGAATAACGCAGGCAGGATTTCCGTTGAGGGACGTGAAGAAAACAGTGACGGAAGTTACTTTGAAATCCAGCAGTCCGAAAAAAATAATAAGCAGTACATAGTTTATTATAAGCCGCTTGAAAACGGAAACGAAATTGAGATGTTCGGCAGAAAGGACATCATTGACGAAAACGTAAGCACCGCTATGACCTTTATGGGCTATACCGCAATAATTGCAGTGATTGTTGCGCTTGCGGTAATATTTGTTTATTCGGGAAGATTCACAAAGCCGCTTATTAAAATGAGCGAGGTTACAAAGCGAATGGCAAAGCTTGACTTTTCCCAAAAGGTCAACGCGAAGCAGAACGATGAGATAGGAAAGCTCGGCAAGAGTATAAACAACCTTTCTCACTCGCTTAATGACGCGCTTGTCGATCTTAATGAAAAGAACAAGCGCCTGCTCGATGAGGTTGAACAGGAAAAGAAGCTTGACAGCATAAGAAAAAGCTTTGTTTCAAACGTTTCTCACGAGCTTAAAACGCCTATAGCCATTATTCAGGGTTATGCCGAGGGACTTAAACTAATGACTCCCGAGGAAAGCTCTGCGGCAGGTGAATACTGCGACGTGATAATGAATGAAACCGAAAAAATGAACGAGCTTGTCCTTCAGCTGCTTGAGCTTTCAAGCCTTGAGGCAGGCGGAAATCAGCTAAATGAGGAAAGGTTCAATATAAAGGAGTTTGCCGAAAGCTATTTCAAGGGCATAAAAATTGTGCTTGAAGAAAAACAGATAACTTATTCGGTTGATGTTGACGAAAAAATTGAGGGCGTCGGCGACAAAATAAAGCTGAATATGGTTCTCAATAATTACGTTTCAAACGCTGTCTCCCACATTGACGGCGAGCGGAAAATAAGCGTCAGCGGCGAGGACAGAGGAGAATTTTTAAGACTTTATGTTTTCAATACGGGCGAACATATCAAGGACGACGATATAAACAATATCTGGCAGAGCTTTTACCGCGCGGACAAGTCCCGTTCAAGAAAGCAGGGACGTTTCGGACTCGGACTTTCAATCGTCAGTGCGATTTGTAACCTGCACTCAACCGAATACGGCGTGGAGAATGTTGAAAACGGAGTAAGGTTTTTCTTTGACATAAGAAAAGCGGATTAAAAACGGAATTATTTGACAATAATAAAGACAGGAGATTTTCATCGTGACTTCTCCTGTCTTTTTTTGGAGTTGATAATATGGTTAAAATCAAAGCAAAGCAGCTCATTTCCGGAAAGGTTACAAGAGTGTTTTTTAAGCTTCTTTTATCCTTTGTCATTTTCTCTGTCGGCGCTGCCGCCGTTTTTTCGGCATTTTGGGGATTTGATAACAGTAAGGTAAACGCTTTTTTTCAAGGTCTGTTCGGCGAATATTCTTTTTATGCAAAAGCAGCCTTGGTAATTCTTTTCTGCCTTCTGGGGTTACTTTTAATTGCAGTGGGAGTAAAACGCAGCGCGCTTGCTGTCTGCCGTACGGTTTCAAATAACAGCTTCAGTGGTTCAACAGGTAAAAGCTTTTCGTTTTTTCTCTATCTTTGCGTCAAGACGCTTTTTCTTATTTGTTGGGGGTTTGTATTCCTTTTTCCGTCGGCTATTTGCGCTTCGTTTCTGTTTATGAGTCTTTCACGGGGCGCTTTGGAGAAAAATGTTTTTTTGTCCTGGGTGTTGGGAAGTGTTGCGCTTTTTATTATCGGACTCGCATTTTTGTTTGTTATTTCTCAAAGATACAGCGCGTGGAAGTATTACCTTTGTCTTGAGAAATACGGTGTGATGACTGCTTTATATAAGAGTCTTGAAAAAACGCAGGGCAGGTGCTTTAGTATAGCCGCCTTCAGGCTTTCAATGCTCGGCTGGCTTTTAAGCTGTCTTTTGGTTTTCCCGGTTATTTACGTTGCGCCGTATTACGGGGTGTCAAGCGCGTATTTTATTTTAAAGGGCGAACCCAAAAAGGAAAAACAGCAGGAAGAAAGGCTGCCTGCCGTTTTTGAAATAATAAGGGAAAATTAAAAAGCTCAAGTCAACCGACTTGAGCTTTATGTTTTATATCAGAAATTTATAAGTCCGTTTCCGCCGTTTACAAGCATAAAGGTGGTTGCAAAAACGAGAGAAACAATTGTCATAAGCTTAATGAGAATGTTAATCGACGGGCCGGCGGTATCCTTGAACGGGTCGCCTACCGTGTCGCCGACAACTGCCGCCTTATGAGCTTCACTGCCCTTGCCGCCCTCTCTGAGGGACTCTATGTATTTCTTTGCGTTATCCCATGCGCCGCCCGAGTTTGCCATAAATATAGCAAGCATTACGCCGCTGACAAGAGCGCCTGCAAGAAGACCGCCGAGAGCCTCAACGCCGAGCACGAAGCCGACAAGAAGCGGAGCGATAACTGCCATAACTCCGGGCAAAATCATTTCGTGAAGAGCCGCGGTGGTTGAAATGGCAACGCATCTTTTATAGTCGGGTTTTTCGGTGCCCTCAAGGATTCCGGGCTTCTGTTTAAACTGAAGACGTACCTCTTCTATCATTTTGTTCGCCGCCTTACCGACGCTGTTCATAGTGAATGCGGAGAATAAGAACGGAAGCATACCGCCTAAGAACAGACCGACAACAACCTTCGCGTTAAGTATGCTCATACCGCCGTCGCTTATACCCGTTGTCTGGGCGTATGAAGCGAAAAGCGCAAGAGCCGTAAGAGCCGCAGAGCCGATAGCAAAGCCTTTGCCTATTGCCGCCGTCGTATTTCCTACCGAGTCGAGCTTGTCGGTAATGTTTCTTACGTCCTCTTCAAGCTCGCTCATTTCCGCGATACCGCCTGCGTTATCCGCTATAGGTCCGTATGCGTCAACCGCAACGGTCATTCCCGTAGTTGAAAGCATACCTACCGCGGCGAGAGAAATGCCGTAAAGTCCGCCGAATTTATAAGCCAAAAGGATACCTACGCCGATAAAAAAAATGGGCATAGCGGTTGATTTCATACCGACTCCGAGACCGCTTATGATGTTTGTTGCCGCGCCTGTTTTGGAAGCGTCGGCAATTTCCTTAACTGCCTTATATCTGTCGGAGGTGTAGATTTCCGTAAGCTTTCCGATAATTGTTCCGACAATAAGTCCCGAGAAAACACACCAGAAGCCGTTCCAGCTTTCAGCGTCGGAGAAGCTGCCGGTACCGAGCAATTTTACGCTCATTATTGCCGAAGCGATTATTACTATTCCGGTTGTGAGATATTCGCCGAGATTAAGCGATTTCTGGGGGTCTTCAGCCTTTGAAAGTCTGACGACTACTGTGGAAAGAATTGAAGCTATAATTCCTACCGCGCAGAGAAGAAGCGGAAAAACAGCCTTGTTGATTATTTCCTGATTTGAGGAAGCGGCAAATGCAAGTGTAATTGCGGAGATTATGGAGCCTACATAAGACTCAAACAGGTCCGCGCCCATTCCGGCAACGTCGCCGACGTTATCGCCGACATTGTCCGCAATTGTTGCAGGGTTTCTCGGGTCGTCCTCGGGAATGCCTGCTTCAACCTTGCCGACGAGGTCTGCGCCGACGTCAGCCGCCTTTGTGTAAATACCTCCGCCTACACGCGCAAAGAGCGCAATTGAGGAAGCGCCGAGGCTGAAGCCCGTAAGAATGTTGAAGGACTCCGCTTCAAGAGTGGGCGAAACCTTTGTAAGAATAAGGAAAATCGTGCCTATTCCGATAACGCCTAAGCCGACTACGCTCAGCCCCATAACCGCGCCGCCGCTGAACGCTACGCCGAGAGCCTTTCTCAGCCCGCCTGTTTTCGCTGCCTGAGCCGTTCTGACATTTGCTTTTGTGGCAACGGTCATTCCGAAATAACCTGCAAGCGTTGAAAAGAGCGCGCCTGCAAGAAAGCAGAAAGCGGTTTTAAGGTTAATAAGAAGCGTAATAAGTCCGAAAAGCACTATCGCGAAGCCGACGAGTATTCTGTATTCCGAATACAGAAATGCCTTTGCGCCTGCGGCAATATTGCCCGAAATTTCACGCATTCTTTCATTTCCGCTGTCTTTTCTGGAAATCGAAAGCGCCGTAAAAGCCGCAAAAAGAATTGAAATTAAGCCTGCGGCAACTGTCAGCAGTAAATACAAAGTTTTTGAGTCCATTCTATCACTCCCGGATGGTATTTCTATAGATTAAGCATTATATCATAAATATATACTTAAAATCAATGACAATATAGTAAAAAATCCTCACATATTTTTGTGAGGATTTATAAATTGTTTAGTTTTAATCTATCGTCCAGCTGATTTCGTATACATTCCGTTTGTAAACCGGTGAGGTTTCGGGGGTGTAATAAATCGAGTAGCCGCCCGAGGAATACTGATTTTCAAAGAATTCTCCGAATGCGTCCTGAAGAGAAGCGGACGAGGGCATTTGACCCTTGAAGAATACGCAGGCGCGCTTTTGCGAAGAGTTTTTTTCAAGTATATACTTAAACTGTTCGGTGTTCTCCGCCATAAGACCTCGGATTCTGTAATAATTGAAATCGTAGCGGTTACATTCGGGAAGAAAAAGATTCTGGTACGCGCCGTATTTATCCGTTGAGCCCGACGGGCTGATTATGTGAGTTTTCGAAATAATTTCTTCGGGCATATTAAAGCACGAATGACTTATTTCCCATTCGTTAAGCGCGGTGAGCTTTTCTTCGGCGGAATTGTCATCAAAAGTAACGTCAACAAAATAATAATTTCCGTAAAGCTCAACCGCATTCCACATGTGTCTTTCGTTCTCAGCCGTTCCGATTACCGAGTATGCGGGGATACCGAGACGAAGCATTATCATCTGAAAGGCTCTTGCGTAGCCCTCACATCTTGCCTTGTGCTCAACAAGAGCACCGTATGCAGAGCCGCAGTAAGGCGTATCAACGGTGTAGACGGTGTTGTTCACAAGGTAATCGTGAACAAAAAGCTCGCGCTCAAAGGCGTTGGGGTAGCGGTTTGCCTGTTCAACAATTTTTTGCACTTCATTTTCAAGCGAAATAGCTTTTTCTTTTACATCATCGTCAATGAAATTAAAGTTAATTTGAGTAACATTTTTAGATGCGGTAGCCTTATAGTTATAAAGACTCCAGTCAACAAAAAACAGCTCGGGATTAAAGTCCCTGACATAAATAAGAGCGCGCTGAAAGTCGTCCTCGCTTTCGGCTTTGGTGAGGTTTATATCCTTTTGATGCTCCTTTAACGCGTCAAGCATCTGAACATACGCGGCGCGAAGATTTTCCGGTACGTTATGGTGAAGCGAAACGGCTGTTTTTACTCCCTCGCTGCCGATATTTACGGGAAAAACAGGCTGATAGGAGGTAGCTGCAAAGCCCGAAGCCTCGCTTGTTGAAGGAACTGCGTCGGGGGAGGGCGAACTGAAAATATCCGCCTGCGTGTTTGTAGGGGAAATTTTTGTTGCGCCGTTTTCAGTAAGGTGAGAACCGGTAAGAGAAGTAACCGCAAAAAGTACGGCAGCAAGAATTATCACTGCAAAAAGCGCAATAACAGGTTTTTTTGATGTCATTTTTACCGCCTCCCCGAAAGAAATAATCTGTCTTAATTCTATCATTTATTTTTTATGTTGTAAAGTGAATAAAACAGTGGAAATTAGAAAGAATGTGTGATACAATAAATTATATTATAATTTATTGACCGTTCCGGTGAAAGGACAGGTTTTAAAATATGGGAAATGAAAAAAATAAAAAACAGCTTATGACGGTTGCCACTGCGCACCTGGATACGATTTGGAACTGGGATTTTGAATACGTTATCTCAAAATGCCTTCCTAAAACTATTAAGGATAATTTCAGGCTTTTTTCGCTTTTTGACGAATATAAATTTAATTTTGAAGGCTCGTACAGATACGCTTTGATAGAGGAGTATTATCCCGAATATTTCAAAAAGCTTCAGGAATATGTTAAAGAAGGCAAATGGGCGCCCTGCGGCTCATCATTTGAAAACGGCGATGTTAATATTCCCTCGCCCGAGGCGCTTATACGCAATATTTTAATCGGAAATAATTATTTTGAAGAAAAGCTCGGCATGCGTTCAAATGAAATCTTTCTTCCGGACTGCTTTGGCTTCGGCTACGCCTTGCCTGCGGTTGCCACGCACTCAAACCTCAAGGGCTTCACGACCCAGAAGCTCAGCTGGGGTTCTGCGTACGGTAATCCGTTTGACATAGGCAAGTGGTACGGAGTTGACGGTTCGTTCATTTATGGCGTATTAAGACCGGGCTCTTATATTACCGATTTTTCAAAACGTCATTACGTTAAATCCCACGATTTACATAACTGGGATTTTGCAAAGGAAAAGCTTTCGGAAAACGAAAAATACGGTCTTGATTTTACAGTTGTATTTCATGGCACGGGCGACCAGGGCGGCGCGCCGAGCGTGGCGTCCGCAAGAACAATGCACAAGGCTTTTGAAAAAAATTCCGTAAGCGACGAGGACGTAAGCTCTGATTTTATAATCGACGTTATGGATAAGATTTCGGACCTTGACGATGAAATTCAGCAGAAGCTTCCCGTTTGGGACAATGAGCTTGTTATGACCTATCACGCCGTCGGAGGATATACCTCAAGGGCGATAGGCAAACGCTGGAATTCCCATAACGAAATACTTGCCGACGCAGCTGAAAGGGCAGCGGTTACGGGCGAGTATCTCGGCGTTGAAAAATATCCTAAAAAAGAGCTTAACAGGGCGTGGGAACGAGTTTTAGCTCACCATTTCCACGACGATTTGCCCGGCACCTCCGTTCAGCGTGCATATAAGAGAAGCTGGAACGATTTGAGCGTTTCGGTAAATCAGTTTTTAAATGAATATAATTCTTCCGTCGGCGCTGTCGCGTCACTGCTTAACACCGAGGTTGTCGGCAGAAGCGTTGTAGTAAATAATCCGCTTGAAACCGAAAGAGAGGAAACGGTAACTGCGGTTATTGAAAGCAAGGCGGAAAATTTCCGCGTGTTTGACTCGGCTGAAGAAATCCCCTCGCAGACAAGAAAACTCGAAAACGGAAAAATCGAGGTCGCTTTCCTTGCGAAGATGAAGCCGCTTTCATTTAAGGTCTTTTCGTTCAGAGAGTCCGCCGCGCCGTATGAGGGCGAAAAGCTGGTTGACGTTATATGCAGGGGAAATGACAACGATATTCATTCCTATGTAATAAGAAACGATAAAATCAGGGTCACCATAGACGAAAACGGACTTATTTCAAGTGTTTACGATTTGGTAAACGAAAAGGAAACGCTTAACGCTCCGATTAAATTTGATATTTACGAATATTTCGGTTCAACTACATATCCTGCGTGGGAAATTTTGTATAAGGACATTTCGGGCGAGCCTGACTATCAGGCAAAGACCGAGCAAATCGAAATCGTTGAGTGCGGTCCCGTAAGAGGCGCAATAAAGGTCAGGCAGTCATGCGACGGCTCGATATTCGATTATACCGTTTCGCTTTCTGCTCTTTCGGACCGCGTTGAGGTTTTCAATGAGGTTGAGTGGCGCGGCAGACACCGTCTTTTAAAGGTCCGTTTTCCGCTTGAAGCGTCAAATGAAAAGGCGATTTACGACCTTGGAATCGGCGCAATTGAAAGGGGAAACAATACCGAAAACCTCTATGAGGTGCCTGCGCAGAAATGGGTCGATTTGACTGATTTTACGGGTGAATACGGAACTGCCATACTCAGCGACTGTAAGTACGGCTGGGATAAGCCCGACAATTCCACCCTGCGCCTGACGGTAGTTCATACGCCTATGTTAAATTACCACGACGACAGTATGCAGAGCATGATGGACCTCGGACTTAACCGTTTTTCGTATGCTATTGTTTCCCATTCATCGAACGCGAGAGCGCAGATAGTCAGGGAATCAAGAGAATTCTCCTTCCCGCTTCAGGCGTTTGAGGTTGAAAAGCATATCGGCTCTCTCGGCAAGGAATATTCCTTCGGAAAAATCAGCACTGCCGCAGTTGCCGTAAGGGCGATTAAAAAGAGTGAAAAGACAAACGAAATAATTGTAAGAGTTACCGAAATAGAAAATAAAGCTCACTCGGGCGTTACTCTTGAATTGGGCAGGGGAATACTTACCGCGCGTGAGGTTTTCGGCTCCGAGGAATTCAGGGGCGACGCAACCGTTAAGGACGGGAAGCTTAGTTTTGATATGAAGCCGTATGAAATTAAATCCTTTGCTTTGACGCTTAAGGACTCGGCTGAATTTGAGAACGGAAACGAGCATTTTATTCCTCTTGAGTTTGACAAGAGGGCTTGCTCATACAACGGCGAAAAGAAAACGGACGATATCGGCGGTATCCATTATACCGTTCCTGCTGAGCAGTTCCCACGGTTTATCACGTCGGGCGGCGTTACGTTTAAGCTCGGCGACCGGGACGGGAAAAACGCAATGGTTTCCTCACGCCAGAGAATTGAATTGCCCGAAAACGCAAAGAAGCTTTATGTGCTTGCGGCAGGGCTGTACGGCGACAGGGAGGAAGTTTTTGAGGTAGGCCTTAACACAGTTAAACGCAGGGTTGCCGCCATTGACGAAAGAGTCGGTGGTTGGGATTTGTATGACCTTAAGGAAACGGCGTTTACTAAGGACGACACGGTTGCTTTTGAATTTACTCATGCCCACAGGTACGGCGAGGACGTTATTGCAAAGCAGAGCTACCTGTTTATGTATGAATTTGACGTTACGAATGAAAGGTACTTTACCTTCCCGAAGGGACAGACAATGCTCGTCTTCGGCGCAACGGTCACTACGGATAATAAAACCGCTTTACCGCTTACTGAGTTTGCGGACAGAATTGAAAAGCGCAAATTCAACTATTCGCTTGAGGGCAGGGAAAAGAGAAATTATCTCAAATATAAAATCAAGTCAATTTTTAAAACATAAGAGAGAAGGTATTTGTTTTGGCTCTTGTTTCAATGAAAAAGCTTTTGAAGCTTGCCGATGAAAAGAAAAAGGCGGTCGGCGCTTTTTCCGTCGGTAATATGGAAATGGTTATGGGCGCCGTAAGAGCGGCTGAAGAACTCAATACGCCGATTATTCTTCAAATTGCCGAGGTCAGGCTGAAAAATTCACCGCTTGAGCTTATGGGACCGATGATGATAGCGGCAGCAAAGAATTCAAAGGTTGATATCGCCGTTCACCTTGACCACGGACTTACGCTTGAAACCGTTGATAAGGCTCTTGAACTCGGCTTTACCTCGGTAATGTTTGACGGCTCATTGCTTGATTTTGAAGAAAACGTCGGTACGGTTCAACGCGTTGTTGAAAAGGCGTCGCGCTACAAGGCGGCTGTTGAAGCGGAACTCGGCGTAGTCGGCGGCAATGAGGGCGAGGGTAAGGCGCATAACATTCTTTGCACTGACCCGAAAAAGGCAAGGGAGTTTTGCGCGCGGACGGGCGTTAATGCGCTTGCCGTTGCTATAGGCAACGCCCACGGGAACTATCCCGTTTTGCCCGAGCTTCGTTTTGACGTGCTTGAAGAGATATATAAAACAGTTGACACTCCGCTTGTGCTTCACGGAGGAACGGGCATAACGGATGAAATGTTCACTCACGCAATTGAACTCGGCGTCAGGAAAATAAATATCGCCACCGCTTCGTTTGACCACCTCGCAAGGTACGCAAAGAATTACTGCGACTCGGTTGAAAAGGCAAACTACTTTGACCTTTCCGCCGAAGAGGTAAACGGCGTATATGAAAATGTTAAAAGGCACATAAAAGTATTTAACTGCGGAAATTAAGTAATTCGGAGGCAATTATGAAATATATTGAATTTGACAACAGCAAAAAGTACGATTTAATCCTTTTGGGAAGGGTTGCGGTTGACCTTAATCCCGTTGACTATTACTGTCCGCTTAACGAGAGTACAACCTTTAAGCGTTATCTCGGCGGTTCGCCTGCAAATATTGCCGTAGGTCTGGCAAGGCTCGGCAAAAAATGCGGCTTCTTCGCTCGCGTTTCGGATGACCAGCTGGGCACCTTCGTTACGGATTATTTTGATAAGGAAGGCATTGACGTTTCCCATATCGTCCGCTGCCGGAACGGGGAAAAAATCGGTCTGACCTTTACTGAAATAAAATCCGAAACGGAAAGCTCAATTGTTATGTACCGTAACGAGGCGGCAGACCTGAAGCTTGACGTTGAGGATATTGACGAGGAATATTTAAAGCAGGCGAAGGCTGTTCTTATAAGCGGCACCGCGCTTGCGGAAAGTCCGTCAAGAGAGGCGGCTCTCAAGGCGGTTATGCTTGCAAAGAAAAATAATATTCCCGTTATTTTTGATATTGATTACCGCGCATACAACTGGAAAAATTCGGATGAAATTTCGATTTACTATTCCGCAGTTGCAAAGCAGGCTGACGTTATTCTCGGCTCAAGAGAGGAATATGACCTTACCGAAAAGCTTATTGAAGAGGGCAGAACCGATGAACAGACTGCCGCTTACTGGCATTCCCAGAATGCAAAAATCGTTATCATTAAGCACGGCAAGGAAGGCTCAACCGCATATACAAATGACGGCAAGAGCTATTCAATAAAGCCCTTCCCCGTTAAGCTTCTCAAATCCTTCGGCGGCGGCGACGGCTACGCTTCGGCATTCCTTTACGGTCTTTTTGAAGGCTGGGATATTATGGACTGCCTTGAATTCGGCTCGGCTTCGGCGGCGATGCTTGTTGCTTCCCACGCTTGCAGTGAGGATATGCCCTCGGCAGAAGCGGTAAAGGAGTTTATAAAGAAAGAAAAAGAAGAATACGGCGAAATGGTTGCAAGAGCGTAAAATGAAAAGGTTTTTTAAGAATAAACTGCTTGTCAGAATAATATGCTTTATTCTGGCTGTCGGTGTTCTTGTCGCGCTTTTTGCCGTAATTGCAAATGCGTATATTGTGTCTTTTGCAAAGGAATATATTCTTGAAAAGGATGAATTATCCTCTTACACTGTCGACTGTGTTATGGTGCTCGGCGCAGGGCTTTGGGACAATAAACCGTCTCCGATGCTTGCGGAAAGGCTTGATTTCGGTCTTGAAGCGTTCCAAAACTGTAATACCGAAAGAATGCTTATGACGGGCGACCACGGCAGAACCGAATATGACGAGGTAAACGCCATGAAGGATTACCTTGCCGAAAGGGGAGTCGAAAGGGATAAGATTTTTCTTGACCACGCCGGCTTTTCAACCTATGAATCAATGTATCGCGCAAGGGATGTATTCGAGGTAGAAAGCCTTGTAATCGTTACGCAGACCTATCATCTTTACAGGGCGGTTTATGACGCGCGAAAGCTCGGACTTGAGGCTTACGGCTACAGAGCCGAAAGGCTTGAGTACCCTGCGCTCAACTATATGCGTGAGCCGGTGGCGAGAATAAAGGATTTTATCTGGTGTATTTTTAAGCCGAAGCCGACTTATCTCGGTGAAGCAATACCCATTAGCGGTTCCGCGGCGTTAACTGACGATAAAACACAAATTTAGGAGTGAAATAAATGTACGAAAGACCTTCTTTTAACGAAAACAATGAAAAGATACTTTGCCAAAGAAACGGGAAAAACTCCGATATGCTTATGGATATCAGGGTTAAAATCCTCAAGGCAGGGGAGAAAATGACCGTTTGCGACAGCGTTCAGGAAACTGCGGTTTTACTTATGCAGGGCGAGGTTGATTTTTCTTTTGACGGGAAAACCGAAACCGCGGTCAGAAGAAGTCCGTTCCTTGACAAGGCGACTGCAATTCATTTTTCAAGGGGACTTACGGTTGAGATTACTGCAAAGACCGACAGCAGACTTGTTATTGAGCAGACCGATAATGAAAACGATTTCGGCTTTCACTATTACACACCCGATTCGCTTATGATTCAGCATTTCGGAGCTGACCAGTGGGACGGCACGGCTGACAGGCAGGTGCTCACCGTATTCGATTACGAGTCGGCGCCGTATTCAAATCTTGTCCTCGGCGAGGTGTTCCATAAACCCGGTTGCTGGACGAGTTATCCTCCGCATTATCATCCCCAGCCCGAGGTTTACTACTATGAATTTGAAAAGCCCCAGGGCTTCGGAGTCGGCTTTAACGGCGATGACTGCTACAAGGTTGAGGACGGCGGCTGCCTTTGCATTACGCCTATGCACACCCATCAGCAGGCGGCGGCTCCCGGATATAAAATGTGCTATGTTTGGATGATACGCCATCTTGAAAATGACCCGTGGAGAAAGACAAGAATTGACGCTCCCGAGCATAAATGGCTTTTGGATATGTAAAAATTATTTTCAAATAAATGAGGTGACTTTATGGCAAAAATGACAATGGCTCAGGCGCTTGTTAAGTTCCTTGACAACCAGTATGTGTCCTTTGACGGTAAAGAGACAAAGTTTGTTGACGGTATCTTTACCATTTTCGGTCACGGTATTGTCTGCGGACTCGGTCAGGCGCTTGACGAAAACAGAGGTTCACTGAAAGTGTACCAGGGCAAGAATGAGCAGGGTATGGCTCACGTTGCAACCTCCTTTGCCAAGCAGAACAACAGAAGAAAGATTATTGCCTGCTCGTCCTCAATAGGACCCGGAGCGGCAAATATGATTACTGCGGCTGCTACTGCTACGGTTAATCACGTTCCGCTTCTCCTGTTCCCTGCGGACGCATTCGCTTCCCGTCAGCCCGACCCCGTCCTTCAGCAGTTTGAGCAGGTCAATTCACTTGCAACAACGACTAATGACGCGTACAAGGCGGTAACGAGGTACTGGGACAGGGTTGTCCGTCCCGAACAGCTTATGAGTGCAATGATTAACGCAATGCGCGTTCTTACCGATACGGCGGAAACCGGCGCAGTTGCTATTTGCCTTCCGCAGGACGCAGAGGGTGAAAGCTACGATTATCCCGAGGAGTTTTTTGAAAAGAGAGTTCATAAAATTGTCCGCACCGTTCCTGCATACGAAGAGCTGGAGGACGCTTTAAAGGTAATTGTTTCCGCAAAGAAACCGCTTGTAATCTGCGGCGGCGGCGTGCGTTATTCCGAAGCAGGCGGCGCACTTGAAAGCTTTTGTGAGCAGTTTAATATTCCTTTTGCTGAAACCCAGTCGGGTAAATCCGCCTGCCGTTCATCGAGTAAATATAATCTCGGCGGTCTCGGCGTAACGGGAAATTCGGCAGGTAACAATATTGCTAAAGAGGCTGACGTCATTATCGGTATCGGAACCCGTTTTTCGGATTTTACAACCGCCTCAAAGTCACTTTTTAAATCTGATGCAAAGGTTGTTACAATTAACACCTCGCGTTTTGACGCATATAAGCTCGGCGCGGTAAAAATAGTTGCCGACGCAAAGCTCGGAATTGAAGCTCTTGCGCTTCTGCTTTCCGACGCAGGCTATAAATCGTCATATACGGACGAGTTTGAAAATGCCAAGGCAAAGTGGGAAAGGGAAATGGAGCGTCTTGCCGCTTACAGATACGGTGAGAATTTTGAGCCTCTTATTGCCGCCCGTGACGAGAAAACAATTCCTGAATTTGCTTCAAAATTCGGCACAATAACCCAGACCTCGGCTCTTTGCTTAATTCGTGAAAAGCTTGACGAGGACGCGATAGTTGTTGCCGCTTCGGGTTCTCTTCCCGGCGATTTACAGAGAATGTGGACCACCGACAGCAAGTATTCGTACAATATGGAATACGGCTATTCGTGTATGGGTTATGAAATTGCAGGCGCTCTCGGTTCAAAGCTTGCCGAGCCTGACAAAGAGGTTTATTCCCTTGTCGGTGACGGAGCGTATCTTATGCTTCATTCGGAGCTTGTCACCTCCGTTCAGGAGAAGAAAAAGATAAATGTTCTTCTCTTTGACAACTGCGGCTTCGGTTGCATAAATAACCTTGAAATGTCAAACGGAATAGGAAATCTTGCAACGGAATTCCGCTTCCGTGATGAGAAGGATGAGCTTCTCGGCGACCTTGTTCCCATAGACTTTGCAAAGGCGGCTTCGGGCTACGGAGTTAAGACCTACACTGCAAGAACGCTTGAAGAGCTTGAAGCGGCTCTTGAGGACAGCAAGAAGCAGACCGTTTCGACTCTTATTGATATCAAGGCTCTGCCGAAAACAATGACTGACGGCTACGGCGCATGGTGGCACGTCGGAATTGCTTCCACCTCCGAAAACGAAAATGTCAGAAAGGCATTTGAAAATAAGGAAGAAAACAGAAAGAAAGCGAGGAAATACTGATGTTTGACAAAAATAAGGTAAAACTGGGCATTGCGCCTATTGCGTGGACAAATGACGATATGCCCGATCTCGGAAAGGAAAACACTTATGAACAGTGCATTTCCGAAATGGCTCTTGCAGGCTTTACGGGCTGTGAGGTCGGTAATAAATACCCGAGAAACGATATGGCTTTTCTCAAAAAGTCGCTTGCGCTTCGCAATATGCAGATTTGCAACGCGTGGTTCTCGGCGTTCCTTACGACAAAACCCTATGAAGAGGTTGAAAAGGAATTCATTGAGCACATAACCTTCCTTAAGGAAATGGGCGCAAAGGTAGTCGGCATTTCCGAGCAGGGACATTCAATTCAGGGTACAGATAAGTCAATTTTTGACGACAAGTATATTATGAACGATGAAGAATGGGATTTGCTTTGCACGGGCGTAAATAAATTAGGCAAGGTTGCAAAGGATATGGGCATTACCCTTACTTTCCATCATCATATGGGTACGGTAGTTCAGACAGCGGCTGAAATTGACCGTCTTATGGAAAACACGGACCCCGAGCTTTTCAACCTTCTGTTTGACTCGGGTCATTTGGCTTACTGCGGTGAGGATTATATGTATATCCTTAAAAAGTATATTAACCGTATTAAGCACGTTCATTTAAAGGACATCCGTCCCGAGGTAATTGAAAAGGTAAAGGCAGAGCATTTAAGCTTTCTTCAGGGCGTACGGCTCGGCACATTTACCGTTCCCGGCGACGGCGCAATCGATTTCAAACCGATTTTTGACGTACTTGACGAAAACGGCTACGAGGGCTATGTCCTTGTTGAAGCGGAGCAGGATCCTGCAATTGCAAATCCGTTTGAATATGCCCTCAAGGCTCGCAAATACATAAACGAAGTTTCAGGACTTTGATAAACGCGGTAGGGGACGGCGTCCTCGACGTCCCGCAAAATTTACAAACATATTGTAGGGGCGGATACCATCCGCCCGTATAATCCACTAACCTTAAAGGAGAAGAACAATGGCTGTAGAAAAATTAAAGTATTTTGTAAACGGAGAATTCCGTGATTCAAAAACAGACGTATGGTATGACCTGCATAATCCCTCAACCGGTGAAATCACCGGTCAGGCTCCCTGTTGCACAAATGATGAGGTGCTTGAAGCAATTGAGGCGGCAAAGAAAGCTTATCCCGGTTGGAGAGCTGTTCCTGCAATAAAAAGAGCGCAGATTATGTATAAAATCCGTGACCTTATTATTGAGAGAATGGATGAGCTGACAATGTCCGTTGCTAAAGAAAACGGTAAGGTCTGGGGCGAGTCGGAGGGCGACGTCTTAAAGGCAAAGGAGGGCACGGAGCTTGCTACTCAGGTCCCTTCCCTTATGATGGGCGAAAGCATTATGGACGCTTCAAAAGGCTATGATACGGTTAAATACCGCGAGCCTCTGGGCGTATTTGCAGGCATAGTTCCCGTCAATTTCCCTGCGATGATTCCGTTTGGCTGGATGGCTCCGACATGTATCGCGTGCGGTAATACAATGGTATTAAAAGCCGCTTCGCTAACACCCAAGACCGCAATGCTTTTTGCGCAGATTTATAAGGAGGCAGGCGTTCCCGACGGCGTTATCAACGTTGTAACCTGCTCAAGAAATGAGATTAACACGATTCTTGACCACCCGGACGTTAAGGGAATTACTTTTGTCGGTTCAACTCCCGTCGGACTTAAGATTTATCAGAGAGCTGCTGCCGCAGGCAAGCGCTGTCAGGCTCTTTGTCAGGCAAAGAACCACGCTCTTGTTATGAGCGACTGCGCGCTTGAAAGAACCGTTGCAGGCGTTATAAATTCCGCTTACGGCTGCGCAGGTCAGCGTTGTATGGCTCTCTCGTGCTGCGTTGTTGAGGAGGCTATTGCAGATAAGTTTGTTGCAGAGCTTAAAAAGCAGGCCTCACTTATTAAGGTCGGACCGTCCTGGGAAAAGGATTCAAAGCTTGGCCCGATTACATACGAAAAGCATTATAAGGAAGTTCTTGCGGATATTGACAAGGGAGTCGCAGAGGGTGCCGAGCTTGTTCTTGACGGCAGAAACTGCGTTGTTGAAGGTTACGAAAACGGCTACTTTGTAGGCCCGACAATTTTTGACCACGTTACCGAGGAAATGTCAATTGGCAGAGAAGAGGTATTCGGTCCCGTTCTTTGCATTAAGCGCTGCAAGAACTTTGAAGAGGGACTTAAGATTATGAACGATAATCCCTATGCAAACGGCTCCGTTATTTACACCCAGAGCGGCTATTTTGCAAGGGAGTTTGCGCGTCACACCGACGGCGGTCAGGTCGGAATTAACGTTGGCATTCCCGTTCCCGTCGGCTTCTTCCCGTTCTCGGGTCATAAGCAGTCGTTCTTCGGCGATTTGCATTGCTTGGGCAAGGACGCTTACCGTTTCTACACCGAGTCAAAGGCAGTCACAACCCACTGGTTTGACGAGGAAGAAAAGACGTCAACTAACGTTTCCACATGGGACGGCACCATCTGATTTTTGATTATTTTCCGCAATACTGCGTTGGACTCGCTCGGAATATAGACGTATATGCCGTCGCTCGTCCGCCTTGTCTTGCGAAAAATCCTCTAAAAATCATTGAGGTTAGTTTTTCAATCATTTAGAATAGATATAAAACTTTTCGGAGGTTTATTATGTTAAATATCGGTATTATCGGCGCGGGCAGAATCGGTAAGGTTCACCTTGAGTCAATTTCGTATCACGTTAAAAATGCGGTTGTCAAGGCAGTTGCAGACCCGTTTATGAATGAAGAAACAGAAGCGTTTATCAGGTCATTCGGAGTTGAAAAGATTTCGAAGGATTACAAGGATATTCTTAATGACGCTGAAATTGACGCAGTTCTTGTCTGTTCGTCAACCGACACTCACTCTTCAATTTCGGTTGAAGCTATCAAGGCAGGCAAGCACGTTTTCTGTGAGAAGCCCGTTGACCATTCAATTGCTAAAATTCAGGCAGTTGCGGACGCTCTTAAAGAAAATCCGTCAATTAAGTTCCAGGTTGGCTTCAACCGCCGCTTTGACCACAACTTTGCGGCTGTTCGCAAGGCTTATGACGAGGGTAAAATAGGCGAGGCTCACATCCTTAAAATCACATCGCGCGACCCCGAACCGCCGAATCCTGCATACATTAAGGTATCGGGAGGAATCTTCCTTGATATGACTATTCATGATTTTGATATGGCGTGCTTTTTAACAAACAGTGATGTTGAGGAAATTTACGTCAATTCCGCAGTTCTTGTTGACCCGGCTATCGGTGAGCAGGGCGACGTCGATACGGCGATTATCACAATGAAGATGGCGAACGGCGCGCTTGCAGTTATTGACAATTCAAGAAGAGCCGCTTACGGCTATGACCAGAGAGCAGAGCTGTTCGGCTCAAAGGGTATGGTTGCAACCTCTAACGACACTCTTTCATCCGCAGTTATTTCCGATGCTTCCGGCGTAACGGGTGAAAAGCCGCTGTTCTTCTTCCTTGAAAGATATATGGAGTCCTTCTCGGAGGAAATGCGTCAGTTTGTTTCGGCAGTTGAGAATGACACCGAAGTCCCTGTCGGAATTCACGCAGGAATGCAGTCGGTTAAAATCGGACTTGCCGCTAAAAAGAGCGTTGAAGAGCATAGACCCGTTCTTCTTTCGGAAATTAACTGACAATAAAAAATCATTAAAGCCTCTCTTGAAAAAGAGAGGTTTTTGTATTTCTTGACAAATGTGTTAGAATAATAATGAAAAAAGGAGATGATACTGTGGTAGAAATCAATTCAAGAAAAGTTGCAATTGTCGGCTGCGGCTTTGTCGGTTCGGCTTCGGCGTTTGCACTTATGGAAAGCGGCTTGTTTTCCGAAATTGTCCTTATTGACAGAGACACGAACAAGGCGCAGGGTGAAGCGCTTGACATCAGTCACGGGTTGCCATTTGCAAAGCCTATGCAGATTTACGCAGGGGATTATTCCGATATTTCGGACGCTGCGATTATTATTGTTACGGCAGGCGCAGGTCAGAAGCCGGGAGAAACCCGACTTGACCTTGTAAAAAAGAACGTCGGAATATTTAAATCCGTAATCCCCGAGATTACGAAATATAATAAGGACGGCATTTTGCTTATAGTTGCAAATCCCGTTGATATTCTAACTTTTACAGCTGCAAAGTTGAGCGGCTTTGACGCTAACAGGGTTTTCGGCTCGGGAACAGTTCTTGATTCGGCAAGGCTTAAATATCTTTTAGGCGAGCATCTGGGCGTTGACCCGAGGAGCGTTCACGCATTCATTATCGGCGAGCACGGCGACAGCGAAATTGCCGCATGGTCAAGCGCAAATGTGTCGGGCATACCGCTTAATAAATTCTGTGAAATGAGAGGGCATTTTAACCACAATAAGGCTATGCACGCCCTTGCGGACACGGTTAAAAACAGCGCTTATGAAATAATCGAGAAAAAGGGCGCAACCTATTACGGAATTGCAATGAGCGTTAAAAGAATCTGTGAGGCAATTGTCCGCGACGAAAAATCGATTCTTCCCGTTTCAAGTATTCAGAAGGGGAATTACGGGGTTGATAAAATTGCGTTGAGTATGCCTGCAATAGTCGGCAAATACGGCGTTGAGGCGTCCGTTCCTATTGAGCTTAGCGAAAAGGAGCAGGAGGACCTCAAAAAATCCGCCGATACGCTAAAAGCAATTATTGATGAACTTGATATTTAAAAATGGAAATCTCCTTGAGAAAACTCTCAAGGAGATTTTACTTTAAAAAGAATTATAATAATATTCATCTTTTCCCAAAAGCCACTTTTTTGGGTTATTGTCAATGTACTGCCACTTTATCAAAAAATCGTCATAATCACGTATCACATGATCATAAAATGAACGCTGAAATACTTTATTTCCTGGTGAGTGGGAAGTATAGTTTATATCTCGTGTGATGTTATATTTCAACCAAGCAATTATCGAAGACACCGTAGGGGACGGGTTTCCCGTCCCAAAAGAGTCAATCAATATGATGAGGTGAATATGATTAGGCATTATTATATATTTTTCTAAAGTAACATTCTTGTATTTTTTCGGGTATCCGACGGATATATTCATCTGCAATTATTCCATACCGTTTTAGCTGCGGGACGGGAAACCCGTCCCCTACGATTTGCGATAATATGCATTTCATATCCTTTGTACAAATTGTTATGAAATATGCACCGTTTTGGGAATAATCATATTTTTTTAACCTGTTTGGTTTTCTTTCTTTTGGTATGCTTATCATTCAAACACAACTGTCACGATACTGTTTTTTGTGAGAGTGATTTGTTTTTGCTTTTCGCCCGTGTATGTCTGTTCAAGATTTCTTGTCTCGTCCGTTGTGTAAACCGTCATTCCTTTTCCCGTTACGTCAAGCTTAACGTCTTTATCCTCGCCCTCGTTTACAAGCACAAGAACGGTTTTTCCGTCAGGCGTTTTGTATGCCGACTGCGTAAGCTCGTATGAGCCGACCTTGCGTTTTATATCCCATTCGGCAAGATTTTCGTCCTCGGTGATATTAAGAGTTGAAACCGTATTTTCGCTTTCAACCATTACCGAACCCGTAGGAATGAATTTTGAATAATGAGCCAGGGCGTAATAGCGTTTCGCAATTGAGTACTCGGAAAAATCATTCGTCGCAGAGAAAAGTCCGTCGGCGTGGTCAAGTCCGTCCTCACTGTTTATTCCTATCTGGTTTACCGCAACCCAATTTGTCCAGGAATTAACGTGAGAAAGCGCCATATCCGAGCCGATAACCCTTGCCATAATCAGCGCGCTTTCAATTGTTTGCGTACCGTGTTCGCACGGCAGCTCGCACCACTCGCTCATATCGACCCTTGTATCGGAAAAATTGCTGTTTATGAAATTACCGAAATCCTCTTTCTGTACTGCGTAATTGTCTGACCAATAGCTGTGATAGCACAGCGCGCCGAGAACGGAAGAAATATCCTTGTCAGCCTTCATTCTTTCAAACCAGCCGTTTGTCTGCCAGCTTATATCGCCGCTTTCGGGACCGTAGAGCTTGACTGGAAGATTACGCTTTTTAATCTCCTTTGCGAACATACGCATAAGCGTAATAACCTCGTCAACCTCGTAATGACAGCCCTCCTGACGTACGCTTTCGCCGCCCCAGGACCACTGCGGCTCATTTATCGGGGAAATATGAGTTACCGGAATGCCTTCGTCAATGAAATGCTCGGTTATTGTCAAAAGATAGTCAACATAATCCTCGTAGCATTCCTTTTTGAGGTTTGACTTATACGCCGTCATACCGCCCGAGGACTGACCCGAAACGGTAAAGGAGTAATGCGGCGAATTTGCAAAGAGAATAACCGTATCGATACAACCGTAGGACAGGCATTTTTTCAGCATTTCAACTGCGTTTTTGTCGCGCGTGAAATCGTATTCCCATTTTCCCGTTTCTTCATTTTTAACAAGAAAGCTTTCCGTCAGTCTCCACGGATTATCAACGCGATTATTTTCTTCGTCATAGCCTGCGCCGACATTGTAGCGGTAGATGTTAAGACCGAGTCCTTCTTTGGAGTAAAGATATTTCGCAATATCTTCCCTTGTCTTTTCGTTACTGACGTTCTGGCTCCACCAGCACGACGAGGTGCCCCAGCCGTAAACGGGCTGAAGCTCATTTTCAGTTTTTACAGTAATTTTCATATCCTTTTCCCTCAACCCGAAAAACAGGGCTACGCAAATTATAACTGCCAAAAGGGGAATACAAATCAATAATAATTTCTTTTTCATACCTTTGTAATAACGGTTTTGAACATTCCGCCGTCCGAATAAGTGTAAGCGAATAAAGAGTCGGAAATGAACATCGGATTAAACAGCGTCGCAAACTCTTCTTTAATATAAAGCGAAGCCTTTTCGGTTTTGAAATTATAGGTGTAAACGCCGTATTCAAGAGCGTTGGTAACCGTACCCGTAAGCAGTACCGTGTTGCCGTCGGGACTTACCGAAAATGTCATGGCGCTTATTGAATAATCCTTAAGCACGCGCTTGCTTCCGTCAAGCAGTGAATAAACAATACCGTTCTCCTTATCGAGAAGATAGTTACCGCTTCTTGCGTATGCGGTTGAATAGTCGCCCGAAAGCGTAAGAATATTCTGGCCGCCGTTTTCCTCCTTGAAATCGTGGAAAACAGAAAATCCGGTTGAGGTCCTTTTAATGTAAATAAGTCCCTCGTCATCGCTGTTCACAGCGACGAAATTGCCTATAGTGTCGCTGACGAGCTTTTCTTCGTCCGAGCCGTTTTTGACGTATAAATCAAAGGGCGCCTTTCCGCTTTCGTCCGTCTGGTAATCGCGTGAGGAGAAGAAATAAATATCGTCGCCGAAGCCCTTAACGCTGTCCTCGGTTGTGACAAAGAAATCGCGTCTGTTAGCGCCCGTAATGTCAACGCCGCGGTTGCGGTTTGAAAAATACCTTTCCGTTTCGCCCGTTTCAAGGTCGATTTCAAACATATCGTCCCAGACTCTGTAATTATTATAAGCCGTGGACGGGTCGCTGTTTACGAGAAGCACCGTGTCGCCGTTGTCGAGCTTTACAAGGTTAAAAAGAATAAATGAATAAACCTTGACGGACGAGTCGTTCGCCCCCGAGAAAACACCGTAGCCGCAAAGGTTGTCCTCGGTTTGAATATAGTAGAGCTTTGTGTTTATTTCGTCGTCGCTCATTGAAACGCTTATATCAACCGTCTCAACGCCGTCGGTAACCTTTAAAAGCTGATTTTTTTCAAATTTATAAAAGGTCACCTTTGAGCTGTCGTCAAACGAATACAAATATCCGTCAAGATTTGCCTTTATCAGCGGCTTTTCGTGGCGAAGCTCGGTAACAACGTCCTGCTCATTTGACTCTCTTGTTGAAACGTCGCCTATTGACGCCTGAGGATTTTCCTGCTGCTCAATGAGCTTTTGTCTCATATAGAACGAAAATGCAACCGAAGCTGCGGCAAGAATTACAAGTACAATTGTAAGAATGTTTTTGCGTTTCATCAGTTCTCCTCCGAAGCCGAGGTGCTTTCTTCAGCGCTGTCCGCCGTTTCATCGGTTGTGCTTTCGCTGTCCGCAGTTGTTTCGCTTGTCGTTTCGGGAGCGGCAGTGGTTGAAATAAGCACTGTTGCGTCCTCGCTTACTGTCAGCGCTTCGGCAGTTGTCGCGATTTCTGGAGTGTCCGTTCCCTGAATGGCGCTGATATATGTTGAGCCGTCCTTGTCGGTACGAAGCGTAACTCTTACATATTTGTCAGGCTCAGGCGCGACCATATCGCCGTCCGCCTTCTGCGCCCATTCGTTACCTGCAAGAAGTCCGACCGTAAGCACGGTTGCGGAGCCCTTTTTGCTTATATCAACAATTCTCGGCGTGTAAATGGGAACAATGCCCGTAAGGGGAATTGTGTAGGTGTTAGCCTGGGAGTCGAAGGTAAAGGTGTAGCCGTAACCCTCAATTGTTGCGTGGGAAATTTCCGTCTGGGAGCCGAACAGCTCGTGGAATTTATTTTCAACATCTTCAGCCGGAATTACCATTCCGTCATCCGTATATTCGTACTTCTGCGGCGTCAGTTCATCCGTAAGAATTGACCATATCGCAATATCCGCAAGCTGGGTCTTGTCAGCCACCGTCACGTCGTCAAAGGTTTTCGGGTCGTTCATAACAACCGGACGCAAAAGCTTATTGTATTCTTCAATTTTTTCGCTGTTGTCAAACGCCTTGCTTATCCCTTTTGCCCCGGAGACTACAAGGAACACAAGACCGACAACCGCCAGAAGAACAATTATAAGTCCGACGGGGAACGCCCATTTATGAGTTCTTTTATGCTTATTTACATTTGCTGTTTCGCTCATTATTACACCTCATCTTATCTGTCCGTTACCGCGAACGGTGAATTTCATTGAAGTAAGCTCGTTAAGACCGAGAGGACCTCTTGCGTGGAGCTTTTGGGTGGAAATTCCGATTTCCGCGCCGAGACCGAAAACCCCGCCGTCCGTAAAGCGCGTGCTTGCGTTGTGATAAACCGCAGCGGCATCGACCTTATTTAAGAATTTTTCAGCCTCGTTTTTGTCCTCTGTGATAATTGCTTCACTGTGCTTTGTGCCGTATTTGTAAATTCTCTCAATAGCTTCGTCGGTGCTTTCAACAATATTTACCGACATATCGAAGCTTAAATACTCTTTGCCCCAGTCGTCCTCGGTTGCAGGCACAATATCGGGACAAATTTTTCTTGAAGCCTCGTCGCCGTGAAGCGTAACGCCCTTTTCGTCAAGCCGCTTTTTAATTATCGGAAGCGCCTTTTCGGCAATATCCTTATGAATAAGCAGACTTTCAGCCGCGTTACAAACGGACGGGCGTGACGTTTTGGCGTTGAAAATTATTTCGGCTGCCATTTCAAGGTTTGCATTTTTATCAACATATATGTGGCAGTTACCCGTTCCCGTTTCGATTACGGGTACGGTTGCATTTTTAACGCACGCCTGAATGAGCCCTGCGCCGCCTCTCGGAATAAGCACGTCAACGTACTCGTTCATTGTCATAAGCTCGGTTGCGCTCTGTCTTGAAACGTCTTCAACAAAGTTTATGCAGTCGGCAGGAAAACCGACCTTTTCAAGGGCGTTTCTCATAGTATTTGCAATTTCTGTGTTGGAATTTATAGCTTCCTTGCCGCCGCGGAGAATTACGCAGTTACCTGCCTTTAAACAAAGCGAGGCGGCGTCCGAGGTGACATTCGGCCTTGCTTCAAAGATAACCGCGATTACGCCTATGGGAACGCTGACCTTGGTTATCTCAAGTCCGTTGGGTCTTGTTACGTTGTCAAGAATTCTTCCGACAGGGTCGGGAAGAGCGGCAACCTCTCTTACGCCCTGAGCCATACTCTCAATTCTCTCTTTTGTCAGTAGAAGCCTGTCAAGCATTGTTTCGTTTATGCCGCTTTGACGGGCATTTTCCATATCAACAGAGTTTTTTTCAAGAATAGCGTCGCAGTTTTCAATAAGCGAGGAGGCAACGGACAAAAGCGCCCTGTTCTTTTCCTCGGTTGAAGCTGTCGCCAGAAAACGGGAGGCTTCTTTTGCGCGTTTGCCGAGTGTTTTTACATCTGTCATTTTTTCACCGCCTTAAAAACAGTGCCTGTATTTTTTCCTTCAAGCAGGTCATAGAGCTTTTCGGGGTCCGAGCCGTTCATAACAACCGTATCAATGCCTGCTTCGGTGGCAATTTTTGCCGCCTGAACCTTTGTCGCCATACCGCCCGTGCCTAAAAATGAGCCGTGAGGGGAGGCGATGGAAATAATTTTTTCGTCTATTTCTTCAACCTTTTCAATTAGCCTTGCGTCATCAAATTCATTGGGGTTTTTGTCAAAAAGACCGTCCGCGTCGGTGAGCATAACGAGCAAATCCGCGTCAATAAGCTTTGCAACAATTGCCGAAAGGTTATCGTTATCGCCGTAAACTATTTCTTCAACCGCAATGCTGTCGTTTTCGTTTACAACGGGAATTGCGCCGAATTCAAAAAGCTTGTTGAAGGTGTTTATGAGATTTTGCCGTCTTTCGTCGTTTTCAACGTCGCTTTTTGTAATGAGAAGCTGGGCGACGTTGTGGTTATATTCGGAAAAGAATTTATCGTACATAAACATAAGCTCACACTGACCTATGCTTGAAGCTGCCTGGCGGCTCGGGGTGTCGGTCGGTCTTTCCTTAAGACCCAATTTGCCGACTCCTACGCCTATAGCGCCCGACGAAACAAAGCAGATTTCAACTCCCGAATTCGCAATATCCGAAAGCACCTGAATAAGCTTTTTAATTCTTTTGATATTGGTTTTACCGTTGGGGTGAGTCAGGGAGGACGTGCCAACCTTAACGACCACTCGCTTATAAGACATAAAAACCACTTCCAATGAAAAATTACATATATATAATATAATACCATATTATGAAGCGAAACGCAATAAAAACAGCCGTATTAAATACGGCTGTTTTCGGCAACAAAAATATATGATGGAGGAACAAAAATCAAAGGACTTTTGAAAGAAAGTCTTTTAACCTGTCTGATTTCGGATTTGCAAAAAATTCATCGGGCGTGTTTTCCTCAATGATTTTTCCGCCGTCCATAAAGATAACTCTTGAACCGACCTCACGCGCAAAGCCCATTTCGTGGGTGACAACAACCATTGTCATACCGTCGTTTGCAAGATTTTTCATAACGTCAAGCACTTCACCGACCATTTCGGGGTCAAGCGCCGAGGTGGGCTCGTCAAAGAGCATTACGTCAGGGTTCATACAAAGCGCGCGAACTATTGCAATTCGCTGCTTCTGACCGCCCGAAAGCTGTGACGGATAGGCATCCGCCCTGTCCTTAAGACCGACCTT
Source organism: uncultured Clostridia bacterium (assembly GCA_937884975.1). GTDB lineage: Bacteria > Bacillota > Clostridia > Oscillospirales > Acutalibacteraceae > Fimenecus. The sequence goes on along the minus strand of CAKZZS010000050.1, from coordinate 14,310 downwards.
GTCTAAAAGCTCAAGCGCGTTTTTCTCCGCGTCCTGCTTGCTCACACCCAAAAGGGTAGTCGGCGCAATAGTCATATTTTTTAGAACGGTCATATTCGGGAAAAGATTAAAATGCTGGAAAACCATTCCCATTTTCTGGCGGTGGGTGTTTATGTTGACTTTTTTGTCCGTAATGTCAACACCTTCAAAGAAAATCTGTCCGGAGGTTGGGATTTCCAATAGGTTCAGCGAGCGTAAAAATGTGCTTTTTCCGCTTCCAGACGGACCGACTATTACAACTACCTCTCCCTTGTCAATTTCACAGTTAATACCGTCAAGCGCTTTGACAGTGCCGTCTGTATAATGCTTTTTGAGGTCTCTAACGGAGATTAAGATATTATCGTTCACTCTTTCTTAACCTCCTTTCAAGCTTGCCGACAAATGCCGACAGAACAGTAACGGCAATAAGATATGTCAGCGCGACCGCAGTCAGCGGAAGAACGTAGTTGAAGGTTCTTCCTGCGATAATATTGCCCGACTTTGTCAGCTCAATTACGCCAACATAGCCTGCAACCGAGGTTTCCTTCAACAGTGCGATAAATTCATTTAGCAGGGCAGGGAGGACTGCTTTGAACATCTGTGGGATTATTATGTAGCGCATGGTTTGAATGTAATTGAAACCAAGGCTTCTTCCTGCCTCAAACTGACCGTTGTCGACTGACATTATGCCTGCGCGGAAGATTTCCGCAACGTATGCGCCTGAATTTATTCCGAAAGCGAAAATACCGACCATTACGCCGTTGCTTGAGTTTTTAAAGATGACAAAATAGCTTATCATCAGGAATACTACAACCGGAATGCCGCGCAGTACCGTCAGATAAATCTTGCATATTGCATTAAGCACGCAAATTACGCCGTAGCCAATGCCTCCGCGAAGCTTTAATGACTCGGAATTCTTATCAAATGAAGAACGCACAGCGGCGACTAAAATGCCGATTATGATACCGACAATGAGAGCGCCTGCGGTGATTTGCAGTGTATTCAAAAATCCTGTCAGAAGAAATTTGTACCTTTCGCCTTCAATGAAAATGCGGTGCAAATCCTCTGATAAAGTTAAAAGAATAGGCACATTAAAACCCCTTTACACCCGAAATTCAGGGCAGTATAGGCTGCCCTGAATTTAAGTTTTTAAAAATTTTATTCAGCAGGGATATATTTGTCAATAATTTTCTGAACGGAGCCGTCTGCTATGAGCTCTTTAAGAGCGCCGTTTACAGCTTCCTGAAGCTCTGTATTTTCCTTTGCGAAGCAAATTGCATAATCCTCAACCGTGTATTCCGTATCAAGAATCGCAAGACCTTCGTTAGCTGCTACATAGCTCTTTGCAGGTTCGTTATCGATAATAACGCAGTCAACCTTGCCTGCGATAAGCGCTTCAACTGCAAGTGCGCCGTTAGCGTACTTTGTTACGTGGTCGTCGCCGTAGTCGTCTGAAGCGTAGATGTCGCCGGTTGTGTTTTCCTGAACACCTATCATTTTATCGGCAAGGTCATCAATTGACTTGATGTCGCTGCCTTCTTTAACGATAACCGCCTGAATACCTGTTGCATAACTGTCAGAGAAATTTACCTCTTCAAGACGCTCGTCCGTAACCGTCATGCCTGCCATGCCCATATCGTACTTGCCTGCCTGGACCCCGGGAATAATTGAACCGAATTCAATGTCCTCAATTACAAGCTCCATACCGAGCTTCTCGGCGATAAGACCTGCGATTTCGGCGTCGATACCTACGATGTTGTCACCCTCGTGAAATTCATAGGGCGGGAACTCCGCATTGGTTGCCATTACAAGCTGCTTAACTTCAGTGGTGCTGTCCGTCGGCTCTGTTGACGGCTCGGTTTCTCCGCCGTTCTTTGAGCAAGCTGCAAGAATGCCTACGGAAATAACGAGTATTGCTGCAAGAATAATTGCTATAACCTTTTTGTTTTTCATTTTTGTTTCCTCCTAAAAATTGTTTTGGTTTGAACTTGCGTATAATTTATCACTAAAAATGCATAATGTCAAGCAAAAAATGCAAAAAAATTGAATATTTATGCATATTTATACATTTTTCATAAAAAATATACAGGGCAGAAGCTCTGCCCTGTATAAAAATTTACCAATATGGAGTTTAAAACGCTTATTTTGCTATATCAACATACCACTGCGAGCCGATTTTAATGAGTGTAAGCTCTGTAGGATTAGCCCAAAAATCAGCATTCTGACTCTTTATCTGAGCGTCATCGCCCTCGCCGGTAACTGTGTTTTCAAGAGTAACAATAGCATACGCACTGATATCCTCTTCTTTAATACCAAAGCTTTCATATGCCTTTTTCTGTGAGTCGGATAAAGCGGAATAGTAATTTGAAATTCCGAGAGAATCATCATCGATCCAAATGTCTTTAACCTCGGTATCAATATAATAGCCGGCAATATACGGGTCGTCTTCATCCTCTTCGGTTCTGGCAGTGAGATATTTATCTGCGTAATCCCTGCCGTTGCCGTAGAGCGATTCATTTTCAACTTTTAAGTATTCAAGATATGTTGCGAGGTTACCCTCAATACAGGTGAACATATCTTCGTCAGAAATAAAATCATTTCCGTATATTTCTTTATGGGCTTTTTGATAATCGGCAAAATAGGTTGAGAAAAACTCGTCGTAGTTTTCAAAACCGACTTCTTCATTAAGGCGAACGAATTCGGGATACATCTTTTCAAGAATAGCAGTCAGCTTTTCGCCCTCTTCTTCAGCCGTAAGTTCTGGTGCTGTGCCGTCGTTTTCTTTGACATACTGATTTATATAGTGCTCCCTGAGATAGTCGCCCATCTTTTGATTTATGCTCATTGTCGAATACTTGAGCGCGTCATAGCCGTCGCCCTCGACAGTGTTCATAACATACTGTCTTGCAACCTTTTCGGGTGAAAACATTATATATTTTGAAACATAGTAGTAGGTGATAAGTCCTGCGGCAACAACAATGAATGTGACAACGGCAACAACAGCGTATGTTAAATTGAACTTTTTGTTTTCCTGTTTCATTTCTTTAGCCATTTTCATTGCCTCCTTATTCTTCAACTACGCCGCGGCGTTCAATAAGCTCTTTTGAAATCTGCTCTCTCTTCTTCGAGTTGAGGTCATAGAAGAGAATGGGAATCATCTGACCGATAACGAAAACGGCAGGGATAATTGTATAAATCATAAGGAATTTATTGAGCGTTTCGGGAGTCTGCGTAGCGTAAGCAACGTTCATATTTGTTGAAGCCTTGTAGCCTGACCATACGACAAGAGCCGGACCGAAGGATTTTGTAAGAGCGGAAGCAACCTTTGCGAAGAAGCCGTAGCCTGCGTAGCAAAGACCTTCCTGGCGCTGACCTGTTTTCCACTCGATTTCATCAACGCAGTCGGCGATCATTACGTTAGGCGTAAGGTTAGTGTTGCCGTGCTGAAGTCCGACAAAGAAATTGATGATAAGGAAGGGGATGGTAAGCGTTGAATTAAAGCCGATAATCTTTGAAACAATAAAGAGTATCGTAAGGCTTGTTGCGCCGTAAACACAGCCGATTATGTAAACCGTCTTTGTGCTGAATTTCTTTAAAAGCTTTTTAACAACAAGCATACCTACCGCCGTGCCTATGCCCATAGGAAGCAAAAGACCGATTTTGAGGTCCTTTGAGCCGAGCATATAAACGGCGATGTAAAGCGAAACCGTGCCGTAAACGCCTCTGCCGAAGCCCGTGAACTTGGTAAGCGAAACCATAAGAAGGTTTTTGTTTGTGAAAACAAATTTCAGGCTTTCCTTAAGGCTTACCTTTTCTTCGGTGTAGGGGACGCGCTCCTTGTTGTTTACAAACATAATCATTGTGAACAGTACGCATCCGAGGGCGCAGATACCCGTTGAAATGAGCAAATCCATGCCCTGACCCTCGGCAACCTTGTACTGCTGTTTGCCGATAGCGCCTTTAAGGATAGCGCCGACAACGATAAGCACAACCATACCGCCCGACTGACCGACTGCTTTAAAGATACTTGCAATTGAAATTGCGTCGCCGCGCTCTTCGGGATTAGGCGTACAACAAGCGCCGAAGCAGCCTGCAGGGCTTTCAACTGCGGTTGCTATCATAGTCCACAGTGAATAGATAACGAACATCCAGACAATAGCAAAGGTTGCGTTATTTGTTTTCGGAGCGAGGAAAACAAGAATGGCGATAATGCCCATCGGGATAACGCCGAAGCCTATCCACGGGCGGATTTTACCCCATCTTGTTCTTGTTCTGTCAACAAGATAACCGACCACAAGCTCACAAACAGCGCCGACAACTCCTGCGACGCCGAATACGAGCGCAAGCACCTTTGAAATGACCGCAGGGTCAATGCTCGTGCCCTTGAATGCAAAGTCGTTAAAATATGTATAGGTGTAGTCGGGCATCCAGCCTGTTAAAAGGCAAACGCCGAAAAGACCTATACCGAAAGTCCACATCTCGGACTTTCTCATATACTTTTTCATATATATTTTCCTCCCTTGGAAATATTATTTACGGATTTGTGCAAATGCCGTACTTGTTGAACTTGTAGGTCTTATTTCCTATCTTAACAGTACGGTTAATTGCGTTTACGCCGTTATTGTAGAAATAATATTTGTAGGTTTTGCCATTGGAAGCCTTGATGTTCTGCCAACCTGTACGCATATATCCGTTTGTACCGAAATAGTATCTGTATGCAACTCCGTTAGCATTTGCTATCCATTGCCAGTCTGTGCGCATATATCCGTTAGTTCCAAAGAAGTACTTATAAATTTTTCCGTTGGAAGCCTTAATACTCTGCCAACCTGTACGCATAACTCCATTGTCACCGAAATAATACTTATATGCAACACCTTTTGAGTTCTTTATCGACTGCCAGCCTGTACGCATATAGCCATTAGGTCCGAAATAATATCTGTATTTAACGCCCTTTGAGTTTGCTATCCATTGCCAATTTGTGAGCATTACACCATTGGTATGAAAATAGTACTTATATGTAACGCCTTTACTGTTTTTAATCGACCTCCAGCCGCCTGATACCATACAACCGTTTGCGTCAAAGTAATATCTATATGTAACGCCTTTTGAGTTCTTTATATCCTGCCAGCCTTTGCGCATTGTTCCGTCAGCGCCAAAATAATACTTATTACCGTTTAAAGAAATAAGCTTGTTCTTACACATTACGCAGTCAGAACCGAAATAATACTTCTTTCCGTTTATTTCAACAAGGCTGTTTTTCTCTGCAAATCCGTCAGAGCCGAAGTAATATACTTTTCCGCCTGCACTTCCTGTTTTATTTTTATAAGCTATTCCGTCACTGTCAAAATAATACAGATATCCGTAAATTGAGAACAGACCGTTTGTATATGCAGCACCGTCTGCGCCAAAATAGTATGTATTATTTCCAGGGGAAATGAATCTGTTTTTATACATCATGGCATTATGGTCAAAATAATATGTCTTTCCATTAACGACAGCCACTTTATTTTTGTATGCTATTCCGTCAAAACCAAAGTAATATGTAGTACCGTCAATGTCGGCAAATGTTTCTGTGTACGCAATACCGTTTTCATCAAAGTAGTAAGTATTGTTCTCAAATGAAACAAGGCTGTTTTTACTCATTTTGCCATTATTGTCGAAATAATGCTTTTTACCGTCAATTTCGATAATTGAGTTAGTCACCATTTTTCCATCAGGATCGAAATAGTATAAAACATCATCAATAGTTTTTAGGCCTGTAACAAATTCACCGGTCTCTTCTTTCTCGATATAATATTTTGAATTATCAAGAGTTATAAACCCTGTAACATAACTTGTTGATATAAATGGAATGGAGTTTTTAATTGCAAATGAATATGCATATGAATATGTTTTTCCTGTTATGCTAATATTCGTACAATTATAAAATGCTTCATTACCTATGCTTGTAACGCTATCAGGAATTGTTATACTATCAAGTGAAGAACATCCACAAAATGCTCTGTATCCTATAGTTTTTATACTATTTGGTATTGTTACATGTTTAAGTGAGAAAAATCCATTAAATGCGAAATCATCTATTCTATCAATATTATCAGGTATTATTATTGAAGTGATTTTGCTATAGATTTTTGATGTCTTTAAAAAGTTACAATCAGGATTATAGTTAACAACAAAACTATCAAAATTGCAATTGTAAAATGCATCACTTCCAATGATTTTGACATTATAAGGGATTGTCAAACTTGAAAGTGACGAACAATAACCAAATGCACAATCATCAATCTTTGTAACACTATCAGGTATTGTCACGCTTTCAAGCGAAGAGCAACCATAGAAAGTATATAATCCTATATTTGTAATACGGTTTGGCAAGATTACGCTTTTAAGCGAAGTACAACCGTTAAATGCACTACTGCCTATGCTTGTGACACTATCGGGGATTACTATACTTGTAAGTGAGGTACGGTTTTGAAATGCACCATTACCTATACCTAAAACTCCATTAAGAATCGTTATGTTAGTAAGTGAGGTGCAATATCCAAACGCATCCTTACCAATATCTTCAACACTTTCAGGAATTATCAGATTATCTATATTTGTACAACTGTAAAAAGTAGCCTCACCAATATTTGTAACGCTATTTGGGATTGATACGCTTGTGAGCGAGGTGCATTTGTAAAATGCTTGATCACCTATACTTGTAACACTGTCAGGAATTGTGACACTTTCAAGTGAGGTGCAATTAGAAAATGCACTACCGCCTATGCTTGTAACACTATCAGGGATTATTATGCTTTTAAGTGAGGTGCAACCGTAAAATGCACTGCTACCTATACTTGTAGCGCCATCCGGAATAATAACATCAGTGATTATTTGTTTGATACTGCTATAGTTACAGTGAGGATTATAAGTTACAACGCATTCCGTCATTGACGAGCAATAGGAAAATGCACAGTTACCTATACTAATAACGCTACTGGGAATTTCTATTCTTTCAAGAGAGGTACAGCTGTCAAACGCATAATCACCAATACTTGTAACACTTTCAGGTATATTTATGCTTGCAAGCGAAGTGCAACCGCAAAACGCATCATCACCTATACTTGTAACGCTATTAGGTATTGTTATACTTTCAAGGCTATCAAAACGTAGAAAAGCATCTTCCTTAATCTCCGTAACATTATTTGATAGTATAACCTTTTTTATTTTAGGAACAAAGTCTTCAAAACAATATGACGCATTCGGATTATAATTTAAGGTTATATCAGATAGCGAGTCACAATCCGTAAATGCCCAACCTAAATCCAAAACACTATAAGGAATTGTTATACTTAAAAGTGCGGAGCAATGGGAAAACGCTGCATCACTTATACTTGTAACACTTTCAGGAATTGTTATGCTTACTAGCGAGGTGCAATATTGAAATGCTCCAAAATTAATACTTTTAACACCATCTGGAATTATTATGCTTTCAAGTAAGGAGCAATGGGAAAATGCATTTGCGGCAATTGCTTTTGTTCCTTTTCTAATCAAATAACTTCCGTTTAATTCTAAGGTTGCTTTTATTAGGTGATTTCCAATATAAAGCACACCATTAACCCAATTTTCTAAATCATTATAGAACGCAGTGTTATTAAACGCTTCACCAATACTAGTAACGCTGTCAGGGAGTGTTATGCTTACTAGCGAGTAGCAAGACTCAAATGCCCAATTACCTATACTCGTAACACTATCGGGAATTACTACACTTGCAAGTGACGAGCAATTGTAAAACGCATAATCACCAATACTCGTAACACTGTCGGGGATGGTTATGCTTACAAGCGATGAACGACCTAGAAATGCACCTTCACCTATACTTGTAACACTATCTGGTATTGTATATGAAGATTCCGTTTTACAAGCAGGATAACAAATGAGTTCAGTTCTATCGATATTGAACAAAACCCCGTTCAGAGAAGTATATGCCGTATTACTACTGTCAACTGTTATGCTTACAAGCGAGATGCAATAAAAAAAAGCAGAATCACCTATACTCGTAACACTGTTAGGTATTTTTATGCTTGTAAGCGAGGTGCAATCTTTAAATGCCCAATCTCCTATTATTGTAACACTGGCGGGTATTGTTATATCTGTAAGTGCATGGCAATTAGAAAATGCAAAATTACCTATACTTGTAACACTGTCTGGGATTGTTACGCTTTTAAGCGATGTGCAATCTTCAAATGCAGAATCTCCTATGCTCGTAACACTGTAACCCCCAATAGATGAAGGAATGGTAAGTGAGGTTGCAGAACTAGTGTATTTTGTTATTGTTGCTTTACTGTTTTCAACGGAACAGACAAAAGCTCCATCAATAATTAAAGCAAACGAATCTAACCCCGTCAGCGGTAAGGCTGTCAGGACCATTACAAGTACCAATATAATTGATAACCCTTTTTTAAGCATTTTTTATTCCTCCAGATAATCAGTGTTGAAGAAAATGTTATTTCCTCTCGCCCGAGATTTTGCCGCTGGCTCTGTCATCAAAATATGTAGAATTCTTCGGGACTACAAAGGTGATACCTTTTTCGATTAACTCAAAGGTTGCCTCGGTTACATATTCGCACTCGCCGTCAACATTGACTGCGGCAGGCTTTTTGCTTTCGATATGAAGCTTTTTTCCGCGTACAAAGGTCGTAATGTCCCAGTCAAGGTGCTCGCCGCGCTTGTACGCCGCCATCATTGTCGCAAGCTTAAAGCGTGAAACCTTGCTTTTGACTAAAATCATATCAAGAAGTCCGTCGTCGGGAATTGCCAACGGCGCGCCCATATATCCGCCGCCGTACCAACGCGAATTTGCGCAAAGAGAGAACAGCATTGTGTCCTCCATCTTGAATTCGTCGTCAACATAAATCTTAAAATAACTCTTGAGCTTTCTGAAAAGGCAGTGAACAAGTGAAAAGGTATATGCCATTTCACCCGTGATAAACGGGAGCTTTTTGAAATAGACCTGCTTTGCGCAGACCTCGGCGTCAATACCCATTGAGCACTGGTTAATCGCTATTTTGTCGCCGCATTTAATAAGGTCAAGCTTAATAGGCGTGCCGTTGACGTGGTCGTCAATATTTGTCATTTCGCTTGCCTTGCCAAAAAGGCGAATGAAATCGTTTCCGCTGCCAAGTGGAATAACAGCAACCTCTGTTGTGTCGGGGTAAAGATACGCGCCGTTTACAACCTCAAACAGAGTTCCGTCACCGCCGCAGGCGTAAAAGCGGATATGCTCGCCGCTTGAAGCCCTCTGCTTGACATAGGTAATTCCCTCGTAAGGAGCGGTAGTGATGTGAATTTCAATATCAAGCTCGGGGTGGTCCTTCTGATACTGCTCAATTTTCGGCTTGATGAATTCAAGCACCTTACCCTTGCCTGATTTCGGATTTACAATAAAAATGTGTTTCATTCTTCATTCCTCCGATTTATTTAAAATACATATATAACTGACATTTAATCATTCCGTTGTATAGCTTACGGCGTTTGTCGGCAGTCCGCCCGAAAAGCTGCTCAAAGTTTTCGTGAGGAGTTATAACCGAATAGCTGAAGCCGTGCCTTTGAGCGAAAACTCTGCCCAAAGTACGGTAAAGCTCATCCACCTCGCCCGATTCCATAAGCCTTTCGCCGTAGGGCGGATTTGTTATAACGGTTCCTCTATCGGTTTGCGGTGAAAAATTTTTAACGTCCGAAAGTGAAAAATCAATGTACTTTTCAACTCCTGCGCGTTTTGCATTTTCCCTTGCAAAGCTCAACGCATTTTTGTCCGTATCCGAGCCGAACGCGTGGAAATCCTCACAGTATTTTATATTCTCTTTTGCCCTTTGCCTTTCGTCGTCCCAGATTTTCCTCTCAATAAATGAAAATCTTTCGGCTGAAAAATTTCGGTTTAAGCCGGGAGCGATATTGTGAGCCATCAGCGCGCCCTCAATTAAAAGCGTTCCGCTGCCGCACATGGGATCGTATAATTTATGGTACGGGCGAAGGCGTGAAAAATAGCACAACGCCGCCGCAAGAGTTTCCTTTATTGGCGCTTCGTTTGCGCTCAAACGGTAACCTCTTTTGTGAAGAGCCACGCCCGACGTGTCAATGAGAAGCAGAACCCTGTCCTTCATAACGGAAAACTGTATCTGATAAATGCTTCCCGTCTCCTCAAACCATTCAATATTATACTTTGACTTTAATCTTTCAACTATCGCCTTTTTTATTATCGACTGGCAGTCGCGAACGCTGAAAAGAGTCGACGAAACCGAGTAACCCTTTACGGGAAAAGCGTCGGTTTTTCCTATGTATTTTTCCCATTCAAGAGCCCTTGTCCCTTCAAAAAGCTCTTCAAAGCTTTTTGCGGTAAATGAGCCGACAAGTATCTGTACCCTTTCGGAAAAACGGGAGCATATATTTGCTCTTGCAATAATGCTTTCGTCTCCCGTAAAGAAAACCCTGCCGTTTTCACTTGTCACATTTTCAGCGCCCATAAGCTTTAATTCGTCCGCAATAGGCTTTTCAATTCCCAAAAGCGTGGGCACGGTTAAATTATATTCCATATCTGCTCCGAAAAAATCAATATACTATTTTATTATACTAAAATACTGTCGATATATCAAGAAAAAAAGAACGGAACGCTTCCAAAAAGAAGCATTCCGTTTTGGTTATTTTAATTAAAAAATTACGCCTTGTCCTTGCAACCGAAAACAACATCGATTTTATGGGAAACAACCTCTTCAATTGCGTTTCTTGCAGGAGTGAGGTACTTTCTCGGGTCAAAGTCCTTCGGATTTTCGGCAAGGTGCTTACGAAGAGCCGCGGTCATAGCGATGCGGATGTCCGAGTCAACGTTTATCTTGCAGACTGCCATTGAAGAAGCCTTCCTTAACATATCCTCGGGAATGCCTATTGCGTCGGGCATTTCGCCGCCGAATTCGTTAATTGTCTTGATGTGGTCCTGATTAACCGAGCTTGCGCCGTGAAGAACTATCGGGAAGCCGGGAAGACGTTTGCCGACCTCTTCAAGGATGTCAAAACGAAGCTGCGGCTTCTGACCGGGCTTAAATTTATAAGCGCCGTGAGAGGTGCCTATTGCAATTGCAAGTGAGTCAACGCCTGTCCTTGTGACAAAGTCAACAACCTGGTCGGGATTTGTGTAGCTTTCCTTACCCTCTTCAACTACTACGTCGTCCTCAACGCCTGCGAGCGTGCCGAGTTCGCCCTCAACAACTACGCCGTGAGTATGAGCGTATTCAACTACCTGTTTTGTAAGAGCGACGTTTTCTTCATAGGGAAGCGAGCTGCCGTCTATCATTACCGACGTAAAGCCGCCGTCAATACAGCTTTTGCAGGTCTCAAAATCGGGACCGTGGTCAAGATGGAGAGCAATGGGAAGACCCGTTTCGTCTGCAGCGGCCTTAACCATAGCGTAAAGATAACCGTGAGACGCGTACTTTCTTGCGCCTGCGGAAACCTGAAGAATAACGGGCGCGTTAAGCTTCTTTGCAGCGCGTGTTATTCCCTGGATAATCTCCATATTATTTACGTTGAAAGCGCCTATCGAATAGCCGCCCTCATAAGCCTTTTTGAACATTTCGGTTGTTGTTACCAATGGCATAAAATCATCTCCTAAAAAATCATTGGGAATATTATATTATAATCCTTTGCTAAAGTCAAATTATTTTAACAAACCGGTTTTTATTTGAATATAATATTCCGAGGTTTTTAAGGAGGTAAACATATGGTTAAATATTTTTTGGGCGCAAATACGGGGAACGGTTTTTACTCGCTCTTTGACGAGCTGTATTTTCCGTCTTATGAGGGAAGATTATTTGTCATTAAAGGCGGACCGGGAACGGGCAAATCCTCGGTTATGAAAACGGTTGCTGCCGAAGCGGAAAAAAGGGGATACTCGGTTGAAAGGATTTATTGCTCCTCCGACCCCGACTCGCTTGACGGAGTAATTATTCCCGAAATTAAAACAAGCATTGCGGACGGAACTCCTCCGCATATAATTGAACCGAAATATCCCGGAGCCGTTGAACAGATTTTTAATCTCGGCGACTGCTGGGACACGGGTTATCTTCAAAAAAATGCTCAAGGCATTAAGGAAAAGAGCTTCGAATGCTCGTCGTATCACTCGCGCGCAGTCAGGTTTTTAAAAGCTTATTCTTCCTTGCTTAATGACAGCAAACGCCTTGTAAAGGACTGCGTTGAAAGCGAAAAGCTTAACGATTACGCAAAAAGGCTTTGCGTCCGTGAATTCGGGAATGCCACGGGGCAGGGGACTGTCAGGCGCCGTTTTTTAAGCGCAGTGACTCCGAAGGGGATAACCTGCTTTGAAGAAACGGTAGATACGCTTTGCCAAAGGGTTATTTGCATTGAGGACGAATACGGCGTTGTTTCAAACAGCCTTCTTTGTTTTCTCGGCAAGGCGGCTGTCAGAAGCGGACTTGATGTAATAGTTTGTCCGTGCGTCAGCGACCCGAAAAGAAAAATTGATCATCTTATTATTCCGTCAAAGGGGCTGTGCTTCTTTACGGGCAATAATTCGCATTTTCTCAACAGCGAGGCTTCGAAAACCGTAAGCGCAAAACGGTTTTTAAATACCGCGCAGGTGAAAAAGCATTCCGCAAGGCTTTCGTTTAACTCCCGTGCGTCAGCCGAGCTTCTTGACGAAGCCGTGCTCTCGGTTGCAAGGGCAAAGGCAATTCACGACGAGCTTGAAAAATACTATATTGAGGCAATGGATTTTGACCTTGTAAAGGAAAAAACTCATTCTCTAATAAAGGAAATATTTGACTAATGCGTTTTCTAATATTATAATAAAAATACAGGAATACCTTTTTAAAATAAGGAGGATTATTATGAGAAAATGTTTAAGATGCGGCGCTGATATGATAGAAAACCTTGAATCGGGACTTAAATTGAAGCGCACACCGAATTTTAAGGTTGTTGAGGTTGACCTCAAAACGGCAATGTGTCCGAAATGCGGTTGCACAGAGCTTTATACCGATGAGCTTTCTGTCATTGAAAAGGTCGGCGGCCCGAAGATGATGGAAAAATAGAACCGAAAAAACCTGCTGACTTTTCGGTCAGCAGGTTTTTAATTATTTATTATCTTCTTTAAGCTTTTTATTCAGTTTTTTGACAGTCGCCCTTGTAATCAGAGAAACGATTACAAAGATTATTACATAAATTACCACGAAGACAGCCGTATAAATGAGTATAACCTTCCAGTTGAACGGTATCCAGCTGTTGATAAGGTAAAACACGGTAAATGCAAGGTAAATGCTCACTAGCTGCGCAAGGGCTGATTTGAGCGGCGACCAGCTTTCAATTTTATGAAAGACACAGCTTCCTGCCTGAATAAAAGCGATAATGTAGGTGCTCACTATTGCAAGAAAGACCTGGCTCGGTCTGATTTCAAGCTGCGCAGGGCTGACTATCTGCCAGAGAATGAAGCCGTAGATAATCGGACCCAAGCCTGCAAAGACTGCGCCTGTCAATAAGAACTGTTTAAGATATTTATTCATTTTATACCCATCCTTTTTAATACATATTTTGTCTGGCGTCTGGAAATAAAATCCGTTTCGCCGTTTGTAAGCTCAACCTTCAAAGAGCCGCCGAAAGAGGAGGAGAATTTTTTAATGTGCTTTCGGTTTACAAGGGACGACTGGTTGACTTTTAAAAATGCTTCTCCGAGCATTTCCTCAATTTCATAAAGCCTTAATTTCAAACGGTATTTACCGCTGTCGGTTGAGGCGTAAACCTTGTTGTTTTCAACAAAAACGCGGAAAATGTTTTCTTTTTTTAACGGAAGAATTTCATTTTCTCCGTATCCCGTTACGGTAATTTCATAACTTTCAACAAGCTGTTCAATTTGCCTGACAAGCTCGCTTCTTTTGTGAGAAAAAATTTCAATTCTTTCTTCCTCGTTTTCATCAACGGTTAACCTGATTTTCATTTTCTCGCCCCTTTAACTGTATTAAAGCATTTTATCTTTTTAATTTCAATAGTAAAACCGCATTTGGTCATTTTTTTAATGCAAGCGGTAAAAAAGAAAACTGAAGACTGAAAAGTGAAAAATGAATAATATGAATAAATTATATGTCCGCCTCGCTCTGCCTGAAGGCAAACCGCTCGGCACGGACAATTTCGTTCGCTCCTCTTCGTAAAAAGATAAATAACAAAAAGCACCCCGAGGAGCACCCTACATATGTAGGGTTGCGATAAAGAAGGTTTTAGGAATGGCGGTACAGTTTAGCGACTGTGCCG
>CAKZZS010000049.1 GCA_937884975.1 uncultured Clostridia bacterium | reverse complement strand
GATTACGAAAGTGATTATTTGAACCCAAGAGAGGAGGTGGAAGATGAATGGCTACAACAGGATTCTGGCCTGTAAAATGTTCCCTGAAAGCAGTCATTGAGTATGCCAATAATCCCGATAAAACTACCGACAAGCAGTACCTTGATGACGATTTAGCGAAGGCACTTAAGTATGTTTCGAGTGACGAAAAGACCGACCAAAAGATGTTTGTCAGCGGTATAAATTGTTCCGCCTTCAACGCCTATCAGAAGATGATGGCAACGAAAAGGAAGTTCGGAAAACTCTCAGGCAATGTCGCTTATCACGGATACCAAAGCTTCGATAAAGGCGAGGTCACACCCGAGGAAGCACACTCTATCGGGGTTTATACGGCAAAGAAAATGTGGGGTGATGAGTATGAGGTGGTGGTAACTACCCATCTCAATACCGACAACATTCATAACCACTTTGTCGTGAATTCCGTCTCTTTCAAGACTGGACTGAAGTTTAAGAACAAGATTGAAGACCATATTAAACTTCGGGAAATATCCGATTCCATTTGCCGCTTTAGAGGCAAAACCGTATTACAAGACGCCCCTTTTTACAGTCATAAGGACGGAGAATATTGGTTGCATCAGAAAGGAAAACTTTCCCACCGTGATGTATTAAGGCGGGATATTGATGAGGCAATAAAGAAGTCATACAACTTCAAATTCTTCCAAAAGCATATGGCAGCAATGGGATATAAGTTCAAAACCAACTCTGAACATCGCATCACTTCCGTTATTGCAGAAGGCTGGCAGCGTCCCGTGCGCTTTAGCAGCCTCGGTAAAGGATACTCTCTTAAAGAAATCTATGACACGATTGAAGAGAATAGGTATGTGGTTGCGATAATTCCGCCCCGAAAACCAATGCAAACACCGCTATTAGTTTTGGAAAAGAAGTACAAAAACTATTATGCGGAGAACAGTTTGGTAGCGATTGTTCGTATGATTTGTGAACTGATTGAGGACTCAATGAAAGTAAAAGAAATGCAGCCCGTATCCCCTTTAATGCGTCAGGAAATTGCAAAACTTGATGAGCGATTGGAGGAATATGAGTTCCTTAATAGGAATGATATTCACACTTTTGACGACTTTAATGCGGTGCTTCAGGAGATAAAAGATTTGATGTCTGAACTTGAAAAGGAACGTAATCAAATCTCAAATCGTATTCGCAGACCAAAACCCGATACGGATATTAATGCTCTGAAGCAAAGGCGAAAAGAGATTTCAGAGGAATTAAAACCCCTTCGCGATGACTTGAAAGTCGCCGAGCGCTTTGAAAAAGAATACCCGCATATCAAAAAGGTTTTGGATGTTGAAAGGCAAAGAGAATTAGAAAACCATGGAAGGAGGGAGAGAGATTGGGTAAAATAATTAATCTTTTAGTTTATCGTATAAATCCGTACGCAAAGCCAAAAATAACCAATAGAGGTGTTGGTTTAATGCTTAACAGAGAGCAGCTTAAAGAGCTTAGTAAAGCGGATATAAACACGATTGACAAAGAGAGTCTTTACGATGTCAGCGACTTGGATTTGGACATTTCAGACAATATTGAACTTCGTTCAAAGCAATTTTTTGAAATGGTTAAGAATCCATATACGCTTAAGGTCGGAGACATCGGAGTAAAGATTAACTTTGGCAACGGCAAAAGTTTTTCTGACAGCATTATGGATGTTGTTATGAATCCGAATTGCCATTAACAAATTTTAGTATTTGCATTTATGAGGGTGGTGTGCTATAATTCACTTGTAGATAGTTTTGCACCACCTTCATAAAAATCTTATGATTTTATGGAGGTAGCTTTATGGCTAAATATGATGAATTTTTAGAGCAACCTTCAGACGCTAAACGCTGGAAGGTTGCTCTTTATATTAGGCTTTCAAAAGAGGACGGAGACAAGGGCGAAAGTTATTCCGTTACTTCGCAGAGAGAAATTTTATTGGAGTATTTGAAAAGTCACTCCGAATTTGAGCTGTATGATATCTATATTGATGATGGTTGGAGCGGCACAAATTTTGACAGACCCGACTTCAAACGGATGATGGATGATGTTTATGAGGGTAAAGTCAACTGTATTGTTGTCAAAGACTTATCTCGTTTCGGCAGAAACTATGCTGACGCCGGAAACTATATTGACAATATTTTTGTTCGCCTTAAGGTGCGTTTTATTGCCCTTAATAACGGCGTGGATTCTTTTTCGGATAATATGAATTCCGCTACGCAGTGCATTACGATTGGCGTTCAGAATGTTATCAATGAAAGTGTTGCTGCAACGACTTCCGTCAACATCAGGGGTACGCTCAATGTCTCACGAAAGCAGGGCAAGTTCATCGGTTCCTTTGCGTGTTACGGGTATAAAAAAGACCCGAATGACCGCCACAAATTGATTATTGATGAGGAAGCGGCAGAGGTAGTCAGAATGATTTATCGCCTGTTTCTTGAAGGTAAAGGCGTTCTCGGCATTGTGAAAACATTGAATTCTCTCGGTATTCAAAACCCTGCTGCTTATAAAAAAGCACAAGGGCTCAACTATGCGCACACCTCGGGAAAGAATAATGACGGCTTATGGTGCGACCAAACGGTACGCCGTATTCTTAAAAACGAGATGTATATCGGCAACATGGTACAGGGCAAGAATACCACGGTCAGTTACAAAATTAAGCAGTGCAGACCGGTGCCAAAATCGGAGTGGATTATCGTTGAAGGTACTCACGAACCGATTATTGATAAGGACACTTTTTATAAAGTGCAATCCCTTTTTGGCACGGATGCGTTTGTAAGAAAGTCGCTTCTCACAGGCGAGGTGGAACTGTTTACGGGGTTAGTAAAATGCGCCGATTGCCACAGAGCGATGAGCAAAAAGACAAACCACTTTGACTACGGCACTTACAGTTATTATCGCTGTGTGACAAATAACAAGCGTGGTGGTTGTTTCCCTCATTCGGTTAGAATTGATAAGCTGGAACAAGCGGTGCTTTATACAATCAAAGCGATGATAAAAACGGCGTTGGAACTGGAAGCATTCCTTTTAGAAGTGGAGAAACGAGCGAAAAAACAACCCGAAAGTAAACTGCTTAATCGCACGATTGATAAGAAGATTGCCGAAAGAGAAAAGTATAAAGAAATGTCGCTCAGCCTATATCCTGATTGGAAATCAGGAATGATTACACAGGAGGAATACACAAAGCTTAAAGAAAGCATTGCCGACAAAATCAGGGAACTTGACCAAGCGATAGAAGAACTGCAAAAAGAGGGCACAAAGCCCAGCAAAAAAGATATGAAGGATAATGAATTCTTAAATCACTTTTTGCAGTATGCAACGATTGATAAACTCACAAGACCGATAGTTGTTGAGCTGATTGATTCCATCCTCGTTCACGCAAACGGGAACATTACCATCAATTTTAAATTCACGGATGCCTATGAGGAAATCCTTGAATATATTGATGAAGTAAAACGCCTGATGTTGGCGGAAATAGCATAACGAAAGCCGATAGGATAGCTTAATGTTATCCTATCGGCTGTTTTGTTTATTAATGAAAGAACAAAAATGCAATTATAATTATTACAACTACGGCTGCTACAGCAACAATAGCGATTGTTTTTGAGCTATCATTTTCATCTTCTTGATAATCTTCTGAATTATTATGAATAGGTTGCTGTATAGTCTTTTGTATTTGCTTTTGTTGTAGCTTATATTCTTGCTGCTTTTTCTTTGTATTTTCAATTTCTTTATGTAGCAGAGCAAGCGGGTCTTGTTGAGTTAGTAACGCATTATGAAAAGTTTTAATATCTGCTAAATCCTGTTCGGTTACTTCATATGATTCATTATCGTGAGCTATTTGATTCCTCAGCCATTTTAAGTGCTTGAGAGTACGAAGTTCGGTATCCCAGTTATTAACAAAAATCTTTTCACGACTGTTACAATTCTCCATTTCTTCAATATATGCTTTTACTCCATTTTCTCCGTACATATCTCTGCATATACGCTCAACAATTTTATATTCGCTGAAATATTCCATATCAATATTTTGCATATCATCACCACTAAATCAAGATGTATTAATTATAACAGATTATTTTGCAAAATGGAACACAAACATATGATTATTATACCTTAAAATAAACAGAATAATAAGGGAATATTCCCTTAACCACTTGACTATTACCTTAATTTATGCTATATTTTAAGGGAATAATAGCGGAGGTGAGGTTATGAGAAGCTTTATTTACTCTGAAATTAAAAATCAAAAATGGGATTCTGAGGTGCTCGGGTTGATTGCTGCTATCTATAAGGAAGCAGGCAAGCAGGAGCTATATTTGAAACAACGACCTGCAGAATTGGAAAAGCTCGTTGATATTGCAAAGGTGCAGAGCACTGAGGCATCTAACGCTATTGAGGGTATTGTTACCACTAACACTCGTATTCGTCAGTTGGTTGAAGAAAAGACGGCTCCGAGAAACAGGAACGAGCAGGAAATTGCCGGTTACCGTGACGTACTTTCAACTATTCACGAGAACTTTGACGCCATTCCGATTACGCAGAACTATATTCTTCAGCTTCATAAGATTATGTACAGTCATATGAACAACCCAATGGGCGGCAGAACGAAAAGCGTGCAGAATTATATCAGCGCAACTTATCCTGACGGACATACCGAAACTCTGTTTACTCCGCTCAGTCCGTTTGAAACGCCCGAGGCGCTTGACAAAATCTGCGGGGAATATAACCGCGTTATCGGCAATAATGAGGTTGAGCCTCTGATTGCTATTCCCGTATTTATTCACGATTTCCTTTGTATTCATCCTTTTAATGACGGCAACGGCAGAATGAGCAGATTGCTCACGACCCTACTTTTGTACCACAGCGGCTTTTATGTAGGCAAATACATTTCCCTTGAAGCGAAAATCGCAAAGAACAAGGATTTGTATTATGACGTACTCGGACAGGCGCAAATCGGCTGGCACGAGGGTAACGAGGACAAAGTGCCGTTTATCAAATATCTGCTTGGTACTATTCTTTCCGCTTACAAGGATTTTGAAGAACGCTTTGAGTTGGTAGAAGAAAAACTACCCGCTATTGACGTAGTCAGAAAAGCGACGCTGACGAAGGTCGGCAGATTTACAAAGCAGGACATCAGAGAGCTTTGTCCGTCCCTCAGCCTGAGCTCAGTTGAAGGCGCACTCCGCAAGCTCGTTGCTTCGGGGGAGCTGAAACGAGAGGGCAAAGGTAAAAACATTTGCTATTACAGACTAAAATAAAATTAGGGTTATAGTAATTAATTAACCCCCGAAGGTTTCACGCTTTCGGGGGCATTTATATAGTTCAATACTTTCTTACGGCCTGATTAATTCTTTACGCTCCTTTTCGGTAACGGTAACTCTCATATCGGCATCTACTGCAATATCATATATAACGTCGTAGTTATCGGCTATCGGTGAGCGGCACTCTATTGTTGCTGTTGTTTCTCCCGGCATTAAGCCTATAAACGAAATATTCACCTCAAAGGAGCAGCCGCACATATTCTCGTGATTGGGATTGCTGTACCATTTTGTCTGCTTATAGTCGGCTATGGATTTATCTTCTATTTTAACACTATATGAAGGTCCGCCGCCGTCAAAAGACTTAAAGGTTAATACCGTTTCCTTCTTTTCTTCGGGTATATATATCATTGAGTTTACAGCTTCAACTCGCACGGAAACATCATGTTC
Organism: uncultured Clostridia bacterium; assembly: GCA_937884975.1. Taxonomy (GTDB): domain Bacteria; phylum Bacillota; class Clostridia; order Oscillospirales; family Acutalibacteraceae; genus Fimenecus. The sequence continues at coordinate 932 of CAKZZS010000049.1, read as the reverse complement.
AGGCATAGTAAATAATATTTTATATCCTTTTCCCGATTCATAGCGTGGATTTATTTCTTCGCCATCAATGTAAAAATAATAGTTCGTGTCAGTCGCTATCATATCAAAGTAGAGAGTTACCTTCTCTCCCGCTTTATATGCTTCCTTTGCGCCGATGAACCACTGCTTATCGCCGTTGTAATCGACCTTGTATTTTTTTGCCGTTCCAAACATAATTAATTCACCGTTTCCTTATAAATTATTCGGAGGGAGTTTCAATTTCTATTACGGTATCGCTTCGGATTTTCTTTACCGTTCTTCTGCGCAGGCGTAATTTAGGATTTTGAATAATCCATATGCTCGCCGCCTCCCACATTGAAAATGCTCCGATTGTTGACAGCACTGTGTACCAAACAACGCCTATCTTATTTTCAAGGAAGAGGCTCAGCGCAATGAAAACCACGCCTATGGCAAACATCCATATTTGCTGAACAAAGTTCCTGCGGAATTCTTTTTTAATTGCGTTTTCTTCTTCGTCAACCCATTTGTGAAACGCTTTTTTGATACGCTCCTGATTGACGGAGCAGGGAGAAATAATGCGGATTTTAACCTCCTCTCCGATGCTTTTGTCCCCCATACGGTTTGTAATATAGGATTTTATATCCTCGCTTAAAAAATCCGCTTCGGTATCAAACGGATTATAAAGCTCTTTTTCATTTTCTATATTCAGATTTATTGTGTGCATAGCTTTACCTCTTGTATTTATTATGGCGTTCGGATAATTAGTATTAACCTTCTTTATTATACAAATCGGGCAGCATATCCGCAAGATTGCGGTATTCCCGATAGCAATGCTCCGCCATACCCTTTGCCGTTTTCTCGGTTAAAACGACCTTGCGGACAAGGCTGTTTTTCGCAAGCTGACCAATCCAGAATCTGCTGACGAGGAACAA
>CAKZZS010000048.1 GCA_937884975.1 uncultured Clostridia bacterium | reverse complement strand
GTGGTGACACCTACACCGCTATTTCTATATCTTACATAGACTCGCTGTTTGACTAATATTAAGGAGGGCTATTATGGCAGAGAAGAAATATCTCGACGATGTTGGACTTGATGAAGTCGCACAGCACGTCAATAGGAGACTTAAAGTAGTCGATGTTATGCCCGTATCAGCAAATAATGGAGCGGTTCGTCTGTACTCAGGTGCAGACGACGATCCTTTTTTACAGGGGCATATATATAAATATGAAAATAATGCGTGGGTAGATATTACTGGAACAGCAGAAGCTACCGAGGTTATAGTTAATGTTGAAACTTTACCAACTGGTGAAGATATAGAAGATGTATTTTATAGAGTGACCTCTACAGGGAAACTGTATAAGGGCGATAGTACAAATCAGACAACTTCTCTTGTAACTCCTGATTTTGACAGTAACGATTTTGAAGTTGATAATAACAATGTTGCATTATCGGCGGCACAGCGGATATTCACAGGCACTACCGCTGAATGGGAAGCATTAACGACAGAGGAGAAGGCAAATTATACAGTTGTTAATTTCTCTGATGATGATAATCCCGAAGAGTTTGATACACGGCTGAGCGCGGTTGAAAATGTTATTCCGAGTGGGGCGAGTGCAAGTAATAAACTTGCAGCAAGGAGTGACATATATATACTTTCAAACCAATACAGCGGCGCGACTTATACTACAGTAAATGCACTTTTAGAAAAAGTCGCTGCTGATATGCTTGCAAAAGGCGGATATGGTGGAGCTGTTGGAAGTGTATGGACTGGCAAAAGTTATTTCAGCGGTACTTATGGCACTAATGGCAGTACTGCGGGAAATGCCCGTTTGCATTTTGAAAATGCACAAGGCGGTTATACAGAGTGCTCATTCAATTTTAGTTCAAGTGGGCTTGGAACTGTTAATTGGTTTAATGATGTTACCACATCAACCGTAACTTCGGGGAGTGCTGCACCTATAACAAGCGGCGGGGTGTATAATGCGTTAAACAATAAAACGAGCATTACGGTAACTTCTGCTGATAGTGTATACATTGATAATGACATCATATATTATTATCCACAAACAAAAAGAATGCTATTTAATCGATGTGCTTTTGTATATACACGAGGTTCAACAATGCCAGCAGGAAAAACATTATGTACGATAACTATTCCTGACGGAATAACTATATCGGAAAAAGGAATAATGATACCTGCGATGCTATCAGTGCCGACAACAGGCGAAGAATTACCGTCTGCCGTAATGCTGAACCCTGATGGAACTATTGTGACAACAAACAGTGAGACAAACTATCAATATGTTATCATTTATGGTGTGAATGTATTCTTCGAATAATTGGTACAGCCGCATTTGAAATGAGGGTGCTGAAAATTGAATAGCGAGAAAAGGACTATGCAGAAATGCGTGGTTTAATGCGATAGTAAGGTATCAGTAAAAACAATTACACCCCGCCTGTCTTGGCGGGAGTAATGTAAAAAGGAGATGATATAAATGAGCGTAAATATATATGACAGCACAACAGACACATTACATAAGGTCGCGGGACTTGTTGACGATACTGATTTGAAACAAGATATTGAAGATATACAGGCGGTTATTCCGTCCAATGCGAATGCAGGGAATCAGCTGGTTGCACAGAACGCAACGGCAAGGCTGCTAAACGCTACATATCAGGGTGCGGGGATGAGTCAGCGCGTTGTGAAACTGACACTGCCGTCAAGCGTGTGCGGAAAATTCCACGTTGTCTGCGAAACAGGCGGACAGACATCACTGCGGGATTTTATAATCCAGACAACGACTCGAACGCCATATGTCAATGTTTATAACCTCGGATTACGGATGGATTACATCGTAAAAAAAGACAACGGGAACGAAATCTATATCAACGTTCCCACATCTGACGGGTCTGTCCTGATATATCAGGAGGACGCGAACGCAGACGGCTACGGCAATTTATATACTGTAACATTAACCACAACAACCGTGACCGACGAGGCATTTATAAACGCAACGACAGTAACACCCGTAAATATACGCCCTACATCTACCGTCACAAGCGGAAGTACCGCACCTATTACAAGCGGTGGGGTGGCAAGCTATGCTGTTAGAAAAACACAAATAAGTATAGCTTCTGGTGGTTCAGCGGCTTATGTATTTGATAGTGCTTATTGTAATGGATTTCTTTCAGGAACAATGACAAACGTTGGTCAAGTTTATGCACAATATAGTTTATCAAATAAAACATTCAAAATGTATAATAGGGCAGGCACAGAGATAAGTAGTCCACAGATGGGATTAACTTGGTCTTACAATTCATCGACTTATACATTGACTCTTTCCGGAGGAGATGGTGGGGTATTAAATTTAGTGCAGTTTTGATGTGCCACATATCCTAATATACCGTGGAAAGCGATGATTTAGCCCCACCCCCCCACAACCTAAAAGGACATCAGAAATAGTGTCCCACACACTGAAAGTAGAATTTCAATAACACTTGGAGTGCGTGGGCGTTGGTATAGGTGAAACTTGCCTATCGTGGATAACTAAATAAAAACAATGTTCTAATGACCGCGCCCCTGCTACAGTGGGAATGCGGTCTTAGAAATAAGTATGATGGTATATTGCACAAATTCAATTCGGATTTATTGTAAAAATATCACAATGACAATGCTACAGCTTTATGATATAATATAATTAAGTGTATAAAGAAAGGGTTTACCGTGTCAGTAGATGAAATTTTAGAATACAACGGCTTGTCTTTGGATATTCTTAATTCCTTTTCGTATGAAAGTAAGTTGGGTCTTTCTTTGAAAAGAACTTTACATCGGTTTGTTAAAAAAATCTACTAAACGAATTATTTGATTACGCTGATTGGCTTGACAGTATGGATATTATCTCAAAAGTTTCTCTTGACTTTAGAGTAAAGTCTTATGAGTCAATCGAAAATAAATACGAGAGATATTATCCGAATACGCAAGTGTTTAAAGTGTTCAATGATATTTTAGGTTTCAGAGCTTTTTGTGATGACTATAGTTATTTGATAGATAATTCAAGTCAACTATTCCGAGTTGTCGATATGTCTAAAGGCAAAGCAAACGATGACGGATATAGAGGCGTTCACCTTTATTATCAGGTTGACAACAACCATTATCCTATTGAGATACAATTCAATACTTTATATGATAGACAATTAAACAATTGGCTTCACGATTATCTGTATAAAAATGACTATCCTCCGGAATTAGGAATAGAATTACGCAAAAGGTATGAACACGGTGAAATATTGTCAGAAAAAGATTTTACAGGGGTGCTATATAATGATTTACTTGGTTGCAAAGAATAAAAGGCAAAGAGGCTGTTATGCATATAAAACAGTCAGTGGTAAGCACATATCTCTTATAAAGAGAAGTTTGCACAAAGAAGTCGGGGCTAAAGGTGTTCAAATCGTGACAATCAGCAGACCTTCCGCTTACGGTGAATATGCGCCCTATAGCTTTGTTCATTCGGAAAACGAATTTGTTGAGAAAGCAAGGACACTCGCGGATTGAGATTCTTTGTGTTATTTAATAAAACCAAATAAAGCCAGCCGTACATCTTCGGGTGTGCGGCTTTATTATATGTGAGGTGATACAAATTGAGTGTAAACTATTATGATAAACAGACGGGCAAAATTTATGAGGTAGCTGGCTCGTCACGAGTTTGGATAGGAAGTAAGGCTGCTCACGATGCAGAAGTCCTCGCTGATAAAATGCCTTATAATGTTCTTGTAGCAATTCTTGAAACAGGACTTTTCTATCGTGACGCAAACGGAAACGAACAACCTGTTAGTATGAGTAACAATATTATAGCTAATTACTATGATAATACTTCCACATACAAAGTCAATGATTTTGTAATATACGATAATACGCTTTATAAGTGTATTACTGCTGTTGATACGGCAGAGGATTTTGATGGTGAAAAGTGGGTCGCTACTACTATTACAGACGAGATAAAGAGTTTATTGACATAATATTAGTTTTAGGTAAGTTGCACTGTAGCATAATCTAAGTGACATCTTCGTAAGTGCTAAAATATATTTTACATTTATGGAGGAATTTCATTATGAGAAACAAGAGATTTACAAAAGTTGTAAGCACAATCGTAGCAATATACACAATCACTTGTACTACTACGGTAAACAGCTCGGCATTTTGTCTTAACGACATTCTTGGGTGCGGATCAAATGGACAGAATGGTACTTGTGGTAACAGTATCGTACAGATCATTCAGTGTCTTAGAACAGGTAAATGCAATATCTTTGACCTGTTTACCAATAAGAATGATTGTATGAGTGGGGATTGCGGAGACACAACTACACAGACTGATGTGGGTAAGCCTACTGTTCCTATTATACCTACTACTCCTACGACCACGCCTACAACTACTACTAATTCTAATGTGCAGGCAGTATTTGACCTTGTAAACAAGGAACGTAAGTCTAATGGTCTTGGTACTTTAACTCTTTTCGATGAACTGTGTAAAGTAGCTGACGTAAGAGCTAAAGAGATTGTTAAGTCATTCTCACATACACGTCCAAATGGAACAAGTTGTTTTACTGCTTTTAAAGAGAACGGTGTTTTTTATAGGTATGCAGGCGAAAACATAGCTTATGGACAGAAAACTGCTACAGAAGTTATGAATGGGTGGATGAACAGCGCAGGTCATAGAGCTAACATACTTAACAGGAACTTTGGCAAGATAGGTATTGCTTGTTATAATTTTAACGGCGTTAAATATTGGGTACAGTTATTTACAAACTGATATATAATATTAGGGGATTGCAGAAATGCAGTCCCCTATTTTTTACATTTATAAAATCGGCGGTTTATAAATGAATATCATCACAACTTTCGGTCATACTATTATTGTGACACGAGATTAAATTTCCCCTGTCACCCGATTGTTATAAGGCGGCAGCGCTGTGTCACTCTAAAAGACTTTCGTAGGAGGAGGCTCACGACATTAGCCGTGAGCCTCTATTTTTTTTGACTTAAAAATTTTGTAATTCAAAAAGTTTATCTTCTATTTTTAAATATGCGTCCATTGGGATTTTTCCCGCCTTTTCCCATCTTGCAACAGTCTGTCTGGTTACTCCAGCGATTTCTGCTAACTCCTGCTGTTGTAATCCAGAGCGTTTTATAATATCAACTTCGTTAAGCCTGTTACGCTCTTGCATGAATGTGAAATAGAATTTGTTATAATCATCACCTTTCATTGGGGTGTTAGGAACATCATCCACATCTATCATATCAAGATAATGTTCAAGGAATTTTTGTGTATCATCATCAATGAGCCTTGCTTTCGACATTATCATGTGCAACCTTGCAAAAGCTGATAATAGCTGCTGACGTGCTTGATCTGTGTACGGAGCCATATTGATGTTAGAATTTAGTTTGGCAAGTCTCCCGAACACTTTCCCCATAACATAATATACATCTCTTTCCATTTTGTATATCCTCCTTGTGTAATATTATGATGCTATTATAGCACATAATGTTATATTTGTCAAGTGCTATTTAACATTTTGTTATATAAATTTTATTGTAAAGGAATGTATAAAAACAAAGAGGGTAGCGAATAGGCTACCCTTATTTTTTTATAAGTCGTCCAGCGCATCGACGGCATTTTTCTTCTGCGTATCAATCACGTGAATATACGTATTGTACGTGAACGTTACACTTGAATGTCCAAGTATTTCCGATATTACTTTAATATCAATGCCTTTACGGATTGCTCTGCTTGCAAACGTATGACGTAGTGTGTGAACTCCGAGAGCATTTTTTATTCCTGCTGATTTACAAATATTCTCATAGCAATTGGTAATTTTACCAACATCAATAACTTTGTTTAAACCATTGATGATAAAATCTGTATCACTTCCCTTAACTATTTCTCGCTGTACAGATAAGATTTCAAGTGCTTTCTTATTAAGTGGAACTATGCGCACTTTACTGTTTTTTGTTGATGTCTGTTCTATTACCTTACGTGTTTTCACATCTTCATCGTAATCGTAGATGGCTATCGTATTGCTGTCAACTCTAATTTGATTATTCTTGTAATCAATATCGTTCCATTTCAAACTGCATAATTCCCCACCGCGTAGCCCTGTGTAAAGGATAAGACAAAGAATGTTCCCATACTTATAACGGGGTTTGCCTGTTTTGTAACTTTTGGTTGCTTGCGCCTTGAACTCTTCAATTTCATCATCGGTAAAAAACCTAATATCTTTCTGAACGATGTTTTCTTTTTTTGGCATCTTTACAGCAATACAAGGATTCTTGATAATTCTGTCTTGTAGTATTGCGTGTTTCAAAGTTTCATTTACTAATACAAATGATTTGTGAATCGTTGAGTAGGAATATCCTTGTATCAAAAGTTCACCTATCAATTGACTCTGAATAATATCAGATGTGAGGTCTGTAAGATTATAATGTCCGATATGAGGTTTGATTTGGTTTTTGTAGGTTTTATAATCACGGTCATAAGATGAAGGCTTAATTGAACTCTTCTTTACTTTGGTAAGATAATACTTCATATACTCTTCGAGTGTTATATTATCTACCATCTCAGTAGTTTTAGTAGGTATTGCCAATTCATAGGCTTTCATCTTTTCAACTACTATAGCTTGAGTTTTACCCATAAAACGTTTGTATTTTGTCTTACCCTCTGGGGTACTGCCTATTATTATCTGTCCTGTCCAATATCCTTTTTCATTCTTATAAATCGATCCTGTACCTTTTGCTCTGATTTTTTTACTCATACTATCACCCCTAATGATAGTATATCATACCCGTTCTTGTTTGTCAAGATTTGGTGTGTTCATTGGTGTGTACAAAGCAAGCAGAGAAGGGCAGAAATGAGCAGAGGAGAGCAGAGATTTTTAGTTAATCAGAGCATAAAGAAAATGCTCTCAAACGGCTTTGTTGAGCAGTTTAAGAGCATCGCATATTGTATAATAGAAATCGTTTTAAATTTTTATCCGAGGGATTTTAAGTCCCTTGTGTCTGCCTATTCCACCACAGCGGCATACTTTATTTATGCGGGTTTGCAGACTTCTCAGCGACTTACCAGTTCAGTTTGGTGTGTTCATGGTGTGTTCACAGAAAATTTTTATTTTTTCTGCTCTCTTTTTTTATCCATTCCCTGAACTCGTCTTTGTTAATGTAATAACGGTTGCCTATGCGGAACGACGGAAAATCTCGGCGTTTGCACAGGTTATATATTGTCCTATCATTACATCGAAGATATTGCTTGGCTTCTTGCGGACTAAGTAATTCTGGTAAATCCATAAAAATTCTGCCTTTCTATTATACTATATTTGTTTGTTTTTGTCAACATTATTTTTATTACTATTCGTATTCTCATCAGTCGCTAATATACGCTTAGTATTATTTCTTTGTTCTGGTGTGTTGTTTTGGTGTGTTTATTTATTTTCCACTACTTCCTAAAGCTCCTAATCCACGCTCTGACTTTATTTCTTTGAGTTCGCCATAAGAAATTTCTTCAACTTTAGCAATGGGAACTCGTCTTAATACTGCTTGGCATATAGCTTTTTCATAGGGATATACAATTATTCGTTCTTTATGTTCTTTATAGATTTCAGGCAATTCTTCATTTTTTGATATGATTAGTGTCTTATTCGTAGTGTTCGTAATGGGAACGAACCATTCATTCCTATATCCGCTATCAATGATACCACATCTCTGGGCAATACCTTTAGTACCTGTACTCCCTCTCTCTTTGAGTTCAAAGTAATATTCTATGCTACAAGCAGAAGCAAGTCCAGTAGGAATAAGTTTTGTTTCGTGAGGTGCTATTGATATGTAGTCCTGCTCAAAATCGGCATATATATCATATCCTGCGTCTTCATCTCTCTTGGTAGGTATCTTTGCTGTAGGTCTTACTTTTGCAAATTTGATTATTGTTTCGCATATCATAGTATTTACTTCCTTTCACTTTTTAATTCTTTGTAGCATATCTGTTTAAGATTTTCAGCCATTTTAATGTTGAAATCTAAAGCATCGTACCAATCCAAAGTAGTAGGCTCTTTAGTGGTTTTGACTTGGTTTTGGTGTTCTATATACTTTCCTAATGCTTCATAGATTGTATACAATTGTTCTCTTGATAGAGTTAGTATAAACTCTTCCATATTAACATTTCTCACTTTCATTTAATAATATCATCAAGACTATGTAATACTTTTGGCTTGTACGGAACATAGTCAAATTCGTCAGCCTTATACCTAATATCAGTTACCGCGTCCATTACAGTTGAGATACGTTTTAGTTCTTTCTTGGTTGCTGTGTGACCACGTTCTAACTCTTGTAACTTCTGTGCCACCTTGCATAGCTGAACGGCATTGAGCCTACAGTTCTCATCACCGATGAAGTGTAGAATATCAATGATAGCGTTATCATAGTATTCCTGTTGGTTTTCTAAACTACGCTTTAGGGTGAAGAATTTATTCTCTGCGTACTTGCCTATATCCTCTGTAATGATTGATACGGTATCTTTTGATATAGTAGGTTCAGTTGCAAAGACTTGTTGTACGATAGTCTTTTTAGGCGTGTAATGTTCTGCACCAATAACTTTGAAGTATTGTTGATCGTCAGGTGGGACAGTTGTTTCTATAAACTTTTGAGCTTCGTCTTTTGGGAATATTGTAGCTTCCCTCCTGCGTACAAGACTATAACCTTTCTTAGTGCGCTTGACGTAGTAATTTTTGTAACGTGTGTATTCTATTAGTTCAATTGGTATTCACCTCACTTCCTATAACTTCGTGTTCTTCTACACGGACTTTATAATACATAGCTTTGTCCTTAGACATACTATCACATATTTCTTTGGCTCGTTTGTAATCAGCACAGATAAACTCCAACTCATCAAAGATGTAACCGTCCATTTTGGAACTGGAAATAACTACATAGACTTTCATATATCCCTCTTTAACCACACTTTTATTAAGTAATATGTTGTATGTTAAGTAGCGTAAAGCCACCTAACATACAAGATATTATGTGTCATACTTTTCTGTTTTGAGCATTACGCCAGTTAAAAAATATTCAAACATTTTACTACAGTGTGCGCAAAGATCAATCGGAACATTGTGATAATTGGCAACAATTGATACAACTGTTTTGTCGCCCTGTAATTGAATTTCGGGTACATATTTCGTATCAAAAGTATCATCATATAATCTGCCACATCTATCGCATTTCTTAGCATTAGCCATTTAATAACACCTCTTTCCTTTAATCGACTGCAACTCCGTTGATTCCGTCAAATGTTTCATTGATAAATTTCTCAACTTCTTCTTTGGTATTAAATGTCGGCGTGGAGTATTCTGTACTAAGTGGGTCATCAGAGTCGTACCATTCAACTTCTTGATATATACCTACATTGACATCTAACTTATCATATACTTTCTTATTAGTTTTATACAAAACCCCATACGCTTTTCCTAAATAATCATCAAACGATGTTATTTCATAGAAATTGCTTAAATATATAGGAAAATATATTGTTATTCTACCTTCGCACACATATCCTACATACCACATTATCGTATCACCTTTCTTGCCACAGGTATCAGCATACCTCCAACACTATTCCCTGCTGTCATAACTACTAACCATATCACGGTCTGCCAGTCCCACATATTACTTACTGTAAAGTAGAACATATTTGCTACACAATGTTCAAACCCGCTAAGTATGAATACCATTACAGGCAAGAATACCACCATAACTTGTGCGACTTGATTGGTTAGGTTCTTATATCCGTCCGCAACTATGAACATCAATAGACCGCAGAATACCGACAAAACAAATATGCTTATTAGGTTATCATTGAGTTTGGTTTCACATAGGATTTGCGCTTTTTCTGTAAGGTTCTCCCCTACCCTTGTAAGTTGCACTGATAGACCTACTATCATTGTTCCTATGAGGCTACCAAGCCATATTATTATAAGGTCTATTATGTATGATGGCTTGTTACCTATGGCGTAGCCTATCTTACCAGTATAGAGATTAAAGCCAAAGGTCAATATCGTGAATAGCCCAAGTCCGAACAGGAACGCCCCTATGTATTTGTTGTCGCAGGATAGGTAGATTACTCCACCTATCCCGATCATTATGCCTGCAAGGAGAGAACGTAAGAAAGTATCAAGATGTGGTTTTAGTTTTGTTTTGGTCATTGTTTTCATTCTTTACTCACCATTTTCTTTCATTTGCTTTTTAGCTTTGATAAAAATATCAATCAACATATCCATATCTTCAATAGTAGGTTGAGTTTCTTTTGGATTTTTGAAGATAATATCTCCTTTCTTGTTACGGGATATATCACCCTCTTCAAAAAGTGTAGCGTATGCTGTGTTATCACCATCAATATCGTATGTAAGCCATAAAGTTTTCATAATTGTCAATTCCTTTCTTTGATTAAAATGTAGGGATGGCATCTTTACCGCCGTGGATATGTTCAGAAGCAGCGGCGAAAAATTCATCTTTTGTAAATGCAATTTCGACAACTCCGTTTTCATAATCGTCGTTATCAAATTGAATAAATATTATGTTACCATTTTTCTCAATATCTAATATTTTGCCTACTATAGTAGGGTAAAGAATTGATGTTGAGCCACAATACTTTTCATCCTCTTGGGTATATAAACAATAATCATAATATTCACAATTAGTATCATCATCTACTTCAATAGAAATATCTATGATACCATATTCGCATTCAATTTTACCTTCTTTTGACGGGTAAATGACAAATGAAAGATAAGTAGGAAATTCTTTTTTGCCTTCTTTTATTTTTGATTTTGTATAATGATACAGTCCAGCAATATTAAGTTCTACATTATTGCCAATTTTAATTTCCTGCCATCTCTTTTCAAAACGCTTGTATTCTTCTATACTCATCATATAATTTTACTCCTTTCTGCCCTCGACCCTATTGCCGAGGGCGTGCATAAAACGAAACTTTTATTTAGTGCTATTTTAGTTGGCTTAACCAAGCCATTTGTGGTACATTATTTTACGCAATAATTTCACATTTTTCGTGAGATTTTTGAGGATTTTTGCACATTTTTCTTACACGTTAGTGGATTAGATAATTTTGTGGATTTACTCAGAAATTTCAATCTACATAAATACTTTCCAAGTCCTCTGTGGTTTCGTGTTTAACTCTCATTTGAACTTCCTGCTGCTTTCCTTTATTGAAAGCAGTTGAGTAGTCACCTGTTAAATACCCTGTCACGCGACGGAGCTGCTGTATATGCTTACTACCACACATAGGGCAATGATCGTTAAATTCATCGGTGTAGCCACAATCAAGACAAGTATCATTAGGAACATTTACCGCAAAGTAAGGTATATCCTTATCCATAGCATAGTTGACTATGGTTTCAAGAGCGTCAAGATTGTTCTTTACTGTCGAAGGAAGTTCTACATAAGTAATACAACCAGCATTGCTATACCCCGTTAATTGTGACTCGACATTGATTTTTTCAAACGCTGTAACTTGTTTCCAGACCGGAAGATGTATCGAGTTTGTAAAAAATTCTCGGTCTGATACATTAGGTATTTCGCCGTATTTGTCTTTAAATTTCTGCATCGCTGTGTAACATAAATTCTCTGCCATTTTTATTTGGACTATATTTTCACCATACTTCTCGTATGGGGCTACCCTTTCGCTTACGCTACTCTACTAACCTCATCGGCTTTCGATAGTCTCTACACATTTACTACTATTCTTATTCTTGCTACATTTCAATTTATTGTACAAACAAAAAGTAAGTACCGCTTTTTGTCCATTTAGGGATTTTATTTCGTTTACATTGGTCGAGTATTGTTTTATAATTTATACCCGTTTGTCTTTCAGCTTCCCAAGAGTTCCAATATGTACCAATTTTTTCATTTGTTTCTATATCATATTGTGCAACTACAATTGGTGGTGCTGCACTATTATCGTCTTGAAAACGAAAATAAAATGGTTTACGCACAGGCTTTTTATATTTTGCTTGTCTCATAATAGTATTTAATGGAATATCAGTTTCACGATGAGCTTCACGCGCACTTCCGAATTTTTGTATTATTTCATTTGTGTATGTATTAAACATAGTTACAGGTTGTGATTGAGAATCTTGATAACCTTTATCATTTACAAGTAAACCATCATCAACAGCCTTTTGAGTATTTTCAGAGTATGTTGTCCAGTATAAATTCTCAACTCTATTATCATACTTAATATTATTTCTATGTCCTACAATTGGCAAATTATCGGGGTTTTCTATAAAAGTCTCTGCAATCACTTTATGTAATCTACGTTGCACTACATTAAATTTGTTGTTAGCAAGATCGATTATGTACTTTATGTTCCCATATACATAACTATTACGATTATTAGTAACTGTACTATATTTAAAATATTTTCCCCAGTTTTTGTGTTTGGAAACCTTACCATTATGTCTGTTTTTGATAACTCTTGTTTCCATACCATAAAGGTTTCCGCTTCTATCTACCCAATTTAATGCACCTTTAACTTGTCTTGCATCGTCGGGTAACTTTTCAAGAATATTCATATTTCTTATTCCTCCTTTTTTGAAGAATAAGAATAGTAGATTTAGC
>CAKZZS010000047.1 GCA_937884975.1 uncultured Clostridia bacterium | reverse complement strand
ACGATAGCGAGGCAATTAAACCTCTTGTTGTTAAATCAGTTACTTTGAACGGACTCGGAGACGCTACAAATATCGAAATTCCCGAAGAATAAGACAAAAAATTCAGAGCGTGGAAAATCCACGCTCTGTTTTAATATAAAAGGTTTTTATTTAAGCATAAATCGTAACAGTCTTTCCTTATAGTCCGGCGCAGTATCAAATGCAGCATGACCGTAGCCGTTGTATAAATGGCTTTCAAAGTTTTCCTTTCCCGAAAACAGGCTTTCAAGCTCCTCAGCAGCATACGGTAGTACGTTGTCATCTGCGGCTCCGAGTGATAAAACAGGACAAGTTATTTCATTTAGTTTTTCGGAAATATCAAAGTCCTTTGTACCTTCAGCAAGAGTAATAAATCGCTCTAAATCACTGTCGGTTATACTCTCTCCCAAAGAAGCCAAAGTGTCCTTGAATTTTTCAAACATGGCTTCTGGGTAGAGAACTCTTCCCATTTCAAGGTTAAGGTGTACCCGTTCTTTTTTCTCTGCCAAATCGAGCCACTTGCTGATTGATTTATACTGACCGTCAGTAATTCGAGCCGAGGATGAGCCGAGCATCAGCTTCTTGACAAGCTCGGGATGTTTTGCGGCGATTGTCATAGCAATCATACCGCCCTGAGAAGCGCCGAAAAGGTAAACATCTTTTAATCCGAGTGTGATAAACACTTCTGCCGTATCGTCAGCCATATCATAAACCGAGTAGCTTTGCGGCAGCTCGTTTCTTCGGTCGAACACATATACGGTAAATTCTTTTGCTATAATGTCATAAGCCTTCGCAATAATCTCTGCCGAAGGCATCACGCTCTGAACACTTAAGCCGGGGAGAATGACAAAGGTCTTTTCACCCTCACCGAAGGTAAAGTAATTCATAGTGAATTCGCCCGTATTCACTTTTCTTATTGGAATAGTCATACAATATTTCCTTCGTTTATATCGTCAATTACCTTTGAAACGATTCTTTCCTCGTCAAATCCGTCAACGTCAAGCATTTCTGCATAAATCAGGTTAACCTCGGATATGCCGAGATAGTTTTCGCAAAGGTCTTTAATATACCCGTAGCTGTAATCTGGAACATACGGACCGCCTGCAGTAGTGACATATATAAGTTCCTTTGCCTTGCATAAGCCGCGCGGTCTGCCGTCAGCGGTGTATTCCGAAACTATTCCCGTTACATAAATGTTTTCAATATACAACTTAAGCAGAGAGGGGAAGGATAAGTCCCAAAAAGGAGCCGAAATTACTATTTTATCTGCAGACGCAAATTGCTTTGCATAAGAAAATATTTCGTCCGAATAATCGCCGCTTTCAATAAGCATTGTTCTTCTTTCAAGTCTTTCTCTTGACAACGGTTGCAAATTTTCTTCGGGCAGATAAAGCTCTTTATAATCGTTACCGATTTTTCCTAAAACTGCTCTTGCTATTTTATCAGTCCGTGAGTCCTCACGGACACAACTGTTGATATATAAAACCATGGCTTTTATCCTTTGATTAAATTCTGATTATTTCAGCGATTAAACGCTTTAAATAATATTATCATAAAACTTATAAAAAGTCCATCAAACCTGTTGAAAAAGCCGTAATAATTATTGTAATTTCGGCAGGTTTTATGATATAATTAAAAATAATTATTATATAGGAGACATAAATATGAAAAGTGTTCTTGATAAAGCAATAATTTTTGCCGTAAAGGCTCACGAGGGGCAAACGAGAAAGGACGGCGGCGCTTACATATTGCATCCGCTTGAGGTTGCGGTTATTGCAGGAACAATGACAAAAGACACTGATGTTTTAGCGGCGGCTGTACTTCATGATACGGTTGAAGATACGGAAACTACCGCCGAGGATATTCTCAATAACTTCGGTCCCAAAATAGCCGAGCTTGTAGCTCACGAAACCGAGGATAAGCGACCTGAAATGAAGGCAAGCGCTTCTTGGAAAATCAGAAAAGAGGAAAGCCTCGCCGTATTAAAGGATAGCGGTATAAACTCAAAAATACTTTGGGTAGCTGATAAACTGTCGAATATGCGCTCTCTCGCAAAGGATTACGACATATTGGGAGAAGCGGTTTTTGAGCGCTTTAACGAAAAAGATCCAAAACAGCAACGCTGGTACCACGAAACGGTACTTGAATATACAAAAGAGCTTGCCGAATATTTTGCATATAAAGAGTATAAGGCATTGTTCAATAAAGTATTCGGCAAATACGAATAAAGGAGTTTAGACTATGAAAAAAATAATTAAGCTTTCAGGCAGAATTGATTCAACTAATGCAGCAGAGGTTGAAAAGAGAATTAACGACGAAATCGGCGTATTTGACGGCGAGCTTACGCTTGATGCGAGCGAGCTTGAATATATTTCAAGCGCAGGACTTCGTGTTGTTTTAAGACTTAAAAAAGCAAATGATACTACAAAGGTTATAAACTGCTCCTCGGAGGTTTATGAAATCTTTGATATGACAGGCTTCTCCGAGATGATGGAGGTAAAAAAGGCTTACAGAAAGCTTTCGGTTGAAGGCTGTGAAGTAATAGGCGAGGGTGCTAACGGAATTGTTTACCGCACGGACCCGGACACTATCGTTAAGGTTTATAAAAATCCTGATTCTCTTGCCGAAATACATAATGAGAGAGAGCTTGCGAGAAAAGCCTTTGTAATGGGTATTCCTACGGCAATTCCATACGATGTTGTTCAGGTCGGTGACCTGTACGGTTCGGTATTTGAACTGTTGAACGCCAAATCCTTTGCAACTCTCATTAACGAAGGTGAGGATGTCGCTTCACTTGCAAAACAGAGCGTTGAAATCTTAAAGACAATGCACGCCACAACTCTCAAGCCGGGCGAGCTTCCCGACAAAAAGCAGGAAGTCCTTAAATGGACAAACTTTACCTCAAAGCATTTGCCCGAGGAAATCGGAGAAAAGCTCTTAAAGCTTGTCAACGATATTCCCGATACAAACACTATGCTTCACGGCGATTTTCATATCAAGAACATTATGCAGCAGAACGGTGAAAACCTGCTTATTGATATGGATACGCTTTCTATGGGACATCCGATTTTTGAATTTGCCGCCATCTTTGCTGCTTATGTCGGTTTCAGCTGCGTCGATAAGCTGAATGCCCAGGAGTTCTTCGGTGTTAAACGGGAATACTGCGAACAGTTCTGCTACGATACATTTAAGTATTATTTCGCTGACAAAGATGAGCAGTTCATTAACAGCGTTATAAAAATGTGCGAGGTTATTACATATACCCGTCTTATGCGTTGGTTTATGGAAAAGAAGGATATAAACGATTCTTATGTAAAGAGCGTCGTTGATTTTTGTAAGAATTATCTTGTCAATAATGTTCCGAATACTGAAAAGCTGTATTTTTAAGACATATAAGGAGGAAGTTATATGCAGATAACAAATGAGAGAAACGGCAATTCGCTTACCGTATTTATATCGGGCAGAGTTGACACGGCAACTGCACCCGAGCTTGAAAAGTTTATTGAAGAAAACACCGATGGAATAACCGAGCTTATCCTCGATTTAAAGGATATGAGCTACACCTCATCCGCAGGACTTCGCGTTATTCTCAAAGCGCAGAAGAAAATGAATGCACAGGGCAGTATGAAGGTTAAAAATGTTCAGAGCACGGTTATGGAGATATTCGAGATGACGGGCTTTTCCGACATTCTTACGATAGAGTAATTATGAAAAAAATACAAAAATTACGTTCTAATTTAGCGTTTAACATTATAAGCGCCGTTGTATTTTTATTGCTTTTGTTCAGCTGGATTGTGAGTATTATAGGTTATGTCAGCTTTACGAATGCCTTTGAAAGAGAATACAGCGATACAACCGCAAATATGGCTTATACGGCAGCTGCACTTGTAAACGGCGACCATATTGATGATTATCTTTTGGACGGCGGACAGTCTGAAGAATACAGGAAAACAAAGGACAATCTTGATACCTTCTGTAAGCGTATGCAAGTTTCACTTGTTTATGTTATTAAGGTTGATACAACGGATTACGGACGTTTTACCTCTGTATTTAATCTGGTAGGCGAGGATACTCCTTACACCCCCTGGGAAATTGGATATCAGCAGGATGCCACAAATGATACATATATAAATCTCTATAAGGAGATATATAAGGGCAACACTTTGTACGGTACTGTTTTCAGAACGACGAATCTGAAAGGCGCTCCTCCGCATATTACAACACTGATACCGATTAAAAACTCCGGGGATGAGGTTGTCAGCTTAATGTGTATCCAGAGACCGATGAGCGAACTTAAGGAGAGCAGACGTCCTTATCTTATAAACATTGCTATTTCTACGATAATTCTTTCGGTGCTTGTTTCCTTATCCACTGCTTTCTATATCCGCAAGAAATTTGTCAAGCCCTTAAAGCGAGTTTCGGACGAAACAGCTCGCTTTGCAAAGGAGAATAAAAAGGGTGAAGAGCTTGGCACAGTCAGCAGTATTAACGAAATAGCAAAGCTCGGCCACGCCATAGATGAAATGGAATCCGAGATGATCGGTTATATTGACAACTTAACCTCCGTCACGGCTGAAAAAGAGCGTATCGGCGCAGAGCTCGATATAGCGAAAACTATTCAGGAAAACTCGATTCCCAACATTTTCCCTGCCTTTCCCGAAAGAAAGGATTTTGATATATTTGCTTCAATGACTCCTGCAAAGGAGGTCGGAGGAGATTTCTATAATTTCTTCCTTATTGACGAGGACCATATCGCAGTTGTTATGGCTGATGTATCGGGAAAGGGTATCCCTGCGGCGCTGTTTATGATGGTTACGAATATTCTTATCAGCGACAGAACGCACATGGGAGGCACACCTGCCGAAATTCTTACCTTTGTAAACGACAATATCTGTGAGCATAATCAGGCGGATATGTTTGTTACCGTTTGGCTTGGTATTCTTGAAATATCAACGGGTAAGCTCACTGCTGCAAACGCAGGTCACGACGACCCTGCCGTTTACCGAAAGAACGGAAAATTTGAAATAGTCAAGAATAAGCACGGCTTGGTTGTCGGTGCTATGAAGGGCGTTAAGTATAAGGATTTTGAAATTCAGTTAAATAAGGGTGACAAGCTTTTCCTTTATACAGACGGCGTTCCAGAAGCTACGGATAAAGACAACAATATGTTCACTATCGAGCGTATGCTTGAGGCCTTAAACAAAAACAAAAACGGAAATCCGAAGGGAATTCTTAACTCAATTAACGAATCGGTCAATGCCTTTGTCGGCGATGCTCCGCAGTTTGACGATTTAACAATGATGTGCCTTGAACTTAAGGAGGAAGAGGACTTGAAAACATTGACTGTAGACGCGACAACTGAAAAACTCCAAGCGGTCAATGAATTTATCGACGGCTTTTTAGAGGAAAACGGCTGTTCTCCCAAGGCTCAGATGAAGGTTGATTTAGCCGTTGAGGAAATCTTTGTCAATATCGCAAACTATGCTTACGGCGACAGTGTCGGCAAGGCGGAGATTTCCATTGAAAACAACGACGGTGAGGTTACGATAGTTTTCAAGGACAGCGGCGTACCTTATAATCCGCTTGAAAGAAAAGAGCCTGACGTAACTCTGTCGGCTGACGACAGAGAAATCGGCGGACTCGGTATATTCCTTACCAAAAAGAATATGGACTCCGTTTCATACGAACATAAAGACGGAAAAAATATTCTTACAATGAAGAAAAAGATTTAGACGGGAGCTTTTCTTTTTTATGAAAATAGGTCAACGTATAGATAAATTCAGAGCGGAAAACAAAATAGCCGATTTTATTTTTTCCTTTACCGATGAAATCGGGAGAAGCAAGATAGGGCGTAATGCTTCAAGTATTTCGTTCTACGCCTTTATATCAATGATACCTTTGTTTATTTTGCTTTGCGCCCAGCTTCCGTTTACGGGTATAAGCGAAAATGAACTGCAGAATGCCATAGTTAATATTACTCCCGATGCCGTGCACGAGCTTGTAGCATTGGTTGTAAGCGAGGCATATTCGGCAAGAAAAGCGATTTTCTCGGTTTCGGTCATATTCTTGCTCTGGGCATCGTCAAAGGCAATGCTCGCCGTTATTCAGTCGCTTGATATGGTCTATGATGTAAAGGAAAAGAGAAAATATCTTTCAATGATTGGTTTTGCTCTTGTTTATACCGTTGCGACTCTGCTGATAGTCGGTGGTTTGCTTGTCGTCTTTGCAAGAGGGCACAGCATAGAGGATATAATTTCAACCGCATTTCCGACTAAGGCGATGTTCGAGGCGTGGGCAAGGCGAGGTCATAATCTATTAAGTCTGATTTCATTAACCTTGTTTTTCGCTCTCGTTTACAAATTTGCTCCGTCAGGGAAGAGAAAGCTCGTTCATCAGCTACCCGGCGCACTTTTTGCTGCTATAGGCACATCTGTTTTCTCAATATTCTTTGCAATCTATAACAACAGGGGAAACATCTACAAGTCCTTCTACGGAAGTCTCGCAGTAAATGCGGTATTTCTTATATGGATTTATTTCAGCATTTCGATAATTCTTATCGGCGGCGTTATAAATAAGCACTATGAAGAGCAAATAAAGAATTTGTTTAAGAAGAAAAAACACAATGTGAAAAACTAACAGTTACATTTTTAATGCTTTCAGGTGAGGGGATAATGGAAAATAATTATCAATGCACAGCGTTTATTATTACTGCTGTGGAAATAGAGACAAACAGCATAAAGAGCCTTTACAACGATTGGAAAAAAATATCCGTTGAAGGTGACAGTCAGGTGTATTACGAAACCTTTTTTGAAAAGGACGGGAAACGCCAAAGAATAATTACGGCGCAACAGTCTGTTATGGGTATGACTGCCGCTACTGTATTGACAATGAAGGCTATTGAAACGTTCAAGCCGAGATATGTTATTATGAGCGGAATTGCGGCAGGAACGGGAGATGAAGCCAAGCAGATTTACGGTGATGTTATAGTTCCCGATGTAATTTGGGACTATTCAACAGGCAAATTTGTCGGTCCCGATGAAACCGAAATTCGCTTTGGAGATATAGGCTTCCTGCCGAGACCTCGCTCGGTATATATTGACAAAGAAATTGTTGATATCGTAAAGGACACAATGGGCAGAGAAGACAACGAGTTTCACGTTCACATAGGACCTCTTGCGTGCGGCAGCTCTGTCGTTGCAAACCGTGCCGTTGTCGAAAAGCAGGTGTTGTCGTTGTTCCCACACACCGTTGGCTTGGATATGGAATCCTACAGCGTTGCATTCACCTGCCAGAACTGTAAGGCTCCTCAGCCTACAGCTATTATTATTAAAAGCATCTGTGATTTTGCGGACAGCGAAAAATCCGATCAGTACCAAAAGTTTGCGGCATATACAAGCAGCGGATATACGAAATATCTGCTCGAAAACCAATTACCGCTTGAGTAAGAATTTATTATATAAGCAGAGCGTGGAGAATTAAACTCCACGCTCTGTTACTGTTTTATCTATTTTTGCAATTCGCAAAGAAGTCTGTAAGACGGCTTTTCGTTGCCGTACAAATCGGTTGAGCCGTGAACACGGCGGCGGAGTCTGTCTTCGCATTCTTCTCCGCAATGCGTTCGGTAATCGTTAAGTGAAAACCACATATAGCCGCAGATGTTTGGGATTATCTTATACATTTCAAGCCGTTCCTTAAGTATTCTCGCACGCTCCTTGTCTCCGCCCTTGAAGTGCGGCTCGCACAGACCGAATTCCGAAACGAGAAGCGGCATACCGTCCGCCTTTTTGCAGGTGCGTTTCATATGATTAGGTATGTCGTCACTTGGCTCCCAAAGTCCGAGGTAATCGTTCCACATAGCAATATCACCGTAAAGTGTAGCATCATCTTTATCTGTATTTTCAATACGGCTCAATGTATTTGAAACATAATTTACAAGACGACTGTCTTTTGCCTTTATGTACCCGATTATGTCCTTTACATACTGAATAGTTGGCTCGGTTTCTGCGCCGAGTTCGTTGCCGACACCCCAGCATACAATTGACGGGTGATTAAAATGATAGTAAATCATTTCGTCAGCCTGCTGCTTTGCTATATCTAACTGCAGGGGAGTAGCTTGCTTCGGATAGCCCCAGTACGGTATTTCCTCCTGAACGAGCAGTCCGTTCTCATCGCACCAGTCAAAAAGTGCTTCGTCCTGTTGCCAGTGAAAACGGGTGAATACACAGCCGGCAGTTTTAAGTTGCCTTAAGCATTTTAAACTGTGCTCAAGCGGTTCCGCCATACCGAAATCGGGATGTGAACCGGGCATCCATTCACAGCCCTTTAAGTAGATTTCCTTTCCGTTAAGATAAACCTTTTCGCCTTTAACCTCAATTCTACGAATACCGATTCTCTGTTCAATTAAATCATTGTCTGTTTCAAGCGTAACTATATAAAGATTAGGGGAGTAGCACGACCACAGTTTCAGGTTCTCATAGGGAACAGTCAAGCTGTCGCTTTCAAGAACGAGCTCACCCGTTGAGTAGTCATAAATCTTAATCTTGCAGGGCTTGGTGATATTTGTTTTTATATTCAATGTACCGCTTGCAAATTCTCCGTCAATATGCTCAATATTTTCGGTAATGTGCATATATTCTATTCCATCTGGCTCAAGAAACTGCAATTCAACCTTGCGAATTATACCGCCGTCATCAGCCCAGTCAAAAGCGTCTTTATACGGAAGCATTTCCTCGTTATGAGTATTGTCAACCTCAACCTTTATCGTGTTGTCGGCTCCGAAAGTAACGGCTTTTGTGATATCAACGGTAAACGGAGTATATCCCGAACGGCTATGCTCGCCTACAAAAGAACCGTTAACATAAACTTTTGCCGAATGATAAACAGCGTTGAATTTAAGATATGCCTTTTTGCATTGTTTATCTTCGTCAATGAACACGCTTGTTTCATAAACAGCTTTTCCTCTGTGCTTCATTACCTTTTCGTCAACATTCCATGTGTGCGGAACGGTAACTTTAGCTTTATAACCAAGCTCGTCAATTGAAAAATTCCATTGACCTAACTGCTGTGAGTATCTCATAATAAAATGCCTTTCTGATTTACTGTTTTTAAAATGTTGAAACAATTTAACTCGTCAACATCCTATAAATGGTTATTTATTTTAAGAATCTTTTAATCGCTTCGTCGCTTTCATTAGGATTAAGCTGTTTAATATGTTCAAATATCTTCTGATATGATTCTTCAGGTTCGCACGAATAAACAAGGTCAGTGAAATCCTCGCCCATAAACGCTTCGGGAGTGGAATACTCCGCAACGCCCCAGCCGTATTGCATTCCGTACTTATCACGCATATAAACAAAATCGCTGATAAGCACATATCCCTTCGCTTGAAGACGGTTTATCATTGTGTCAAAGCCCTTGACTCCGTCTTTTCTGTAATTACCTATCTGCTTTAATCTTTTAGATAAAATCGGAGCGTTATTGCTTATTAAATCATAAAGAATTTTATCACCCCGATACGCTAACCCACAGTCATACAGTGTATCAAAATCATAACCGTCACGGCGATAATTAGCAAAATCAAGGTACCATTCCTTACTGATGAAACAGGCTTTCTTTTCAAAAAATTTTCCGTATGCGCAGCCGCTTTCACGGATAACAGGACCTTTCCATTCCCACACCTTCCAACCGTCGTCAGCGGCGGAATACCAAGCGTTCGGGTCGACATGTTCTTCAATTGAAAAGCCTTTTAATGAATTTTGAAACAGAGGAACAATGCCGTATGTTTCAACAGCGTTTATCATATCCTCTTTTGTTTCTATGTAAAAATCAAAACCGCTCATATACAATTACCCAAAACCTGATGTAAAATATTTATTAAATTATACCACACAACGTACAAAATGTACACAGGGTAGTATTAAATTTATGACCTTGGAATTGATAAGAAGATAAGGGCAGTGCTTTTAAGCGCTGCCCTTATTCTCTATACTGCTTCTTTTTTTAAAGCTATCTGTATCTTGTTTACCGATTCGTCGGAAATGACATGCTCCATTCGGCAAGCGTCCTCCGCCGCTGTTTTTTCGTCAACTCCGATGCTGACAAGCAGTTTTGTCAAAACGGTATGACGGTTATAAATCTTCTCTGCATATTCATTTCCGGCGTCCGTAAGAGACAGGTAACCGTTTTCGTCAACGTTTACATAACCTCCGTCACGAAGAATGCCCAAGCCTCTGCTAACGCTCGGCTTTGAAAAGCCCATTTCATTCGCAACGTCAATTGAGCGTACGCTGTCGCTTTTTTTCAAAAGAATATATATGGTTTCTAAATACATTTCGCCTGATTCTTGCATAATATAACTCCTTGTTTTTTAACGAATTACAAATTGGTTTTGAAGTTCGTCATAGAAATAACCGACAGATGACAGCTTTACTTCAAGTTCCATGCGTTCCTCGCCTAAGTCCTCGCACAACGCATCAAGATTTGGATAGTAATCCCTTAACTTTGTATTTACTACGCTTACCAATATTAAAGGGTCATTGGGCAGACTCATATTTACTCCTTTCCGCACACTTAATAAAACGGCTTACGGGTTTCTTAATAAGCAACGGTATTTACCAATAATGCCAATCCGGCAGTTACTGCCGAAAGCGGTATCCATATTAAAGCAAGTATGCCTCTTTTTATAAGCACCTGCTTCCAAGTTTGGATATAAGGTATATCCTCCATACCGCCGATTTTCCATAGCTTTGAGTACCCGACCCAAACCTTATCGATAATTATTCCGTCATAGATATTCATAATCTCGAGAAACAAAAGCGACTGGAGATAGGCGATGAAGAATGTATCCGCCTTGTTTATAATGCCGACAATAACAACTAATGCAATAAGCATCGCAGTTATGAAGGTCCAATGAAATACACTGCGGCGCTTTTTAATTATTTCATTGGTTGTCAAGCCTCTTTCGACCGCTGTTTTCTGATATTCGGCAGGGTAGAAAAACACTGCATTTATTGCTCCGCCAATTGCATATAGTCTTACAAGAAGTGTAAACAGTCCCAAAAAGACAATCATTTCGATTATGTATTTCAAGAGCATTTTATCACCTCATCCAAAATAGACATCTAAAATCATCATTGTTACAAAGCCGACGGCAAGACCTATTGTAGCAATATTTGAGTGCTTGCCCGTTTGCGAATCGGGGATTAACTCCTCTACAACCACATAAATCATTGCGCCTGCCGCAAAAGAAAGAAGATAGGGGAGGGCGGTCAGAATTGCGCTTGTAAGTAAAACCGTCAAAAGACCGAAAACAGGCTCTACTGCGCCGGACAGAGTGCCGAGTAAAAACGCTTTACCTTTTGACGAACCCTCACTTTTTAAGGGCATTGATATAATAGCTCCCTCCGGGAAATTCTGAATAGCAATTCCTATTGACAGTGCGGTTGCCGCCGCTAAAGTGATTTTCGAGTTACTGTTAAGCGCCGCCGCCAGAGTTACGCCTACAGCCATACCTTCGGGTATGTTATGAAGTGTTACGGCAAGCACCATCATTGTTGTCTTTTTAAGTTTTGAGGTTTTAATACCCTCCTGAGTTTTGTCGATGTGCAGGTGCGGTATCACGCTGTCAAGTATAAGTAAAAAGGCAATACCAAAAAGGAAGCCTACTGCCGCAGGAACGAATTTATATGTGTTTTCATCCGACATTTCAATTGACGGAATAATCAATGACCATATTGAAGCCGCAATCATAACTCCCGAGGCAAAGCCTAACAAAAGCTTTTCAAGCTTTTCGTTGATTTTGTTCTTCATTAAGAACACCGTAGCTGAGCCGAGAGTAGTACCGACAAAGGGTATTAACAAACCGAGCATCATTATATAATCACCTCATTTTTAATAGGCTAAATCACTTAATTTGCTTGTTTTTGCAAATTAACCATATTAGCAAATACACCGCCCTGTGCGTAAAGTTCATCGGGCGCACCCTGTTCTGTTGCTTTACCGTCCTTTATTACAACAATCTTATCTGCTCGTGCAACCGTTCTCATTCTATGTGCAATAATGAGGACGGTCTTGTTTTTAATCAATCTTGACAGTGCGGTTTGAATTAAGGTTTCATTTTCCGTATCAAGAGAAGCGGTTGCTTCATCGAGCAGTATAATCGGCGCGTTCTTCAAGAAGGCTCTCGCAATAGAAATCCTCTGGCGCTCTCCGCCTGAAAGGAGCGCGCCGTTTTCACCGATTTGAGTATTATACCCGTTAGGAAGTCTGTCAGCAAATTCGTCAACGTTTGCGAGCTTTGCCGCTGCGATAACCTCCTCATCGGTTGCGCTTTGCCTGCCGATTCTTATGTTTTCCATAATGCTGTTATCAAATAGCGTGACATCCTGAAAAACAATGGAATAAATGCCAAGCAAAGTTTCAGGGTCAACAGTTGAAACATCAATTCCACCGACTGTAATAGTACCGTTGCTCGCATCCCAAAAGCGTGCCGCAAGGCGGGAAACAGTTGTTTTTCCACCGCCGCTCGGACCTACAAGAGCGGTAACCTCTCCCTGCTTCGCCGTGAAGGAAACATCGCTCAAAACACTCTCGCCGTCGTTATACTCAAAAGCAACATTCTGAAAAACAATATCACAGTTATCGGGATGGAAATCTGTCATACCGGTTTGCTTTGCGGCATTGTTCATATCATTTGTTCTATCTATGTTTACCTGAATAGCGTTTTTTGCACCAAGATAAATCAGCGTTGCGCTCATAGGTTCATATATTCTTGATACAACAATCAAAAACATAAAGAAGGTTGGTAAAGTTAATGTTCCCTTTATCAATAGTGCAGAGCCGACGAGAGCCGTTGAGGCAATTCCGAGCTTCAACAGCATTTGTGCAGGAACAACATAAGCTGCAACACCAAGCTCGGACACCATTGACTCCTTTTCATACCTGTCGGCAATCGTAAAGAAGGAACGCAAATACCTATCTTCTGCATTATTGCTCTTCAAATCCTTAGAGCCTTCAATATATTCCTGAATACCGTCTTCAAGAGCAACCTTCGTTCTCGTTTTCTTTTCGTTAAATTTCATCTGTGCTTTTTTGGATAAGCCTACGATTGCAAGTGAAATCGGAAGCACCCAAACACTTGCAAGCGCCATACGCCAATCGAAGAAAAACAGTGAGGCAGCAACGATTATCGTTGAAAAAATTGAACCGTAAAACTGCGGAATCTCATGAGAAAAGGAATGCTCAATCGCTGTACAGTCGCCCAAAATCGTATTCGTTAAGTCGCTTAAATCCTTTTTGCCGAAAAATGAAAGCGGAAGTTTTCTTAAATTCTCCGCAAGTGTAATACGCCTCTCCTTTGACTCGTTATAGGTTGTGAAGAAGGTTGCGTTATAACGCCAGTATTGTGTTGCATAGATAAGAGCAAACGCAATAAAAATACCTGCAATATAAAATATTATTTTTTCTTTACTGATTTCACCGCCAAGCAAATCAACTGCCATATAATAAAGCAGACCTATAGGGAACATAAGCGCAATATCGGAAACGGTGCAGGCGAGAACAGCTTGCACAAATCCTCTTGCTCCCTGCTCGGACATAGCAAAGCTTTTCATAATCTTTTTGAGCATACTACGCACCTACCTTCCATGAAACGGATTCATTGTAATTATCCCACAGCTTTTTATATAAACCGTCGTTGGCAATAAGCTCACTGTGTGAACCCTGCTCGGCAATTTTGCCGCCTTCTAGCACAATGATATTATCTGCATTTTTAACGGTTGTCAGTCTGTGAGCAATTATAATAACCGTTTTATTTTTTGACAGCTCTGTAAATGCTTTCTGGACAAGATATTCATTTTCGGGATCTGCAAAAGCGGTTGCTTCATCAAGTACAATAACGGGAGCGTTTTTAAGCATCGCTCTTGCAATCGCAATTCTCTGTTGCTCACCGCCCGAAAGATAAACACCCTTAGTGCCTATAACCGTATCCACTCCGTTTGGCAGCTTTTCAATAATATCATCGCACTGCGCCTTATGAAGCGCACCTAAAACTTCGTCATAATCTGCATTCGGTTTTGCAAGACGGACATTTTCAATAATAGAGGTTTTCAGCAGCTTGCTGTCCTGAAAAACAAATGATACCGTGTTCATTAATTCCTCAGTTTTTATGTCTTTAACATTAATGCCGCCGATTGTTATACTGCCTTTGGTCACATCCCAAAAGCGGGATATCAGCCCTGCAGCAGTCGTCTTTCCTCCGCCTGAAGGTCCGACTAACGCCAAAGTCTTTCCGCTTTCGGCAGTGAAGGAAACACTGTCAAGAGCAGGTGTTTCATTGCCTTTGTAGCTAAATGTTACATTATTGAATTTAACCGTGAAATCCAGCGGCACTTTTGGTTGTTGTACTTCTTCAAGCGGCTGAATTTCAAGTATGCTGTCAATGCGTGTAAATGCGTCTGCTACTGTCATACCGCCCTCGCTCATAAACAGTATCTTTGAAAGCGTTGTAGCGATAACAGGTGTGATAATTACATAGAACAGAAAGTTGAGAATAATATCCTCGGTTATATTTGAACCATTTGTAAAAATCAGAACAAGCACAATTAAAAATGCAAAAGTGCTGTTGATAAAAAGCTGAAAGAGAAGCATTGGCTGACGCATACGCTTTGTGTAGGTAATACAGAATTTGCTGTAATTGTCAATTGTTTTCTTAAATCGTGAGAAAGAATGCACCGTTTGCCCGAAGGTTTTAACAACGGGGATGCCTCTGACATATTCAACGGCGTTGTTGTTCATATCCTCAAGCGCGTCGTTATACAGTTTCATATCCTCCTGCATAGCAGGACCCATCATCTTTGACATTGCCGCAAACGCAAGAATAATCGGAACAAGGCACACCAAACCGTAACGCCAATCATAAACGAACATAATAATAAGCATACCGAGAGGCGTTGCAAGCGCAGCAGCCATATCGGGTAGATTATGCGCAATATAGGTTTCTGCTGCAGCTGAGCTGTCATTTATTATTTTTCTAAGCTTTCCGCTGCCGAAATCATCGCTGAAATGAACGGGAAGCAGGCGAATGTGCTTGATCATTGCCTTGCGTATATTACCCGCAATACGAAACGCTGATTTATGGGAAAGCATAAGCCCGGTAACGTATATAATCATTGATAACAGCGCAAACACAACGGCAAGCACACCGTTTGAAACAATGTGCTCGGCTTCACTGAAATTCGGAGCAACTGCGATTGCCTCCTTAATTATGTTGTATATCATTATCAGCGGCAGCAGTGCGACAAGAGAGCTCGCAAAGGATAATACAAAAGACAGATATGTAAGTGCTTTATGACTTCCGGCATAATCCATTAACCGCTTAAAGCCAGATGGCTTTTTTTCTTTCATACTCAACCTCCGTTCTTAATCTGGTTCTCTATAACTGTGTTAAAAATCATAGATAGCAATGTTTGTTTTTACTTTTTACCGACAAGCAGCTTGGATTCATTAAGGAACATAATCTTTGACTCGTCCTTTTCCATAAACAGACCGTCGGTTGTGTCGATAAGCTCAACCTTTTCGTAACCCATATCGCGGAGCTTTTTCAGGAAAGAATCCATATCTCCGTATTTTTGCTTACTGAAAATATCGTGAATGGCGAATGTACCGCCCTTTTTAAGTGTACGCAGGGTTTCAAGCAGGATTACCTGACGGTCACGGCTCGGGATGTTATGATACACATAATTGCTCACAACTGCGTCAAATTGTTCCTCCTCAAAAGGCAGGGCAGTTGCATCGCCCTTTTGAAAAACTGCATTTTCAATTCCCTCCGCCTTTGCGTTGTCGGCGCAGAGCTTCATACTGAAGGAGGCGTATTCCTTTCCCCAACGGTCACAGCCGATAATGTTTGCGTTAGGATTTCTTTTCGCAACGGCAATTGCCAGCGCGCCGCTTCCGCAACCTATATCGAGTGCTGTTGCGCCGTCGGGCAGGTCAACATAGTTCGCTATGCCGTCAATAATACTCTTTGAGAGTTTTCTTTTTCCGTCGTATGAAAATGTGTTGTAAGCGAAAACGCTCCAAGCGAGATATACGCACATAAAAACGAATGCAAGCGCAAGAATTGCGCATACAACTATTTTTGCCGTGCCGTGAAGGACAAGCGCAAATATCACAAGCAATATCAGTGATAACGCTATTCCTATAATTCCTGCGTTTATCATCCATTTAGGTATCCAGTTTTTGTAATCGGGTTTATTCATAATCAATCCTCACAATCTGCATTTTTACGAACTTGTCGCCGAAGGCAGACATAATCTTGTTAAAAGCACCGAAACGCTTATCAATCCTTCGGTAGCCGTTCATATACGGTTTGGCTGAAACGGATTTGAAATCACTGCTCCACTGCTTTAATTCATCAATATTATCAAGGCTGAAATACGCGCCGACGTCGCTGATGCCTGCCTCCTTGAGCCATGTTTTAGTCATCATCTTTGCGCCGATTTTGTTACAGGCGTCAAATACAATTTTACCGCCCTTAAAATGTTTCGCCATAGCGCTGAATAACGCCTTTACCTGCTCGGTTTTGAAATAATAGAACACGCCTGCAGCAAAGAAAACTGCTCCCTTGTTCTCGTCAAAGTCTATCTTTTCAAACCAAGAAAAGTCGTTTAAATCCGCGGCAATATTCTTTTCTCTTTTCCCTGCAGGTAACAGTTCGTTTCGTATTTCAATAATATCGGGTAAATCCAAATTATAACCGTTGCACTGACCGTTATCGACTCTTGTAAAGGTAGTGTCAAGTCCGCAACCGAGGTTTACGACGGCGGCTTCGGGATGAGCTTTAAGATAGTCCGCTATCTCACATTGAAGGTCATACTGTCTTTGCGCTACCTCAAGTGCGCCGAAAAGTCCGGGTTGCTTTTCCATCAGCTTGCCTTTTTCGTCAAAGTCGTAGTCAATATTCTCAATCAGCCGCTTGGCTTCCTCGTCATTGAGCATTTCGGGGTATTTCTCAGCGCATACCTTCCTGCCGTAAAGCGGAATAATAAGTGTTTCCTGAACGGTGTTTTTTTCTATATGATATTTCATTTTAATTACCCTTTCTTTTTATATCCGCAGTCGCAATACGGTCCGCCCGAAGCTAAAGTGTATTCCCTTACAAAAACACTTGCTCCGCCTGCTTGTGACATATCGTAGTCAAGGCGGCACATAGCGGGCGTGAATTCATAAAGCCCGTATTCCTTCATCAGAGTGCAGATCCCGCACTTTGTAAATCTCGCCTCATATCCGCTGCCGTCGGGATAGGGGAGGTATTCCATATTCCACGAATACGGGTTTTTGTCGGCGGCTCTGAGTTTTTCTGTTGCTTTCAATGAAGCAATATCCTTTTCGGAAAACTTGTTTTTGCCGCTCATTCTGCAAAACCATTTTGTCGACTTTGTCATCATTGAATTTGAATAGTATTCGGTCAGCTTTTCGACCGTAGGCTTGTTTACCATATTCTTTACGAATGCTATAAACACGGCACAGTTGACCTCATTCATCTTAAATCGGTCTGCCTTCTCGAATTCGGGCAGCTTTGTAATTATGTGGCGGTATAGAGGCTTTGCTTTTTTAGTGATGTCCTCTGCTTCTTTTTTACTGAAGCCGAGTACATTTACCATATTTTTCTTAAATGAGTTTCTGTATAACAGCCACATTCCCTGCGGCATACCAAAATATTTCATAGTAATCCTCTCACAACTATTTTGGGTTATTTACCTTATCTCCGACTATCCAGTAATCGCACTCTCCTTCGCCGCGTGCGAGCGTATGTTCTCTGTGAAGCACACCGTGCTGGAGCCTGAACATTACCTCATCAGTTGCGCATAAAGATGGCATAAGCTCTTCGATACCCTCTTTCTTGCAAAACTCACATATCGGGCAGCTTGTGAACCTGTAGTAGCTTCCGTCCTTATGCAAGCCCTCATCAAAGTCAACAACCCAGTTTACCGGATATTTAGATTTGTTTTTTTCATACCAACGCTCATATTTTTTCATATCTTGATACCACTTCTTCTCACCTTTTGAAGAATTGATATCCGTCATACCGAAAACGGTTTTCAGCAAAGGAGAAGTCAGCACATCTGTCATAACCTCTCCCATTCCGTCCGGAGTGATTTGTTTATCTGTTCCAAGCCATGCGGCTGCAAATACATAGGCAAAATATGCATTTGAAGCCATAGGATTACCTTTGCCCAGATCATCTGCATGAGATAACAGGGTTCTGTATTCCTGTTTGCCCTTTGAAATTGCTTTTTTTGCAAGAGAGGGCGAATATCTCTCCGATATACTCTTTTTTATCATTGGACTGAATATCGCCCAGTATATTCCCTTATACTTCATAATTAGATCACCTCTTAAACCAAGGAATACAGCGGTTAACATTTTTGCAATATTCTGTGTATTCCTTTCCGAACATTTCGTAAAGCCATTTTTCCTCGGTGTTTTTCATCATCACTGTCATAAACAACCAATATACAAACGGCAATATCAGAAGCCACAGGTTATTCATAAAAAGCAACGCACCGATGTTGACAAAGGTTACAGCCGTATAAATCGGATTGCGGCAATAAGCGTAAATACCGTGAGTAACAAGCGTGTTCGTTTTTATTCCGTCATCGATTTTTGAAATAATAACGGCGTTAATCCAAATCACTATTCCCGAAATTATAAAGATAACAGCAAGAATAATAAAAGGTATTTTAAGATTCGGTATCGTTCCGCCTCTTAAAACGGATTTTCTTGACAGAATCATAAACAGGATACTTACAGCCGAAATACCGAAGCCGTAAATAGGTCCTACGCCGTAAACGGGCAGTTGCTCCTTGTTTTTCATTTATTCCGCTCCTTTTAATGATTCAACCATATCAAGCCTTCTGATTTTCTTTGTAAACATCAGGCTGACTGCCATTGATATTACAAGTACTACAGCGCCTGCCAAAACATAAGTCTGCGGTGTAACGGTTGCATAGTAGTCGAAATTCTCACCGTTTGAGTTCATCATTGCTTCAAGCATTGGCTTGCCGAAGGGTGCGCCCAATACTATGCCGATAAGCGAGAGTATAATATTCTGCTTTGTAATAAGTGAACGGATTTCCTTTGACGAGAAGCCAAGCACCTTAAGTGTTGCGAATTCTCTTAATCTCTCATGGAAGGAAAGATTTCCCGTGTTATAAAGAACGGCAACTACCATAACAAAGGCAAAGATAACCATTACAACTACAAGCACCCAAATTATCTGCATATTCTCTTCGTAGATTTCACGAAGCTCCGTTATGTTGTAAACCGTGCTGACTCCCTTGCTATTGATATTGAGTATCTCGCTGTCGTTTGTAGCCAAAAGCGTGGGAGTGAATTTGCAGTCCGTTTTTTCGAAATCTGTTCTTGTCATCGTCATTCCCGAGGTTTCGGGTGAACGGTTAATTACACCGACCTTTGCGCTGTGCCAGGTGTTTTCTTCGTAAATATGCCAATAAACCGAATCTCCGACCTTAATACCCAGCTTCTCGGCAAGCCGCCTCGTTACCGCAACCGTGCCCTCGGGTAAATCGGTAATTTCCGCCTTGGTATCGGTAATACGGAATAAACCCTTATTTTCGATTACCATTAAGGTCTGCGTTGATTTTTCGTCGCTCAAGGCATGCTCTGTTTTAGCTATTTCAATACCCGTTCTCATAACTAATTCGCCCGATAGCCTGTCGGAAAGCGAATCGATTTCGTCAAGCTTAACATCCTCTGTAAGCATTGCCTCATATTCGAAATTCTGTATTTTTTCAAAGGTCCACGAATAAACATCGTTAAGCATCGTCAGAGCCGCAAGAGTACCCGTAAGCAGTATCATGCCCATAGCCGTTCCGAATACTGCCATAACAGCACGCAGCTTGTAACGGGAAATATCCCTTAAATTGTACTGTGCCGAAAAGCTGAGTTTTTTCCAGAACGGCAGGCGTTCAAGTAATGTTCTTTTTCCGCCCTTGGGAACAGACGGTCTTAACGCCTCGCTCGGTGCGATTTTAAGCACCTTTCTGCACGAAAGGTATGACGCAAGCACGCACACGCCGATTATTGTAATTGAAATAGCCAAGAATGACCAATCTGCGCCTGCTTTCCAATTTGGTACGACGTACCACTGTGAGAATAATGAAACCATATAATTTCCCAAAAGGAAATATCCTATTACCGTACCAACAACTGAACCGATAAACGAAACGGAAAAACTGAAGAAAAGATAATGTAAAATGATCTTCCTTCGACTCATGCCCATAGCGTTCATTGTGCCTATCTGCGTCCTCTGCCTCTCAACCATTCGGCTCATACCAGTTGCAATAACCAGAATTGCTATTGCAAGGAAGATAACCATAAACACATAGGAGAATGAAGCGTGCTGTTCAAGCTCTGCAGTAAGCCTCTGTATGCCTGATATTGATGAGGAATCAACCATAACTGCATAGTCGCCGTCAAGAGCCTTTGATATTTCGCTCTCCTTTGAGAGCAGCTCTTGTCCGTCAACACCTCTTACCACTATCTGTGTGTAGGGAAGAAGCTTAAAAAGTGATTTTTCATCAGCCTTTTTTACCGCCTCAAGCAGAGTATCATTTGTTATACTGTCAGTTGAAAGACCGATAGCAGACAACTTTTCTTCAAGCTTTTCAACAATGTCGGTATTCTTTCTTAAATCCTCAATATTTATTTTCTCATTTTCAATTAAGTGAATTATGTAGTCCTTAACGGGAAATCCCTCGTAATAAACGTACGCATAGCAAATGTTCTTAAAATTTGTCTCGGCATCGGTTGATGCGCACATATATTCGTATTCGGGGGAGAGGACAACCCCTTTGATTGTTTTTGTAAACTCAATTCCGCCGTATTCAACCGTAAAATCATCGCCGGCCTTCAGTTTCCATTCATCAGCGAAGTTTTTGTTAATCCATATTCCGTTTTTGTCATTCGGGTTGAAATCTTCACCCGAAACAGTCTGCGGCTTGTTTACAAGGTTATCCATTTGCAGGAATAAATCAAGCTCTGCTCCGCCTTGATTAACGGCGCTTCCCGTAACCTTTGTGCGAAGCTGTGCACTTTCAACAAAGTTGACCTTTTTTACATTTTCAAGGTCATCATTATTAAAGTTTTCGCCGTAAATCCACACTGAAGCGAGAGCCGAGTCCTTGTGAAAAACCTCTCTTGCTCTGTTACCTCCTATGGGGTCAGCCATAAAGCCCGCATACATTGACGTTGCGAGCATTACGAGTATAAACAACGAAAAGAACTGACCGAAATTCTGCTTTAATTCCCTTAAGGTTTTCTTAAAAAGCATTACCACTGAACCTCCCTTACGGAAACGGGGTTTTCATTTATGGTAACCTCTTTTATCTTGCCGTTTTTCATACGGATAACCTTATCTGCACAACGGGCAATATCTGCGTTATGAGTAACGATAATAACGGTGTTTTTGTTTTCTTTATTTAACCGTGAGAGAAGCTCGAGCACTGCAATTCCCGTTTCCGAGTCAAGCGCGCCTGTCGGCTCATCGCCTAAAATGATAGGCGGATTTTTAGCGAGCGCTCTGGCTATAGATACTCTTTGCTGTTCGCCGCCCGACATCTGTGAGGGAAACTTGTCTGCATGTTTTTCAAGTCCGACCTTTTTAAGCATTTCGGTAGGGTCAAGCGCATTTTTAACAATATCCTTTGAAAGAGCAACATTTTCGTAAGCGGTAAGGCTCGGAAGCAGATTATAGAACTGAAAAATAAAGCCGATGTTCTTTGCTCTGAAGGCGGCGAGTTTGGTATCGTCCAGACCGAACAGCTCCTCGCCGTTAACGGTGATTTTACCGCTTGTCTGCTTGTCAAGTCCGCCGAGCATATTGAGTACGGTCGATTTGCCTGCGCCTGACTGACCGAGGATAACAACAAATTCGCCCTCGTTTATTGAAAAACTGACATTATCAACTGCTTTCTGTTCTCCTTCACCTGAGCCGAAAACCTTCGTAACACTTTCAAAAACAACTATTTCCTTTGACATACCCGTTCCTCTTTTCGTTTATTTAATACACTGAAAATATGCAATACTCTCAACATTTCCTACTCTGACCTCGGAATACATTTTTTCAAGTCTTTGTCTTAACGACTCAACCGTATCAAACGGCTCTGTAAAAAAGCCGCTTTTGATATAAAAACGCTTTATCATTTTGTCTGTATGAGCGTTTGAATTTTTGACATAAAAGCAACCGCAGAAAACCCCGCCCTTTTTAAGCACTCTGTTTGTTTCGACGAATGCGGCGTCCTTATCGGGAAAAGCGTGAAAACCGTTGAGAGAAACAACTGCGTCAAAGCTTTCGTTCTCAAACTGCAGGTTGCCTACATCACCCTGACAGAACGAAATATTATTGATACCCATTTCGTTCGCTCTTTTCTTGGCACTCTCCATCATCTTTTCAGAATAGTCAAGGCAGGTAATATCTGCATTCGGGAGAGTCTTGAATACGGGCATTGAAAGCACGCCGGTACCTACGGGAACCTCCAACAGCTTGCCCGAGAAATCCGAAGGTATAGCCGCAAAAGCTTCCGACTGATATTCGAGCATATCCTCTGCAGTCATCTGCCAGACGAGCTTATCAATACATCTGCCGATAACAGTTGTGCCTGTCATCATTCCGTCATAGAGGTTATGTGCCTTCCCGAGACTTTTATATGCCGATTTGATTTCGTCTTTTCTTGCCATTGTTTTACCTCATTTCTCTGCAGTAACGTTTGTCCAAGGCTTTTGAGAGTCAGTGTGAATTTCAATATTCCTGAAGCCTGCATTTTCAAGCAATTCCTCTAATTTTTCAGGTGTATATAAATTCATACCGTCAATTATCTGCGAAAACTTAACCGAGGTTTTGTCCGTACCCGTTGACTCATTTGTAATCGCAAATGTGCCGCCGTTTTTAAGAACTCTGAAAATTTCTGCGAACGCCTTGTCAATTTCCTGCCAGAAATATACAGTTTCAAATGCTGTTACCAAATCAAAGCTATCATTTTCGAAGGGGAGAGAGCGAACGTCGCATTGGTGGATTTCACATCTGCCGCTTTTTATTGCTTCGGCATTAACTTCCTTTGATTTTTCAACGCTTACGGGAGAATAATCAATTCCGTATGCCTTGTCGCATTTATCGAGCAGTCTTTTTACATTTGCTCCGCCGCCGCAACCGCAGTCAAGCGCAATAAATGATTTGTCTGTATTTAAAAAGCCGAAGCCCCATTCGGCAAGCGCAGTGTGACCGCCGCTGTTCATCCCGTTTACCATAATTCTTCCGAGCTTGCCCTCGGGCTTTCTTGTGTTGTTAAAGAATTTTTTTACAATTGACATTTTCATTCTCCTTTTGTCAGTTCTTGTTTATGCCTTGACCGTTAACTGCTCAATGCTTCTTGTTCCAGCGTAAAACAGTCTTGAATAAACCTCACGGCATTTTTGATATTTTGCGAACAGTTTAATTGCCTCGCATTCGTTACAGTAAACCTTCCAGCATCCGCAGCATTTGAAATTAGCGCCTGCATTTTCAATAAAGCCCTTAACATCCTCAAGCGGATAATCAAGAAAAATCCCTATCTCGTGCGGAAAGCCGTCGCAGTCTTTAAGCCTTGACTTCAGCTTTTCAATAGCATAATCAACTTTTATGCTCTCGTAGCCGTAATTTGCAAGAAACTCGGCAACGCCTTTTTTATCCAAATCAAGCTCAAGCCGGTTTCTCCTGCAGACATAAACAAGAGCAGAACCGTTTTGCTTTCGCAACACTATAAGCTCAATGCCTTTTCCATTGAAATATCTATTCCACGAAGCAACAACCGCATTCAACTCATTCTCTTCCGAATATTTACAAGAAAACAGATTAGCTGTTTTTAGCTTCGCAAGGGTGGGGGAGCAGTATTCAATTAAAGATTTTTCTATTGACATAGTTCTTTTCCATATCCTAATAACTTTTTTGGTTAGCATACGCTAACCCGATGTTGAAAATATTGGTTAGCAGCCGCTAACCAATATAAGAATAACAGTTTTTATTCAATTTGTCAATTAAAAATAAAAAATCAATGCTTTCTATTATAATGTGGCTTATCTTTTTTTATTATTAAATACTGTTTTTGTTGATTTTTTTGTTAAAAGAAATTATAATTTGTATATAAACTCATTTAAGGAGTGTTTTTATGAAAAAGTGGGCAAAAGCTTTTCTGTTTTGTTCAGTTATTGCAACAGTTGTAATTGTTGTAACATTTTCCGTATTGTCTTACCTTAATCCGCAGACAAATAAATATTTTGTTGAAGGGGACGATAATATATCGGAAATGGATTTCGAGTCCGAGCTTGAAAGCCTTGATATGATGGAAAATACATGGCAGACAGCTGTACCGCAGACGGATATTTATAAGCTGATAAAAAATCATTTTGAAGGCGAATTGCCTTCCGGTAAAAAGGAAAAGAAAGCAATTGTAATTGGTTATGACGGATGCAGGGTTGATACCTTCAGGCTTCTTGAAAACTCAAAGAAAAGCGGTATAAAAACGCTTTTGTCCCATAACGGACACGCCGAGTTTTCATATTGCGGCGGAGTTAATTATCCCGAAGAAAATATTCAAGACACCTCAACCGCGCCCGGATGGTGCTCAATGCTTACGGGAGTTTGGGCAAACACAATAAATGTTACGGGAAACGGTCAGCCGAAGGAGCTTGAACCGAAAACTCTTTTGCTTTCGCTTGTTGAAGATAATATAATTGACAGCAGCGCGTTTTATGTATCTTGGGCAGGTCATTTTACAAGGAAGAGTTCAACTTATATCAATGAGCTGAATTATATTACCGAAAATAATATAAATTCTGTTTTTCTTCGCGCTAAAACAGATATCGGTACTGTTGATAATGTTCTTGCGGATTTGGGTAAGGAGGATTGTTCGGACTTTATTTTCCTTACGCTTGAATATACCGACCACAACGGCCATGCAAGCGGATTTTCACTTCAGAATCCCAAGTATGTAAACGGATTCAGAAATTCGGACGCAATGGGTGCCGATATAATTGACTCGATTATATCAAGACCGACTTATTCGCAGGAGGACTGGCTGATTCTTATCACGACCGATCACGGCGGAATTAAACTAAATCACGGCGGTTCCTCAATTGAAGAAAGGATAACCTTTATTGTTTCAAATAAAGATTTTCAATAATAATAGTATTCATTCAAATTTTTAAAAAATTAGTGACAAACAGTTTAATGTGTATTATAATTTAATTGCAATACTTTTAAGGAGGTATGTTAAATGAAATATGAAATTCAGGGCGGTAGTTTTCCTGTTGCTGTTTGCACTCTTGATGCAAATGAAACAATGATTACCGAAGGCGGCGGAATGAGCTGGATGACTCCGAATATGAAGATGGAAACCTCTTCAAACGGCGGACTCGGTAAAATGCTCGGCAGAATGGTTACAAAGGAGAGCCTTTTCCAGAATAATTATACTGCTCAGGGCGGTCCCGGAATGATCGCTTTCGCAAGCAGTCTTCCCGGAGAGATAATGGCTCTTGAAATCGGCGCAGGCAAGGAATATGTTTGCCAGAAATCTTCTTTTCTTGCTTCAACTGCAGGTGTTCAGCTTTCAACTTTCTTCCAGAGAAAGTTCGGCGCAGGACTTTTCGGCGGCGAAGGCTTTATTATGCAAAAGCTTTCGGGAAGCGGAATTGCATTTGTTGAAATCGACGGTTCGGCTATCCGCTATAATCTTCAGCCCGGCCAGCAGTTAATTGTTGATACCGGTCATGTTGTTCTTATGAGCTCAACCTGTCAGATGGACGTTCAGACCGTAAAGGGCGTTAAGAATGTTCTCTTCGGCGGCGAAGGCTTGTTTAACACTGTTGTTACAGGTCCCGGCGAGGTTGTTCTCCAGACAATGCCTGTTCCGAAGCTTGCAGGCGCTATCCAGCCCTATATGGTTACTCAGGGCAAATAAACACTGTAAAAAATGCAGGGGATGATTTCATCCTCTGCATTTCATTTGACTATTTCCGGTTCTTAATGTATACTCAAGGAAAGTTTATTTAAAGGAAAAACTATATGAAATTACTTCTTCACACTTGTTGCGCGCCATGCTCGGTTTATTGCATTGAGCAGTTGAGAAAGGAAAATATTGAACCCGTACTTTATTGGTATAACCCGAATATTCACCCGTTTAAGGAATATGAAGCAAGGCGTGATACGCTTGTTTCTTACGCGAAATCAAAGTCGGTTGAGCTTATTGTTGAGGACGAATACGGACTTGACGAATTTTGTAAAAATGTGTCAGATAATCTTGAAAGCCGTTGCGTTTCATATTGTTATCCCGTAAGGCTTCGAAAGACGTTTGAGTATGCAAAGAATAACGGTTTTGACGCGGTTTCAACAACGCTTTTATACAGCATTTATCAAAATCACGATTTTATAAAAAAATACTGTGAAAAATTAAGCGAAGAATACGGAATTGATTTTTTATACAGGGATTTTCGTGTGGGCTTCTGGGAAGGACACGATAAGGCAATTGAAACCGGACTCTATATGCAAAAATACTGCGGATGTATTTTCAGTGAAGAGGACAGATACGTCAAAAAAATAAAGACTAAACCGTCCTTACCCGACGGATTTGAGTTTCCAAAACGAAAAAGAGAGAAATAATTCTTTTTAAAATTCATTTTTATTACTAAAAAAATTATTAACGACTACAGACCTGATTTTTTC